>CALXSL010000015.1 GCA_944391135.1 uncultured Opitutales bacterium
AAGAGCGTTCGTGTTTAAAACGATGCCCTGTTTGACTCGCACCCCCTAGCGGGGGCCGTTTGTGCTCGCTCGCACGGTAGTGCTCGTCTCGGCACTCGCTTTGCTCGGCTATTTGCCTTTGGCAAATCCACTCACGTCGCCTTCGCGCCGTGAACGCCCTCCGGGCAATTTTGCGAAGCAAAATTGTCGTATTGTACTCGCATTTTCAGCAGAAAATGTCTCGCCCTTCGGGTGGCGGCTACGCCGCCATACTTCCCCTCGCCTTCGCTCGGTGTTCGCGCCTCCGGCTTGAATTGTTTTTGCCGCAATTTGAAGCACATAGCCCGTAGGGTTGCCGAAGTTCTGAGGAGCGCTTTGCGCGAAGGAGGAACGGCAATGCTTTAAATTGCGGCAAAACCACATCAGACCATAGGCTGGCAAGCGGGGAAACAACCCCATCACCATCCATAGCGATGCGTAGCATCAGGAATGGAAGCTGCGCTTCCTAGGCGGGCGCGGGGCGGCTATGAGCCCCGCATTCAATAACGATTATCCACTTTAACAATCGCAATCCATAGGCCGCGTCAAATTGTGCCTCAGGCAAGACTTTGAAAGCTGCCCGCGGCAGAAGCGTACTTGAGTACGTGACTGGTGCGTGCAGCTTTCGAAACGAAGCATCAGGCGTATTTTCACGCGCCCAACCTATTCGATGCCCCACTTTTTGCGCAAGTGCGCTTCAAGCGGAGAGAAGAGGACCTTGTCCACGAGCAGGCCTATGATAATCACGACGCACATCACGCCGATGACCTGGTCCATGTCGAGGAGCTCGCGGCCGTAGTGCAAGAGCTGGCCGAGGCCGAAGCCAGTGAGGATTGTTACGTAAATTTCAGCGGCCATAAGCGAACGCCACGCGAAAGCCCAGCCCTGCTTCATGCCGCCAAGGATACTGGGGAACGACGCGGGAAGTATCACATGAATCCAAGTGTGGAAGCCTTTTGAGCCCATGGTGCTTGCGGCGCGCAGGTATATCGGCGGGATATTGCGCACGCCGTGCTCTGTCGCGAGAATCATAGACCACACGGTGCCCATTACAACGACGAAAAGCATGGCAGATTCGGTCTGGCCGAACCACATGATGGCCAGCGGCACCCAGCAGACGCTCGGGAGCGCCTGAAGGCCCAGGGCCAACAGGCCGATGGAGTCTTTAAAAAGGTTGAAGCGCGAACACAGCATGCCGACGGGTATGCCGATGCAAAGGCCGATTGCATAGCCCACGAGGAGCCTTTTGAGCGTGATGACGATGGCATTGGGCAGCGACATGTCGGCGATGGCGCGCACGATGTACGCGGCAACTTCGGTCGGGGGCGGAAGTATGTATTTTTCGACGCCCAAAAGCCGCACGGCGGCCTCCCACATTGCCAGAAGCGCGAAAAGTGAAAGGATGGAAACGGCGACTCTTTTGTACTTGGCCTTCATTACTCGTGTACCTCCCTGTTTTTGCAGACGGCCGAAACCGCGCCGTCCGGGGATTCGCACAGATGGTTTTTAAGCGCCGCGGTTATCTCGCTGGCGTGCGCGGTGAGCGCGGGGTCGTTGATGTCGCGGGCGCGCGGCAGGTCGATGTCGAACTCCTGCACGATCCTGCCGGGATGCGGCGAGAAAAGAATCACCCTGTCGCCGAGGCACACAGCCTCGCGGATGTTGTGCGTGACAAACAGGATGGTCTTTTTGCGCTTCTCCCAGATGTCCTGAAGCTCGCCGTAAAGCTGTTCGCGGGTGAGCGCATCGAGCGCGCCGAAAGTTTCGTCCATCAGAAGCACGCGCGGGTTCGGCGCGAGCGACCGGGCGAGCGCGACACGCTGGCGCATGCCGCCGGAAAGCTCGTGGATGGAGTTCTGCGCAAACTTTTCAAGGCCCACGAGGTGCAGGTAAAACTTCGCTACCTCCCTTCTTTCCGGCTCGGTGAGGTTGGGCTTGAGGCGCAGGCCGAACATTACGTTGTCGAACACGTTTAGCCACGGGAAGAGCGCGTGCTCCTGAAACATGACCATGCGGTCGCGCCCGGGCCCTGTGACGACGACGTCGTCGACGGAAATGCAGCCGCCATCGTCGGGCTTGTCGAGGCCCGCGACGAGATTGAGAAGGGTCGACTTGCCGCATCCGCTGGGGCCCACGAGGCAAACGAACTCACCTTCGTTGACCTTGAGGTTGATGTTTCGCAGCGCGGCGACTTCCGACTTGCCCGACCTGAAAGTTTTGCTCACGTCCCTGACGACAAGCTTCGCCGTTACGTTCTGCAGTTCTTCGCTGACTTTGCTCATTTACTTGCCTGCATCGGTGAAAATTTTCGACAAATCAAGCTGCTCCTTGAGGAAGCCGCATTTGAAAGCGTAGCCGACAAACTCTTCCATGCCTTTTTTGTTCGTCTCGGAAGTGAAAATGATGCGCGGCCAAGCGTCCTTTACAAGCTGCATGTCTATCTTGCCGCCGGTGAGGGCTTCGAGCTCCGCATGGGCCAGCTTCTGGGCCTCCTCGGGGTTGTTCTTCATCCATTCGGTGAGCTCCTCGTGCGCCCTGACAAATTTTTTGACGAGCTCGGGATACTTCTTGAGAGTCCTGTTGTTCGTCACGAGAATCGTCGTTACGGCGTCCTTCTGTTCGAGAAAGATTTTACCGTTGCCCTCGTTTATGAGGCGCGTAACCCACGGTTCGACAGTCCACACGGCGTCGAGGTTCTTGCCGCGGAAAAGGGTGAGCTGCTCGGGGTTTGGCGTGGGAAGGACGCTGGCTTCGCCGCCGGTCTGCGTGACTTCAATGCCGTTTTCGATGAGCCAAGCGCGGCAGGCCACATCCTGCGTATTGCCGAACTGGGGAGTGCCTATCTTCTTGCCTCTGAAGTCTTCGGGCTTGGTTATGTTCAGGTCTGGGTTTACAATCAGAGCCGCGCCGCCGTCTGCCGCGCCCGCCAGCACCCTGATGTCCGCCCCGCCCGTCTTGGCGTAGGCGTTTATGGCGGGATTAGGGCCGACGTATGTGATGTCCACCGCGCCCGCGAAGAGCGATTCCATGGCCGTCGGGCCGGCGTTGAAAAGGCGCCATTCAATTTTGACGTCGTCGCCGAGGCGCTCCTCAAACCATCCCTTGCCCTGCCGCGAAAGGTTGTGGGCCACGAGCGCCTGCGCATGCGTTATGTTCGGGAAATGGCCTATCTGCAAAACCGTTTTCTGGGGTTCCTGGGGGCCGCATGCCGCACAGAGGGCGGCTGAGGCGATCAATATGGTTCTTATGATGTTTTTCATAACTTTAAAATATTCCCTCATATTATTCGCGGCCTACCCCGCCGTTCAAGAATAAAAGCGGAGGACGCGAAAAAACCCATGCCGGTAACCGCCTAGAAAACAATCTGCAGCTGGGTCCTGAAAGCCTGCGCATCGCAGCGGTGCGCGGCGTGCCTGTCGTCGGCCGTTCCGGAGTACTGCGCCCACTCGTAGCCGAGCATGAGCTTGAGGTTGTCGCCGCGTATGTACCAGTTCAGGCCGCCGTAGACCGCCTGCACGTTGTTGTAGGCGGGGTCGCCGGACAGCGACGGATAGTGGCGCATGGCGTCCTTTGTGGAAATGCCGCGGCCGCCCGTGTCGAGCCATGTGTATCTGGCGGTCACGCCGAGCTTGCCGAAAGTGCCGATGTCGAAGCGGTATTCGCCGGAGGCGTTCAAACCGTAGGGGCTGGCTTGGCGCCATTCGCCGCCGACATTTTTGCCGTCGGCCACGACCGCGCCGAGGAAGTCTCCCCAGAAATAAAAGTTTCCATAGCGCCCCTGAATGTAGGGATTGACGCCATACATGGATTTTGCCGTGCCCGCGCCCATCTTCTTGTTGGCCTTGTCGCCGTAGATGCCGCTCACACCCGCGCGGATTTCCCAGTCGTCGTTCTTGAACACGTACTCGGTGCCGACAATTATGTTCGGGATGTTGTCGTCGGTATTGTAGGCGTCGTTAGTGCCCCAAGGCGCGTCGTTGTAGGAATTCACAAGGGCCACGTTGTACTTGAGTCCGGGAAGCTGCTGCACGTCGCCCCAATAGAATGCGCCAACATAGCGGCCGCCGAGGCCCAACCTCCTGCCGTTCTGGCCGCCAGTAAAATAGGTTGTGGCAACAGAGCGTTCGATGGCGGGCAGCGCGCAGGAAGACAGATATTCCTCATACGCGAAAATCGGGCGGCGGTAGCCCAAATCCAAATCGCCCGTGAGATATTCGTACCTGAAAGTTTTTGTAACATAGGTGTCGGCGATGTAGTGCGACGCGTCACTCCTGCCGAAGTCCATTACAATTTGCGCCTTCCAGTCGGCGCCCAAGTCGGCGTAAAGCTCAAGGAAGAGCCTGCGGATCTGGAAACCGGAAGTGCTCGCGCCGGAACTGGGCGCGCCCATCCCGGCGCTCATGCGCGTATTCGTCCATTCGTACTGGAACTGCGCGCGCGTGCGTATCTTTATGGACTTCGCCTTGCCCTTTTCATGCACGACCACATTGGCCGCCATGCCCTTGGACAACTCCACGGCCTCCTGCGGCGTGAGTATGCCTTTCTCGACAAACATGTCGAGCATCGCCTTGTCCTGTGAGAATACGCAAGACGCTGTTAATGACAGAGCTAAGAATATTTTGCCGAGAGTTTTCATTGTTTTCGAAAGAACGCTAAGTTAAATTGAGAACATTTCAAGCGCAAACGCCGCGCCAAAACGACAAAAACGCTTGCGGCCGCCGCCGCAAACATGAAACTGGACCTATGCGAAGGGAAATCATATGAAAAACGCCAAAACAGCTGTCATTGCCTGCCTGTCGGCATTTTGCACAATTTTAGCGGCGGCCCAAGACAAGCCGCACGGCCTGCTCACCGACCTTCTGGAGCACACAGACAAGACATGGGGCGGCGGCATCGAGATTTCCGGCGCACCGCAGAACGGCCAAAATGTTCAATACGCCGAAATAGCATCCGCGCATCCGTCATTCAGCTGGATAGTGCCAAGGGACGGAACTCCGGCAATGCAGACAGCCTATAGGATAATCCTTTCGGACAACCGCGAAGACGCCGAAAACGGCAAAGGCAACATTTGGGACAGCGAAACGGTGAATTCGAAAGAATCGGTATCCGTTATTTATGCGGGCGAGGCCCTCAAGCCGAATACGGAATATTTCTGGCGGGTAAAAACAATTACGGACGCCGGCGGCGAAAGCGGATGGTCGGACATAAAAGCCTTCCGCACGGCGGACAGGCTTGAAGAATACAAAACCGCGCACTACCCGATTGTCAAAACAAGGGAAAGCCCCGCTGAAATCAAAAAAATAGGGGCGGAAACCTTTTTCATCGATTTTGGAAAGGCCTCTTTCGGTCAGCTTGTCATAACGCTGGATTCGGAAAAAGACGGCGCGCACGCAGCCGTGCACCTCGGCGAAAAGGCCAAAGACGGCAGGCTCGACAGAAAGCCGGGCGGCTCGATACGCTATCAGCGGCACGAGCTTGAGCTGAAAAAAGGAAGACATACATACCGCATTGAAATCCCGAAAGACAAGCGCAACACGGGCGCAAACGCCGTCCTCATGCCGGATTACATAGGCGAAGTCCTTCCATTCAGATACTGCGAAATCGAAAATTACGCGGGCAACCTTGCGGCGGAAGATATTGCGCGAGAAAGCGCGCACTACCCTTTTGACAACTCCGCCGCGCAGTTCAAATGCAGCAACGAAACATTGAACCAAGTCTGGGATATGTGCAAATACTCCATCAAGGCAACGTCCTTCGCGGGAATCTACGTCGACGGCGACCGCGAGCGCATTCCCTACGAGGCCGACGCGCTCATAAACCAGCTGTGCCACTACGGCGTCGACCGCGAATACTCGATGGCGCGCCGCTCACACGAATACCTGCTGGAACGCCCTACATGGCCCACCGAGTGGATACTGCAATCCCTCATCATCGCGTGGAACGACTATATGCACACGGGCGACAGCCGCTCCCTTAAGGCCAACTACGAGACACTCAAGGCGCGAACACTCATGGCGCTGCGCGAAAAAAACGGACTCATCAGCACAAAAACTGGGCTGCAGACGCCCGAATTTTCGGCGTCCATCCGTTTCAACGGCAAAATAAAGGATATAGTCGACTGGCCGCACAAGGGCATACTCGGGCTGGACAAAAACGAAGGCGGCGAAACCGACGGCTTTGTGTTTGAGGACTACAACTCTGTCGTGAACGCGTTCCATTACGAGGCGCTTAAAATCATGGGGCAAACCGCAAAAACCCTCGGGCTTGAAAAGGACGCCGCATTTTATTCGCGCGAGGCGAAATCCTTCAGAAAGCGTTTCAACAACGCGTTCTTCGACAAGGAGAACGGACGCTATGCCGACGGCGCGGCGACGCGCCACGCCTCGCTGCACGCCAACATGTTTCCGCTGGCCTTCGGGATGGCCGACCGCAAAAACGTAAAAAGCGTTGCCGCATTCATCAAAAGCCGCGGCATGGCATGCAGCGTCTACGGCGCGCAGTTTCTGATGGACGCGCTTTACGACGCGGGTGAGGCCGAATACGCGCTTTCCATGCTGACCAAAACCGATGACAGGGGCTGGTACAACATGATCCGCGCGGGCTCAACCATCACTTTCGAAGCGTGGGACGGCAAATACAAGCCCAACCAGGACTGGAACCATGCGTGGGGAGCGGTGCCCGCAAACATCATTCCCAGAAAGCTCATGGGCGTGGAGCCGCTCGAACCCGGATTTTCGCTTGTGCGCATAAGGCCGCAAACAGCATCGCTGGAATGGGCAAAGGCCGTGCTCCCCACGATAAGGGGCCAGATACGCATGAAAATAGAAAACAAAAAAGGGATCTATTCCCTGCGCGTATCAATCCCGCCGAACATGGAAGCCGACGTTTACCTTCCTCTCCCCGAAGGCGGCGGCAGGCTGAGCGTAAACGGAAACCACGCCAAAACGCTCCCTTCGGACGGCGGCCCGTTTGCGTACGCGGGCCGGCTGCCTCCGGGCGAACACAGGCTGGAAATGACTGCGAAATAAGAAACATCCGGCTGCCGATATAATGTTTTTATTTTATGCACACACAACGCGCATGCCGACTTGACACGCCAAAAAACCTTGACCGCCGGGCAACCTGAATCCATCCTTTCTGCCATGATAAAGAATTTGATGAGATGCGGCGCAATTGCGCTTTCGTGCATTGCAATTTGCGCATGCTCAAGCGACGAGTCGCAGGAGCAGGAAAGCGCCCCCGAAGTCGACGATTCCGCCATACTCGGCGTGTCCGCCGACATCGAAAACACCGGCATTTCGTACTGCTACCACCGCTATATAAGCGACGCCGAAACGCGCAAGATCCTCGAGGTTTTCACGGGCGACGAATACACGTACGGCCGCCTGACGCTCCGCACGCAGCCCAAAAAGCGCGCGGGCATGTACTTCTTCGTCATGTTCGGCTGGGAGCCCGACGACATCGCACTCGGCTGCAAAATAGAGCTTTCCATCGACACCAGCGACAACCCGCACCCGCGCACGTTCACGTTTACAGTGCCCGAAACCCACTCCGTCCTGCGCGAAATACGCCTCGGCGTGACAGGCAAAGACTGGCCCGATTCGCAAGCCGTAGTCAACGCGTGGAAAATTGTCGTAAAATCGCCCTCCGGCAAAGTCATCACCGAAAAGCAGTCATGGCTCTGGGGCCTAAACGCGAAAAACTAAAATACCACAATACCACTAATCATGGAATGGGGAAACTTTACGCCTGTTGACGGCGTCGTTTTCAATGAGCGAGACTTCTGCGAAACCCTCGACGGCGGCCAGTCTTTCACATGGAATAAAAGCGCCGAAAGCGACGCCCCGGAGTTTGTGGGAGTATTCGGCAGGTTTGTCGCAAAAGTCCGCCTGAACAGTGACGGAAGCGTAAGCGCCGCCTTCCCAAAGCAGCTCGACCAAAATGCCGCCCATGACGCCATCGAAGAATACCTCGACGCACGCACCGACTACGGCGAAATCCGCGAAAGCCTCAAAAAAACCGGCGACCCAATAATGCTCGCCGCGCTGGAAATCCACCCGACTATCCGCATTTTAAGGCAGAACCCGGAGGAGGCCATTGTCGGTTTCATCTGCAGTTCCAGCAAAAGGATAGTCCAAATCAAACAGTGCGTGCGCCTGCTCTCCGAAAGGCTTGGCGAAGAAATCTGCCCCGGCTTCCACCGCACCCCGCCTTTTGAAAAAATCGCCGACGCCCCAATAGAGCTCATTCGCGAATGCAAGCTCGGCTTCCGCGCCGACTACCTCAAGAAAACCGCCGTAAAAATCCGCGCCGACAAGTTCGACCCGATGCTCCTGCGCAGCATGAGCCACGAAGAGGCGAAAACCTACCTAAAAACCCTCAGCGGCGTCGGCGACAAAGTGGCCGACTGCATACTCCTCTTCGGCGCCTCCCGCTTTGAAGCCTTCCCCGTCGACACGTGGATAAAGCAGGCCATGTGCGAACTCTATTCCACCGAAAACAACGAAAAGAAAATACGCGAATTCGCCGCCGCCAAATTCGGCAGGCACGCCGGCTTCGCCCAGCAGCTAATCTTCGCCGCCAAACGCAAAGGTTTGATTTAAAACTCAGCCAAAGCCGTTTCTTTAAACGCGGGGCTCATAGCCGGCTTAGTATTGAGAGGGCTAATTGCGCCCTCTCAAATTGAAGCGCCTCCTTCGGAGCGTCGCGCCCTTCGGGTCTTTCGCACTGCGAAAGATCTAAACGCGCTTCGCTTGTTTTCCCCGCTAGGAAGCAAGGCTTCCATTCATTGTGACCTTGGTTATTCTATACCTTTCGCCCATTGCTTACAGCAATGGGCTGATTTGTTTGTATTTCATGTTTTCTTTTATAAGAAAAAACGATGAAATGCGGCCTGTCTCGCAGCTACAAGTCTTTATTGCCGGACGAGAGCCTCGCCGGGCATAGTGGGGCTACGCCCCAACAGGCGGATTTGCTACGCAAATTCTTCCGCCTTCCCCCATTATACCCGGGCAGGCTAAAACTATATGCATGCATATAGTTTTACAATAAAGCCTCGGGGCGGTCTTTACGCGATTCTACGAAATTTAGCTCCTAATCACTATACTTGTTAAGCAATTCGATTACCTGCTCATTCACTGACGTTCTTTCGCATTGCTGTTTGGATGGGCTGTAACGAACTCACATTGCGCAACTCAAGCCCATTGCAAAATAAAGAATACAGTCAGTTCGTTTAATCAATGGAAACCATGGCGAAACCGGCGCTTCGCCCGCCGACCAAAGACAGCTCACACAACCCACTGAGGAGCGCACCCGCGCTCCGAACATGATGCGCCGTTTATCGTATGTGCATTGCACATCGATAAACGGTGAAGCTACCGTAAGCAGTTCGCGCTTCACAGTATATGCAAATAATCAAAACCAACAGCTATAAATAATTCAGCCATTGCGTTAGCAATAGCGGAAGATTCAAAACAAACGACGTCAAGGAGGAACGATAGTTCCGAGGTGCAGGTGTGCCTGCTAGGCGGGGTGCGGGGCGGCTATGAGCCCCGCTTTTAAAAAAGGCATTTATCTATCTAACGAAGCCGGCGTCGAAGTCTTTCCAGACGGGGTCGATGCCGTGTGAGCGTAGGGCGGCGACAAATTCCTGGGGGGTGCGGTTGTCGTCGATGTGGAATTGTTCGCCGCTGTCTTCGGCGTCGGCGTAGCCTCCGGGCTTGGTGCTGCTGTATGCGCTCATCTGGGTGACGCCGATATTCATCATGCCGTCGCGCAGGCGGCGGCTTTCGCGTGTGGACACGACGAGGGAAATGCGGCTCAGGAAGAGGCGAAGGGCGCAGGTAACGAGGACGAGCTGCCTGTCGTTTGGAATGTTTTCCGCGAGGACTTTGAAGCAGCCTTCGGAGGGGCGCATACGGGGAAGGCTGATGGAAATCTGGCTTTTCCAGGCGCGCTTCATGAGGAATTTCGCGTGCAGGGCGACAGCGAGTATTTCGAAGCGCCAGTTGTTGACGCCGAGGAGGGGGCCGAGGCCGAGTTTGCGCATTCCGGCCTGCGCGCCGCGCTCGGGAGTGGCAAGGCGCCATTCAAAGACGGACTTGGGGCCGGACGGATGGAGGGTGGGGTAGACCTTTTCGTCGTATGTTTCCTGAAATACGGTAAGGCCCTCGCAGCCTGCTTCGACGTATTTTTTGTAGTCTTCGACGCGCGACGGGCCTATCTCTATGGAGACGGACGGCATTTTCTTCAGGGAAATTTTTATGGCGTCCTCCATGTAGCCGGACGACACGAGCTTTGGGTGCTCGGCGGCCACGAGAAGTACGTTCCTGAAGCCGAGTTTGTAAATGGCGTCGATTTCGCGCTCGATTTCTTCGAGGGAGAGTGTCCGGCGCTCAATGCTGTGGCGGCGGGCGAAACCGCAGTATACGCAGTTGTTGACGCATTCGTTGCTTAAGTACAACGGTGCGAACAGGCGCATAGTGCGGCCGAAATATTTTTGGGTGGTCGCGGAGGAAATGCGCGCCATGGGCTCGAGAAATTTCTCGGCGGCGGGCGAAATAAGCGCGGCGAATTCTTCAAGGGTGTCCGCCCTGCCCTTTGCGAGCACGGAGCGTACGCGCGCCTCGTCGGCCTGCGCCGATTCCGCCGCAAGGGAATGCAGGTCCCGCGAGCGGAGTTCTTCAAGAAAAGTTTCTTTCATCAGTCGAGGAAGCCCGTAAGCGGGCTGGTGGGCGAAGCGAGCAGGGAGCGGGCGGACGAGCCGCAAATATACGCGGCTCTTCCTGCCTCGACGGCCTTTGCGAAGGCCTTCGCCATTTCGACGGGGTCGGAGGCTATCGCAACCGCCGTGTTTATCATTACCGCGTCCGCGCCGATTTCCATGGCTTCGGCGGCGTGGGAAGGCATGCCGAGCCCGGCGTCGACTACGACGGGAAGGTCGCACTGCTCTATGATTATTTCAATCTGCGCGCGCGTTTCCACGCCCCTGTTAGTTCCGATGGGCGAACCCAGCGGCATGAGGGCGGCGGCGCCGGCGTCCTGAAGGCGCAGGGCAAGAACGGGGTCGGCGTTCATGTACGCGAGAACCTTGAAGCCCTCCTTCGCGAGCTTTTCCGTCGCGAGCAGGGTTTCTATCGGGTCGGGCAAAAGATAGTTGGGGTCGGGATGGACCTCCAGCTTGACGAATTTTCCATATCCCGCAGCCTCGCCGAGGCGCGCGATTCTCACGGCGTCTTCGGCGTTCATGGCGCCGGAAGTGTTGGGAAGGACGAGGTATTTGGACGAATCCAGATGCTCGGCGATATCCGCGCTTTCGTCCCTGCCCGCGCCGAGGTTCATGCGCCTTAGCGCCACCGTCGCGATTGAGGCGCCGCTTGCGGCTATGGCCTCCTTCATCATCTCCGGCGACTGGAATTTGCCCGAGCCCAGAAAGAGCCTTGAGCCGAATTCGCGCCCGCCGATTACAAGTTTGTCGTCATGCAGCATTTCAAATGTCTTCGTTTTCCGCGAAGTCCACTGCGATTTTCATGTATTTGAGCATGTCCGCGGGGGCTTCCCTGCGCATTTTTTTAAAGTCCGCGAAAATCGCCTCGGGATCCCTCCCGCGAAGCTCGTAGATTTCGTTAAAATTGAGGTCCAAAAGCGCGCGCGCCGCCGGCACGCTCATGCGCGGGATGCGCATGAATGGGCTGTTGAGCGCGGCGTAGTCTACCTTTTTCTTCTTCGGCAGCATTTTCTACTGCTGTGCGGAAGTGGAGTTCAGTGTGTCGGCCACGCCTTTCGCGCGCTTGTCGGACTGGTACTTTTTCACGCCGTCCTCGAGAAGCTTGCGCACGGCCCTGTCCTTATAAAGCAGGTCTGAGCCTTCGCCGACGGCGGCCATATAGAACATGTCGGCGTTGTTGTCGTTCTGAACGGCAAACTGCACGAGGCCCGCGCGGAGATTCGGATTGAGCGCTATGTCTTCGGCCAGCTTGCCGAACATGTCCCAAACATAGGGCTTTTTGGAAAGAATGAAGAGCTCCATGCCGTCGAGGGCCGCGTCCTTGTCGCCGAGGTCGTAGGCCTTCTTGATGGACTTTGCCGCACCCATGACGTCTCCTGTGCGGAAAGCCACGAGGCCGAAGCCGCGCAGCGCCGTCATATTGTCGGGCTGGGCTTCGAGGATTTCCTTATAAATCCTGTTGGCGAGCGGCCACGCTTCAATAAGCGCCGCGGCGCGCGCGGGAATTATCCTGGCGCCCATGGGCCAAACGTCGGGATTGGCCATGAAAAGGCGGAAAGATGAATTCATGCCGTCAGGAGACGCGCTTTCGAGAGCCTTGCGGGGTTCCATGGCGGCAAGAACTTCCTTGGCGAGGTCCTCGTTCTTCTGGTTCAGCGCGTATATGAGGAGAATATTGACGGAGTCGAGGTTGTCTTTCGCAAACTTCTTGAGCGGCTCGACATAGTCGGCGACCTTTTCGGCCTGCTGGTTCATTATATAGGCGCTGCAAAGGGCGATTGCCGCTCGCTCGTCGCCGAGGTCGTAGGCTTTCTTATAATAGTTTATGGCGTCTTCACGCTTTCCGGAAATCATGGCAATTGTGCCGAGTGTCCGCGTGGCCCTTGCGTTATCGGGCTTGGCTTCGAGAAATTTCTCGAAAAGTTCCTTCGACCTTTCCATATTGCCGGCGCTCAAATACACAACCGCCACGGGCAGGAGCTGTGCGGGGGCGTACTGGGAGGGGTTTGCCTCGTATTCGGCGATCAGCGCCTGATTGGCGTTCCTGTCCATAAAAATGGAAGCGGCCTCGTAAAGCTCGGGTTTGTCAAAAAACTCCTTTTTCTTGAGCATTTCGGGCGTTGTGTCCTGCGCGATGGCGGAGACCGCCGCACCGATTGACAGCAATGTTGCAAGTATTTTTTTCATGGTTTGTTTCTATTTGTTATAAATGAATGCGCAAGTCCAATTTGTGCAAGATTGTACTCCACCCGCCTGCCTGCAAGCCAATTTTTCGGCAGGAGCGAAATGCTTCCGCCGGTGAACACCGTCTTTGGCGTGGCGGATTCCCCGCCGAAAAAATCCCTTTCGATGTCGGCTATGATGCCGTCGGCCAGCTTGCAGAAGCCCTTTGCGCAGCCCACATACATGGCTTCGGCCGTATTTTTTCCCACGCTGAGTTCGAAATCGGCCTCGGACGGGTTTATCTTGGGAAGCTGCGCGGCGCGCTCGCTCAAATAGTCGGTAAATGCGTGCATTCCGGGGGCGATGGCGCCGCCCGCGTAATTGCCGCTTTTGTCAACCAAGTCGATGGTAACGGCGGTCCCCATGTCCACCACAATATACGGGGGCTTGAAAAATGTTCCCGCGCCGACCGCATCGGCGATTCTGTCGTGGCCCACCTGTGCGGGTTCCTTCATGTCCAGAAATATCGGGCTGTTTTCCCCCGTAAGGCGCATAGAGTCGACGCCGTTAAGCACAACTTCAAGTTCCGACGCGTAGTGCGGAACGACGGAGCACCAGCTGACGCAGTCCGCCCCGCTTTTTTCCAAAAGACCCGATTTTTCAAAAAAATCGGCAAAACCGTAACTCTGGTAGTCGTCCGACTCCAGCACACGGCAGCCTTCCGCACCCGCGCGAACCGTGGCGCAATGCGTACGCGTATTGCCTATGTCTATGCAGTATATGAGTTTTTCGGCCGACATTGCCAATGGATAAAAAAACCTGCCGAAGGCGCATTGAAGCCGTTCGACAGGTGATCAAAATAGTTATCGCCGTCGCGCCACGGGACGTCGGGGCGAAATCGCGTCTTAGTAGTCTTCGACAGAAACGAGGCCCCAAAGGAAGGATACTCTGTCGCCCGAGGGAAGTTCCATGCCGGCGACGTCTTCAGTGCGCGCATTGATGGAGAAGTCGCTCGTGGGGGTGTAGCAACCAGGCTCGTAAGTGTAGAGACCCCAGAAAGTGGATTTCTGGTGTGCGGTAGTATCGTTTGCGACATTGCAGCCGCTCAGCGCAAAGCCCGCAGCCGCGAGGGATATCAAAAGTAAATTACGAAGTTTCATGGGAAGCGACTTTATGGGTTGTTCGGACAAATGCAATCTATTTTTTACTTTTTTTTAAGCGATTGCAAAAAAATGCAGCGTATGGAAACTTTTGCACTTTTTTTTGCATTTACACTTATGAAACATTGACGAACACGCCCCCTTGGCACATTATTAAAAACACGTACCGGTAATTCCCAAAAAGTCAGCATATGTTCAGCCCCAAATATTTTAACGGCGCGCGCCGCCTTGCGCTCATTCCGGCGGCAGCCGCCATTCTAGCATTTTCCCTATTGTACGCGCAGGAGCCCCCCGCAAGCATCCCTCCCCAGACAAAAGCCGCCCCGGACGGCGGAGACATGCAGGGGCCGTTCATGCTCGTGGACGAGTCCCCCGCGCAGGTGGTAAAGATAATAGAGGCGCTTTCGGGGCAGATAGCCATACAGTCGGCGCAGATTCCCGACGCGAAAATCAACTTCGCGTCAACCGGCAAGATTTCGCGCGAAGACGCGATACTCGCGCTGAAGTCGGTTCTAGCGGTAAACGGCATAACAACGACGCCCATGGGCGAAAAGTTTTTCAAGGTTGAAGTCGCCCAGGACGGCGCGGGCAGGCTCGCCCCGCAGTTTCTGTTCGGCAGCGCGCTCGACCTTCCCCCAAGCCAGCAGATATATTCTAAGCTTTACGAGCTCAAATATATAGATGTGGACAGGTTCAGGGAGGCCATACTCCCCATGATAGGAATGAACAAGGGCGCGAGCTTTTCGATGTTCTCGCGTAGCAACGCGCTCATACTCACCGACGCGCTCGTCAACCACCAGCGCATCGAAACGCTGCTCAAAGAGCTCGACAAGCCCGTCGCCATAACCGAAGAGATTGAAATAATACAGCTCAAAAACATGTCGGCCGACGAGCTCAAGCGCAAAATCCAGTCGCTCAAAAGCGACGCCCTCAGAAGGTACATGGAAAAGACGTCCATAGAGTCCGACGAGCGCACGAACCAGGTAGTTGTGGTGACCGAACCCGGGAACATGGCGCAGATAAAGGAAATAATCGCCAAGCTCGACGTTGACTCTCAGGCGCTGACGACGTCGGAGGTATTCTATATCAAGCACGGCAAAGCCAACGACATCCACGCTGCCCTTGAAAAAGTCGTGTCGGGCCAGCAGGCCGCGCAGAAAAACGCGCAGAACGAAAAGGCGGCGGAAACCGCCGCTACAAACCGCGCCAACCGCGACCATAACTTCCGCAACCGCAACAACCAGAACGCGCAGATGCTGCCCACAAACCTCAAGCCGGACAACGACGCAAACGCGCTGCAGTTCAGCGAGTACATCACGCTGGTTCCCGACGAGCGCAGCAACGCCATCGTCGTCTACGGCACCGAAAGCGACATCAGGCAGATAGGAAGCGTAATCAACAAGCTCGACATCGTACTCAATCAGGTCAAGATAGACGTCATAATAACGGAAGTTAAGCTGAACGCCAACCAGGTTTCCGGGCTTTCAACCTTCGGCCTTTCATATTCGCTTACGGAGCGCGAAATCGGCGGCACAAACGTGTCGCAGGGCTGGGCCGGAAGCACGTCCATGTGGAATCTGAGCGACTCCGACGGCTCCCCGTTTGCAATAACCGCAGACGAGCGCGGCTTCTCCGCCGTATTCAACGTGGCCGAGCGCAACAACTCGGTAAAGGTCCTTTCCGCGCCGACCGTCGTGACCACTCACAACCAGAAGGCCTCGATAGTAGTGTCGGAACAGCGGCCCATCATCAAGGGGACCACGTCTTACGCAACCGACAGCCCAACGACCAAGAGCGAAGTGGAATACAAGGACATAGGCATAGAGCTTTACGTTACGCCATACATCGGCGAAAACGGCGTGGTGCAGATGGAGATAGAGCAGACCGTTTCCACCGTCACGGGCAACACGACGATAGACGGCAACCAGCAGCCCATCATCGGCAAGCGCGAGGCCAAAAGCTACGTAAGCGCCAAGGACGGCGAGACGATAGTGCTCGGCGGCCTCCAGCAGACCAGCAATACCGACACCGACGGCGCCGTATGGTTGCTTTCCGACATCCCCCTCATCGGCGATTGGTTCAAACCCGCCAGCGACCAGCGCGAACGCACCGAGCTTATAATATTCATACGCCCCACCCTAATCAAAAGCCAGGCCCACAACAAGGAGCTCACGCAGAAGGAAATGGGCAAGTCGGAAGTCGGCACGGAAGTGCAGAGGTACTTCGACACAGGCAGGTTCCACGACCAGAACAACGACGACCTCACCGACTTCAAACAGTCCTCGTTCTTCCGCACGCTCTACCCGTACGACACGGGAGAAAACAAGGCCCAGCGCATAAGCAACCCGGAAAAGCTCGAGCAGGACAAAAAGCTCAAAGAGCAGCAGGCGGCCGAGGAAGAGGCGGCCCGGCAGCAGAAAACGCGCATCATAGGCCCCCGTAAAAGATAAGCCATGAAGAAACTTCTGCTAATTTTACTTTTGCCCGCGGCGGCGTTCGCGCAGATGCCTCCGGACGGGGACTTCCCGCCGCCTCCTCCGCCCGGAGATTTTGACGGGCCTCCACAGCCCTTCGACGAGCCCCAGCCGCAGATTATGCAGAACGGGCAGAATGTGACTGCGGGTTCCACTGAAATCCACATTGAAGGCAACGGCGAATACGCCGACGCCGAAATGGTTGAAGAAATCGATGAGCCCCCCGAAGCGCATGAAGCGGTTCAGGAAGAACCCCCTGTCGAAGAAAAGCCGGCCGAGAATCCCGAAAAAAGCAGAGACTCTTTCGTGCCGTTCGACGAGGCCAACATGGACGTCTCGAACTTCGCGGAAGGCGAAAGCGACATCATTAAAAAGCTTTTCGACAACAACCCCTTCGGCACGCCTCCGGTCGCCGTATCAAGCAAAAAGGAGGACGAGAAAAAGGCGAACAGCCTGGAACTCAGCGCGATATACTGCATCAACGACAAGTGGTTTTTCAGCGTTTACGACACCAGGGAGAAGAAATACTACACGCTTGAACTGCGCGGCAAAACCAGCGAAAAGGTGCCGTACTCCGTGGAGTTTTTCGACGACGAAACCAACAGCATAAGCATTACGAGCGCGCTCAGCACGCAGGTGCTCAAGCTAAAAGAGCGCGCCGCCCTGCCGAAGGCCGCCGCAAAGCCGCAAACGCAGCCAGCGGCGGCGGCACAACCCGCGAAACAGGACAATCAGGGCGGCAAACAGCAGCAGGGAAACCAAGGCGGCCAGCAACAGGCCGGAGGACAAAACCAGAACGGCGGGCAGACCCCCGGCGACAACGTCAGAACCCTCCGCAACAGGCGCGGCGGCAACGCCAACAACCAGCAGCAGCAAGGGCAAAGATAAATGTTTGAACCCGACGAAATATTCATAGGAAAGGTTCTCGGCTCGCTGAAAGCGAACATGCTTCCGGACGAAATCGAGACGCTGAAAAAGACGGATCCGTCGAAGCGCGCGATGTTCATATTGGAGCACTCCAACATGACCGAAAGCGAAATCGCGCGCACGCTCTCCGAGCTTTCCGGCTTCGGCATGGTCGAAGACTTCGATACGGCGGAGAACGCGCAGGGGCTCCTGCCCTTGCGCCTGATAAACGAATACCAGTGCCTGCCCACGAAAGAAGGCGACATTGCGGTGTCGTGGCCTCCCTCGCTCGACATGAACAAGTGGGTGGTGGCGCTCACCGAAAAAATACCGTCGTGGAAAATCGCTCCGGTATCACTCATAGGCGAAAAGATAGCCGAAAGCTTCGGCGTGGGCGCTGACAGCCTTTCGGAAAACGACGTCGCCGACTTCTCGAACATCGACGACAACAATATTGAGGAGGACGAAAACGCGGCGATTATACGCTTCGTAAACGAAATCATAACGCGCGCCCTAAGCGACCGCGCCACCGACATCCACATTGAGCCCCAGCGCGACTCCCTCGTGATACGCTACCGCATAGACGGCAACCTGGTACCGCTCAAACTCCCCGAGAACCTCCAGAAATTCAAGGACGCCATCATATCGCGCATAAAGATAATGTCGCGCCTGAACATTTCGGAAAAGCGCCGCCCGCAGGACGGCCGCATAACTTTCAACGCTAAGGGCGGCGAGGAAATCGACATCCGCGTGTCGTCGCTGCCGACGCTCTACGGCGAAAGCGTGTCGCTGCGCCTTTTGAGCCAGAAGTCGCAGCCCGTCACAATCGAAGACCTCGGCTTCCTGCCCGAAGACGCGGCGAAAATCGCCAAGCCCCTCGCACGCCCCCACGGCATAATACTTGTCACAGGGCCCACGGGCTCCGGCAAATCGACGACGCTCACGGCTTTCATCCGCCGCCTGAGATCGCCCGAAATCCGAATCATAACGGTCGAAGACCCGGTTGAATACGAAGTGGAGGGCGTCAACCAGACTCAGGTGCACCCCGAAATAGGCCTGACATTTTCATCAGTTTTGCGCTCCGTTTTGCGACAGGACCCCGACGTGATAATGGTCGGCGAAATCCGCGACCGCGAAACCGCCGACATCGCCATACGCGCCTCCCTCACCGGGCACTTGGTATTAAGCACCCTGCACACCAACGACGCCGCAGGCGCCCTCACGCGCCTTACCGACATGGACATCGAGCCATTCCTCATCGCGTCGTCCGTCGAAATGATTCTCGCCCAAAGGCTCGTGCGACGGCTCTGCTCGTGCGCAAAACCCGCCAACCTCGACAGGGCCTACGTGGAATCGTGCCTCGTCTCGCTCGGGCTTCCCGCCGGCGAAATACAACACCTCGGCAACATACGCAGCCCCGGCGGATGCGACAAATGCCGCGGCATAGGCTATTTCGGCCGCGTGGGCATTTTCGAAATACTCCTGTCCAACGAAGACATCCACGCGGCGATCATCGCAAGGCAGTCCGCGCAGGAAATCCGCAAAGTCGCCGAGCGCCACGGCATGCGCTCCCTTCAGGAATGCGGCTGGGAGCTCGTCAAGCGCGGCATAACCGGCCTCGACGAAGTGATGTACTACGCAAACATCGTCGAGGAAAACCAGGAAAAAGATGGCTGATTTCAAATACAAGGCCATCGACGCAGACGGCAAAATCACCGCGGGAGCCCTCGCCGCGGACGACAAAAAAAGCGCGTCCGCAATCCTCGTGTCGATGGGGCTTAAGCCCATAACGATTAAAACGCTCGCCGAGGGCGACTCCGCCGAATCTGTCGCTAACGTCGAAGTAGGCAAGGGCGGCGGCGAGAAGGTCGCGCTGGCGCTGATGAAAAAACTCCTGCAGCTTTCCGGCACAGGCGGAATGCCCGTCAGCGACGCCATAAAGGCCCTCAGCCTGCGCTCGCTCGACCCAAAGCTGAAATCGCTCGCGCGCGAGCTGTACAAGGATTTGAGCGAAGGCAAAACCCTCGCCGATTCCCTCAAAAAATACCCCGACACTTTCGACAACTCCGTCACCCACCTCGTCGAGGCCGGCGAAACCACCGCGAACCTCGCATTCGTTTTCGAAAACATCATCGCCTACATCAACGACCGCAAGGCCCTCAGGCAGTCCATAATTTCCGCGCTCGCCTACCCGCTATTCCTCTGCGCCCTCGCATCCGCCGTCGTGCTGCTCTTCCTCTTTTTCATGCTGCCTAAAATCAAGTCGATGATGGCCAACATGGGCGCGGCGGAAAACGCCCCCATCATCCTCATGAACCTCATCGGCGACGCCCTCATGTACGGCCTGCCAATCCTCGCCGTCGTCGTGGCGGCCACAATCGTAGGCGTGAAATTCTACAGGAAAACCGAAGATGGCATGGTAAAAAGCGACCGCTTCTTCATGAAGCTTCCCATCATCGGGCGAATTATATTCGACTCCGACATCTGCCGCTTCTCCACCCTCGCCTCCACACTGTTCGCCTCCGGCGTCAACACAACCGAAGCGTTCCGCCTCGCCGAAAAGGCCGTCAAAAACGCCGACATGCGCTCGCGCTTCCAGTCCTTCAGAACGGCAGTCAACGACGGCGCGCCAATATCCGCCGCCCTACAGCGCTACGGCCTCCTCGAAAACGAAGACATCGACATAATCTCCGTGGGCGAGCGCACCGGCAGCCTTGTCGGCAGCTTCGCCGAAATCAACAAGGCGCACACAGAAAGCCTCAACAAAAGAATCAAAACCGCCACCACCGCACTCGGCGGCGTAGCCCTCGGCCTCGCCTTCGCCCTCGTGTTCGTTTTCGCCATGGGCATCGTCCTCAGCATCCTGGGCCTAAGCCAAAGCATGGTCGCCAAATAAATAAGGCCAAAAAGCATTTATAATGCGGGGCTCATAGCCGGCTTAGAATTGAGGGGCGCATTGCTGCCCCTCAAACTCCCCGCTAGGAAGCAAAGCTTCCATTCATAGTGACCTTGGTTATTGTGTATCTTCCGCTATTGCTACGCAATGGCTGAATTGCTTATTTCTCTTGTTTTCTTTTATAAGAAAAAACGATGAAATGCGACCTGTCTCGCGGTCACAAGTCTTTATTGCCGCCTGCCCCCTGTAATTGGGCAGGCTAAAAGCATGTGCATGCACATGCTTTTACAATAAAGCCTCGGGGCGGTCTTTACGCGATTCTACGAAGTACATTTCCTAATCATTTTGCGTATTAAGCAATTTAGTTACCTGCTCATTCACTGGCGTTCTTTCGCATTGCTGTTGAGAGAGGCATAATCAAATTCAGTTCGTATAAGCCCAAACACTTTGCCAAACCCAAAACACAGTCAGCTCGTTTAAGCAATGGCAACCATGTTGAAACCGGCGTTTCGCCCGCCAACCTAAGACAGCTACCGACACCCACTGAGGAGCGCACCCGCGCTCCGAACATGATGCGCCGTTTATCGCGTGTGCATTGCACACCGATAAACGGTGAAGCTACCGTAGTAAATTCGCGTTTCGCTATGTATGCAAACCAGCAAAACCAACAGCTATAAATAATTCAGCCATTGCGCTTCACGCAATGCGGAAGTTTCAGCAACAAACAACGTCACTATGCCACGGCGCGGCTCGCGCCTAGGCGGGGTGCGGGGCGGCTATGAGCCCCGCGTTTTAAAGCGCGTCCAACACCTTCTATGCTTCGACGCGTATTTCTTTGACGCGGGCGGTTATGGCGCCGTTGCTTGCTAGGATTTGTAGCTTTATGGATTTGGCGGTGACGGGGGCGAAGTTATGGACGGCGAGCTTTTGGAAGTTGCCGGAGACGTCGGCGAGGATTTTTTCGTTGCCGGAGGGGTCTGTCGCGGTGAGGATGTAGTCGCGCATGATGCGGGGCTCGGGGCCGCGGTGCATGCCGCGCAGCTGGTAGTCGGAGGACGACTGGGTGAGGTTGGCGTACCAGGAGTCGAAAGTCAGGCGCACGCTGGATATTTTTTGCGGGGAGTCCCACTCGAGTTTTATCCAGGGTTTTTCTGCAACGGGGGCGAGCCAGCGGTTTTCGTTGACGTTTGGCGGGTCGATGGTTACTCCGCTTACGACGTTTTCGGGCTTGGAGCCTTCCGTTGCGTTGGAAGCTGTGACTTTGGCCAGGCGCGCCAAGTCGGCGGGGTCCTCGTTTTTGACGCCGTAAATGCTTTGGTCATCGCGCAAGAGTTTCTGCTGGAGTTCCTTCACGAGCGTTTTGTCTGCGCGGAGCTTTTTGGGAGAGATACCGTGCTCGACACACATGGCGGCGGCGGTGCCGACGGCCTGCCCGACTGCGGCGCAGGTGCACATCACGCGTGTTGAAGTGAATGCGACATGCGAGCAGCTTATGTTGCGGCCCGCCATCATGAGGTTTTCGATTCCCTTCGCGCAGGTCACGCCGAGTGGGATATTATAAAACGGGATGCGGCCGTCCTGGCGGCACGGGGTTTTGTCGGTCGCGTAAAAGCCCTCTTTCGGATGGTCGTCCATCGACCAGCCGCCCATGGCGATTGCGTCGTCGAAATTTTTCCAGCCGCCCTCGATGTCGTGCTGTGTCATGACGTAGTCGCCCACGACGCGCAGTGTGTCGCGGCGGCCGGGGAGCATGCCGATGTTTTCTATGGCGCGGTTTGCGGCCTCGGGAAATTTGCCGCTGTTTTTGATGTAGTCCCAAACGCCCATTACAACGGCGAGAAGCTCGAAGCGGAGCTTGTCGGTGTCGCGTATGGCGTCATACACGCCGCCGAGTTCAATCCACCAATAGCCGCAGCCGAGGTTGTCGCGGGAGATGTTGCGGTGTTTCAGGTCGGCCTCGGTAATTTTCTTCGCCCACGACGGGGCTTTAAACGGCATCGGTCGGTCGTGCTCTTTCGAGACAAACATGACGGTCGAGCCCTGCCGCGTGCCAACGTCGTCATAGTCGGCGAGCGGTTCGTTGAAGGCGGCGGCACCCTCCCTGCCCGACATCATTTCCGCGCCGGATTCCAGCGCAAGCCTGCCGTCGCCCGTGCTGTCGATGAAGATTTTCGCCTTTATGCGGTACTGCGACATGGTTGCGTCGGAACGCGCGAGGACGTATTTTATTTTCGCGCCTTCCATTTCCGCGCCGCATACGGACGTGTCCATGATAAGCCTTATGTTGGGCTCCGACACGCACTTGTCGTAGAGCATGAAATCCCAGACATCCCACGAGAGGTTCAGGTTCTTTGCGGCGTTTTCAAGCTTTAACTCCTCTATTATGCCGCCTTCGCGCTGGCCGAGCGCATGGTAGTTGAGGCCGAGGGGGTGCATTCGCACTTCCGCACTGGCGTTGCCGCCAAGGCGCGACCGGTCCTGCACGAGTATCACTTTTCTCCCGTGCCGCGCGGCGCTTAGGGCCGCACAAACCCCGGCAAGGCCGCCGCCCGCGACGAGCACGTCGCATTCAAGCTCTTCGGCCCGCATAATCGGATCGAAGCCAAAGCCGACCGATTTCGGCACCTTTTTATTCGAACCCTGCTGGAACGCGCCAGACGGGGCGTTCTGCGCGGCGAGGCTCTGCGGCGCTTTTACGAACAGCGAATAGCCCACAAGCGAGGCCCCCGCGCGCTTTAAAAAATTCCTCCTGCTTTTCATATTTTCTCCAATATCCGTTATACTAATTCCGCATTATGCGCGATATGTGCGGCGCAGTCAACAGTAAGAACGTCAAAATGGCGCGTATTTCCAATAAAAACCTTGAAAAGCGGGGCATTTTTGCGAGCATTTGAACATGCGAAAATTCGGTACATTGTGCGCATTTTTATGCGTCGTGTTGTTTGCGCCGGCTGGGCGGTCTGCGGCGGTTGACAACCCCGTAGCCAACCTGTTTCCCGACATGCGCACCGCGCCGATGTCGGAGGATCCCGCGAAGCTGGAATCCGACAGGCTGGGCGGCGCGCAGCTGGTAGCGGAAGAGGCCCTTAAGTCGGGGCTTCCGTCGCTCGCGCAGACAATAATGGAAGACGTCCTTTTAAAGTTCAAGCTCCAACCCGGCACCGAAGAGGCCCTGCGCGAAATTTACATAGACGCCCTCATAGCCCAGGGAAATTTCGAGCTGGCCAACAAGCAGTTCGCCTTCCTCGGGGCGTCCGCGAGCACCGCGAAAAACAGGATACGCCACGCGCTGGCCTACATCGGCCTTGGGCAGCCCTACAACGCGGAGGAAATGCTCGCGGGCATAGACGAAAATACGGTTTCGCCGCAGGACGCCGCATGGTACCACCTAGCGAAGGGCTATGTTTATTTTGAAGCGTCAAACCCGGCCGACGCTCTGAAGGAATTCGACAAGGCTAAGGAAAGCGCGAACTCTGAATATTCCATAGCCGATATCGACATCGCCATAAACATCTGCCGCCTTTCCGGAGACATGGGCATCGACGAGCTTGAAAAGATGGAAAAAAGCCTCGCCGAAAAGGTCATAATCTATCTCGGAACCCCGGCCGGCTTCCAGTTCGCAAAACAGTACGCCGCGGTGCTTTTCAAACAGGGCAAAGCCGAACAGGCGCTGGAAGTCATAAACCAGCAGCTGGACATAGAACTCGCGCAGGACGTGGACAAGGACGAGCTGCGCCTGATAAGCGCGGCCATGATGGTGGACAACCCCGAGCGCCAGTATTCGCTTTTGCGCGACATACTGCGCCAGACGGCTTCAATAGGCGTGGCCGACTACGCGCTTGCCCTTATTTCGCGCAACCGCAACTCCACGCCCGAAAGCCTGACGGCGTTCCTCAGCGAAATCCTAGACAGCGGCTCGATAAGGATACGCGACAGAATTCTGCTTGAGCTTGCGAAAGTGGCAATCAGGGCGAACAAGCGCGACGAGGGGGCGGCGCTCGCCACAAAACTCATGGACGAATTTCCCGCGTCGGTCTACCGCGACGACGCGCTCAGGATACTGGCGTGGGCGGCGTTTTCTTCCGACACCGGCAAGACCCCCGAGTACAGGCTCGCGGCTTCGTACCTGCTGCAGCTAGCCAATCTTGAGGAAAACGCGAAGCGCGCGGCAAAGACCAGAATGCTGGCCGCCGACTGCTATTTCCTCAACAAAGACTACGCCAACGCGGCGAAAATATATTCCGAGCTGTTCTCCTCGGGCAGCGACAACAAGGGCGTGCTGCTCAACCGCGCAGTTGAGGCGTACCTTAAAATGGACGACATTGCCGAGGCTGTAAAACTGCTTGAGAGCGCATACGCGCAAAAGAGCGTAAAGGACGACGACCTCTGGAACGCCGAATGGAAAATCATTTCGAGCTACCGCGACAAGGGCGAAATCGCAAAGGCGCTCGCCAGGATTGACGGAGCCATAGAAAACTCGCACAACGTGTCCGGCTCCGTGGCGCTTCGCATGCTGTGGCTCAAGGCGAGGATTTCCGAAGAGGCGCACAAATTCCCCGAGACGATACAGCTGTGCGACGAAATACTCGCGCGCGCCTCGGCCGACAAGGAACGGCCGATATTCGCCATAATCGGATCTAACGCCATGCTCATGAAAGCCCGCTGCCTCGAAGAAGAGGGCAAAGAGGACGGCGAAAACGGCGCCTTCGAAACCTACGCGCAGCTGCGCAAAGACTATCCGCAAAGCGAAGCCGCCCAGCTCTCGTACCTATATCAGGCGCGCGCGCTCGCAAAGCTCGGCCGCTATTCGCAGGCCCAGCAGATGTGCAACATGCTTGCCGACCTGTTCCCCGACGGAGAATACGCCTACACCGCGCTTTTCGACTCCGCGCAGTACGCCCGCCAGACGGGTACGCGCGAAAACTACCTTGCGGCGCTAGCCACCCTCGACAGGCTTTACGAGAACTTCCCGAACAACGAACAGAACTTCTACGCGCGCCTTTCGCAGGCGGGCATACTGCGCCTTCTCAACTCTTTCGGCGATGCCCGCGCGCTTTACAACGAAATAATAAACAAATACCCCTCGCACAAGGAAATCTATTTGGCTTGGATGGGGCTCGGGCACAGCACGCTCGCGCAGCAGGGCCGCTACCTCGACGCGGCCGCAATATTCGAACGCCTTTATTCCCTGCCCGACATGCCCGCCGCCGCAAAGGCCGAAGCGGCCTTTATGTGGGCCTTCGCGCTCAACCGCGCCGACAGGACGCGCGAGGCTAACGAGGTGCTCTGGGGCACGTCATTGAGGTTCCTCGAGAGCGGAGAGCTCGACGGCCCGGCTCGCTACTGGGTTGGCAGAAGCCTTTTCACGCTCGCGAACTCCCTCAAGGGCCTCGGGCAGATGCGCGACGCGCGCGCTGCTTATGAAATCATCATTAAAAACAAGCTGCCGTCGTACCAGACGGCCGAACGCAACTTGAACATTTTACCGAAAAACTGAAATGGACAGAATTATAAGAATCTTCGAACTGGGCGGGGCTATGATGATTCCGCTGACGGCGCTCGCCTTCATAGGCGCGGTCATTTTTCTGGAGCGCCTGCTCTACCTGCACAAGGGACAAATAAAGGCCATAGAATTTGTTGACGGCATAAAGGCCGCGCTGAAAAAGCACAGGCTGCTTGAGGCCATAACCATCTGCGACGAAACCTACGGGCCCATACCGCGCATAATAAAAACCGCTCTTATAAACTCGGAGGAGAAGGAGGAAATTCTCGGGCAGGCGGTGTCGGCGGCGGCTCAGAACGAGTTCGCCCTGCTCGACAGGCGCGTTTCAAGCATCGCGACCATCGCGAAAATCGCGCCGATAATCGGGCTGCTGGGCACGGTGCTGGCGCTGCTGCAGGTGTTTTACATCATGGGGCAAAGCGGCAACTACGCCACGGCCTCGGAATTTTCGATGAGCGTCTACAACGCGCTCATCTCGACGGCGATGGGCCTTTTCATTGCGGCGCTCGGGTGGCTTGGCTACAGCTTCCTCAACAGCCGCGTCCGCGCCCTCGCGCACGACATAGACTGGTCGGCCAACGAGATACTCCTGTTCATCATGCGCGGGATGCCGGCGGACGAAAACCTGCACCTCAAGGGCAAGCTCAAGGAATGAAACTCGTAAACACATCGGCGAAAGTGCGCAAGCAGGACGCGCGCATAAGCTCGGCGGCCCTTTTCGACACGCTGCTGATTGCCCTCATGTTCACGCTGCTCGGCTCGCGCTTCATCGTGGCCCCCGGCATGGGCATAGACCTTTCTTCGGACATACTTCCGAGCGTGGACGCGATAGACAAGTCGGTGATAGACTCCGATCTGAACGTGCTCAACGCTCAGGGCAACTCGATGCTCATCTACGACGGGGCGATTTACAACCTCGACTCATTCAAGAGGCAAATGCAGAACTCCAAAGTGGACGGAGGCGTGCTTCTGATAAAGGCCGACAGAAGCCTCGACACGCAGACGCTTATGAGCATATGCAAGGCCGCTCGCGACGGCGGGTTTTCAAAGGTGCAGATAGCGGCGAGGCCGTCGGAATAGAGCCTTTTCTGTTTAAATGGCGACAAATCAGATGAAACTTTCAACCCACATAAAACTCCATTCGGCCCAACAAGTTTGCGCGCATAACAAGGCTTGCAAAGCCTCAAAAGCAGGGATAGCGCTGGACAGTGCGTTCCCTGCTTTTGAGGCAAAGCGAACGCGGGCAGGCGCCAAAATTGTTTGCCTAATGGCGCCGTTCAAGCGGCAAAGGCTCTAACCAATGGGAAAAGCGCGGACAGACGTGGCCGGCAAAACGGCGTTAAGCGAAAGGCGCATAAGAACCGCCAGCATCGCCGGCGCGTGCGCCGCGGTCGTCCTGTTTTTCGCGACCATCCCCGCCATAGACGTCCCAAAGGAAATGCCCGCACAGCCAAAACCATTCGTGGAGATAATAGACCACAACCCGGACGCGGCCATAGGCATGGACGAAATTTTCGACGACTCCCCGCTGTTCATCCCGACGCGCTGGAACGCGGCCGCGCCGGAGTCGAAGCTCCCCGCGCCAGCGAGCTGGAAACTGGCGCCCCCCGGCTCGGACGCGCTTGGCGGCGAAGTCCTTTCAAGCGGCTTCCTGCGCGGCGGCCAAAATGCAATAGAGCGCGCAAGGATAGGCCTGCTGCACTCCATAATGCGGCATGTGTTCTCGGGTTTCGGCAGGGAGAACATGGCATACAAAGTGCCCGAAAACGCGGAAGCCGGAAGCCTAGAAGTCATAGACACGCGCACCGGCAACAAAGTCTATACGGGAAGCATCCCCAAGGAGATTGCCGGCAACATGCTTTCCGTCGCCGAATTTTTCGTGGACATCGAAGACGACGGCTGGGCGCTAAGGCCGCTTATACGGGAGACGTCCGGCGACGAAAAAACCGACGAAGAGCTTTCGAGAATCCTGCGCTCCGGAATATTGCGCAACCTTCCCCGCGGCAAATACAAGGCGGTTTTCGCCCCCTGAAAAACTTCGTCTTTCAAAGCGCGGCCATTCATTTTGCTTTACATCCGCCGCAACTGCCTCAAAATTTAAATAGTTGCGCATATGAAACATGCGCACTTTTCACTTTACTCCCCAAATGAAAAATTTCCGCACGAAACTCCTCCTCGGAGGGCTCGGCAATCTGCTTCTTGTCTTTGTCGGCGTCTGTACAGCCTTGGCGGCGGCCGCCCTCATCGCTTCGGCGGAACGGCAGACCGACTCCTATATAATCCTGGCCCTGATTATCGCGGCGGGCGTCCTGCTTGCCTTGCCGTCCATACGCCCGATAACATACCAATTCAGACAATACCGGCAGCTTGGGGAACCCGACCGCAAGAGCTATGAGAATGAAACCTCGGTAAACGGGCTTCCTCTCAGGCGCGCCATAATAGAGGGCAAAATATACCGCGACGACAGCGAAAGCAAAACGGTTAATTCCAGCCTCGACGCCATAAATAAAATGCTCACCAACGGCAAGGGGGATTTGGCCGCATTCGTTGCAATCATCAGGCATCTGGCCGATACCCACAAAGAATACGCGTTTTGGGGAAAGGTTTTTTACACATACTCGCCAGATCTTGAAAAGAAAAAAAGCGCCGCCGTAAGGCAGCAGCTTGTCTATTATTTTTCCCCGGAATTTTCGCGCAGGGATACTTACGTCCTGATGCGGGACGAAATATTGAAGGCAGGAAAACAGGAATTTGCCAAATGGCTTCTAGCCGCAGGGATATGACATGTTCAAACTCATATATCAAATAGCGCTCCTAGCGGCCATAGCCGGCCTGTGGTACATTTACTTCAACCCGTCGCTATACGAACGGGAAAAAACCATAGCCCTCACGCGCCACGCGCACGATACGGACACGCTTACAGATTCAATGCTGGAACTCGAAAACTGGCTTCCCGAAAGCAAACGCGAAAACACGGTCAAACTTGCGAACATGGGAAGCACCGTCAGCTTCGCGGGCGATTGGAAAATTCCCGAATGGGTGGCTGTCAAACTCACGGCGCTCGACTCGTTTTCCCCCGAAGAACTTGCGGGAATTTCGTTCAAGCGCGACCCGCGCGCGGAAGCCTCGGCCTATCCCAGGGAATTTTCCGATAAAAAATACCTGGTTGTGCGGGCAATAACCGACGGCATAGGTACAATGTACGGGCCCAAGGCGCTGCAGCAGGCCAAAATGACGTCGGCGGCCTTCCCCCTTACGCCCAAGGCCGCCAAGACCTACGAGCAGATAATCACCGCGATATACAACGACCTCCTGCCGAAATACAAGACCGTGTACTATTTCGTAGGGGCGGTTCCGCGCAAGAACGCCAAGGATGCGGAGATTCTCAACGGCTCCGTTTACGTGCCCGCCGGAATATTCGTGATAACCGCATACAACGACGAGAACGGAAAGCTTAAAATCCACACTTTCGGCATAGGACAGGACGGCATAAAAACGAACATGCGCCTGAGCGCGATGGAGAACTTAACGGGGCTCGTGTTTTTTCCGAAACAGAAACAAGAAATTTCAGACAAAAAGGCGTCCGACAATGAGTGAACTGCACCAATGGCTTGAGTACGCGATAACGCACAACGCAACCGACCTGCATATGACCAGCGGAAAAGTTCCGCGCGTGCGCATAGACGGCAGGCTGGTTTCCACCAACGGGACAAAGCCCGCTGATATGAGGCGGCTTGTGGAGGACATCCTGACGATGCTTCCGGAAGGCGAGCGGGAAAACAGGCGCAAAACATGGGATGGCGGCGAAGACGTCGACTGCGCCTTCAGCTTCGAGGACAAAGCCCGTGTCAGGACAAACATTTTCCGCACCTCGAAAGGCATAGCGGTGGCGTTGCGCATAATCCCAAACAAAAGGCTCACCGCGCAGGAAATCGGCATACCGCTGGCGGTAATCGAAATGTGCAAGCAGAAGGGCGGCCTGTTTATCATCACTGGCGCGAACGGCACCGGAAAAACATCGACCCTGGCCGCGCTTATGGACGTGATAAACGACACGCGCAGCGTACACATCCTCACGATTGAAGATCCGATAGAATACCAGATGGAAGACAAAAAATCGTGGTTTTCGCAGAGGGAGATAGGCCAGCATGTGAACGAATTTTACAAGGCGCTGCGTTCGGCGGTTCGCGAAAATCCCGACATCGTAATGCTGGGCGAAATGCGCGACTTAAACACCACGCGCACCGCACTTGAGCTTGCGGAAACGGGGCACCTTGTGTTTGCCACGCTCCACACGAGAAGCGCGCTGGCGAGCATAGACAGGATTATCGGGCAGTTCCCGTCGGGCGAGCAGAACCAGATACGCCTGATGCTTTCGGAATCGCTTTTGGGCATCCTCGCGCAGACGCTTTTGCCGCGCAAAAACGGCGGCCTTATAGCGGCGTTCGAGCTCCTCCTGCCCGACACCGGCATAAGAAACGCCATAAAAGACCCGAGCAAATCTAACGTGAACGCCATAATGCGCAACGCCATGCAGACGGGCTCGCAGCACGGCATGATGACGATGGAGCAGTCAATACGCCGGCTTGTGAACGAGGGCATAGTTGACGTGGCCGACGTTCCCGCCGACTACGTCCTCAAAGACAAATAGCCTTTCATAAAAAAGGCCAAAATAAAAATTGCTTCAGTCAAAAAACAAAAAAAGCGGCGAAAGAAAAAACCTTCCGCCGCTTTCCATTTACAAACTTTATGCATACGTTTCACGTATGCCCACTTCTCCCGGGCGCGTCAAATTGACTCGCGGGCTACCGCCCCGTCTCGCCCCTGCGGGGTATGCTCGCAAAGCTCGCATCTCATTCGCCCTTCGGTTGAATTGCGCCTCAGGCGAGGCTTTGAAAGTTGCACGCGGCAGGAGCGTACTGACGTACGTGACTGGTGTGTGCAACCTTCGAAACAATGCATCACGCGTATTTTCAATGCTTCATGCATACGTTTCACGTATGCCCACCTCCCCTTGGGCGCGTCAAATTGACTCGCGGGCTACCGCCCCGTCTCGCCCCTGCGGGGTATGCTCGCAAAGCTCGCATCTCATTCGCCCTTCGGTTGAATTGCGCCTCAGGCGAGGCTTTGAAAGTTATCCGCGGCAGGAGCGTACTGACGTACGTGACTGGTGCGGATAACTTTCGAAACGAAGCATCAGGCGTGAGTTGACGCGCCCTATTTCGAGCCGTCCAGTATCCTGAAGTTCTCGAGGTGGTACGAGGGGTCGGCCCTAAAAGTGAGCTTCAGGTTGTACAACTTTTCGAGGTTCGCCAGATGGACATAGTCGTCCGTCTGGAGCCTCTGGAAGTTTTCCGGGTTCAGCAGTATGAGCAGCGATATTTCCGCGTTCGAATTCGAGTTCGCGCGCAGGGCCCTGCACGTGGAAACTATCTTGCGCTGTATTTCCGCGCTCATGGTCCTGGCCGACTTCACTATGCCCTTGCCGCCGCAGTAGGGGCAGGTGGTGTAGATTCCGCTGGAGTTGCTCTGGGCGTGGCGCTGGCGCGTCATCTGCATGATGCCGAGCTGCGAGATGGGCAGAACCTGGCTCTTGGCCTTGTCCTTTTCCATTTCGTCCTTGAGGCGCTTATAGACGGCCTGCCTGTCGCGGCGGCTCTTCATGTCGATGGTGTCGATGATTACGAGCCCGCCGAGGTTGCGCAGGCGCACCTGGCGCGCGGCCTCGGTAACTGCTTCGAGGTTGGCCTGCAGGATGAAGTCCTTGCCGTCGTCGTTCTTGCCCTTGTGCGAGCCGGTATTGACGTCAATGGCCACGAGCGCCTCAGTTTCGTCGATGACGATTTCGCCGCCCGACGGGAGCGGAACCCTGCGCTGGAAAGTCTGGGCAATCTGGCGCTCGATGTTGTAGCGTTCGAAAATCGGGATGTTTTCCTTGAATAGCTGAATCTTGCTGCGCGAGCGGCTGGAGACCTCCGACACCGACCTGATGATGAGGTCGTAGTATTCCTTGCTGTCGATGAGGATCCTGTCGGTCTGCTCGGTAAGGAAGTCGCGCACTGTGCGGCCGATGATGTCGGGCTCCTTGTAAAGGATCGTGGGCGCGGGGACGGTGTCCATGCGGTGCTGTATGTGCTTCCATTCGTTGAGAAGCATTAGGAGGTCGCGCTCGAAATAGGCGAGCCTCTTGCCCTGCCCGGCCGTGCGCACTATCACACCCATGTCTTCCGGAATCTTCATCGTGCGCAGGATTTTCTTTATCCTGTCGCGCTCGCGCCTGTCTTCTATCTTGCGCGAAATGCCGCACTGCCCCGCGTAGGGCATGAGGACGAGGTAGCGGCCGGGTATGGCCACGTTGGTCGTCACGCGCGGGCCCTTCGAGCCTATCTGCGCCTTGGTAATCTGAACGACTATCTCGGTTCCGATGGGGAACTTTTCGGGCGTATCCTTTGCGGAGACCTTCGCCTGCGCCTTCTTCTTGTCCTTGCTGCGGTTTTCGCGCACAACTTCATAGGAGTTGTCCGGGGTGGACGACGGGTAAATGTCCCAGTAGTGCAGGAACGCGTTCTTGGGCTGGCCGATATCGACGAACGCGGCTTTCAGGCCGGGCTCGTGGTTCTGTATTTTGCCCTTGAATATCGCGCCCACGAGGCTTTCGTCTCCGGGGCGTTCGATTTCGAATTTCTGCATTACGCCGTCCACTAGCAGCGCGACGCGCTTTTCGAAGGGTTCGACGTTTATGACGATTTCGCGGTAGGGTTCGTCCTCGCGCTTTAAGAGCCTTATGATTTTCTCGATGAGCGGACGCTTTTTCTTGGCGCGCAGCTTTGCTTCGAGGTTCAACTGTTCTTCCGGAATGGGCTGTACCACTTCTTCCGGAGGGCGCTTGGTAAGGTCGTCCGCTTTGTAGTCTGTGTTTTCCTGTTTCATTGTTTCGCTTAATTTTCCTAGCGAAACTTTTGCACTATGACGAGAAGTCCCTCCGGTGTCTGTATACGCTCTGGATGAGCCCTAAGAGAATGCAGCACGTCAATACAAAAGTTCCGCCATAACTTAACATTGGCAACGGGACTCCCGTGATGGGCATAATGCCTATGGTCATCCCTATGTTTATGAAAGTGTGAGTCATGAGGATGGCCGCTATGCCGATGCACAAATACTGGCCGAAAAGATCCCGTGATTTCTGCGCCGTCCTTAGGCAGCCATAAATAATAATTACGGCCATCAGCACAATGGCCGCCGCGCCCCCGAAGAACCCGGATTCCTCGGCAAGCACTGAAAATATGAAGTCGTTATACGCCACGCTTGAGGGCAGATAACCGAGTTTTGCCTGAGTTCCCTCCGCTATGCCCTTTCCGAATACGCCGCCCGAGCCCACTGATATCAGGCTTTGGCGGTGGTTCCAGCTGACGTTCTGGCCTGTCGGGTCGACTACGTCGGGCGCGACGAAAGCCAGAATGCGGTTTCGCTGGTAATCCTTCATTGGCAGGTTGAACGGGCCCGAGTTTCCGTAGGCGTTGAGGGCCGAAGCCTCCCTCGCCGACATGTTCTCGCGTTCAAGAAATTTGCTGTAGCCGTAGATGTCGGCCGCGACCGCGCCTATGCCAACCGCCACTATGAGCAGGGTGAACACGAAAAAGCGCTTGGGCAGATTTGAAATATACAGCATTGCAAACAGCATCGGAAAAAAAACAAGAGTGGAGCCTAAATCAGGCTGCAAAAAAATCAACAAAATTGGTATTAAAAATACGGCGGCGAGTTTGACCCAAAACCTGATGTTGTCCCTTATTTTCCCTATCTTGTTGCGCGCGAACATCGAAGCGGCCATTATGCAGGTTCCTATCTTCGCGAGTTCCGAGGGCTGTATGGAAAACACCCCGAGGTCTATCCAGCGCGTTGCGTTGTAGCGCGACTGCACGAGGGGTATGGGCAGGCCGAAAACCTCCTTGAGCACGAGCGGCACCAGCAGCAGTATGCACAGGAAGTATATGAGGTGCGCGTACATGAAAATCCACTTGTAGTCCAGCCACGAGAGGAACACATAAACGGGCAGACCCACGCAGGCAAAGAAAAAGACCTGCTTTACCCAGAACTGCTGCGAAAGCGGCACTTCGTCGATGTTGTAGCTCTGCGACGAATAGATGAAGGCAACGCCCATGACCGCCAAAAGGAACATGCACACGGGAACAACCCAGTCCGTCTTTGCGAATTTCGAACCGGGAACCTTTCCGTATACTTGCGCGTTCAGCTTCATAGGGGTTTGATTGAGAGAAACCTTTCGACAGCGGCAATGTCGCGGCTGTTCCGTTTTGCGTAGTCTTTTATCTGGTCTGAGGCGACGGACACGTTGAAATATTTTGCGTGCGGATTGCCGACCCAAAGCGCGCAGATGCTTGAGGGCGGATTCATCATGTAGCTCTCGGTCAGCGCTATGCCCGCGCTTTCGCACATTTGCAGGAGCTTTTCAAACTTGGCCTTTTCGGTGTGGTCCGGGTACATCGGGTAGCCGACGGCCGGGCGTATGCCGAACTGCCGAGACTTTGCCGCGGCGGCGCACGCCGGGCAGCCGCAGGCGCTTTTTGCGTGCGAGGCCGCCGCTGAGAAAATCTCGTTCTGCGAATAGGTCGAAAGCGACTCGGCAATCATGTCCGAAAGGCTGCGCACAATCATGTACGAATAGTTGTCGCCGGAGTCTTTGAATGACATTGCGAACTCCTCGGCCTCCGTGCCGGCGGTCGCGGCAAAGGCCGCCACGACGTCGCGGTAGCCCGCGCTTTCTGGTGCAACATAGTCTGCCACGCAAAGGCACTCGCCCTTAGAATTCGGCGTCTGCGAGCGCATCAGGGAAAGCCTTTCCTCGGGCGCGCCGTAAAGCTTTATGTCGTCGCCGTCCGAATTCGCCTCGAAGAAGCGGACGCGGATTTTCGGCTTCGCCACGCTTTTGAGTTTTTCGAGAATGGCCAGCGTATCCTTGAAAAAGTCTTCGAGCCCTTCGGTGCGGCCGAGGTCTTCGAGCCTTTTCGAGCCCGCCCCGCCGATGTTCCAAGCGCGGAAATACATGTGCCACGGAAGGATATCGATGAGGTTTTCAAGCGGAACTTCGAAAGTTTTCGCGCCCTCAAAGGGCATGCGCGCGCGGACGCTTTCGGCAAATGCGCCGACAAACTTTTTGGCGCGCGCCTCTTCTATCGGGAGAATTTTCGATTCCGCGCCGTCAGCGTTTTTCGAATTGTATTCGTTGCGCATGGCCTCCTGCTTGGCGGCCACTTCGAGCTCGTAAACGCGCCTGCGCGAAGCGTTGGAAAGGTCGGAGCACACGCCCGCCGAAAGGCTGGCGTCTTCCACGCGCACGACCGTGCCCGAATATACCGGAGCTAGCTTCACAGCGGTATGGATGTCGCTCGTCGTTGCGCCGCCCACCATAACGGGAACGGTTATGCCCTCGCGCTCGAACGCTGCGAGGACTGTGTACATTTCGTCGAGGGAGGGCGTTATGAGGCCGCTCAAACCGACCACTGCGGCGTCCTTCGCGGCTTCGACGATTTTTTCCGCCGGAACCATCACGCCCAAATCCACAACGTTGAAGCCGTTGCAGCCCAGCACCACCGCGACGATGTTTTTGCCGATGTCGTGCACGTCGCCCTTCACCGTGGCAAGCACGATTTTCGGGCCCTCGCGCGAGGCGTCGGCCGACATGTAGGGCTCCAAAGTAGCGACGGCGCGCTTCATCACGCGCGCGCTTTTCACCACCTGCGGCAGGAACATCTTGCCCGCGCCGAAAAGCTCGCCCACGTGCTTCATGGCCTTCATTAGCGGCCCCTCGATAACCTTCAAAGGCTCGCCGAGTTCGCCGTAATAATGCATGGCAACTTCCGCCGCACTGTCCTCCTCGCCTTTCAGGAACGAGCGCATGAGGCGCTCCTCCCACGAAAGTTTTTCCCAGTCGGCATGCGGGTCTTTTTTGTCCTTCTGCCCGCCGCCCTTGTAGCGTTCGGCTACGGCCAGAAGCTTCTCGGTCGCGTCCGGCGACCTGTTCAAAATAACGTCCTCGACGGCCTCGCGCAAAGCGGGGTCTATGTCGTCGTAGTTGGCTAGCATGCCCGCGTTGACTATGCCCATGTCGAGCCCCGCCTGCCGCGCGTGGTAGAGAAACACGCCGTGCATGGCCTCGCGCACAACGTTGTTGCCGCGCAGCGCGAAGCTTATGTTGCTGACCCCCGCGCTTGTGCGCGCCTTGGGGCATGTGCGCTTTATCTCGCGCACGGCCTCGATAAAGTCCACGGCGTACGAATTGTGCTCGGCCATGCCTGTGGCGACGGTAAGCACGTTCGCGTCGAATATTATGTCTTCGGGGTCGTAGCCCGCCTTTTCGACGAGCAGTTTGTATGCCCTCTGGCAGACCGCAATGCGGCTTTCCAAAGTGGACGCCTGCCCCGTCTCGTCGAAAGCCATCACAATGACCGCCGCGCCGAATTTTCTGATTTCCTCGGCATGGCTTAAAAACTTCTCCTCGCCCTCCTTCAGGCTTATGGAATTAACCACGCATTTGCCCTGCGAGCATTTGAGCCCCGCCAGAAGCGTCTCCCAGTTCGACGAGTCTATCATCAGCGGTACGCGGGCGATTTCCGGCTCGGCCGCCACGAGATTCAAAAACTTCGTCATGCAAGCGGGCGAGTCGAGCATGCCCTCGTCAAAATTTATGTCGATGATGTTCGCGCCGTTGTCAACCTGGTTGCGCGCAACGCCTAGCGCGTCGCCAAACCGGCCCTCCTTTATCATTTTACGGAAGGCGGGAGAGCCCATGACGTTCGTGCGCTCACCCACAAATATGAAAGGCGCACCCTTGTCTTCTATGCGGAGGGCTTCCAGGCCGGAAAGGATTAGCGCGTCGGGGCTTTTCACGGGCTTTCTGGGCGGCAGGTTTTTGCACGCCTCTACAACCGCCGCGATGTGTTTTGGCGTCGTGCCGCAGCAGCCGCCCATCACGTTGAGCAGGCCGTCTTTTCCGTATTCGGCAAGGTATCCGGCGGTGTCTTCGGGAAGCTGGTCGTAGCCGAACTCCGAAAGGGGATTTGGCAAACCCGCGTTGGGATAGCAGTGCGTATAACACTCGGCTATGCGCGCGAAAGTCTCGATATAGGGGCGCATGTTTTCCGCGCCAAGCGAGCAGTTGAGACCCACGAAAAGCGGCTTGGCGTGGCGCACGCTCGCATAAAAAGCCTCTATCGTCTGGCCGCTTAAAATGCGGCCCGACGCGTCGGAAACCGTCATGCTTATGGCGATCGGCATGCGCTCGCCGAGGTGTTCGCAAAGCTCGAGGTACGCGTAAATGGCCGCCTTGACGTTGAGCGTGTCGATGGATGTTTCCAGAATGAAAAGGTCCACGCCGCCCTCGCGCAAGGCCTTCATCTGCGCGTAGTACGATTCGCGAAGCTGGTCGAAAGTCACGGCCCTTATGGAGGGGTCGTTGACATCCGAAGAAATGCTCGCGGCCTTGTTCATCGGGCCTATGGAGCCGCCCACGAAAAATTCGCGGCCCGTAGCCGCTGCGGCCTCGTCGGCCGCCCCGCGCGCTATTTTCCCCGCCTCGACGTTGAGCCTGTGCACAAGCTCCGCGCTTATGCCGTACTCGTCCTGCACGATTGTGTTCGCGCCGAAAGTGTTCGTGGTTACGATGTCGGAGCCCGCCAGGAAATAGTCGAGGTGTATCTTCCTGATTATGTCGGGGCGCGCGACGTTGAGCAGATCGTTGTTTCCTATGAGTTCGCGCGGGCTGTTTTCAAGCTCTTCGCAGCCCTTGTGGAAGTCGGCTTCGGCGAGGCTGTAACGCTGGATGAGCGTGCCCATGCCGCCGTCGAGAAAAACGATGCGTTCTTTCAGGAGTTCGCCGAGGCGAACGCCGGATTTTGTGTCAGGCAAAAGCGGCATTTTACTTCTTCATTTGCGCGGCCATGTGCGCGATGAGTTTGTCGTTGAAATCTTTGGCGCCGTCGTGGCCCATGCGGCGAAGCGCGAGCACCATCGCGGAAACCTCCACGAGGCGGGCCATGTCGCGGCCCGGGCGCACGGGGATTACGAAATTGGGAATCTGCACTCCCAAAATGTCGAAATAGTTGCGCTCCAAGCCGGTTCTGTCCTCAACGGTACCCGGCTGCCATTCGATGAAGGTCACAACGAGGTCTATGGTCTTTTCGAGGCGCACGCAGCGTATGCCGAAAATCTCCGCGACGTTGATTATGCCTATGCCGCGGCATTCCATATAGCCGCGGTTTAAGTCGCTGCCGCTGCCGACAATCTTCTGGTCGTTCATCTTCACGCAGTTGACGTGGTCGTCGGCGACAAGCGAATGGCCGTGGTCTATGAGGCCGAGGGCGCATTCGCTCTTGCCTATGCCGCTGTCGCCGCGTATGAGCACGCCTATGCCCTTCACGTCGAGAAGCGTGCCGTGGACGGATGTGCGCGGAGCGAACATGCGCCCAAGGCGCACGAGCACTTCGGTGGAAAATTCTTTCGACTTCATCTTGGTGCGGATGAGCGGCACGCTGTGTTTTTTGAGCACGTCTACCATCGCCTTCGTGGGCTGCAGGTTGCGCGAGACAACGACGCACGGAATGTTGTGCGAAACCATTTCCTCCATAACCTCGCGCTGGCGCTCGTCGCTCTGGTCGCGCATGTAGGCCATTTCGCCGGCGCCGAAAAGCTGGATCCTGTTGGACGCGAAATTTTTGTAGTAGCCGGTGATGGCGAGCGCGGGGCGGTTGAGGCCGGTTTCAAAGATTATGCGGTCGAGACCCTCGTCGCCCGCCATTATTTCAAGCTGGAGAGTGTCCTTGAACGCCGCGAAAAGCTCGCGCACCGAAATCTCTTCGGACACCTTCATTTTGTCGCTCCTGTTTTCCATAAAAGTTACATCGTAAAATTTTCGCCGAGATAGAACTTGCGGCTCTTCTCGTCGTTGACCAGAAATTCGCTGGAGCCCTCGGCCAGCACCTTGCCCTCGTGGATGAGGTAGGCCCTGTCGACAATGCTCAAAGTTTCGCGCACATTGTGGTCGGTAATCAGCACGCCGATGTTCTTGGATTTGAGCCCCAATATTATGTCCTGCACTTCCGCCACGCTGATGGGGTCGACGCCGCTGAAAGGTTCGTCCATGAGAACGAACTTGGGGCTGGACGTCAGCGCACGGGTTATTTCCAGGCGCCTGCGCTCGCCGCCCGAAAGCGTGAAGGCCTTCTGCCCGGCAAGATGCGTGAGGTTGAGCTCCTCGAGCATGTGGTTTACAAAGCCCTTGAGCTCCTTCTTTTCTATCGGCAAAGTCTCGGCCACGGCCAGAATATTTTCGTAAACCGTAAGCTTTCTGAAAATGGAGGCCTCCTGCGGCAGGTATCCTATACCCATGCGCGCGCGCCTGTACATGGGCACGTCGGTAATGTCGGCGCCGTCCAAAAACACCTTGCCCTCTGTCGCGGGAACGAGGCCCACTATCATGTAAAAGCTTGTGGTTTTGCCCGCACCGTTGGGGCCCAGAAGCCCGACGATTTCGCCGGCGTTCAAAGTGATGTTGACGCCCTTTACGACGCGCCTTTTCCCGTATTCCTTAACGAGATTTTCCGTGCGTATGGACGCGGAAATATTTTCAGATTCCATAAAGAAAAAAGGAATACGAAAGCCCCGCGCCTTGCAACATTTTTATTGGCTCCGAAGCCCCAAAAAACGGCTCGAAAAAAGGCGCAAAGGCGGACGCGTAAAAGCGGAATTCAGCTTTTCTGCAGCGAAGAATCCGCCGTGCGCGGTGCGGCGCGCCCCGGCTTCCTGCCGTAAAACGCGGCGTCGAATATCGACCATATATGGAAAATGATTCCCGCAGGCAGGACAATGACATAAAACACGCCCGAGACAAAAAAGAATATCATGGCCTTTTGCCAGCGCGATTCAAAAGCCTGCCCAAGCCCGGGGATGAGCGCGCTTGCGAGGGCCGCAAGCCCGTTGTCGATTTTGTTAAATTGGTTTTTCATGTCAGCCAGAGTTGAGACAATATTTTCACATATGTGTTCAAAATTTGCAAGTATTTTTTGTTCACATATTTACATTTAACATGTTGCAAACAAAAAAGGGGCGCTTTTTTAGACCGCGCCCCTTTTTGCCAAAAATTGCCTGTCCGAGAAAAGCCTATTTGTTGGCCGGGTCGTCGGCGTTTATCATCTTGATGAGGTCTTCGGTAACGTCCGACTCCGGTTCGGCGAAGTAGCAAACGGCCTTTTCGAGGATGAAGTCCGCCTTCTTTTCCTTGGCGAGCTTTTCGATGATGGCCTTGATTTCCTGCATGTGCACCTGGCGGATGCTCTGGGCGTTCTGCTGTAGGCGCTGGGTGGCCTGTTCATTGATGTTCTGCATGTTCACTTCAATCTGGCGCGCTTCCATAAGCTTGGGCTGCGCTTCGCTTTCCATGATCTGCTTCTTGGCGTCTTCAGACAGGGCCGGATTGTTGAGCTTTTCCTGCACTGCCTGGATTTCCTTAATAAGGTCTTCGCGCTGTTTGCCCATCTTGGTGAGCTCCGCCTTGGTCGTTTCGATGGAGGCGTTTATCTGCGCCGCGGCTTCCTTAGCCTTGTAGTATTTGGAATACGCCTGCTGCATGTCCACCACGAGGATTTTCGGGGCGGCCGTGAGGGCGGCGCAAGTGAGGATGCCGGAGAGGATGATTGCAATTTTCTTCATGTTGTATTTTCTAGGATTAGATTTTATTAGTAATTGAAATTTCGAGTTTGTTCCCGAAATTACTTTCGGAAAAATCGCGCTTCTGTTTAGAATACGGTGCCGAACGAGAAGTTGAACTGCATGCCGTCGGAGTTGTAGTCGCCCGTTTTGAGCGGGAAGCCGAGGTCTATGCGCATGGGCGCGCCCATGAGAAGAACCCTGAAACCTATGCCGAAGTCGGAATTGTAGTCGGAGGGATCCCAGTCCCACGAGTCCCTGTTGACAAAGCCTATGTCGTAGAACGCCGCAATGCGCACGGGATTGAACACTTCTATGGAGTATTCAATCGAAATAAAGCCGAAAGTGTTGCCGCCGTAAGGTTCGTCGGTGGAGGGGCTTATGCGGCCCACCTTGCGGTATTTGAAGCCGCGCATGTTGTAGGCGCCGCCGAGGAAGTACCTTTCATAGTAGGGAACCTCTTTGCCGCCGAAGCCGGTCACGCTGCCCGTGCGGCCGACGAATGAAAGCACCTGGCTGCCGAAGTCGAAGGTGGGAATCCACCAGCCTGCGCGCGCCTCGACGCGGTAGAGGTTGGTCTGCCCCATCAGCGGGCCGCCGGCGATGTCCTGAATAAGCTCAAAGCGCGTGCCTTCCGTAGGCATCATATAGTTGTCGCGGTTGTCGCGCAGAAAAGACAGGCTAAGCTGTGAAATCGAATGCTTGCCCACGTCGTTTTTAGTGAGGACAGGCTCTTCACCCGCCGGAGGATTGGTAAGCCTCGAACTGACGTCGTAAATGTCGACTTCCTCGATTTTGTACGCGAGGCGAGCTTCTACGAGCTCGTAAATCCTCTTGCGAAGGAAGTTGGTCATGCCGAGGCGAACTTCCGAATAGTAGTCGGAATAGTAGCCGGTGTCGGAGCGGTAGAGGTCTATGCCGTAGCCGAGTTCGCGGTTGAACACCCAGGGCTCTTCAAAGCTGAGGATTATCTGGTTGCTCTCGAGACCGACGGTGCCCCTGAGGCGGAATTTCTGGCCCGCGCCCTGGAAGTAATTGTGGTAGTTTTTATAGTCGAAATTGCTCTGCGTGAGTTCGACCGTGGCCACGAGGCTTTCAACCGTGCTGAAGCCCGCGCCGAAAGTGAGGTTGCCCGTGCGGCCCTCCTTGACGACGATGCGCAGGTTGCGCCTGTTGGGAATGTTGGTAACTTCGGGGGAAAGCTGCACTTCGTCGAAGAAACTCGTGTTTTTGAGTCGCTTTTCGGAAGACTTCATGCGGGCCAAGTCGAACACGTCGCCGGGGGCGAGCGCCAGTTCGCGGATGATAACCTCGCTCTTGGTCTTGGTGTTGCCCTGGATGTTGATGGACTCCACGTAATACTTGTCGCTCTCGATGATGTCGATTATCAGGTCGATGTCGCCGGTTTCCACGTTCGGGCGGCGAAGCGCGCGAACGATGGTTTCCACGTAGCCGTACTCGCCGTAATATGTGCGGATGTCCTCGATCATCTCGTCGATTTTCGCCGGCGAGAACACGTTGCCCTTGGAGAGGTCGTGGTAGTCGAGAAAGCGCATAAGGGTCTCGTTGGAGAAGGGCTTCATGCCCTGCTCCGTGTAATATTTGTTGCCCTGTATGGTGACGTCGCCGACGCGGTACTGCTTGTTGGGGACGATGTCGATAATGATGTCCATGTCGCCGGGCTCGTCCTCGTCGGGGAATTCGAACTTAACCTTCGACTCGTCGATTTCGACGTCGAGATAACCGTGGTTGCGGTAGAATTTGCGCAGGTTTTCAAGGTCGTCCTGAAGCTCCTGCTCCTTGAGGCGGCCGTTGTCGGTGATGTGCGAAACGAGCCAAATCCACGTGTCGGTCTTCATCTGCCCAAGCAGCTTCATTGAATTAATTTCCGCAGGATCGTCTTTGCCGAAAAGCCGTTCTCCCAACCTGCCCCAAAATCCGTATTCCTTTTCAATATTGGGGTCGCCGGTAAAGCGGATGTTCTGAATCTGGATGTCGGCGCCCTCGTCGATGTCGAATATGACCGCGCCCACGCCAAGTTCGTCGTTGCGCTCTATCGAGTAGGTTGCCTTGGCGAGCGAATAGCCCTTTTTATGGTAGAAGTCGCGCAGCTTGTCGGCGTCGCGCTTGACGTCAACCTCGCTGAGGATTGAGCCCGCGTAGGAGTCTATCTCGCGCTGCAGGCGGCTGCCGCTGTACTCGTTGTTGCCTTTGAAAACAATCTGGCTTATGCGGTACTTGGGTATGATGGTGAAATCGATATCCATCTGTCCGTTCGAGTTCACGCTACGCGTTGCGTCGATAACCTCGTAAATGCCGGTGTTGTAAAGCGAGCGTATGGACTGGTCGAGCGACTTCTGGTCGAACTTCATGCCCTTGCGCAGACGCACATGCGCCGCGACGGCCTCCTCGGAAACGTTCTTGGGGCCCTCGATGTTGTAGGTTATCCGGTCGACAACCAAAGAGCCCTCGTCAATCCTGTCCGAAGGGCCCGTTTGCGCGCTTGCCGCCAGGCAGGCGGCCAGACCGGCGCATGCGAGGGCGCTTTTTATTGCGCCGGCGGAAGTTGCGAAAATTCCGCACGCATGCGACTGAAAAAATTTAAATGCTGACATCATCCCTTGGGCTGTAGTTTTCGTATCGGGTGTAGTTTCTATTGAATAGCAGGGTGACGACCCCCGTGGGGCCGTTTCGCTGTTTCGCAAGCTCGACTCTGATAAGCCATTGCGAGTTTGAAACAGTCTCGTCATCTGTGTCAGATTTTCTCTGCCTACTCAAGAGCAAAATGGCGTCGGCGTCCTGTTCTATGGAGCCCGACTCGCGCAGGTCGCTGGCGCGCGGGTTTCTGGTTTCCTTTTCGCTTTCGCGGTTGAGCTGCGCAAGCACCACGACAGGCACGCGGAGCTCCTTGGCCATGGCCTTCATGCCGCGCGAAATTTCCGCGACTTCCTGCTCGCGCGACGCGCTGTTGTCGCTTCCGCGCAGAAGCTGAAGGTAGTCGACAACTATCAGGCCGAGTTTTCCGCCGAGCTGCTGGTCGAGCCTTCTGGCCTTCGCGCGCATTTCGAGAATCGAGATGCCGGCGGTGTCGTCGATCCAAAGCGGCGAGCCTTTCAGCTCCTTTGCCGTCGCGTGGATGTCTTTCATGCGGTCCTTGTCGAGAAAGCCCATGCTCAGCTTATGCTGGTCTATGCGGGCGCGCGAGGCGATCATGCGCTGGTAGAGCTGTTCGCCCAACATTTCCAGCGAGAATACCAAAGTGGGAATGGGCTCCTTGTCGAAAATCGCAGTCTCGACTATATTGAGCGCGATTGAAGTTTTGCCCGTGCCGGGGCGGCCGGCGACGACTATCATTTCGTTGCCGTGCAGGCCGTGCATGAGCGCGTCGAGATCCTTAAAGCCCGTGGGGACGCCGCGAAGCGCGCCCTTGTTCATGATGAGCTCGTTGATTATCTTCACCGCGCCGTCGACCTGCTCGCTGGCCTTCTTGACGGAATCGCCCACCCTGTCCTCGCTGATGCCAAGGATTTTCTCCTCGACGTTTTCGATGAAGCTGTCGATGGTGCCGTGATTGTGGTACGCGTTTTCAATCGTGTCGGCGCAAGCGTGAATTATGGTGCGCAGAAAGTACTTTTCGCGGACGATATCCATCCACTGGCGGTAGTGCGCGTAGGTCTCGATTCGCCCGGCGATACGGTTTATTTCGAGAATGCCGCCCGCGGGCTCCAGCTGGTTGCGCGAATTGAGGTATTCGGCGAGCACTATTTCGTCGATGGGCTTGCCCATGGCGAACAGCGCCTGCATGGCGCCGTACATAAGCCTGTGCTGCGGCTTGAAAAAGTAGTCCTCGCGGATTTTCGAGGCCAGGCACGAGTTTATGACCTCGTTCGTGCCGTCGAGGATTATGCTCGCGAGAATGCCCTCTTCCGCGTCCAAATTGTGCGGAAGCTCTCGCCCCAAATCCGGGGCGGGCTCTTTAGACGAAAAAGCCGCGGTCGCGCCCTTGCGGCGTACCGAGGCTTTTTTCTCTGGATTTCCTTCCGGCATCGGAGTCCGACTGGAAAGGGATTAATCCTGCTTCTCTTCGATCGGGTTTTCCGACACTACTTCGAAGGAGAATTCAACCTTCACGTCCTTGTGCAGCTTGATCTTGGCGGTATGTTTGCCGAGTTCCTTGACGGGGGCCGCGAGGTGCAGCGCCTTCTTGGGGAGCTCTATGCCGCCTTCCGCGATGCGGGCGATGAGGTCGGCCGCCGTGATCGAGCCGAACATCTTGCCGCCTTCGCCGGTCTTGACCGCGAACGCGATGGACATGTTTTCGAGGGCCTTGGCGAGGGCCGAAGCGCTTTCAAGCTCCCTGGCTTCGCGGGCTTCGCGCGCCTTTACGAGGGCTTCTATCTGCTTTTTGTTGGCCTTTGTAACCGGAATCGCAAGATTCTGCGGGTACAGGAAATTGCGGGCGTATCCGGCCTTGACTTCGACCTGTTCGCCTTCTGCGCCCAAATCTTCAACGGGCTTTACCAATAATACTTTGCTTGTTGCCATAATGTTATATTCGTTAAATGTTAGTTTATTTGGCGGCGTTCTCAGAACGGAACGTCGTCGTCTTCGAGCTCTTCGCCGCCGCGGTACTGCTGCTGGCGCGCGCCGCCGTTGCGGGATGGAGGCGCGGAGTATTCCGCGTCGTATGAGCCGGAGCCTGCACCGTCGCTGCGCGAGCCCACAAATTCAAAGCGTTCGAGAACTACCAGAAGCTTTGAGCGCTTCTGCCCGGTCTGCTTGTCGTCCCAAGTGTCCTGCCTGAGACGCCCCTCGACGAGGATGGGCTTGCCCTTCGAGAAATACTTGGAGATGTTTTCCGCCGAGCGCCCGAAACAGTCTATTTCAACAAAACAGGTTTCATCGCGCGAGGAACCGTCCTGGGCGTTGTAGGAGCGGTTTACGGCAATCGAAAAGCGGCACACGCTGGTTCCGCTCTGAGTCTGCCTCAGCTCGGGATCGCGAGTGAGGTTGCCCATTAAAATCACTTTGTTGAAAGACATCTTGGATTCCCTTTTTTTGAGATTATTGGGCGAGAATCATGATGCGGTTGACAGTCTTGTCCAGACGGAGCTTTTCGCGGATCTGCAAGTTCGCGGCCGCGGGGCCTTCGTAGGCGATGTCAACATAAATGCCGGCGGGGAAGCCGCGGTCCGTTGTGCGCGCGAAAGTTTTCTGGCCGAGGTTTTCGACGGATTCAACTTTGCAGTCGGCAGATTCAATTATGCCCTTGATTTTTTCAATGAGGGTTTCAACAGGTTCGGAATAGCCCCTTGTGTCGAGGATGAACGTTGCTTTGTACTTTTTGTTATTCATGAGATTGCGTGTTTTCTGTATAAAATTCTGATGTCCTTTAATATGCCCTACCCGCCGAACAGGCGCGAGATAAAACTTTTTTTCGGCTCCGGCTTCGCTTCGGGGTATTCGGCGGCGGCTTTCGGCTCCTCTTTGGTTTTCGGAGCTTCGTCCCGGCGGTTCATAGCGTTCTGCGCGGCGTCGAGGCCCTTCGACAGCAGGAGGTCTAAGCACTCGCCGATTTTCACCGACTCTATGGCCTTGAGGTCTTGCGGCGGAATCTTTCCGAGGACGTGGTCCGCGAGATCCATGCGCTTGTCGATTTTGCCGCCTATGCCTATGCGTATTCTGACAAATTCGTTGCCGCACTTTTCCATGATGTCGGTCACGCCGTTGTGCCCGCCGGACGATCCGCCCTTTGAAAGCTTCATGCGTCCGGGTTCGAGGGAAATGTCGTCGTACGCGACCGCCACTTCGGAGATTTTGACCTTGAAGAAGGCCATTATTCTTTTGAGCGCCGCGCCGCTAAGGTTCATGTAGCCGTCGGCGAACGCGATTACGAGCCCTTTCGAGCGCACGTCGGCCTTGGCCACTTCCGCGGCGCAGTATTTGTTGTACGCGAACACCGCGCCCTTTTCGCGCGCAAACTTCGCCAGTACAATCCGGCCCGCATTGTGGCGGGTTCCCGAATATTCTGCGCCCGAATTTCCCAATCCTATTGCAAGTTTTACGGACATACTTTAAAAGAACAAATCCGCGCCTCCTTGGCAAAGAAAAAAGCGCGGGCCGTTATGGGGGCCTTACTTGGCGGCTTCCGCAGCGGGAGCGCCTTCAGCGGGAGCGGCTTCTGCGGCCGGCTCTTCCTCGACCTTGTTCACGTTGCATGTGACAACAGCGATTTCGGTGTCGCCCGAGTATTCGACGCCTTCCGGAAGCTTGACATCCTTGAGATGGATGGCTTCGCCGACCTTGAGGTTCGTGATGTCGATTGTGACAAATTCGGGAAGGTCGCGGGGGCGGCAGACGATGGCGGCTTCGTATTCGTGGATTTCCACAACGCCGTTTTCGTTCTTCGCGCCGTAGGATTCGCCCACATAGTGGAGCGGAACGACCGCGTGCATGGGCTTGCCGCGCACGACTTCAATGAAGTCTACGTGCAGAACCTTTTCGGAAAGCGGGTTGCGGGCCACTTCCTTGATCATCGCGTAGCGCGATTCGGATTCGTCGTCGAACGTCATTTCTATGAGGACGGCCTTGCCCATAACAGCCTTGAGGGCCGTTGCGAGTTCCTTTTCGTCCATAACGAGATGTTTCACGCCGCTTTCGCCGTAGATAACCGCCGGCACTTTGCCGCTTTTAAGGTAGCGCTTTGCGGAGTTTCCGCCAAGTTCAGTTCTTGTGCTTGAATTGAGCTTTATCTGTTTCATTGTCTTATGATTATATAAATTCCGAAAAAAAAGATAACCTGTCCAACCCCGAGATTCGACAAGAACTCTTTTAATTAAAAGGGGCGTACTCTATTGCCATCCGCGGCAAAATCAACAAAATTTTTGCAAATATGCGTTTTTTATTTTCCCACAGTCAAAAGAAAAAGAGAGACGCCAATATTTTTGGCGTCTCCCTAAGAGGATGCAATCCTAAAATTAGACGTTGGGCTGCTTCACATCGAAAGGCAGGAACTCCTTGTTGTACTTGTACATGGAGCTGAGATACTTGTTGCCTTCCTTGAAGTTCTTGAAGCGCATCTTCTTTCCGTCGTATTCCACCGGCTCGGGCATGTAGGATGCGGCAAGCAGAAGGAGCGCGACTTCGCAGAATGGTGCCGCGTAGTCGAAGTTCGACGGGGGCTGTTCGCCCGCAATGCAGGCTGTGACCCATTCCTTCTGGGGGTCGCCCTTGTACATGGACTCCGCGTAGCGGGTCGGGTTGTCGAACCTGCCGGCTTCCTTGAGCTCCTTCATAAGCTCGCGGTTGCTAAGCATCGGACGGTCGCAATAGGTGCCCGTCATGACGGTTTCCTTTTCGCCGATGATGTAGGAAGTGCTCTTGTTCCTGTCCACGGTTTCCTGGTCGAAACGGTCGACATTCTGGGGCATCAGGCCGCCGTCGCACCACGACATTGTGATTTTGCCGTCCACGCCGTAGGGAGATTCGAATTCCGCGTTGACTTCCATCTGCTGCGGGAAGCTGTAGTCGTTGCCGCCCGAAGAGGAACCCCAGATTTTCGTGGGGAGGCCGAGTTCGAGGCCGAAAATGGGTGCGTCGAGAATGTGGCAGGCCATGTCGCCGACGGAAGCCGTGCCGTAATTCTTAAGGCCGCGCCAGTTGAAAGGCATAATGCCGTCGCCGTAGTCCTGCTTGGGCGCAACGCCCAGCCAAAGCTCCCAGTCTACTTCCGACGGGACGGGTTTCTTGTCAGGGGGAGTAAGCTGCCCCTGCGGCCAGAAAGGACGGTCTGTGGAGGCCTTCACTTCCCTGATCTTGCCAAGGAGCCCGTCTTCGCGCCATTCCCTGATGAGGCGCCAGCCGTTGTTGGTGTGGCCCTGGTTGCCCATCTGCGTGATGACCTTCGCCTTCTTGGCGGTGTCGCGAATCTTGCGGCATTCCCAAACTGTGCGCACGAGCGGCTTTTCGCAGAACACGTGCTTGCCTTTGGAAATCGCCCACATCGCGATCGGGAAGTGCATGTGGTCGGTGGTGCAGACAGCCACGGCGTCGATGTCCTTGTCCATCTTGTCGAGCATCACGCGGTAGTCCTTGAACCTCGGTACGTTCGGGAAGTCGTTGTAGGCGCCCGCCGCCTGCCTGTCGTCAACGTCGCAAAGCGCAACGAGCTGCGCGTTTGGCGCCGCGGCGATGAGGTTTACGGAGTCGCGGCCCCTGCCGCCGACGCCGACCACCGCCACGTTAAGTTTGTCGTTCGGGCCAATTTTGCGCGTCGCCGCCCAACTTGGCAGTACCATCAATCCACCAAAGGCCGCGGAGGCTTTGAGGAAGTTACGTCTGGATGTTTTAATGCTCATAATTTTTTCCTGTATAAAAATATACCCATCATAGGTTTCGTCTTTTGGACTGACTAAAAGTAATGATTCTATAAAAAGACATTTGCAAGTGTTTTTTTGCAGCAATTGTATTCAAACCGCCCGCAAAAAAACATCACTTCAAGCCGGCCGCATTTTCTGTTTTTTTCCGACGGTTTCGCGCGCTTGGCGCGTTTTTAAGACGCGGCAAAAGCGCGAAATCTCAAGATTTAATCGGCAAAAAAAAATCGGCGTGAAACAGTTTCCGCGCCGATTTTTGATTTTTTTGCAAGTATTTAGACCGCCGGCTGCTTCACGTCGTAAGGCAGGAACTCTTTGTTGTATTTGTACATCGAGTTGAGGCGCTTGTCGCCTTCCTTGAAGTTTTTGAACTTCATGTTCTTTACGTCGTATTCTACCGGTTCCGGGCAGGAGCTGGCGATGGTCAGAAGCAGCGCCATTTCCGTGAACGGGGCGGCGTAGTCGAAGTTCGACATCGACTGCTTGCCCGCGATGCTGGCGTTGACCCATTCCTGCTGCGGGTTGCCCTTTGAGTCGGACTCCGCAATGCGCGACGGGGCATCGAAGCGGCCCTGCTTCTTGAGCTCTATCATGAGTTCGCGCGAAGAGAGCATCGGGCGTTCTTCGTAGCAGTCGGTAATGACCGTTTCCTTGTCGCCGACGATGTACGAATAGTTCTGGTTGCTCGCGAGCGTTTCGGCGGAGATGCGCTCGATGTTTTCGGGCTTGAGGCCGCCGTCGTACCAGTGGAGCTTTATCGTGCCATCCTTGCCGAACTTCGACTTGCATTCAAGATGCACCGAGTTCTGCTGCGCCCAGCTGTAGTCGTTGGTCTCGGAGCATTCGCCCCAGATCTTGACGGGTTCGTTCAGGTCGAGGCCCGAGATGGCGGCGTCAAGGATGTGGCAGGCCATGTCGCCCGCGGAACCCGTGCCGTAGTTGCGTAGACCGCGCCAGTCGAAAGGCACTATTTTGTCGGCAAAATCCTGGTGCGGAGCGACACCGAGCCAAAGCTTCCAGTCGAGCCCTTCGGGAATGTCCTTCTTGGAGGGCGTAAGGGCGCCCTGCGGCCACCACGGACGGTCGGTAGAGGCATAGACGTCGCTGATTTTGCCTAGCAGCCCGTCTTCGTTCCATTCCTTGATTATGCGCCAGCCGTTGTTGGTGTGGCCCTGGTTGCCCATCTGCGTGGTGACCCCCGCCTTCTTGGCGGCTTCGCGGATCTTGCGGCATTCCCACACGGTGCGAACGAGCGGCTTTTCGCAGTATACGTGCTTGCCCTTCGACAGCGCCCAGAGGGCGATCGGGAAGTGCATGTGGTCGGGCGTGCAGACCATGACGGCGTCGATGTCCTTGTCCATCTTGTCGAGCATCACGCGGTAGTCGCGGAATCGCGGAACGTCCGGGAAGGCGTTGTAAGTGTCGGCGGCGCGGCCGTCGTCGGCGTCGCAAAGCGCGACAAGCTGCGCGTTGGGCGAACCCGCGATGGCGTTGACCGAGTCGCGGCCCCTGCCGCCCACTCCGACCACGGCCACATTGAGCTTGTCGTTCGGGCCTAGCTTGCGGGATGCCGCCCAGCTTGGAAGTACCATCAATCCGCCGAAGGCCGCGGAGGCCTTGAGGAAGTTACGTCTGGATGTATTCATATTTGTTTTGTTCTAATTTATGTAGGTTGCTTGCAATTAGTGTGAAACTTCGGCAACACCGCCGCAAGGTAATTTTGCAAAAATAAACCTTGCGGCTGTCCGGAAGTAAATATTCGAAAAGAAACGCCTATGCGCGCCTGCGGCGCAGCATAGCAAAGCCGATGGCTATGGCGCCAAGTATCGCCGCCACAGCCGCGGGCTCGGGAATGACTATGCCATTTAGAACAACATAAACACCATTCTCTTTTTCCTCGCTGTAATACGCAAGTTTCTCAAAGTTTGAGCTTATGTCTCCGCCCTTATACATTATCTTTATTATCGCCTGCGCCCAATCGTAATTGTTATTTTCTATCTCGAAGATTTTCAATTCCAAATTTTCAACCGGCTGATCAACCATGAAATAGTTTTCGTCCAGATCTATTACAAGGGTCGCCACGCCCGTTCCGGTCACTTCGTCAGCCTTGATCCAGTCGGACTCATAGCCGGCGTAATAGGGATCCGAAGATACGTCGAACCATATTTGGGTGTCGCCGTTTATCTCGACTTTGCCGGCGCTGATATAGCCCATATAGTCGGTATCGGGATTGTGCGGGCCCTGTTTCTCATACGCCACGTCAAGCACGGTGCCTTGATTGAGGATCAAATCTACTTTGACATAGTCGGAATCCAGCATGTAAAAGTTCAGCCTGCCTCCGTTGAGCGTGACCGTGCCGCGCCACATAGAGCCCACGCCGTTTACAATGAGCGACTGCGTGCCCGCGCCGTTCTTTATTATGTTAAGCTTCATGTTGTCCAAGTTGGCCGGATCTGCAGATACGAGAGACCCGCCTCCCGCCCCGGAAACATACTGGTATATTCCGCCCGTATACGAGGCGTTTTTCTCGCCCTTCAAAATGTAAGTTACGCTGTATGCGTCAGTCAGATTGCCTTTTTCATTCGTGGTGTAAAGTGATCCCGCCGTAGCCGTGATGCCGTCGGCCTTTACGAACATTTCCTTGCCGTATTTGTCGGGGTCTTCGGCGTCGGCGTAAAACCATGCGCCCATTTTGCCGCTTCCCAAATTTATCTGGCCGCCCACGTCCACGCCGACATTGTCCGCGCTTACGGCGTTTCCGTCCGCCCCGAAATACTGTGCAAGCATCAGGTTGCCGCCCACGCTGAAGTCGCCGCCAACCTTCAAATGGCCGGTTTCCCTGATGCTGGCGTCATATGTTACCGCAAGGTTTTGCCCGACTTCAATTATGCCCACCTGCACGCCGTCAAGCAGGCCGGAACCGTTGGCGTTCATCCTCGTCGCGCTGACGTTCTTGTGGAATTTCGTCGACGCGTTTTGTTCGATTGAAAGCCCGTATCCGGCAAAATCCACATTGCCGACAATTTCCAGACCGCCCACAACTTCGCCGTTGTAAATGCCGATATTGCGCATGTTGGCCCAGTCCATGTTGCTGGCGGTGAAGTCGCCGCCGATATAGACATTCCTTGAATTGTGCATTTGTATTTTGTCCAAATTGGAAACGGTGAGATTTCCCGCGATATAAGTCCCCTTGGTTTCGTCGGCGTAATTGCCAATCGCGCTCAAATCCAGGTCGTATCTGGACGTTCCGTCGGCGTTCACAAGGTTGTGAACCTCCAAATTTCCGCCTATATTAAAACTCCGGGCATTGTTGAATTTCAGATGGCCTTCTATGTCGGAAAACAACGCATTGTTCGCCACCGAAATACCTTTGCCGACGCTTTTCCCGGCATACTCAAAATTGGCCACAATGGTCGCATCGGTTCCCGCGCCGATTTTAATGTTTGTAACGGAAATATCCCCGCCCACGTCGAGAAAGCCCAAGTTGTCGGCCCTAAGCCCGCTCCTGAGGTCGTCCAGAATCAAATTGCCGCCTACTGTCATTCCGGATTTGGCGAAGTCCGACCTGTCGCCGATATGAGCTAAAATGACAGTGCCTCCCACATTGCTTACGTTGAAATCGTTCCCGACGCTAAGGCTGCCATACCAGCTCATGTCAATATAATCGCTGACCGCCTCAATCTTTACATCGCGCCCGATTGTCGCGTCCTCGCGTACGTCCTTGAACATGACGTGCGTTGCCTTGCTGAGAATGAAGCTGCCGGTCTTCGCATCCAAATCTCCTATTGAAAGCGACTTCAACCCGACAAATTCAAACATGCCTCCGTCGCCTGTGTCGACAGGCATGGCTACATTCCAATCCCCGCCGATTTTCAAGGCAAATCTTTTCCAGTTTTGGTTTCTTACACCCGCATAAATATTGAAATCGTTGTTTATCGTCAGGGTTTTGCCTTCGCCGTGCTAGCCGCCCTCTTCGTTGGCCCACCAGAGATTGTCGAAAACGCTGCCGTCGCCCTTTTGGATGGTCAGGCTATTGATATGCCAATCCCTGTCCACACCCTTCGTAGGGTTTTCTTTCATATTTTTGAAATCTATGACTACGTCATAGACATTGGCATTCCAATCAATGTCGACACGCTGCCCGTTCTCATCGACGTAGCAGCTCTCATCCGCCAAAAACGGCCACGTGCTGATTGCATCTTTGGTATAAAAATATATTGTCTCGGCATAAGAAGATGCGCACAGCACCGCTAAAGACAAAGCAGAAATAAGGGTAGTTTTCGTTTTCATAAATCAAGCTTTTTTGTTTATTTTATGAAAAACAGCCTAGTTAGATAAAACAATCAAGCCTTTTTTTTCGTCAAACCCCTTTAGTTAACAGATTTACTAAAGAAGTTGAAACCGTAGTAAAACCACACAAAACTACAACTTCTTAATTAAGGAAACATATTTATACCCTGAACAGCCTTGGTTTAAAAGGATTTTAAAAAAATGCATATCAACAAAAAACAAAAGCCTCTTCTAAAAAAAAAGAGGCTTTCTCAAATAAAAGTTTTTCGATTTTCTTACTTGCGCCTGCGCCGCAGCAGGACAAAACCCATGGCAACCGCGCCGAACAATGCGGCGACGGCGGCCGGTTCCGGCACCGCGCCGTAGGTTACCGACAGCTTGTTGTTGTCCAGACTATATCCCTCCACGGCGTACTGCTTACCGCTAGAATCCTTAAGAACAACCTTGTTCGCGGCGAACGCCGCATCGAGAACAAGCCTTATGTCCGCGTCTATCGCGTTGTCCCACGCGAGGAAGTCGGTAACCACCAAGCCTTCGCTTCCCTCGCCCGTGTAAGACACTACAAGGCCTCCGGAAAGAATTTCCATGCCGTCCTTCACAAATACCGTTCCGGTTCCGCCGGCAACAAGCGCGCCGCCGTCGACGGAAAGGATGTTGATATAGGCGTCCTGCCCTTCGACATTGCCGAAAACCGCGCCGCTTTTGACGTCCACGTCCACCAACATGGTGGGGGCGGCCGCAACACCTTCCGCCACGACGACGCTGTCGCCCGCCGCGAGAAAGAAACCTCCGCTGTTGACGGTTATTTTGCCGTGCCACTGCGAAGCCGTGTTGTCTATTATGAGAGTCTGGTTCGCCGCGCCGTTCTTAACGATATTGAGCTTCATTTTGCCGAGGTCTCCGTCGTGGTAGAGCTGCCATATCTGCGCTCTGAAAGACAAGTCTTCGGAAACATCGAGCACATGCGTCACGGCAAAGCCTCCCTGCCCGCGGTCAGCCTCACCGACTTTTTCCTTTGTCAGATATATGTTGCCGTTGCCGTCGAGCCCCTTGGAGCTCACATAAAGGTTTTTATCGTACTTCGACGGGTTGGAAGAGTCGTAGTAGAAATAGGCGCCGAGCTGCGCCCTGTTGGTGTCGGTTGACGACATCCTGATTTTGCCGCTCACGGCGAGGCCGGCGTTGTCGGCGGTAGCCGCGTTGAAATCGGAACCCTTGTATGCGGAGACCATCGCGTTGGCGCTTTCACCAAGAACGAAGTCTCCGTTTATCGCTATATGGCCCGTTTCCCGCGCCTCGAAATTCGCGTTGAGGCTGAAGCCGCCGCCCTGAGTCCTGCCTATCTGGACGTCGTTTACGCCGTCGAAAAGGATCGCGCACGAGCCGGTCGTTTCAAGCGCGCCTCCGATGTGGATGTAATTGACGTTCCACGAATACCAGTTGGCGTTGTTCAGGCTCACCTTGCCTTTCACGTCCACGTAATTAGAGCCGGAGCTTTGGATGGACTGGTGCGCAAAGCCGCCGTTATCCGCAATAAAATCCCCGCCGATGTTTATGCCGTGGTTTGCGCTTATGAATGTCCCGTCGTTGTTCTTGCCGACGTTGTCCCACTGGGAAGTGCCCTGCATGTTCCGCATGACGAGGTCGCCGTTAATTTTCACGTAGGCGGAATTTATGAAATGAATCCTGTTGCCGAGCGCCTTGAGGCTGCCGCCAATGTCTATGCCGCCCACAACCTGGTCGTTGCTGTTTGTGCCGCCGCCTATCCTGCCGGTATTGCTGAGGTTGATTTCGCCCGCGTTGGAAATAACGTCGCCCTCCACATTGAAATACCCGGCCCTTTCGGAATTGATTTGGCCGCCCATTTCGAGAGATCCGCCGATATCGACGCCGCCGGTAAAGATTCTTGCGTTGCCCGTGCCGCCGTCGAGATTGCCTACCTCGGTAAAGACGAGGCCGCCCGTACCGCTGATGCCGTTGGCCGACTTGAAATAAACGGAGCTGGACCCGTTTATGCCGCCGCCGTTTATTAGGACGTTTCCGGTAAATTCGATGCCCCTGCCCGTGCTTTCATGCGCTTCGCCCTCGCCGAAAGCGACGTTGCCGATGTTCGTCATGTCAACCCACGCCATGTTGGTCGTGGTGAGGTTGCCGATTATGACGCCGTAGCTGTGGTTGAAAAGAAGCGTGCCCATATTTTTGGCGTCAATGTCGGCGATATTCACGCCGCCCTTGTATTCGCCGCCGTCCTTGTAGCCCGTCTCGTTGAAAAACACCGCGCCCGTGTTGATGCTGCCGTTGTCTATTTTGAGGTTTTGGATGTCGAGCGTCCGCGTGCCGCGCATTTTTACCGCCGAGGACGACTGCCCATTCGTGACGGAAATATTGAAATCTTTCACTTTCAGGTGAAACTGCTTTGCGGCGTCGTTTTCAACCGCGTTGTACATGTTCAAAGACTCGGTTATCTCGAGCGTTTTGCCCAATGCCGGGTTGCTTCCGCTGTTCTGCTGGTCCCACCAGTAATGGCCGAACTTGCCCTGCCCGTCAACAAATGTGAGGCTTTTCACTTTCCAGTCGCCGGTTATGCCCTTGGCATAGTCTTCGTGGAGGTTCGCCATGTCAATATACACGTCGGAAGTCTCCCAGTCGGGAGTGACAGCCTGCCCCTGCTCATTCTTGTACAAAGCGGAATCGTTGTAGAACTGCCAAGTGTCGCTGTCGGTATGCAAATAAACCTTTTCGGCATGCGAATAAGCCGCACCGAAAGACGCCAGCGCCAATACTGCCGCGCATTTTACCAAAGGGGAAATTGTTTTCATCGTTATAATGGTGTTAGGGTATTCGTTTTGGGCATTAAACCGTTTTACTGGTTGGCATAAACAAAACATTAAAAGGCGGTTTTTTCAACTTCTAAATACCCCTAATACATAAGAAGTTGCAAAATAGGCCACAAAAAAACTCCGCCCTTTTCGGGGCGAAGTTCCGTTTTGAAAGCCTTTCATAGCCTTAGCTGCGCCTGCGGCGAACGGCAAGGCCGAAGGCAATCGCGCCGAGCAATACGGCGACAGCGGCCGGTTCCGGCACCACGCCGTAGGTTACCGACAGCTTGTTGTTGTCCAGACTATATCCCTCCACGGCGTACTGCTTACCGCTAGAATCCTTAAGAACAACCTTGTTCGCGGCGAACGCCGCATCGAGAACAAGCCTTATGTCCGCGTCTATCGCGTTGTCCCACGCGAGGAAGTCGGTAACCACCAAGCCTTCGCTTCCCTCGCCCGTGTAAGACACTACAAGGCCTCCGGAAAGAATTTCCATGCCGTCCTTTACAAATACCGTTCCGGTTCCGCCGGCAACAAGCGCGCCGCCATCGGCCGTTATCGTGCTCACGGATGCATCCATCAACGCCCAGCCCGAAAGAGAGCCGCCGCGATTGAGAACCATGTCAACCTTGACGTTTGAAGCGCCGCCGTCGGCATAGTACCTCAAGAGCCCCTCGTTCACGGTCACCGTGCCGCGCCACATCGACGCCGCGTCGGTTATCACTATGTCCTGCGCGGCCGCGCCGCTCTTGATTATGTTAAGGCGCATCTTGTCCAAATCAGCCGCAGCCGCAACGGCAGGGGAAGATCCGCCCGCGCCAGTCGTGTATTGGAATATCCCGCCGTCAAAGGATGAATCCTCCGCGTTGTTTAAAATGTAGGTGACGCTGTAATTGTCCGTCGTGACGCCCTTTTCATTTGTAAGGTAAATTATGCCGCTGCCGTGCATGCCGCCGGCTTTCACATACATGTCGTTGGAATAATGGACATCCTGCGTTCCCGTAGAATAAAACCATGTGCCCAGCTTGCCGCCGCTCATTTTAATGCGGCCGTCAACGACAAAGGCCGCGTTGTCGGCAGAGGCCGCTGAGCCGTCGGCGGCGTTATAAGCCGATATCATGGCGTTCGCCTGCGAGCCCACGACAAAATCCTTTCCCACATGGAAATGCCCCGCCTCGCGGAGCTCCAAATCCCTTTCAAAGGACAGGCTTCCCGCAATGCCGCCGTTTTTAAGCGCGTCGATTTTCAAATTGCCGGCGCCAATCATTTTAAAGTCTCCGCCGACGGAGATTGATTTTGCCCACCATCCGTTCCAGCCAGTCTGGACAAGCTCCATATTCCCGCCTATGGAAAGCTCTTCGGTCTGCACTCCGGTAACATTTTTATCCACGTTGCCGTCGGCGTTAAGGACGTTCGTAACGATAAAATTGTCGGTTATGGCGATTTTTTTCGCCGACTGCAAATTGACGTTGCCGGTCGTAACGGAAAGGCCGCCGCCAACAAAAACATCCTGAGTGGTGTTTACATCGAAATCGCCGCCCGCCAAGGCAACGCCGCCCGAAATATTCATGCTTTGCATCCTGCTCGCATTAAAGCTTCCGGCGACAGAGACATCTCCGCCAACCTTGGCGTGGGAAGTCAAATAAAACGAGAGATAGCCGCTATTCTTTATTGAAATTCCATTTTTCAAATCGACCGCAGTGCCGGCAATGCCTTCAATATTGCCCACATTTTCAAACCTGACGTTGGCGTTCGTTGCGTCTATCGCGCCGTGAACAGTCACCTTGGCGGAATCGTTTGTTATAAATCCGTCAGTATGGCTCAAATTGTTCAAAATGACGTCGCCCATAATTTCAATGCCCTCAAGCGTGTTGCGGCCGACTGTGTCGAACTTTATCCTGCCCATGTCGGAAGCCGTCAGGTTTCCGCCGATATAAACGCTGCCTGACTTTGCCGCGCTTATGTTGTCCATGGAGGAAGCGCTCAAGCCTTCCTTCACATAGAAGCTGCCAAGGCTTTCCATGTTTATATACCCCATGTTCGACGCGCTGAAGGCCTTTTCAACGCGGAATGTGTTATGGCCCCACATGTGCATGTTGCCAAGATTCGACACGTTGAAATTTCCGCCTATAATCACGCCGCCGCCTATGGATTTCCCGTCGCCGTCCACTTCCTTGAAGTCCAGAATATTGACTTCATTGTCATTCGCGGCGACTTTCGTGACAATGAAATCGCCGCCAACGCTGAATACTTCGCCGCCCCTGAAATCGAAGCGGTGCGAAGACGAGGCGTTGTCGACGTTCATGTTGAAGTTCCCGCCGATTTTCAGGCTGATGCCCTTGTTGTTGTCGCGGTTCCAAGACGAATACACGTTGAAATTTTCAATCACGTTTATCGTCTTGCCGTAACCCGCAACATCCTGGTCCCACGTGAAGCCGCTGAACTTGGTGCCGTCGAAATTTTGTACGGTAAAACTTTTGACGGTGAAATCATTCAGAATACCCGTCGTGCTTCCCCAGGAAGTCTCATGGCCGTCGACGACGAGATCCGCGTTGCTCCAATCTATGGCGGCGTAGTCGAGGCGCTCCCCTTGCGCATTGACAAACTGCGACTGCCCGCCGGCGTTGTCGTCAAAATGCTGTGCATCCCCCTTTGCGGAGTAATATATTGTTTCCGCAGTGGCCGGAAGGCCGTTAAGCAGCAGAACCGCAGCAGCCGCACTCTTAAACAATGGGGTAGTCAATTTCATAATGGCAAATGTCCAAAGGGTTAACTAACATCTTTTAAGAAAATAACCAATTAAACACATATTTTTCAAGCCTTTTTTTAATGACTTCCGGACAAACCTACTGCAAATCCGTAAGATGCAACGACCTCCTGCAAATAAAAAGCCCCGCGTTTTTTTTTGCGGGACTTTTATTGAAAACGCGCCAAGGCATATTAGGCTTAAAAAACTACCTGCCCCTGCGATATGAGGCAAAGGCAAGCGCTATCGCGCCGAATATCGCGGCCATTGCCGCGGGCTCGGGAATGACTATGCCATTTAGAACAACATAAACACCATTCTCTTTTTCCTCGCTGTAATACGCAAGTTTCTCAAAGTTTGAGCTTATGTCTCCGCCCTTATACATTATCTTTATTATCGCCTGCGCCCAATCGTAATTGTTATTTTCTATCTCGAAGATTTTCAATTCCAAATTTTCAACCGGCTGATCAACCATGAAATAGTTTTCGTCCAGATCTATTATAAGGGTCGCCACTCCGCCTCCCGTAACTTCGTCAGCTTTTATCCAGTCAGATTCATAGCCGCCGTCAGGGTGCGCGGACGCGTCAAACAAGATACTTACGTCGCCGTTTATTTCCACTTTTCCAGCGCGGATATAGCCCATGTCCTCCGCGCTGGGGTTGTGGACTCCGGGGGTCTCATACGCGACTTCCAGAAAGGTTTTGTCTCCCATAACCAAATCGACTTTCACCAAATCGTTGTTGGCCGTAAAAAGCTTCATCCCGCCTTCGTTTACAGTGACCGTGCCGCGCCACATGGAGTAGCCGTTGGCAATGATCGCCTGCGTGCCCGCGCCGTTCTTGATTATGTTGAGCTTCATCTTGTCCCAGTTTTCACGGTCTGCAAGCGTGGGTGAAGAACTTTCGGCGCCCGATTTGTACTGGAACACGCCTCCGGTAAAGGAGGAGTTTCCGGCACAGTCGAGTATGTATGTGAGGCTATAGTCCTCGGCGGCCAAGCCGCTTTCATTCGTAACGTAAATACTGCCGGTGCCGTCTATGCCGCCCGCTTTCACATACAGGTCGTTGGCATAACGAACTCCGTCGCGCTCATTGTAAAACCATACGCCAAGCGTGGAATTCTCCATTTTTATGCGGCCGTCTACGACAAAACCGGCATTGTCCACCGACGCGGCGGAACCGTCGGCCCCTTTGTAGGCTGAAATTTTCGCATGAACGCCCGGGCCAAACGACATGTCCTTGCCCACATGGAAATATCCCGTCTCCCTGACGTCGAAGCTGGAACCGGTCGCAGTCATATTTCCGGCGATATTCATGCTCTGCATGCGGCTGGCATTAAAAGTGCCGTCGATTGAAACATCCCCGCCAACCTTGGCGTGGGAAGTCAAATAAAACGAGAGATAGCCGTTGTCTTTTACGGAAAGCCCCTTCTTCAAATCGACCGCAGCACCGGTAACGCCGCTGACATTGCCGACGTTTTCGAATCTAACGCTTCCCCCACCCGTGGAGTTTACCGCCCCGTGGATTATTACTTTGGCCGAATCGTTGGTTCTGAAACCTATTTTATCAGCGTCTGAAAGATTGGTGAGCGTAACGTCGCCCATGATTTCCAAGTCGCCCGAATATTTCTCGTTGTTGCGCCCTGTCGAGTTAAACGTCAGATACTCCATATTGGAAGCGCTAAAGTTTCCGCCGATATACAGGCTGCCTTGGCGATCCATATTTATGTATGTGCCGCCTGTTGCCGTAAAATCCTTTTCCACGCGGAGAACGCTGTTTCCCCACGCATGAATCCTGCCGAAATCGGTTACATTGAAATTGCCGCCGACAAAAAAGCCGCCGCCGACAAAGTCCCCCGCCTCATCCTTTTTGTAGAAGTCCATGATGTTGACTTCGTCGTCGGGGTCGGCCATTTTTGTGACGGTGAAGTCGCCGCCCACGCTGAAAGTTTCGCCGCCCCTAAAGTCAAAACGGTGTGATGTGGAAGCGTTGTCGACATGCACATTGAAATTCCTGCCTATTTTAAGGCTCAATCCCTTTGCGGCGTCATTCCTCCACGAAGAATACACGTTGAAATCTTGAAGCACGTTTATGGTATGGCCTTTTCCCGCGTCATCCTGCTGCCACCAAAAATGCCCGTGCGGGGAGCCGTCAAAATTCTGCACGGTGAAATTTCTCACCGTAAAATCGTTGAGAATACCCGTAGTGTTGTCCAAGGCCGTCTTTTTGCCGTCTACGATGAGGTCGGCTTCGCTCCAGTTTATCGAGTCATAATTCAGGCGGTCGCCATTTTCGTTCACAAACTGCGACAGCCCGTCGGCATTGTCGTCAAAATGCAGCAGGTTGCCCTTTGTAGAATAGTATATGGTTTCCGCAGAAGCCGAAAGGCATCCGAACAAAAGCGCCGCAGAAGCGCAAAAAAATAATCGGGTAGTTGTTTTCATGGATATATGCGTTTAACAAATTAAACTTCTTTTCTTAAAGAAAACCAACTTAACTAATATTTTTCAAGCTTTTTTTTCAAGCTTGACAGGGCAAAGCGACGGAGAACGCAAAAAAAACAACAAACGGCGGAAAACAAAAAGCCCCGCATTTTTTGCGGGGTTTTCGTTCAAAAATCTAACCGGGCCTATTTGCGCCTACGGAACGCCGCAAGACCGAAAGCAATCGCGCCGAAAAGCGCGGCGACCGCGGCAGGCTCGGGTATGGCCCCGTATGTAACCGAGAGCGTGTTGTTTTCGACCGAATAGCCCGCAACTTCATACTGCCTTCCGCCGGAATCCTTAAGCGCAATCTTGCCTTCGGAAAACGCGTCCGCAAGCACGCGCCTCATGTCGGCGTCAACCGCATTGTCCCACGACAAAAATCCGTCAAGCACAAATCCTTCGGAAACTTCGCCATCGTACATTATGGAAAGCCCCCCGGCGAGTATCTCCATGCCTTCGCTTACAAAAATTTCCCCGATGCCGCTTCCCGCGACCAGCGTGCCGCCGTCTGAAGTTATCGTATTAACCCATGTATCGGAAGCGCCGTAAGCGGAAAGCGAGCCGCCGCCGTTAAGCAGCATATCGACTTTAACGGTATCTGACTTTTCCGCGGAATACCTCAAAAGTCCGTTGTTGACCGTAACAGTTCCGCGCCACATCGATGCCGCGTCGGTTATCGCAATGTTTTGCGTCCCCGAGCCGTTTTTGATTATGTTTAAGCGCATCTTCTCGAAATCGGCGGGATCGATGGCGGCCTGCGAGGGGCCATACTGAAGCACGCCTCCCGTAAAAGTTGATTCGACAGCGCTGTTGAGGACATAGGTCACACTGAAGCTGTCGGTCGTATTGGCCTTTTCGTTTGAAAGGTAGAGGCTTCCCGTGCCGTCTATGCCGCCAGACTTCACATACAGGTCTTTGGCATACTTGGAGGGGTCGGAGGCGTCCGCATAAAACCATGTCCCGAGCTTTCCGCCGTTCATTTTTATGCGGCCTCCCACGTCGATACCGGCATTGTCTGCGCTCTGCGCGCCGCCGTTTACGCCGTCTTTGGCGAAAATCATGGCGTCGCCGCCGATTCCGAGGTCTCCCTTTACTTTCAGATATCCGATTTCGCGGGCCTCAAAGTTCGCCCCCGCAATCATGTCTCCGCCGTTTACCTCCATGCTTTTGACGCCGTCAAAAAGCAGGATGGAAGTGCTGTCGGCAGAAAAAGTTCCGCCGATTCTAATGTCGCCGCGCTTCCATGCATATAGGTTGCTTTTCGTCAAAGACAGGTTTCCGCCTATGGTGATGTCGGCGCCGCCGTCGTTGAACTGCGAAACCCTGTGCGAAGCATTGTTGATTATGAAATCCCCGCCGATGCTGACAATGCCCGACCGCGCAGCCTGTATTTCCCCGTCGGTAATGAGCAGGTCCTTGTTTATTGAAATATTTCCCGCGTCGGTTCCCTGTACGGTGCCGTTTGTAACAACAAGGCTGCCGCCGTGCTGGCTGCCGAGGCTTTCGGCATCATAGCCTATGTCCACGCCCCCGCTTATGTTCCCGTCGATATTCCCGACGCGCTCAAATCTGAGCGTGGAATCTTCAAAGACGGCGTCGCCGCCTATTTTCAGGAAGCCCGAATCGTCGGCATTCACGCCGCCGCCCCCGGCTTTTTGGAGCGTCTCGCCTATTTCGATGCCGCCAATGTACGAAGATACGGAATCGTCGCCCGTAACCTTTCCGGTGTTGTTTATGTCGAGCCATTCGTTGTACAGGGCGGTCAAGTTTCCGCCAACGCTGATAGACTCCAAATTCTGCATCACTACTTTCCCGACTGTGCTTTCGGCGGTAAAATTGCCGACTACGTCGAACACCTTGGAGTTGCTGGCATAGAACTGCCCCATGTTCGCAAGGGAAAGATTCCCGCCGATATAAATGCCCCTTCTTGAGGAATCTTCCGAGTGCGTTCCCGTCCACCCGAGGTCGATGTTGCCCTTGCCGTCGGCGCCGACGCGCGAAACGGTAAAATCGCTGCCGACAACCAGCGAGTTGAGTGCGCGCAAATCAATGACTGGCCCTTGGCTGTCAACATTTTTCACGTCTGCGGTGACGTTTATGTTCACATTATTCGCGGAAATGTGTATGCGCTTGTCGTTGTTGTTGTTTTTTACCGCATAATAAAAGTTGAGGTCTTCTTTTATGGTGAGGGTTTTCCCGTACCCGTCGGTATGCTGCTGCCACCAATAGTGGTCGTATTTCCCAGTGGCATCCATAAAAGTTAGGCTTTTTACAGTCATGTCCGCCCTGATGCCCTCAAAATTGTCGCGCAGCATCTTCGCGGGGTCGAAAACGAGGTCGGCGTCGGTTTTCACCCACGCATCGGAATGCGGATAGTAGTTTCCGCTCTCGTCGAGATAATACTCCTGCTCGTTCAGGGCCTTCCAGTCGGACGCGGCCCAATACATTGTCTCGGCGTGTAGAAAGCCCGCAAAAATAAACGCGGATGATGCCGCATATCCGCATATCTGGTAAAACATGTGGTTTTCATGGGGTTCTTTTTTTGGGGGGAGATATGAAAATTATCCAGTTGCTTATAAATTTCTTCTTGGAATTTATGAACTATTATTCAATTTACCAATCTTTTTCTATAAAACAATCCACTGCACCATCCACCCGACATTGGCATAAAAAAACTCCCCCTGCAACGGGGGAGTTTTGAAACAATGCCGAAAGGCTTACGCGCCCTGCCTCGGAAGCCTCACCGTGTCGGGCAGGAACTCCCTGTTGTAGGCGTACTGCGAGTGCAGCATCTTCGTGGCTTCGGGCGAGTTCGTAAAGCGCAGCTTTTTGGGGTCGTATATGAGCGGGTCGTTTTCCTTGCCCATTATCGACACGAGGAAGAGCAGCGCAACTTCGGTGAACGCGGTGGCGTACTTGAAGTTCGAGGGGCACTGTTTGCCTTCGAGGCAGCACTGTATCCACTCCTGCTGCGAGTTGCCCGGAGACATCGAACGCTCGTGCCTGCGGGGTTCGAGCATGCCGGCCTTCTTCATCTCGATCATCTTGTCGCGGTCGCCGTGGAGCGCGACATAGCTTCCGTAGCAGTCGCTTTCGACGGTATACTTTTCGCCGACCGTCAGCGAGACGTTCGAGTTGCGGTTGATCCATTCCTGGTCTACGCGCCTTACGTTTTCGGGCTTCACGCCGCCGTCGCTCCAGTGGAGTGTGAGCTTGCCGTCCACGCCGTGAGGCGAGTCGAATTCCATATGGACGCTGGTCTGCGCCGGCCAGCTGTAGTCGTTGTACTCCGAGCAGTCGCCCCAAAGCTTTGTGGGCAGGCCGAGTTCGAGGCCCGAATAGGGGGTGTCGACAATGTGGCAGGCCATGTCGCCAACCGCGCCGACGCCGTAGTGGCGCAGGCCGCGCCAGAAGTTTTTCACGTCCGGATGGAAATCCTGCTGCGAGGCGGTGCCCAGCCAAAGCTTCCAGTCGAGCTCGGCGGGAACGGGCTGCGCGGCGGGAACCTGCAGGTTGCCCTGCGGCCAGACGGGACGGTCGGACCACATGTAAATGTCGGAAACCTTGCCGAAAACATCGTCTTCAACCCATTCGCGCATCACGCGCCAGCCGTTGAGGGTGTGCCCCTGGTTGCCCATCTGCGTGATGAGCTTGGGGTTTTTCTTGGCGAGGCGGGCGAGCTCGCGGCATTCCCATACCGTGCGCACGACGGGCTTCTGGCAGCAGACGTGCTTGTTCATAGAAAGCGCCCATGCGGCCGCCGGAAAGTGCGTATGGTCGGGCGTGCCGATGTCCACGCCGTCGATTTCCTTGTCCATCTTGTCGAGCATCACGCGGTAGTCCTTGAATTTCGGAACGTCCGGATACTCGTTGTAGGTTTCTGCGGTCCTGCTGTCGTCGACGTCGCTGAACGCCACGAACTGGCACGCCGGATGCTGGCGCAGCCACGTGATGTCCGCGCGCGCCATGCCGCCCGCTCCGACCGTGGCCACCCTGAATTTGTCATTGGGCCCGATCTGTTTGCCTATGCACCATGACGGCAAAACCATTAATCCCCCAAATGCAGCGCTTCTCTTGAGAAAGCTGCGCCTGCTTGTATTGCTTTTATTGCTCATATTTACCTTTTTTCAAAACGCCAGTGCATAACTGGAAGTAGATGTTTTTAGATATTGTTGATTGTTTGTAAAGATTAAAGT
>CALXSL010000016.1 GCA_944391135.1 uncultured Opitutales bacterium
ATTCCCGTCTTGCCCTGCACGGCGGCCGAGGCCGCCTTTATGGAAGTCATGACGTCCATGCCAAGCGCGCTTGAAAGCCCTATCGCCGATTTTATAACGCCGTCCATCTGCTCGGCAGTGACGCCCATTGAAGTCGCCATCGACTGCATGGCCAAAACCTGCTCGTCGCCGTAAACGGTGATTTTCTGAATGTCGGAAGCGAACTGCTGCATGATGGGCAGAACCTCCGAAACGCTGCCGCCCTGCGCCTTTATGGCCGCCGCGAGCTTTTGCGCGGCCATTTCCTGCTGGCCGAAAAGTTCTATAGACTTCTTGAACGCCGACGGCAACTGCATCGCAAAGCGGCTTGCCTGCGCGCCGATTTCAAGGAAAAAGCCCTGCATTATCCTTTTGCTATTTGATATATTATCAGAAGCCTCTTCTGAAGCTGCTCCAGCCTTTTTTAAGCTGTCTGTAACTTTATCGGCCGCTTTGGGGATATTATCCAAGGCTTGTTTTTGCGCATTCATAGCCGCGGTAAGCTCGCTGCCGACTTTGGCAAGCTCGCCTGCGGAAGCTGTTATGTTGTCGAAGCTAAGGCCGTTAAGCTTGGCTATTTCGGCGTTGATGGACTGAAGCTCCGCAAACAGCTTTTGCAGCTCGGCTATTTGGGCTTCAGTCTCTATTGAGAGTTTGTAAGGTTCGTCTGCCATATGTGTCCGATTTTTGTTGAATTTTAAGAAATTTGAGCGATATTATGTGTAGAAAACAATGAATACGGAACCGTCAGTCTTGTATCAGATATTCGATATTCTTCTTCAGATTATCGTGTTCATCGTTATCATGGGCGGTGGCTATATTCTTATGGTATGTTTTTATAATTTTTTCTTTGGGCGTGTAAAAAAAGGTGGTTCCACCTTTCTTGATGATTTAAATCCTGCTAAGACATTTTCGCGTATTTTTTCTAAAAGACGTTGAATACAGAACCGTCAGTCTTATATCAGATATTCGATATTCTCCTGCAGATTATCGTGTTCGTTGTCATTATGGGCGGTGCTTTGTTGTTGTTTGTTCTCATTGACCGTTTCTTTAAGAAAAATTCTCACGGCCCTACATGGCATGAACGCCATTGTTATGAAAGGTATTTGCGCGGGAACATTGCCTTAATGGAATCTAAAAATAAGAAAAAATAAGGCTGTTATCTGAGTTCGTTATCTTTGTAGAAAACAATGAATACGGAACCGTCAGTCTTATATCAGATATTCGATATTCTCCTTCAGATTATCGTGTTCATCGTTATTATGGGCGGTGGATTTATTATACTTTGTGGAATAAATCACTTCTTTGAAAAATTTAAGGATGGGACACCTCCTATTGATTTTCTTGATAAACAACGCTGAATACAGAACCGTCAGTCTTGTTTTAGATATTTTTAGGAACAAGAGGGGCTAAACGGCCCCTCTTGTTATTTGGCCGTTTCCTGAAGTTCGCTGTTGAGGCGGTTCAGGGATTTCTCGTCAACGAGGGCGGCGTTGCCGTCGAAGATGGCGAGTTTGTCGAGGGTGCGTTTGCGGTCGACCGCCGCCGCGAGGACGTTCAGCCTCAAGGGCGGCATATCGAGCAGCGCTTCCCAGCTTAGGCCCGTGTTCGCGCACAAGAATCCTATGCGTTTGTTGAGCCTTCCCCATTCGGATTCTCGAACTTCGCGGGATCCGCCCCAAACGCTATCGCCTTCTTCTTTCTGGCCTCCACTTTCCGCTTCAGCCATTCCGAAAAAGGGCCGAAGTTCAGCCCGTGCCCTTTCTCCAGAATCTTTACGAAGTCGGCCATAGGCAGCGCGTCCACCTCGGCGTCCGAAAGCCCCGTGAAGAGTGCGACAAGCTGCGGCTCGTCCTCTATGAGCGCGGCGTATTCGGGCAGCTTTCGCACGGGCAGGCAGCGCACGTCCACGCTTTTCTTGCCCTTGATTTCCTTGGACAGCTCCACGGTTTCAAAACCTAGAAACGTGGCCATTTCGAGTGTTTTGTTTTCGTCCATTACGCTACTCCTCCGCGACGTTTCCGTAGATGTGGTCAGCCACGGCCTGCACGGGAAGCTCAAGTCCCGCAAGTTCCGCGCCGGACAGTTCGATTATCGAATCGGGCGACTGCGTGAAGCCGTCACGTTCGAGCATGTTGCCTTCGGCGTCGGTGATGTCGCAGACGACTGTTACTTTTTTCACGCGGCAGAACGCTCCGCCGCCGATGTTGATGAGCCCGAGTTCGGGCGTGGTGTTGTTTTCTTCTGACATTTTTAGAACCTTTCAATTTTGAGATAAGTTTCGATGCTTCCAGTGTAAGCCGCCGAGGGCTGGACGCTAAACGCGCCCGCCGCGCCGCAAAGCCACGAGCTGATTTCGGTGAGCGTGTTCGCCGCGAGTTCCTTTGACTCCGCCGCATTCGCGCCCGCCTTGAAGCTGGCCGTTAGCGCGCCCGTAGCCTTGGCGTAGGCCGTAACTTTGCTGTTGGCCGGGATTGCGGAGTCGCCGCAAACGTTCTGAAGCGTGGACGTTCCCGCCCATGTAATTGTTTGAGCACACCGCGCGGGGTTGTTGTTTTTGGACGGCAGCACCGCGCCGCTTATGAGTGCGTGGTTGCCGTTGCCGCTCTCATCGCGGATTTGCGAGGCGTCGGCGGAGTCGGATAGTTTGAGCAATGTTCCGGACCTTCGGATTGTAAGTTGCGAGATGTTCAACTGCGTTGTCGCGCTCGTAAGCATTACACCCAAATGCGTCATCCTTTTTGTCGGCGTAAGCGAATACGTACCGTTTGCCAGGCTGACATTTCCAAACTGCTCTATTTCCGCCGAAAGGTAATTTTCAGACGGAAGCAGCCCCACAACATAGGGCCTTGCGTCCGCCTCAAAACTCAATTCAACCGTCTCCCCGGATTCAACCGCGCCGGAAAGCGGAAAAGTTACATACGAGGGACTTCCCGCATTTTTGACAATCGTCATGACATCCCCGGAAACTGTGCAGGACGTTACCGTTGTGCTGTTGTAGGAACCGAATCCGGAAATGTTGTAAAACTCGCCGCCGTGCATTATCGCGGGGCTTGGATCAATGCCCGCCGCATAGTCGGCAACCGTGTACGGCGCGCCTTCGGCCGTCATGTCGAAGTTGAAAATTTTGACACGTGAAAGCCGCGTATCTATGGGGCACGACGCTACTGTTGACGAGGCGTAATTTGCAATCGTGTTTATTTGAAAAGGGAAAGTTGAGCTTATATCGTCGCCCGAAAGCTTGTTGTAGGATAGCGACATGTCGCCAAAATACAGACCGTCAACGTAGCACCTGACGGCCGCGGCGCCCGATGACGCGAGCGATTCGAGGACGCACACGACAAGCGTATGCCTGCCGGGAGGCAACGGCTTGTTTATAGTTGCTTTGAATTCACGGGTCGCCGGAGCGGCGTCAAGGTTTCCGCACGCGAAAAACAGACGTCCCGCCTCTTCATAGCATAGATGGAACCCGCCCTTTTGATAAGGGTCAGTCCAAATCACGCAATGGTTGTTAAAGAACGCCAAACCGCCCGTTGGAGAATTGCCGAGGCCCGCCCATGAATCGACATCATAGGTTATGCAAAGCGAAAAAGGCGGAGCGGCTATTATGCCGGGTTTGTCGAAAGCGAGCTTGCCAGTGTTAAATTCGAAAAACCCCACATTCGCGGCGCGCCTGCAAAGAGCGGCGAGGTCGGAAGAATTTACCGCAGTTTGCGCCGCGAGCTCCGCTGCGGTTTTTGAACTTTGCGCGGCGGCGGCAAAACCTTCGGCCTCGTCGCGGAAGTCTTCGGCCTCCTGCGCGTTTTGCGCGGCGAAGGCCTCGCTGTCGGCGGCGGCTTCGGCGGCGTCCTGTGCGGCAGTTTTGTAGCCCTCTATCGTCGTTTCCAGAGACTGAATATTTTCAAGCGCGGTTTCCGCGTCGGCCTTGCTTTCGGCGGCCGCGTTTGCGGCTTCCATTGCCGCCTGAAGCATTTGGGCGAACATGCCCGAATACTCCGGCGTGGCGTTTTCGCGGTCTATGATGTCGCTGCCGTTTTCGCGGAGCTCGAACACGCCCGCAAAGGCCGTCATGAGGTTCGTGTCTTTTACGAGCACCACGCTTAGCATGTAATAGCCTGCGGCCCCCGTAGTGAGCTCCGAGGGGATTTCGTATTCGCCGTTTTCGGCCTTGTCGAAGATTTTGTAAAAGAGCGCGGGGGCGTCCTTGGTCGGCGCAACGCCGCGCTGCATGGCCTTTGCGAATATGTGCACGTTCTGCACGTCCGCAATGGAGTATTCGCTTTCCCCGTCCTTTACGGCGAGGACGAATTTCAAGAAGTCGGAGCGCCGTATTACGGGCTCCTTTCCCTCGGCGTCGCGCATTACGACCTCGCCCGAGGAAATATCGCAATTCAAATTGATTGTTTTTGGATTCATAAAAGTTACCTTCCGCGGCCCTCTGCGGCCACATTGTAAGTTGTCTTGACGTAGACGCCCTTGCTTTCGTCGCGGGAATGCTCCGCCGACGAAATCATTGCGTCTTTGAATGAAAACACGTTGCCCAGCATCGTGATGCAGACGCACTCGCCGCGCCCGACGCCGCTCAAAAACTGCGCATGTTCGTACTCGAAGCGTTCGGCGGCCGCATAGGTTTTGAACTGCCGCCCGACCGTCACGGTTATGTCGCACGGCGAGGTCTCGTCGCCGATGTTGTGCGGGTGCTTGAGTCCTATTACGCCTATGCTTTCAACCTCTTTCGAATACTGCGGCAGTTCGACGCCGACGGCGGCTGTTACGCCGTCGGTGTCGTGTGCTATCTTTGTGCTGCCGATTTGAAACAACATGGTTATTCCTCGTCTCCGGCGTCAGACTGTTCTGAAGCCTGCGTCTGCTCTGCGGCGGGTTCCGCATCGTCTTCGGGATCGAACTCGAAGGCGGCGGAAGTAGTCTCGTAGGTGAGCTTGTTTTCGCCGAGCTCGTCGCCGTTGGCAGTGAACGTGATTTCGTCCATGAGGGCCTCCTTCGCGCCGAATGTCGCCGAGGGGTTTGTCGGTTCGGCGGAGCGCAGCTTGAACGAATAGCCGCCAGCCTTTTCGTCGCGCAAAAGCAGGTTCGGCGAGGTTCCCACGCCCGTGAAGGTTCCGAGCGCCACGGAGCTGCCGATTTTCGAGACCTTCTTTGCCCAGTCGTCGAAGGTGATGTTGCGCGGCTTCATCTTCGCGGTGACGGTGATGTCGTCGAGAATCTTGTCGTAGACGCTTATGCGGCGGTCGACTTCGGCGTCGGAGGTCGTAAGCGAAATTTCTATTGAAGCGCCGGAAGTGTCGAACGCGACCGCGTCGGAACCTTCGCCGTAGACGGCAAGGCACGAGAGCGCGAAGATGTCGGCGTTGGAAAGCGTCGGCAATGTCGGCGCGGTCTCGAGGTCTTTTTCCTCATAGAGCGGCGCGGTCGAATCGCTTGGGTCTTGGTACGTAGTCAGCGTGAACTCGCCGAAAGGCGCGTTTTTCATGCCGAATGTAATGCCGCCCATGCCCGTTATGGCCGTGCGCGGCGAGAACTTCCACGACTTCCATTTCGTACCCACGCGGAATATGAGCTCCGCCTCGACGGCCTTTTCGAAAAGGCTCGAGCCCTTTGTCAGCGAAAGCGGCGCGAGCAGCACGTCGATGTTCGAGAATCGCGTGGGCGTAAACTTCGTTTCAAACGAAGTGCCCTGCGCAATCTTGCCGACGACGCCCGCGTGCGACACGTCGACGTCGCGGGTGTCCTCGCTTTTCGCGGGCTTTATACTTCCGGTGCAGACAACGAAGCTGCCGCCCAGTTTCAGAATCGCCGGGGTTTTGATTTCCGGCAACGGTATCATTTTCATTTTTTATCCTTTGTTGCGGTTTAGAAGAGTTCCAGCCCGTTGTTTACGGGCAGAACGAAATGTATTACCGGCTCGTCGGCTGGAGAGTCGTCGCGCGGGTTGCCGAGCGTCACAACGTGGCCTTGGTAGTCTTGCTGGTGCACGCCCTTGGCTATTTCCTCGAGCATAGAGTAGGCGGTGTCTTCAACCTCGCTCAAAAGCACGTTTTCAAGGATATGGATTTCGCTTTCGACGTTTGCGGCGGACGGGATAACGGTGTCGGCCCATTCGGTGGGCAGCGGCGGCTCTATGACAACGGCTACGCCCAGCGTCGTGAGCGCGTTGTTTATGTCGTTTTCGATGTCGCCCTTGCGCCTCGATATTATTTGAATTTCCTTGTTCTCAAGCAGCTCTCCGACTTTGCCTTCGAGCCATTCCTGGAACGCGTAGAGTTTTGAGTCTTTCTTATCCATGCAAGTACCTTGTTATTGTTTTTTTGAGTTCTTGGTTTACGGCCTCCTTCTTGGGAAGCGCGTCGGGATCGCGCGGGGTGCGGGCCTCGCGCACGAGCCAGTAGTGGACGTCGATATTGCCGTCGGCGCGTATGACGCCAAGCAGCCCGCCCTTGCGAGTTTTGCGGAACACGAGCTCGCTTCTGTCCAAAGACGACGGCGACACGCCGTAGCGCGATTCCACATTCGGAATTGCGAGAAATTTTTTGCCGCGCTTGGGGCGTATATGCGCGCCGTGAACTTTCGCGCCGAAAACCTTGCCGTTTTGGACGGCGACGGTCGCCGACTTCGCGTCTGAAGAAACGAAAGTCGTCGCCTTCGCTATCTTCGCCCAAAGGCCGGTTTTCTTCCAGCCGCGCCTGTTAGGCCGCCTGTCGAGCCTCCTGAAATGCCCTTGCAGGACACTTTCAAAGCGCTGCCCGAGCCTTTGCATGAGCGGCTTTGTGTCGGAAAGCCTCTTTGCAATCCGCCCGAGCTTTGCCGCCTGCGCGCCCGGCTTTATGCTTACTGTAAATTTCATTTTTGGTTGATTTTTTTTAAGATTTGTCCGATATGTTAATTATCAATGGGAATAGTGCGGTGCGGCCGCCTGACTAACCCCTTGAGTGTCGCACGGAGCCGCAAACGGGCGGCACACCTTTTTTTAGCGTTTGTAAATCAGCTCGCCCTTGCGGCATTTGTCCAATTCCTGAATTTTGTTTACAAACCATGTGCGCACCACGCGGTTATCCGACTCCGCAACGGCTATGCCGCGAACCTTTCCGGAGGCGTTTTCAAAGATGTTGAGATACATGCGCTGGCCGTTGGGAAGCTGCCAAATTTCCAAGGCCTCGCGCACGGCGTCTGCGGCGACGTTCATGCGCTCGAGACGCCCGTAAATGTCCGAGGAGTTTTTCAAAGTTTCCTCCCAGTGCTTCAGCACGCTTTCGTCAAAGCTTAGGCTGCCTATCGGGCTCGAGACCGAAAAGCCGCCCTTGAGCTTTTTCTTGGCGTCCGCAGCGTCGACGAGGTCTTCGCGCAGCGGCATTACCGCGCCGCGCCACGAGCGCGAGCTTTCGAGGCCGCCGTCTTCCCATGTTGGCAGTTGAGGTTTGTCGCTCATCTTGAGCTTACCGCCTTCGACGCGGGCGTTGGGCGTCTGCGCAATTATTTCGTCGAGCAGTTCCTCGGGAATGCGCTCGAGAGACACTTCGGCCTCCAGCGCGACGTCGAAGTCGGGGATTTCGTCGACGGGCTCGTCTTTCGGCAGCAGGCCTAATTCTATCGCCTCGTCGCGGTCTATGTCGCGCACGCCCATGCCGCTGCCGTAGTCAAAGGGCGGATACGGACGCCCGAAGCGCGAGAGCTTTTCCCAAACAGCGTCTGACTTCAGCGCGACCATGCGCCCCCTGTAAACCTTTCCGCCCGCGGCCCTCCAGCGTTCGGGCCAGTCTCCGCGCGGAACGCTGCGCCTTTCAACCCGCAAAAATTCCTGCGCGGGGAATTCGGACAAGATTTCATCGTCCTGTCCGCGCACATAGCGGCCGTATTCGCGGGCCTCCTCGACGTTCATATCGTATATGAGCCCCAAGCGGCGGCGGCTCGTGATATCGGTAAGCTTGCTTCCGCCCATCTTGTAGCCGCGCGAGGCCAGAAAGGATTTCATTTCCGAAATGAACTTGTCCTGGCTCATGTACGCGTCGCGCGGATCGCGCTTTGCGGAGTCCACGGCCTGCCCGATGAGCTCGCGCATTTTGCCCAAGACCTCGGCGTCGTTGACGCGCGCCGAAAAGAACGCCTTTTCGCGCAGCGCGGGCGCAACGCGCTCCCACTCTGCGCTCGACATGGTCGAAGGAACCGCGCGGCGCGATTCAAAGCGCGATACCGCTTTGGGGTCTGAAGAAAGGCTGATTCCTATGCTTGGCATTTTTACAGTTTTTAAAGAGGCGCGGCGAAAGCCGCTTTGAATTGTTGTTAAAGCCCGTTGTAATCTGAACGTTGGGGCGTGCCGCGACCTACGGTCTGCCGCCGTATCCGGTAAATTTCCTCATTGAAAACGCCGCAGCGACATTGAGCGACGCCGACGAGCTCGCGCTGAAGCAGACCTTCGGCGACCGCATAAGGATACACCGCTGCGGCACTATGCGCGACACATTCCTTTCCAACGGCTTCTACGAGGGCGGCGGCAAGCCTTGGTTCAAGTCGTGGATAGAAGTGTTTTTCAGGCCGTTCCAGGAACATCTTGCGCTCACGGACGGCGCGACGGGCAACAGGTACGACAACACGCCCGCGCAGCTTGCAAAAGCCGAACAATACGTAAGAAACCTTTTGAAAAAATGCGGGGAGCGCGATGACATCGTCGACAGGCTAAAGCTGCCGCTTCCGCGCTACGAGGAGGTCTTGGACGACATCGAGCGCATACTGCGCGTCATGCGCAACCGCACCGACCACAATCTTCAGGGCTTTGAATTGGTCACGGAATGGCGCAAGGACAAAAGCGACACTATACACAAGGCGGCGGAACTGGCGGGCTACAGCGACGTCGAAATAGCCTCGTTTGAAATTTGGGACAGGATTGAAAGCCCCGCCGAACGCGCCGTAAGGCTCGCATCCGGCACAAAATGGTGGAGGCCAGACCCTGCGTATTTCTGCCACTTGTACGCGCTCAAGCACGTGCTGAAGTTCAAAATCAGCAACGGCGGCATAACGTTCGAGGCCAAGAGCCTCAAGCGCCACAAGGCCGAGAAAATCATGGAAAACCTCGTGTTCGCCGCGCCGCCGCACGACGTCATAGAAAAGTACACGGGCGTCGAGGTGCTCTGCTATTTTTCCGACGACCTTTCATGCGCGCACCTCACAAAAGACGGGCGGCATATTTGCTCCCTCAACCGCGTAAAGCGCATAGACGTAAGGGATGAAAAGGCGCTCAAGAAAGCGGCAGGCGAGGTGCACCAGCGCCGCCTGTCGGACAGAAACGTCCTCGACGAGCTGATGCCGCAGCGCAACGCGAAGCTTGCCGAAATGCGCGAGGAAAACATCGGCCTTTTAAAGGATGCCGGGCTGCTTGGGGCGGAAATGAAAAAAGCCGAACGCCGAAAGGAAAAGGCCGCCGGACGCGCATTGCGCGACTTTTCCGACAGCTCGCAGCTTGTGGGAACCGCGGCGCTGCAGGACGGCGGCGAAGGCGGCCTTGAGGATTTTTCAGACCCGTCAGAACTTATTTAACACGGAGAAAAAACACATGGAAAACTGCGAAACACAAAGCGAAAAACTTGCGGAGCACAAGGCAAAAAGCCTCACGCCCCGCGCCACATGGAACTACAGCCTCGACCAGATACGGCGCGACACCGCCGGATACGGCGAGGACGACAGGCGGCTGCTTGCCGAATGCTTCCTTTTCTGCATTCAGGAAGGAATTGCGTTCAGGGAGTTCTGCCAAAAAATCAAGTACGACCACACCACGGTAATGCGCATCTACAGGGGGACGTACACGAACCCGAATACGGGCGAAAAGTACGGGATTCCCGCGAACATGGCAAAGGGTATGCGCGCGTTCCTCGACATGGAGCGCAAGCGACAGGCGCTGGGAACCACGGAGTTTGTCGAGACGCCCACGGCAAGGCGCATTTTCACCGCCTGCGAGCTCGGGAAAGAAAGCGGCACGCCCGTGTTCCTTTGGGGTGCAAGCCATATCGGCAAGACATTTGCGCTTACGCAGTATTCGCGCACGCACAACCACGGGCGGTCGCCGTATGTGAGGATACGTCCGGCGCGCGGGCTTGCGGGTTTCCTCGAAACGCTGGCGGGCGCGCTGGGCGTTTCTTCCAACGACAAGCGCGACGCGCTTATCGCGCGCATAAAAAAAGCTGTCAATGGCATCGCGCTGCTTATTTTCGACGAGCTGCACGAACTGAACCTCACGAGCAGACCGTACACATACTTTCAGGCGCTCGAAACAATCCGCGAAATTTACGACGAGACCGGGACGGGCATGGTGCTTTGCGGGACGGAAATGTTCGAGACTAGCATCATGCGCGAGCGCAACGGCGTGCTTGAGCAGCTTTTCCGGCGCGGCGTGCACCAGATAAAGCTGCCGCCGCATCCGACAAAGGGAGACGTCGCCGCGATTTTGAAGGCCCACGGCCTTGAGTTCCCCGAGAAGTCAATGACCGTGCAGGTCAAGCGCGTCACGGAGCAGCCCTATGAAATCCTGCGCTCGCTGGCCCGCGAAAACGGCCTCAAGAGCATTACGGAAAGGATACGCTACGCCCGCAAGCTCGGCGGAGGGGTTGTGTCTTGGGAAAGCTTCACCGCCGCGCATCTGTACATTTTGGCGCAAAGAATGGCAACTTCAGACTGGGAGTAAAAAACATGAAAAAAATGGGATATTTCATTTGTGCCGCGCTCTTGCGCGCGCTCTGCCTTCCCGTTGCGGCGCTGCTTTATGTGTGCGCGGCGTTTTCGGAATCGGCGTCGTCGGCGCTTCTCGCCTTGGTTGTCACGCTGGAAGTCGCCAAAAATCCTGACGAGGCTGTTGAAGAATTTGGGGAGGACTGGCCATGACTCAAGAGGAAAAAAATCTAAGAGATGAACTTTCGGCAACACGCCAAGGACTAAGACTTCTTTGCAGGGTGTTGAGCGAAAATAAAATAGAAGTGCCCAATATGACTTTCCATATACAAGGGCGGACATGGGCGTATGACGACTTGTTTCAGAGTTTCGCATGTTGCGCTTTAGACAATCAAGAGGAGAATAATCATGGCAAAGAAAAAGATAGTATGCACGGTCGAGACATTCATGGAATTCGAACAGCTAGTGAACAAGATTTACCGCGACGACCTTGAGGATGCGCATCTGGACGTCCGCGAAAAGAAAGCCATAGCCCGTATCAAGGAGATATACGGCAGGAAGAAAAAGGAAGTCCGCGCGCGCCGCGACGCCAACATGGATCAGGCGGCCATGTATGCCAGCGCCCACCGCAAGGAGCTTTTCGGCGACAGGCAAAGCGCCTGCACCGACATTGCGAAGTACGGTTTCCGCATGGGAACCTTCGAGGTCTGCCCGGTAAAAGGATACAAGGAAAAGGCCGCGCTGCAGACCTTGGTCGACATGTACGAGGAAGGCTATAACGGGGCGCGGGAGTTCCTTTCAATAACCTACAAGCTGGACAAGTCCAAAATATGCGACGCCCTCAAGGAAAACCGCGAGCACTGGATTTCGGAATTCTTCCAGATAACGCAGACGGAAAGCTTCAAGGTTGATCCGAAGCCCGAAAAGAAAGTGGGGGCGGCATGAGCAGCAAGTATTACAATGGCATTCCTGTAAAATGCGATAACTGTTTCCTCATGGGAAAATCGGAGTGCATTATGGGGGTTGTAATGCGCAACATATGCAAAAAGCAGGATTTTAAAGACTTTACGCCGTCTGCAAAAGCCTACGAAACCCTAATAAACGAGCTTGTTGAATTTATTGCTATGGTCTCGGAAGCCAAAGTATATGAGGACAAGTATGGCGGAAATGGGAATATTGACGCCTATTACAAGGGAGCGGCAGGCACCCTTTTGCGTAAAAATCATCTCCAGGACAAAGATTACCCCGAAGCTTTTGAGGACTTGGCATGAAAACGCTTTGCAAACCCGATAAAAAGCCCGTTCAGAAGCGCCGCAAGGCCGCTTCAAAGGTCAGCCCTAAGATATACAAGTATCTTTGCCGCTGGGATGATATATTCGTTAAATGGGGCTGGAACGAACGCTCCAAGGCGGATAAAAGCGCCTTGCGCAAGGACATACGCCGGGACGTTCTCGGCGTGGACATAGAGCCGTCGAACATGAACAACGGCCAATGGGATGTCGTGTTTTTCGCGCTGGATTTGATATGGGAAAACGGGATATTGGTGTGGTCGCCGGAGATGGCAGCATACGCCCGCGAGGAGGGCTGGCGACGCGTCTATATATGGTGCATCGAGCACGCGGGGCTTGATATTAAGGGCCTTGCGGAATACGGCGCGCCTGAAGAGTATATCGCCGCAATCGCGCGCGACAGGTTCGGCGGCGTCCGCGACTGGCGCACATTGAGTTCCGGCAAGCTTCAGCATTTGTTCTGGACAATCAAAAACCGCGTCCGCAAGGCGAATGAGGCGGGGGAATCCCTCTGGACGCCCGAAAACGCCGCCGCGGACGCCGAAAACTGCCCCTTCTGAAATGTTTAGCCCGGCCCAAAAGATATTTCTTTGTTTAACCGTGCTGCTCCTTATGGACGACAGTTGCTTGGCCTTTGTTTTAATCATCTTCATTTTGTGCTTATGACTACCGTCCACGACATGCTAAGGGAACACCTATTGGCACAGGCGGGCGTTTTGGAGACCTCAGACCCCGCGCCAAGCCTCGACGAGATTTACGCAATGCAATGGTCGGCGGAGTTCGAGCAGCTCATGCGAAACCGCCTCGCTATGGGCTTCTTTCGTTATGGGCCGCTGCCAAAGCAGGTAGGTTACCATAAATACGACAACCTCGGCAGCATAGAAAAGCGACTCTCTATATATAAAGAGAGCAAAAACCGGGAGCTTCTTGTCGATATTGCCAACCTTGCGCTTGTAGAGTTCGTCGTGCACCCTGAACACCCGTTCAAAGCCGTCGACGACGGCATCCATGCGGAAAGGTTGAAAGCATGAGCTGTTCAAACTGTAAATTGCCTCTCGAAAAAGCCGAAAAATGGGCAACACGCATTCTTGAACTGCTAAGCCCTCATTGCGAACGCATCGAAATTGCTGGTTCCATACGCCGAAAAAAAGCCGTCGTAAGCGACATAGAAGTCGTCTGCATACCGCAGCGCGAGTACGATATGTTCGGAGCGTCCGTTGGCGCGTGCGCCGGATTTGCCAACGTTGTAAACAAGTGGGATGCCGACGTCGGGAGTGTCAACGGCCGATATACGAGGCGGATCTTGCCCAACACGGGCGGCTTCAAAGTGGACATATTCATGGCCGACAAAGACAATTTCGGCTGGATATTCGCCTTGCGTACAGGTTCTGCCGTCTACGTGAAAAAGGTGCTATTAGAGGGGATTGTCGCGGTAAATTGCCGTGCTGAAGACGGGTATATATACGATTTTACCGAAACGCTAAGGCCTAAAATGGTCAGTTTGCCCGAAGAAATTGATTTGTACAAGCTGACGGGCATTGAATTTATACCGCCAGAAGAACGCAGTTTGGAGGACTGGTAAGATGCAAATTCAACGGTCTTGCAAGGGTGCTGCAGGGCCGTTTTTTTGTCGTTGCAAGATGGATACTTCGTGCGGATGGGCGGCGTAAAATTTCCTCAAACGTATGGCGCTAAGCATAAAAAACTGCCCAAAGCGTGATATTCTTCCTCAAACCTAGCCGGGCGGTAATTATTTGCCAGACCCCGCTATTTTAAGGGGTTTTAAGCCCAATTAAGGGTAATTAAGCTTTCCTCAAACCTTTTGTCCTAAATCAACGCTTCCGATTTTAACCTTGTGATGGACGGCGGTGCAAACGGCGGCAGGCAGTATCTGAGACTCATGCCTCCGGACGGCGCGTTCGAGGCCAGCGGAAGGCCCACCTCGTTCAACCTTGAGGTCCGCTCGGGATATATTGGGGTGAGCAACTCTTCCGCTTCGCGATTTGACAGTGTCAAACTCAACGGCGGCACTCTTGAAGTGGCGTATTCAAGGCCCGGAAAACACGATCCGTCGCAATATGAAATGGGGTTAATCCATGCCGACAGATTTGAAATAAACGCTGATTCGCAAATAATCTTCGACATTTCCGGCGGCGTGAACAGCGACTACGAAAACGACATAATTTTTTCGGGCGACATTTCCGGGAGCGGTATTGTGACGCTTGTCATAGAGCTTGACGCCGATTATTTCGCGGAAGGGCAGGAGATAGACAAATCCTTCCAGCTCTTTTCAATTTCGGACGAAAACAGCTACGACTGGGCTCTTGCCGTGGTAAAAGTCATGTATAACGGCGGCGATATTTCGGGCAATTTCTCGAAAATTGTCGAAAGCTCCGGCGCGTCTGTCAGCGTCGCCCTTTCCGGCGCCGTTCCCGAACCTTCTGCCGTGGCGGCCGTTATGGGCGCGTTCGCCCTCGCGTTCGCGGCTTGGCGCAGAAGAAAATAGGGCGGTTCCGGTTGTCTGCGGCCTTTCGCGGCCATAAAGCCCGCGCATCCGGATTTTGGGATGTGCGGGCTTTGCCGCTTTGCAATATGCGCGGAGCTTTTGCGGGCGGCCAAATGACAAAACGGACACATGTCATATTCATTTCGGCAATCCGCACAGAATGCCTATGTTTTACGGCGCGGAATTTTCAGAGGGCAAAGGCGACCTCATAAGCCGCGCCGCGCTTTTTGCACGAGACCTCAAGGTCCGGCGCAATTTTTCGGCGTTTTTGAGCTTTTGGACTCCCCTTAAAAAGTCCAAATAATATTGACGAAACGGTTTGATGGGCTAAGTTTCTACCGATAATGGTTTAATCTCAAAATGGGGTTATGGCATTTTAAGCGATTGGCATACTTCGAGCTTCGGTTGTTTTTTACCGGCGCTCGAAGTGCGCCGAAAGCGGAAAAAAGCCGCGTCGGACGCCCGGGAAGGGCTGTTTTTCGCGCAGAGACACGCGGGCCGCGCCGTTTTGGCGGGCGGCCGGCAGTGAACTGAAAAACACGGGCGCGCCGCCCACGCGGACGCCGAACAGACAAAACTATAAAAATGAAGAACAAAAACAGTGTGATTACTGACGGCAACGAAGCGGTGGCTTCCGTGGCGTTCAGGGTGAGTGAAACAATCGCAATCTATCCCATTACCCCCTCTTCCCCCATGGCGGAATCCTGTGAAGAGTGGGCTGTAAAGGGCAAAAAGAACATATGGGGCGTTACGCCGTCCATAAGCCAGCTTCAGAGCGAAGGCGGCGTGGCGGGCGCGGTCCACGGGGCCATACAGACGGGCACCCTCACAACAACTTTCACGGCGTCTCAGGGGCTGCTTCTGATGATCCCCAACATGTACAAAATAGCGGGCGAGCTCAGCTGCTTTGTAATGCACGTTTCCGCCCGCGCGCTGGCCACCCACGCGCTCTCGATTTTCGGCGACCAGGCCGACGTCATGGCCTGCCGCCAGACGGGCTTTGCGATGCTCTGCTCCAACAGCGTGCAGGAGGCCCACGACATGGCCGCAATCGCGCACGCGGCAACGCTCGAATCGCGCGTGCCGTTCCTCCACTTCTTTGACGGCTTCAGGACTTCGCACGAGGTCAACACCTACGTGCCGATTTCCGACGACGTCCTCCGCGAGATGATTTCAAACGACAAGGTGATAGAGTTCCGCAAGCGCGCGCTCACGCCCGACGCCCCCTTCATCCGCGGCACCGCGCAGAACCCCGACGTCTATTTCCAGGCGTCCGAAGCGCGCAACAAGTATTACACCGAATGCGCGAACATCATCGCCGGGCAGATGGAAAAGTTCGGCAAGCTCACGGGCAGAACTTACAAGCCTTATGAATATGTGGGCGCGCCCGACGCCGAACAGGTTGTCGTAATGATGGGCAGCGGCGCCGAAACAACCGAATCTGTGGCCGACTACATCAACGCCAACGGCGGCAAGGTCGGCGTGCTCAAGGTGCGCATGTTCCGCCCCTTCAGCGTCGAAATGTTCGCAAAGGCCCTTCCGCAGACCGCGAAGTCCGTCACGATTCTCGACAGGACGAAGGAGCCCGGCGCGATGGGCGAACCCCTCTACACTGAAATCGCCGCCTCCATCGCGGAAGCGCGCAACGCTGGCTATCTGCCTAAGTCTTTCGACCCCGTCATTCTCGGCGGGCGCTACGGCCTCGGGTCCAAGGACTACACCCCCGCCATGGCGAAGGGCGTGTTCGACAACATGAAGGCCGCGAAGCCGAAGAACCACTTTTCCGTGGGCATCATCGACGACGTAACGCACAATTCCATCGACTACGACGCCGACTTCCAGCTCGACTGCAACGGCGTTCTCGCAGCCGTGTTCTACGGCCTCGGCTCCGACGGCACCGTCGGCGCGAACAAGAACACCATCAAGATTATCGGCAACGAAACCCCCAATTACGCCCAGGCGTACTTTGTGTACGACTCCAAGAAGAGCGGCGGCATAACGGTTTCGCACCTGCGCTTCGGTCCGAACGAAATCAAGGCCCCCTACCTCGTGCGCAACGCGCAGTTCGTGGGCTGCCACCAGTTCTCGTTCATGGAAAAGTACGACGTGCTCTCGGGCGCGGCGGAAGGCGCGGTGTTCCTGCTCAATTCCATTTACGACGCCAAGAGCGTCTGGAACCACCTCAACAGGGAAGTTCAGCAGCAGATAATCGACAAGAAGCTCAAGTTCTACACCATCGACGCCTACCATGTGGCGAAGTCGATGGGCATGGGCGGCCGCATCAACACGATAATGCAGACCTGCTACTTCGCGATTTCCGGCGTTCTCCCGAAGGACGAGGCCATCCAGAAGATTAAGGATTCCATCCAGAAAACCTACGGCAAGAAGGGCCCTGCGGTAGTCGAAAAGAACTTTGCCGCCGTCGACGCCTCTATCGCCAACCTCTACGAAGTTGAAGTGCCCGCGGCCCCGACCGCCGACTTCGGCTACCCCCCCACCGTCTCCGACAAGGCCCCCGATTTCGTCAAGCAGGTGACAGCCGTCATGATGCGCGAACAGGGCGACATGCTCCCCGTTTCCGCGCTCCCCGTGGACGGCACATGGCCCTCGGCCACGACGCAGTGGGAAAAGCGCAACATCGCCATCGACATTCCCCAGTGGAACCCCGATTTGTGCATACAGTGCACAAAGTGCGCGACAATCTGCCCGCACGCGGCGATTCGCGCCAAGTTCTATCCGGACAGCGCGCTTGAAAACGCCCCGGCCGACTTCAAGCACACCAAGTTCAAGTCGCCCAAGAACCCCGGCTGCTCGTTCACCATTCAGGTTGCCCCCGAAGACTGCACGGGATGCGGCCTCTGCGCGACGGTCTGCCCCGGCAAGAGCCGCACGGAAGAGGGCGTAAAGGCGCTCATGATGGTCGCCCAGGAGCCCATCCGCGCCAAGGAGGAAAAGAACTTCGAGTTCTTCATGTCCATACCGAACCCTGACAGGCTCGCTCTCGGCGAAACCCTCAAGGACGTCCAGTTCAGGCAGCCCCTCTTCGAATTCTCCGGCTCGTGCGCGGGCTGCGGCGAAACGCCCTATCTTAAGATGCTCACGCAGCTTTTCGGCGACCGCCTCTACATAGCGAACGCCACGGGCTGCTCGTCCATCTACGGCGGCAACCTCCCCACAACCCCCTACTGCAAGAACGAATTCGGCAGAGGTCCGGCGTGGGCAAACTCGCTCTTTGAAGATAACGCTGAATTCGGCTTCGGCTTCAGAATATCCACCGACATCAAGGAGAACATCGCAAAGCACCTCGCGAAACAGCTAGCCTCCAAAATCGGCGACGACCTCGTGACCGCCATCCTCGAAGCCGACCAGAGCACCGAAGCGGGACTCGACGAACAGCGCAAGCGCGTCGCAGCCCTAAAGGAAAAGATTGCTTCCGACAATTCCGACGCAGCGAAGTCTCTCGCAGTTCTCGCGGACAGCCTCGTCAAGAAGAGCGTGTGGATAATCGGCGGCGACGGCTGGGCCTACGACATCGGCTACGGCGGCCTCGACCACGTCCTCGCCAGCGGCAAGAACGTCAACATCATGGTCATGGACACCGAAGTCTATTCGAACACCGGCGGCCAGATGAGCAAATCCACCCCGATTGGCGCGGTTGCCAAGTTCGCCAGCGAAGGCAAGTCGGCCCCCAAGAAGGACCTCGGCATGCTCGCTATCGACTACGGCAACGTGTATGTCGCGCAGGTCGCGATGGGCGCCAACGACGCGCAGGTCATCAAGGCAATGACGGAGGCCAACAGCTACAAGGGCACGTCGCTCATCATAGCTTACAGCCACTGTATTTCGCACGGCTACAACCTCATTGAAGGCCCCGCTCACCAGAAGCTTGCGGTAGACACCGGCTACTGGCCGCTTTACAGGTACGACCCGCGCAGGCTCGGCACCGAAGAGCCCGCGTTCAAGCTGGATTCGCGCGACCCGAAGATTCCCGTCAGCGAATACATGAAGACCGAAAACCGCTTCAGGATGCTGCAGATGCAAAACCCCGAACGCGCGGCCATGCTCGACGCGGAGGCTCAGGAATTCATAAACGCCCGCTGGGCCAAGTACAAATACCTCTCCGAAAGGAAGTAGCGGAACCTGCGGGACTTGTTTGGCGCATAAGCGCGTCATACTCACAAATAAACGGGGGCGAGTACTTAAGTACGCGCCCCCGTTTTTTGTTCCGTGTGCCGCGCTTCTGCATCCAAACCGTACCCCGCAGAACCCGTACGGAAACTGTTGTGTCAGTCTGATTGTTTTTCTTTTTTAGGTGTTTTAATTGCGCTGGGGTGTTGCCGTTTTTGCGGGTGCTCTAATTTGCAAGATAATCGGGCATTATTTGCTTTGTGTTCTTGGAGGTTGCAACGGCCGTTGTGGAGGTGCGTTTTCGTTTGCATTTGCCGCGCTTATGCATCCAAACCGCACCCCGCAGAACCAGTACGGAAAGTTTGAGGAGGCGTAGAATTGCATCGGGCGTTTATGTGCGAACTATAGAATACCAGACAAACGGAAATGGCATGGTGGTGGACGCAATAAATGCCGTCGTTTTTGCCATTTCCTTGAAAACATTCTTCCGCGTCAAGATATGCGCTGCGCTATCCGGCGGGGTGTGGGCGCCCCCAATCGCCCACTACGGCCCGTGTTTCAAAGGAAGCTGGAAAACCATTGTTGGGGCAATTTGCATATGTTTAAAAAAATTCAAAGCCCCATCGACTGCAAAATAAGCACTTTCAGACTGTTCCATATTAAGGGATGCTGGTTAAATTTCTTTGCAATGCGGAGTCTGTTGCTATTTTAATTCAGTATGCGCGCCATATTCAGAACGCTTTTATATTTAACATTGTCGCTTGCTGCGCTTTTCAATTCCGCATGGGCGGTTGAATCGGTGTCTGGCGATTTGAATGTGGAAGTTAGCGATGTGTTTTCAAATCCGGTTTACGTGCGTGCGGGGCGCGATGCAAGGCTTACGGCATACGTTTACAGCTTTGAAGATTCCGGACGCAATGTCTCTGTGAAGCTGGAGCTTCCAGGCGGAATGAAGCTTATTTCGAAAGAGGCGGAGCAGAACGTTTCCATCCTGCCGGGAAATGCCAACAAAAAAGCGGTTTCATGGACGGTGCGGCCTTCCGTTCCGGGTGAAATAAATTACTCTATAAAAATAAGCGATTCTCAAAAAAGCAAGGTGTGCAATTTCGCGCTCAATGTTTGGGAGGCGCGGAATGTCGCGCAAATGGAATATCCGCCGAAGCCTGCAAAGGTCGATACGGGCGATTATATTGTCGGCTGTTTCCGCTGCCCGCTGTGGAACGACGCGCCCGACGCGCTTCCCGGGGCATGGTCGTGGACGGAGCGCGAATATAAACGCTTTGCCGACCGCATGCCGGCTTTGGGAAAATACAATGAGGACAGTTCGGAAGTCGCCGACTGGGAGCTCAAATGGGCGGCCGAGCACGGCATAAGCTTTTTTGTGGACTGCTGGTTCAGGAAAAAGGGCAACGCGGGAAACCCGGAAGTGGAGGGGTGGCTGGACCATTGGGTGAAGCGCATGTGCAGCCTCGAAACGCGGTACCGCGGCAGCGTGAAATTTGCAATAGCATGGGAAAATTCCAATCCGGCCGCCGATGGCATTGCGAATGCCGCCGACTTTGCCGAAAATCTCGTTCCGTACTGGATAAAAACCTACTTCTGCCAGCCGAATTACATGAAAGTGGACTGCAAGCCGCTCTTCGTTCTCTACAATCCCGCCGAGTTTGTGAAACAGGCGGGGGGCTTGGAAAACGCCTCGGCCGCCATGAAAAAAATGCGCGAAAAGGTTTTGGAGGCGGGCTTTCCCGGGCTTTACGTAATCGCCGTGCACAACGAGGGCTCAAAGGGCATGTACAGCGGCATAGATTATTCGGACATGTCGTATCTGAAAACCGCGTTGGGCGCGGACGCAATTACGGCCTACAATGTCCCCACTTTTGTATACGGCTTGGGCGTCGGCGCTTACACTCCTGCGGTAAAAATTGTGGAAAACCAGAAGGCTGCCTGGGAAAATCTTCGGGAGATTTCCAAACTGCCAGTGCATCCTGTCGTGTCGATGGGCTACGACGCGCGCCCGTGGGGCGCGGACACAGATTCCGCAGGATGGGTGCTGCCGCCCGACGATTATTTTAAAGTTCTGCTGAACGCGAAGAGTTTTGCGGTCGAAGAATCGTCCGCTTCCGGCGCGCCGAAAATCGTGATGCTCGACAATTGGAACGAATACGCCGAAGGCCATTATATTGCGCCGACACACAAATACGGCTTCCGCTACCTCGATTCAGTCCGAAAAGCCTTTCAGAAAGGTTTTTCGCCTCATGTCGATTTGGTTCCGGAGGATATAGGCGGCCTTTCCGGCGCGGCACGCTAGTGCGTTTCATATGAGTTTAAAACGGCGCAGTTAAGTTATTTTGCGGGCTTTTGACGCATTTCACCCTCCTGTTGGAGCGAAAAAACGGCAAAAAGACTCAAACGTTTGAGAATAATGGTTGACAAACATGTTTCGGCGGCGAGAATGCGGTTGAACAAAAAAGAAAATTATGGGAAGCGGAAAAATTACTCAAAAATACATAGCCGAAAAGCTCGGCGTGTCGGTGTCGTTGGTTTCCAGGGTTCTCTCGGGGCAGGGCGAGCAGATAGGAATTTCAGAAGCCAAGATTCAGGAAGTTCTCGATTTCGCGCGCGCCAACAACTATGTGCCCGCGTCGGCGGCGTTGGCGCTTAAGGGAAAAAAGACGCGCACGCTGGGCATAGTCGTCTACGACTTCCACGACCCCTTCTTTAACGAGATAATAGCCGCGCTTCAGGAAGCCACGTACAAGTACGACTACTCCCTCATTCTCGTAGGCTTCGTAAACCGCACGCCCAAGGCTTCCGACCTCGCCCCTCTTTACAAGCATTTTGTGGACGGCATCGTTATTCTCGGCAGTTACGGCGACCTCGAATGGCTCGGCAACTTCAAGAGCATTCCGATTGTCCGCATAGGCCGCGGGCAGGACCCCCGCATATCGTTCGCCGTCAGCATTGACGAAAACGACGCCGCGCGCCAGATAGTCCGCCACTTAAAAAGCATAGGCCGCAAAAAATTCTGCTACGTTGCGCGCGACATTTCCATACACGAGCTCAGGCGCAAGTCTGCGTATTTCGCGGCGATGGCCGAAGACTGCGAGTTTGTGGAATCGCCCAAAAAAAACTTTGCCGCGAATTTCGACGCAGGCTACGCGCTCGCCGAAGAGATGGACAAAATGGGCGGCGTGGATGCATTCGTATGCTCCACCGACACCGCCGCCATGGGCGTAATCAAGCGACTTCACGAACTCGGGAAAAGGGTTCCGGAAGACTACGCCGTGGTCGGCTTTGACGACATCCCCGTGTCTGCCAACTACATTCCGTCAATTACCACCATGCGCCAGCCCGTGGATCTTTTCGCGACGAACGTCATGGAGTACTTTGCAAACGAAACAGAGGGCGGGGAATTGAACCGCCGCGGGCAGCTTATCGTCCGCGAAAGCACAATGGGGGTTTGAGGATATGTTTAAAATAAAAGAAAAATCGTCATGCCGCTACGACATCGTCTCGATGGGAGAGGTGATGCTGCGCTTGGATCCCGGCGCCGGGCGTGTGCGCACGGCGCGCCGCTTTGACGTATGGGAGGGCGGCGGCGAGTACAACGTTGCGCGCGGCCTTAAAAAATGCTTCGGCCTAAGGGCGGGGCTTGTGAGCGCGTTCGTAAGAAACGAAGTCGGCCTGCTTCTCGAAGATTTTATAATGCAGGGCGGCGTGGATCCGGAATTTGTCAAATGGATAGATCCGAAGGACGCGGGCATGGAAACGCGCAACGGCCTGAATTTCACCGAACGCGGTTTCGGCGTGCGCGGCGCTCTCGGGTGCTCCGACAGGGGGCATACGGCCGCGTCTAAAATGCGCCCGGGCGATGTCGATTTCGACAGGCTGTTTGGCGAGTGCGGCGCGCGCTGGTTCCACACCGGCGGCATTTTCGCCGCGCTTTCCGAAACGACCGCGGAATTGACGATTGAGGCCGTCAAGGCCGCCAAAAAGCACGGAACGGTTGTTTCCTACGACCTCAATTACAGGCCCTCGCTTTGGAATCCCATAGGCGGCAAGGCCCGCGCGCGCGAGGTCAACGGCGAAATCGCCAAACACGTGGACGTCATGCTCGGCAATGAGGAGGATTTCACCGCGTGCCTCGGGCTTGAGGTCGAGGGGCTTGACGAAAACCTTTCTAACATAGAGGCGTCGTCCTTCAAAAAAATGATTTCAAAGGCGGTCGAGAAATATCCGAATTTCAAGGCCGTGGCAACGACCCTGCGCGACGTGAAAAGCGCGTCGCTCAACGGCTGGGGCGCGGTCGCGTGGGCCGGCAAGAGGTTTTACGAATCGGCGAGGCGCGAGCTGGAGATATTCGACCGCGTCGGCGGCGGCGACAGCTTCGCGTCCGGATTCATTTACGGGCTGATGGAATTGAACGACCCGCAGAAGGCGGTCGAATACGGCGCGGCGCACGGGGCGCTCGCCATGACCACGCCGGGAGACACGAGCATGGCCACGCTCGCGGAAGTGGAAAAACTGGCGGGCGGCGGCTCGGCACGCGTCGCCAGATAACAAAGGAGGAATATATGAAACAGCTAAGCGGAAAAGAGATGATGGAGAGGGTGAAGCTTATCGCGGTTCTCACGATAGGCGACGTTGAAAACGCGGCGCCGGTTGCAAAGGCGCTTTACGAGGGCGGCGTGAAGGCCGTCGAGATCACTTTCAGGACGACGCGCGCGGCCGAATGCATAAGGCGCGTGCGCGAGGAGGTTCCGGACATGTTTGTCGGCGCGGGCACGATTCTGACGCCCTCGCAGGTGGCCGACGCCAAGGCGGCGGGCGCGCATTTCGGCGTGGCTCCGGGCGCCAATGCGACAATCATAAAGGCGGCGAAGGCCGAGGGGCTTTTCTTCGCACCCGGCGTATTCACGCCGTCCGACATCGAGCTGGCGCTCGAGCACGGCTGTACTGCCATGAAGTATTTTCCCGCGGCGAGTTTGGGCATGGCGCACCTGCGCGCTATGAGCGCCCCTTACCGCCATTTGGGCGTAAAATTCATACCCCTGGGCGGGGTGAACGAATCGAACCTGAAGGACTTCGTGACCGACCCGCTTATCGTTGCGGTCGGCGGGTCGTGGCTGGCGACGCCCGAAATGATTGAAAACCTGCAGACGTCAAAAATCAGGGATAACGCGCGACGCGCCTACGACATCATAAAGAGCGCATAGATGAGAAAATTCATAGAAGACGACTTCATGCTCTCATGCGACGCCGCCCGCGGGCTTTACCGCGATTATGCGGCGCCGCAGCCCATTGTGGACTTCCACAGCCATTTGAGTCCCGAGGAATTCGCGCTCGACAGGCGCTGGGAAAACATAACGCAAGTCTGGCTTTACGGCGACCACTACAAATGGCGCGCGATGCGCGGCAACGGCGTGCCTGAGGAATTCATAACGGGAGGGGCATCTGACAAAGAGAAGTTTTTAAAGTTCGCGGAAACCATGCCGCGCCTTTTGCGCAATCCGCTTTACCACTGGTGCCATCTGGAACTGGCGCGGTTTTTGGGCATAGACGACGCTGTTCTGTCGCCGAAAACCGCCGAAGAAATCTGGGAGCGCGCGAATGAAAAGCTCCAGGGCGGGTTCAGCGCGCACGCGTGCCTTGAGGCGGCGAATGTAGAAGTAGCCTGCACGACTGACGACCCTATAGACGATTTGCACTGGCACAAAAAGACGGCGGAAAACAAGATGAAAACGAGGCTTTTCCCCGCCTTTCGCCCTGACAAAGCTTTTGCATTCGGCGATGCCGTGAAGTTCGCGGAATACATGGATTTGCTTTCCAAGGCTTCGGGGGTGAAAATAGACTCTTTCGCTTCTCTCGTGGACGCGCTGCAAAAACGCCACGACTTTTTCGATTCCATGGGCTGCCGCTCGTCCGACTACGGCGTGGACTTTCCGCACTATGACGCGTCTTTTTCAGATGCCAAGGCCGAGGCGGTTTTCAAAGACCTGTTGGGCGGCAAGTCTTTGGACGGCGTTCAGGAGTGCGCGCTGAAATCGGCTCTGCTCATCGAATGCGCCAAGATGGATTTTGAATCGGGCTGGGTGCGCCAGATGCACATAGGCCCCATGCGCAACGTCAACACCGCCATGTTCAAAAAGCTCGGGACCGACTCCGGCTTCGACTGCATGGGCGAGGCCAATTACGCCAGATCCCTCGCGTGCCATTTCGACGCGCTCAATTCCATGGGCAAACTCGGAAGGACTATCGTGTTCAATATAAACCCGAAGGACAACGACATGATTGCCGCGCTGATCGGGAGCTTTCAGGACGACTCGTGCCGGGGCAAGATGCAGCTGGGCAGCGGCTGGTGGTTTGCCGACCAGATTGACGGCATGAAAAAGCAGATGGAGGCGTTTTCGGCCATGTCGCTTCTTCCGAATTTTGTGGGCATGCTTACCGATTCCCGCTCTTTTCTTTCATTTGCAAGGCACGAGTATTTTCGCAGGCTGCTTTGCGACATTATGGGCAGGGATATGGAAAGCGGACTTCTGCCGTACGACATGGAACTTGTCGGCAACGCCGTGGCGGACATTTGTTATTTCAACGCAAAAAATTACTTCAGATTCGGGGGCATGCAATGAAGGCGGGGTTGATAGGGTTGGGCGCGATAGGCGCGATGCATTTCAAAAACATAAGCGAGGGCAAAATCGATGGCCTAGAGCTTGCGGGCGTTTTCGACGAAAGGCCGCCCGCGCCCGAAAAATTTCCCGGCGCGAAAATTTACAAGTCGCTTTGCGAAATGTTTTCCGATCCGGATGTGGACGCGGTCATAATAGCCACGCCGTCTTTCAGCCATTTCGAACTGGCTAAGGCCGCGCTTGAGGCAGGCAAGCACGCGCTCGTGGAAAAGCCCATAGCGCTCGCCTCCGCCGATGCCAGGGAACTTGTGAAAATCGCGAAGGACTGCGGGAAAATCTGCGCGGTGATGCTCAACCAGCGGACGACCCCCATATACGCAAGAATCCGCGAGCTTGTCGCATCGGGCGAGCTCGGGCGCGTCAACAGGGCCTCGTGGTTTATGACCAACTGGTACCGCCCGCAGATTTATTTTTCAAGCAGCCCGTGGCGCGGCACCTGGAAGGGCGAGGCCGGCGGCGCGCTCATAAACCAGTCCATACACAACATCGACATTTTCACTTGGATATTCGGGCTTCCCGACACGTTGCGCGCATGGTGCAAGTTCGGCAAGTACCACGACATAGAAGTCGAGGACGAGGCGACCGCCTGCATGGAATACGCCGGCGGCATGACGGCCACTTTCGCGACGTGCACGGGCGAGTTCCCCGGTTCCAACCGCTTCGAAATCGCCTGCGACAAGGGCTTTCTGCGCGCGGAAAACGGCGAGCTTTTCATCTCGCGCTTTGAAAGCGTGGCCGACTATACGATGAACACCAAATACATGTTCGGCACGCCGGAGTGCGTGGAGATAACCGAGAAGTTTGACGGCAACGGCGAGCAGCACGTGGGGGTGCTGAAAAATTTTGTCGCCGCCGCGGACTGCGACGGGCGCCTCGATTTTTCAGCGGAAGAGGGCTATAATTCCGTGTGCCTCGCCAACGCCATGCTCCTTTCGGCGTGGACGAAATCGGACGTGTCCTTCCCCTTCGACGACGAAAAATATGCGCGAATTCTTTCTGAAAAAATGCGCGCGTCAAAGCTCAGGGAAAATCCCGATACCGACTTCATATTGGACTTCCAAAAATCATTCAGGTAAAAAATGGCGAAACATTCGAGCGGCTACGATTATGTTCCCGACGGAAGCGCGGACGCTGTCTGCGCGAAAGGCGACTTTGTGTTCGCCGCCGCTGGGCTTGACCACGGACACATCTTCGCGCAGGCATCTGGCCTGATTTCCGCGGGCGCGGCGTGCAAGCTTGTCTGGGATCCCGACAGGGCGAAAGTTGACGAATTCATAAAACGCTTTCCCGAAACGCGCGCCGCGGCCTCGCTTGACGAAATTCTTGACGACGATGAAATTGCGCTCGTGGCAAACGCATCCGTTCCCGCGGACAGGTTTGGCATGGGCGCTAGGGTGCTGGATGCTGAAAAGCATTTTTTTGTGGACAAGCCGCCTTTCACAACGCTTGGCCAGCTCGACGCCGCCCGCAGGCTTGTCAGGGCGAGCGGCAAAAAATATATGCCCTATTATTCCGAGCGCATCCACAACCAGGCGGCGGAAAAGGCAAACGAGCTTGTCAAAAGCGGCGCGATAGGCAGGGTATTGCAGGTTTTAATCCTCGCGCCGCACAGGCTTTCAAAGCCGGCGCGCCCTGCGTGGTTTTTCGACCGCGAGCGCTACGGCGGAATTTTGACCGACATAGGTTCGCACCAGTTCGAGCAGTTCCTCGAATTTACCGGCTCGCGCGAGGCGCATCTGAATTTTGCGCGCGTGGGCAACATGAACAATCCCGACACCCCCGGGCTTCAGGATTTCGGCGAGGCCTCGCTCGCGACCGATACCGGGGCCTCGTGCTATTGCAGGGTGGACTGGTTCACGCCCGACGGGCTTCCCGTATGGGGCGACGGCCGCACCTTCATTCTCGGCACGGAGGGCTATATCGAAATAAGAAAATACGTGGACTACTCGCTGCCCGGAAACCCCTCGCAGATGCTTTACATTACGGACAAGGACGGCACTCGGAAAATCGACTGCCGCGAAATGAAATTTCCGTTCTTCGGCAATTTCATTCTGGACATTTTGAACGGAACGGAAAACGCGATGACGCAGGAGCACGCGTTCAAAGCCGCCGAGCTTTCCATGAAGGCGCAGGTATTGGCCGAAGAAGGCTTGGAACATGCGTAATTTTTAACAGATTTCGCCTGAAGCCTTGACGGCAAAAAGCGCTAATCCGCGATAAAATCAAAACCAAACAAACAAGCCGCGATATGAATGACAAACCGCTTATAGAAAAACAGAGGGATCTGATTTTAAATGCCAAGAAAAAGGGAAAACTGGCGCAGATTGGAGCGTTCTGCAAACTCTCCGGCCCCGGCTGGATGCAGAGCGCAACGACTCTCGGCGGCGGCTCGCTGGCGTCCGCGCTTTACCTTGGGGTGCTCGGCGGCTTCGCGTTCCTTTGGCTTCAGCCATTCGCCATGATTCTGGGCATCGTGATGCTGGCGGCAATTTCATATGTCACATTGTCCATCGGCGGCAAGCCCATGGACGCGCTCAACAAGCGCGTAAGCCCTATACTCGGCTACGGCTGGGCGATCGGCTCGATGTTCGCGTGCTTCGTTTTCGCCATGCCGCAGTTTTCGCTTGCGGTGGCGTCTATCGAACAGAATCTGGCGGTCGGATTCTTCAATAGCGGCGCGATAAACCCTGCTGCCGGAAAAATCGCCATCACCGCGTTTTTCTTTGTCCTTTCTGTTTTTATGGTGGCCTGCTACGCTTTCGGCGGCAAGGGCACGAAGGTTTTTGAAATTTTCATAAAGGGCAGCGTGGCGGCCATTGTTATGTGCTTCTTCGGCGTCGTGGTTAAGCTCGCGCTTTCCGGGGCTATCGACTGGGGAAGGGTGTGGGCCGGTTTCATTCCCGACTTTTCCATGCTTTCAAAACCGTCGCGCGACTTCATGGAATACATTTCAAAGCTCGACGAGAGCGGCGCGGCGTTTTGGGGCAACATGATTGTCGGCCAGCAGCGCGACGTTGTCATCTCGGCGGCCGCGATGGCGGTGGGTATCAACATGACTTTCCTGTTCCCGTATTCCATGCTCAAAAAGAAGTGGGACAAAGACTTTAGGGGGCTTGCGATTTTCGATCTCGCCACCGGCCTTTTCATTCCGTTTCTGCTCGCCACATCCTGCATCGTCGTAGCTGCTACGACGCAGTTCCACGCGAAGCCCGCGCAGGGGCTCGCCGACGCGCACTGGATGGTGGCTGACAAAAACGCGGCGAACGGAACCCCGGTTCTCGCGCTATCCGGCGGCAAATGGGTGCCCCTTGGCGAAGCGCCCGGCGCGGAAAAAGTTCTGGTCATAGCGACCAAAATGGATGCCGCCAATATTCTGCCCGCGCAGAATCTGGTAAAGCCCTACATAGACCTTTTGAACGTGCGGCTGCATTCGATGATGGGCGCAGAGTTCGAAAAGCTCGATACTGTGGAGCGCACGCGCCTGTACAACTCCATGGATGCGCGCGAGCGCACGATGGCCGCGATGCTGGTCAAGCGCGACGCCTCCAACCTTGCGGAAACCCTCGCGCCGCTCGTCGGCGAGGACGTTGCACGATACATTTTCGGCTTCGGAGTAATGGGCATGGCGATGAACGCGATACTCATGAACATGCTCATATGCGGCCTATGCTTCTGCGAGGTGTTCGGCAAGTTCGGAAACCCGAAATGGCAGATTGCGGGTTCAATGCTCATATTCTTCAGCGCGTGCGCCTCGCTCTTCTGGGAAGGCGCAAAGATGTGGCTGGTAATCCACGCCGGCGTAATCGCGATGATTCTTTTGCCGATAGCCTACGGCGCATTCATGGTGATGATGAACAGCAAAAAGATAATGGGCGAGAGCGCGCCGCGCGGCCTTGCAAGGTCCGTGTGGAACGTCCTGATGGCGTGCAGCGTTGCCGCATCGTCGATAGCCAGCCTCTGGGTTCTCTGGAACAAGCTGGGCATTTTCGGAATTCTGCTGTTCGCCCTGTTCCTTGCGGCGGTGGTGATCTCGTTTTTTTGCACAAAGAAAAAGGCTGCTTTATAGTTTATGGAAGACTTGTTTGATATTAAAGGCAAAGTTGTGGTCGTAACAGGCGCGGCGGGTGCACTTACCGGCGCTCTCTCCAAGTATTTGGCGGCGCAGGGGGTGCGGCTTGCCCTGCTTGGGCGCACGGAGGGCAGGCTGAAAGCCCTGCTTGCGGAAATCTCATCAGACAGCCCGGATTCGGCGTATTTCACAGGCGACGTAACCGACAAAGACTCTCTTGAGGGCGCGAACGAAAAAATTCTGTCGAAATTTGGCCGAATAGACGCGCTCATAAACGGGGCGGGCGGAAACATGCCGGGCGCCGTTATAGGCCCGTCGCAGAGCTTTTTCGACCTCGACTTCGACCAGTGGCGTTCTGTGATGGATTTGAACCTCGGCGGTGTTCTGCTTTCAACCCTTGCGTTTGCGAAGGTTTTTGAAAAGCAAAAACGCGGCGCGATAGTTAACTTCTCGTCAATGGCCGCGCAGAGCGCGCTAACGCGGGTTTTGGGTTATTCCAACGCAAAGGCGGGCATAGACAACCTCACCAAGTGGCTGGCGGTCGAGTTTGCAAAAAAAATCGGCGAAGGCGTGCGTGTCAACGCGATAGCCCCGGGTTTTTTTATCGGCGAACAGAACAGAAGGCTGCTTTTAAACGGCGACGGGACCCCGACTGAAAGGGGATCGCAGGTCATTGCCAAAACCCCTTTCGGAAGGTTTGGACAGGCGGACGAAATCTGCGGGGCCGTCCATTTCCTCATAAGCGGCGCTTCGAAATTTGTGACGGGAACGGTCATACCGATTGACGGCGGGTTTTCGGCCTATACGGGGGTTTAGCTATGGATTCGCAAAAAGACTGCGGCAAATATTTTCTGGAAAACGGATTTAGATGGTACGGCGAAAACGACCCCGTGCCGCTTTCTTACATACGCCAGGCCGGAACGGAGAACATATTTTCCTCTCTGCACGGCATTCCGTACGGCGAACTATGGCCTAAATCGGAAATAAAAAAGCTAAAGAAAAAAATATCCGACGCCGGTATGAGATGGGGCGTCGTGGAGTCCCTGCCCGTGAGCGAAGACATAAAGACGCGTTCCGGCGACTATGTCCGCCACATTTCCAACTATAAAAAGAGCATGGAAAATCTGGCGGCGTGCGGGATAAGGGACATAATTTACAATTTCATGCCCGTGCTCGATTGGGTTCGCACAGATCTGCATTTTAAGCTTCCGGACGGCTCCACATGCCTTCGCTACGACCCCGCGCAGTTTGCGGCGTTTGAAATTTTCATACTCAAACGCAAAGGCGCCGAACAAAGCTACACCGCCGCGCAGCTGAAGGGCGCGCAAAAATTTTACGCGTCGCTTTCGCCCAAAAAACGCAAGGAATTTGAGCGCGCCATAATAGACGTTTTCCCCGGGTGCAAAATGGGTCTTTCCATCGCGGACGTGAGAAAAATGCTAGCCGCCTATGACGGCATTGGCCCGGACGATTTGCGCGAAAACCTGAAGCTCTTTCTGCGCGAGGTCGCCCCTGTGGCGGAAGAATGCGGAGCGCGTTTAAGCATACATCCAGACGACCCGCCGTTCCCCGTTCTGGGGCTTCCGCGCATAGCGTCGTCTCTGGAAGACTTCAAAAAAATCATGAAGTTTTACGACAGCCCCGCGAATTCCATCGCGTTCTGCACCGGATCTCTCAGCGCCGGCCGCCATAACGACATTCCCAAGATGCTGGACGCCTTTAAAGACAGGGTTTTCGTAGCCCATCTGCGCAGTACCGAGCACGAGGCAGACGGAAGCTTTTATGAAGCCGGACATCTGGAAGGATCCGTGCCCATGCGAAAGGTTGTCAAAAAACTTCTGGAAATACAAAGAAAGCGCCTCGCAAATGGCGGCGAGCGCATAGTGTTCCGCCCCGACCACGGCAGGGACATGGCAGACGATCTTTCAAAGCCTCCGACCGCAAATCCCGGATACAGCTACATAGGCCGCATGAAAGGCATGGCCGAACTTCGCGGCCTGCAATGCGGTCTTTTGAACGGATAGTGTGAGGAAGTTATAAACGGGGCGGATATGAGCCCCGTTTTTTATTTCAGTTCAAGCGTTTGCGAGTAAAGGATGCGAATGCTTCCGACTATGCCGGAATCCATGGAATCGTGGGGCAATGAGTGATCGTTGCGGCAGTTGGTGTGCTTGTGTAGATGTGGGGGATGTTGCCGAGTTTTTTTTCTGCGGCGTCGGGGGGAAGAATTTCATGGAGTTCGACCATATGAGGCGTTGTTCTTTGGGGAAGAGGCGTCGTAAAGACAGCGGTTGACCCATGTGTTGGCCGCTTTTATTTCGGGAATGTTTTTGACGGGCTTCAGGTCTTCGGTTATGTCGGGCCGGTAGTGGGCTTCCACAGGCCGCCGAGGGTTTTGCCGTTGATGATTATTTCGGCGACTTCTGCGATTTTTTCAAACTCCAGACACGCTCGTACGCCAATGCTGGGGTTTTCGGCGGGAACATCGATTTCCTTCATATATTTAGCAATGCCGTAATGGTGCCTTATGCCGTCGGTGCGGAGCCTTGGAGACATTTCGTCGAAACGCGCGAGCTTCGCGGTCTCGGCGTCATGTGAGAGTTCGTCGGCAGGCGCTGCAAAATTTTCCACGCGCACATTCGACGCCCATGAAACGGATGGGAAATCCGACGGAGTATGGACGATTCTCCGTGATTTCGCGGCGGAAGTCGTTTAACAAGTTTTCGCTCTTTTAGTTTCCGCCCACGCAGACACACGCAAAAACGGGCGTCCATGCCAGCATGTCGTAGCCGTTTAGTTATTTGAAAGCCTCGTCAAAGCCCTCCGTCCAGTTATGCACGCTGCATTTCCACGAGTCGGTTTCGACATATTTGAAAAACTTCCCCGCGTTTTCGCCGCACGCGTCTATGAGTTTTTGAACATAGGAAAGGGGACGCGGCCGTGTCTGGACCAAAGCCTCCGGCAGGCCCCAATATAACAAAGAATTCTTGACGAAATCCCAAAACTGTATGATTCTGTTTGCTTAGCGCAGTTTTCGGAATGCGCTCCGCGCCCTCCGATTTTGGGCATATAGACGCATTTAACCGTGCGCCTCTAGGATTTATTTAACACCATAAGTAACAATGAAAGAAAACGACAATCTGTTCGCAGAATTCAAGCCCACTACCTACGAAGAGTGGCATGAAGAAGCGGTGAAGCTCCTCAAGGGCGCGCCCTTCGACAAGAAGATGTACACGAAAACTCCGGAAGGCATAACCCTCAAGCCCATATATTATAAAGAGGATATGACCTTCGAAGTTTCCCTGCCGGGTTACGACGACTATGTGCGCGGCATAAGCGCCGAAGGCAACCGCGGCGCTCCGTGGGCTGTTTCCCAGGAAATAAGCGCGGGGCTGCCGGAAGAATTCAACAGGAAGATTGTCGACGCCCTCAACAAGGGGCAGACCTCCGTCGAGATAGTCCTCGACTGCGCGAGCGCGCACGGCGTGGACGCCGACAAGTCCGAGAAGTGCCGCGTGGCCGGCAAAGGCCGCCTATCCATTTCCACGGCGAAGGATTTTGACGTCGCCCTCAAGGGCGTCGAAACCGACTGCATAGACATCAACATCCACACCGCAAGCTTCGCCGCCGACATCGTCGCGGCCCTCTACGCCTCGCAGAAGGGCAAGAAGCTAAGCGGCGGCATCTATTTCGACCCGATAGGCGAACTCGCAAGGCGAGGCAAGCTCAGCCGAAGCATGGACTGCGCGTATGACGAAATGTACGCGATAGCCGCCTACAACGCCAAGAACATGCCCAAGTTCGGAGCAATCGGCGTCGATACCATGGCATACAGCAGCGCCGGCGCAAGCGCGGTGCAGGAACTGGGAATCGCAATGGCGACCGCAGTAGCATACCTGCGCGCCATGATTGAGCGCGGCATGGACATAAACGACGCCGCGAAGCTCGTGCGCTTCCGCCTCTCGCTCGGCTCGAACTTCTTCATGGAAATCGCCAAGCTCCGCGCGGCGAGAATCGTGTGGGCCAAAATCGTCGAAGAATTCGGCGGCGACAAGGAAGCCCAAAAGATACGCGTCAACGCGCGCACCGCTATCTACAACAAGACCGTCTACGACCCCTACGTGAACATGCTGCGCACCACCACCGAAGCCTTCTCGGGCGTCATCGGCGGCATGGACAGCCTTACGGTCGGCGCGTTTGACGAAATCATCCGCCGCCCCGACGAGTTCTCGGAGCGCATTGCGCGCAACCAGCAGGTAATCCTCCAGGAAGAGTGCAACCTCACGGACGTCATCGACCCGGCGGGCGGCTCCTACTATGTCGAAAACCTCACGCGCGAAGTTGCCGGCAAGGCTTGGGAAGTGTTCTCGAAAATCGAGGCCGAAGGCGGCATGGTCAAAGCCCTCGAAAGCGGCATGGTCCAGAAGGCCGTGGCCGAAACCGCGGCGGGCCGGAAGAAGCTTTACGATACGCGCAGAAGCTCGGTAGTTGGCACGAACAACTACGCCAACATGACCGAAAAGCTCCTCGACAAGGGCGCCTGCGAATGCAAGGAAAACTTTGAAAAGCGCAGCAAGCAAGTCGCGGCCGAACGCAAGGACGTCGCCATAGACCTGGGCGGCGCGAAGGGCGCTGACGTAATCGCCAAGCTCGTGGAAGCGGCGGCAAAGGGCGCGGGAATCTCCGCGATGAGCGAAGCCGTGTGCAAGTGTGGCAAGGAAACGGCGGTCGAGCCGCTCAACATCCACAGGGCGGTCGAGCACTTTGAAGCGCTCCGCATGGCGAGCGCCAAGTACAGGGAAGAAAAGGGCCACGGCCCGAAGCTCTTCCTTGCAACGATGGGCCCGCTGCTCCAGCACAAGGCGCGCGCGGACTTTATCCGCGGCTTCTTCGAAGTCGGCGGTTTCGAAGTTATATACCCCAACGGTTTCGCAACCCCCGAAGACGCCGCCAAGGCGTTCAAGGAAAGCGGCGCGAAATACGCGGTGATATGCTCGACGGACGACACTTATCCGGAGCTCGTTCCGGCTGTCACGAAGGCCATCAAGGCCGCGGCCCCCGACGCCAAGGTTCTCATGGCGGGCGCGCCCGCCGCGGAAGCCGAAGAAGGCTACAAGGCGGCCGGCTACGACGGCAGCATTAGCATAAAGAGCAACAATTACGAAACCCTCAAGTCGATGCTTTCGGCCATAGGCGTTCTCTAGTTAAACGCGAAAGGAAACTTTAAAATGAGTAAAAATCCGGATTTCACAAAGATTGCGTTTGAAAACCCGAAGGCGAAACAGACGCTGACGGAATGGCAGGCGGAAATCGAAAAGAAAACAGGCCGCAAAATAGACGACCTCGTAATCGACACGATGGAGCAGATCCCCGTCAAGCCCCTCTATACGGGCGACGACATCAAGGACATCGAACACGTCAAGGCGGGCTACACCGCGGGCATCGCGCCCTTCCTGCGCGGCCCCTACGCCACCATGTACGTCGTCCGCCCCTGGACGGTCCGCCAGTATGCGGGCTTCTCCACGGCCGAAGAATCGAACGCGTTCTACCGCAGGAACCTCGCGGCGGGCCAGAAGGGCCTTTCAATCGCGTTCGACCTGGCCACGCACCGCGGCTACGACTCCGACCACCCGCGCGTCGTCGGCGACGTCGGCAAGGCGGGCGTCGCGGTAGACTCCATCATGGACATGCAGGTGCTGTTCGACAAAATCCCGCTTTCTCAGGTATCGGTTTCGATGACCATGAACGGCGCGGTCCTTCCGATTCTCGCGTTCTACATCGTCGCGGGCCTCGAACAGGGCGCGAAGCTTGAACAGCTCGCGGGCACCATCCAGAACGACATTCTCAAGGAGTTCATGGTGCGCAACACCTACATCTACCCCCCGACGCCCTCGATGAAGATCATCGGCGACATCTTCGCGTACACCTCGAAGAACATGCCGAAGTTCAACAGCATCTCGATTTCCGGCTACCACATGCAGGAAGCGGGCGCCACGGCGGACCTCGAAATGGCCTACACCCTCGCGGACGGGCTCGAATACCTCCGCGAAGGCGAAAAGGCCGGCCTCAAGGTCGACCAGTTCGCGCCGCGCCTCTCCTTCTTCTGGGCCATCGGCAAAAACTACTTCATGGAAGTTGCCAAGATGCGCGCCGCCAGAATGCTGTGGGCGAAAATCGTCAAACAGTTCAACCCTCAGAATCCGAAGAGTCTCGCGTTGCGCACGCACTCGCAGACCAGCGGATGGTCGCTCACCGAGCAGGACCCCTTCAACAACGTCGCGCGCACCTGCATCGAAGCCATGGGCGCGGCCCTCGGCCACACGCAGAGCCTGCACACCAACGCCCTCGACGAGGCCATTGCGCTGCCCACAGACTTCTCGGCCCGTATCGCACGCAACACGCAGCTGTACCTGCAGGATGAAACGAGCATCTGCAACGTCATAGACCCGTGGGCGGGCTCCTACTATGTGGAAAGCCTCACCAACGCCCTCGTGCACCGCGCATGGGGCCACATTGAGGAAGTCGAAAAGTACGGCGGCATGACAAAGGCAATCGAAGCCGGCCTGCCGAAGCTCCGCATCGAGGAAGCCTCCGCACGCCGCCAGGCGCGCATCGACAACTCGAGCGAAACCATCGTCGGCCTCAACAAGTACAGGCTCGAAAAGGAACAGCCGCTCGACATTCTAGACATCGACAACTCCGCCGTCCGCGAAGCGCAGATCAAGAAGCTTGAGACGCTGCGCAAAAACCGCGACAACACCAAGGTGCGCCAGATCCTCGAAGAGATAACCAAATGCGCCGAAACCGGCCAGGGCAACCTCCTCGAACTCAGCGTGGAAGCCGCGAAAAGCCGCGCAAGCCTCGGCGAAATCTCGCTCGCGTGCGAAAAGGTGTTCGGCCGCTACAAGGCCGTCATCCGCTCCATCAGCGGCGTCTACGAAAAAGAATTCGAAAAGGACTCCAAAAACATGGAAACCGTCAAGGAAATCGAAGAACTCGTCAAGAAATTCGAGGCAAAGGAAGGCCGCAAGCCCCGCATCCTCATCGCCAAGATGGGCCAGGACGGGCACGACCGCGGCGCGAAAGTCGTCGCGACAGGCTACGCCGACCTCGGCTACGACGTCGACGTGGGCCCGCTCTTCCAGACCCCCGAGGAAACCGCAAAGATGGCCGTCGAGAACGACGTGAACATCATCGGCATGAGCTCGCTGGCCGCCGGCCACAAGACGCTCCTTCCCCAGCTCGTAGAAGAGCTCAAGAAGCTCGGCCGCGAAGACATCATGATTATCGTGGGCGGCGTCATCCCCGCCCAGGACTACCAGTACCTCTTCGACCATGGCGCCGCCGCCATCTTCGGCCCCGGCACTACCATCCCGTACTCCGCAAAGAAAATGCTCGAGCTGCTCCTCGCAGAGTAAGGATACGGCAAACGATTCACAAGGCGGCATCATTTCGATGCCGCTTTTTTTTGCGGCATCGTCCGGTTCCTCTCAAAAAATATCCCTTTGACTAACAGGCGGGTTATGGGAAAATATTCGGCAGATTTGCAAAAGATATGGAGCGTAAAATAAAGACGAATTCAATCGCAGCATGGATGCTGGCCGCGCGCCCCAAGACGCTCGCGGCGGCCGCCGCTCCCGTTGCGGTGGCGTGCGCGCTGGCGTATTCCGACGGCGCGTTCAAGGGCGCGCCTGCAGTCCTGTGCCTGTTGTTTGCGCTCATAATGCAGGTTGACGCCAATTTTATAAACGACCTGTTCGATTTCCTCAAGGGAGGGGACCGCGAAGGGCGTCTCGGCCCGGACAGGGCGTGCGCGAAAGGCTGGATAACCAAACGCGCAATGAAGGCCGGCATAGCCATCACAACGGCCGCCGCCTGCCTTGTCGGCTGCGCGATACTTTTTTACGGCGGCCCATGGCTGATTGCGGTCGGCGCATTATGCGTCGCATTCGCCTTTTTATATACCGCGGGGCCCTTCCCGATGTCGTACAACGCGCTCGGAGACCTTCTTGTTTTCGTATTTTTCGGGCTTGTTCCCGTATGCTGCACATACTATGTGATGGCCGGAGCCGTGACTGCGGCCGCATGGGCCTCTGCAGCCGCGTGCGGTTTTGCCGTGGACACGCTGCTAATCCTCAACAATTATCGCGACATCCGTCAGGACGCGGACAACAACAAGCGCACGCTGGTTGTGATTCTCGGCGCGAAGGGAGGGGGGATGTTTTACCTCGGGGCTGGTGCGGCCGCATGGTCCATTTCCCTTACATTCATTCCTTTGGGAAAACCATATGCCGCACTTTTGGCATGCATCTATGCGTTTGCACACATTTGCGCATGGCTCAAAATGCGCAAGATTGGCGCGGGCCGCGGGTTGAACTCCGTTCTTGCCGACACGTCCCGCAACATTCTAATATTCGCTGCGGCCCTGTCTATGGGGTTTCTAATTGGGTGACTTATGGCGCGTGGCGGTTATGTGCCGAACTTTAAAAGGATTCGGGGTATAATATTACAATAAAAAAGGGCGAAGCCGTAACGGCCTCGCCCTTTTTTTATGTGTAAATGCAAATATTACCTGCGCCTGCGGTATGCGGCGAGCGCGAGGGCTGCCGCGCCGAAAATGGCGGCAATGGCCGACGGCTCGGGTATTATGGTTCCGGAGATGTTGATGCTGCCGTTGTTCCATATGTGCGAGAGGTCGGTCTGTTCGACGCCGCCCAGCATGATTGTAACTTTTGTGCCGCTGAGGTCGACGGCCGCGGCGATTTTAAACAGTTCAAGGTCGAGGTCTATGCTGTCGCCGATGGCGAATTCGTCGGGGTTGAGGTCGAGTATTATGCCTGTGGAGTTGCCGGTAATCGAGTCGGCGGTGATGGAGTCGTTGGCGGTTCTGCCGACGTCGAAAACTATGTCGCCGCCGTTGAGAAGAAGTTCGCCGGTGATGAATGAGCCCGCCTTGTCGTCGGCCGAGGTGAGGCCGGCGATGCCGAGCGTGCCGTCGCCGGTGATTTCGGTGGACTTGAACTTGGTGTCGGAGTACATGTTGAGCACGCCGTTTCTAACGGTCACTGTACTGTTTTGGGTAATGTCCCTTTCCTCGTTGGTGTCGGTACCATGCCTCTTTACGCGGAGTGTCTGCGCGTTTTTGTTGGAGGTGTTGTCCATTACAATGTTTATGTAGCCTTCCGAGCTGCTGTACCAGCTTGTCAGGGTGACGGTGGAGTCTCCGCCGGTGAAGGCGGTCGAGCCGTAATTTTTGAAAAGGAGCGTGGTGTCCCTGCCGGAGTCGTTGTTGCAAAGAATCAGGTTCTTGCCGTTGACGTTCGCCGAGGAAAGGCCGCCGAGCTGGATTACCGCCGGGAGCCATCCTTTGTCGCCGTTATAGGCGTTCAGTGCCCAGCGGAGGTCTCCGGTTCCGACCGTATTGAACAGGGCCGCGCCGCCGACTATCATCGAGGGGTTTGATTCGGAATAATCGCCGCCGCCGTAAAAGCAGGTTTTCAGCTGGATGTCGTTTACGGATACTAAATCGCCCTTGATGACTATCTGTGAAAAACCGTCGTTTTTGCCGGAATTGTCTCCAAAAGATACGACTTGCGACCCGTTTGTGTTGATTGTGAGGTCCTTGTTTACCGTAAGGGAGTTGCTTCTTGCTACGAGTGTAAGAAGATGTCCCGCGTAACCGTCAATCTTGAAGGCGTCGTAGGTGTGGTCCGTGTTAAAGTAAACCTACTGAACGCTAGTATTGTCGAAAATGATGGTGTCGTCCTCGCCGGGGATGCCCGATGGCGTGAACGTTCCGGCGTCTTCGAGGCTGCCGCCATGCGTGGTTACATGGTACTCTGCCGCGCCGGCTGCGGACGCGAACATAACTGTTGCTAATAGGGGTATAATAGCTTTCATGGCTGTCGATTTTTCTAGTTGTTTGTATATATTCAAGCTTTTTAGCGGAAAAAATGCACTTGGCGTTGGATTTTTGTTGGATGGTTTTGGAATTTTACAAAAACGTTTGACTGCCGTTTATATTATCGTAAAACTTTCGTACAAATAACGGCAATAATTTCCTGGGGAGGATTTTTTTATTAAAATGAGAAAAGCGATTGTTTCTTTCGCGGCGCTTTGCGTCGCCTTGTCGTCCCATGGCGCGGACGGGTTTTACAGGTATTCAAGCTATAATCCCGAGGCGGCGGAAAACGCGCCGAACATCGGGGAGTTTTCGAAGGCGTCAGACAAGGATGCGCGCCTGCAGACATGGTGGCACTGGATTAACGGCAACGTTTCCAAAGACGGCATAAAGAAAGACTTGGACGCCATGGCCGAAATGGGCTACGGCACGGCGGTGATTTTCGGGCTCGAAGGCTCCATAAGGGGCCCGGTGAAATTCGCCTCGCCCGAGTGGTATGAGATGTTCGCCTACGCCGCGCAGGTGGCGGCGGAAAACGGCATGGAAATAGGCGCGCACAACTGCGACGGCTGGAACGAGGCGGGAGGCCCGTGGAACCCGGTCGAAAACTCGATGAAAAAGCTCGTGTGGACGATAGAATATGTCGACGGCGACGGAAGCGAAAAGGTTCTGGATTTGGAAAAGCCGCACCACATTTTGGATTTCTACCGCGACATCGCGGTGATCGCGTGGCCGACAAAATACGGCAAAGAACTCGAAATGCAGAAGACGCTCGAGGACATCTTGCCCGCCACGCCCGAGACCGTTTTCCCCGCCGACCACCCGGTAAAGGACATGTTCAAGGGGCACAGCGCCACGCTGGACCACGCGCGTTTCATAACCGAAAACGAAAAGCTCGTTCCCTACGGCTTCACGATGAAGTTTAAAAAGCCTTTCGAAGCGGGCGGCGTTTACTGTTATGTGAACCCGCACAGGATGCGCCCGGCGGACGTCTGGCTGGAAGCCTCAGACGACGGGAAAAACTTTGAAAAGGTGCTGAAGCTCGATTTTGAAAAGAGCACCGCCATTACTGATTTTTTCAACCCGAAAAAGGCAAAGTACTGGCGCGTGGTGCGCTATCCCGACCCAAACGCGAGCGGCTGGAACGAGCCGAACTCGCCGCTGATTTTCGACATTTTTGAATTCGAGCTTCTGGCGAAAGGCGAGCCGTCGAGGCAGGGCAGCTTCATCGGGCGAGTCCGCGAGAAAAGCGCGCAGGTAAGGAGCTGGATGGAGACATTCCCCGAAGACGAACGCCCAATTCCCGCGGGCGCCATTGTGAAATCCAAAGACGTGAAAGTTTTTGAAAACGCTGTCTCGGAGGACGGAAAATTCAAATGGAAGGCGCCCAAGGGCAAATGGAAAGTCATGCGTTTGGGCTATACCTCGACAGGCAAGACCAACGGGCCCGCCAGCGATTTCGGCAGCGGCTTGGAAGTCGACAAGTTCAGCAAGAGCGCCCTCGACTTCCATTTCGACGCCTATTCGCAGAAGCTCATAGAGGCGGCGGGCGAAAACGCGGGCAAGTCTTTCAAGATATTGTCAACCGACTCATGGGAGTGCGAAAACCAGAACTGGACGGAGGGCTTCGACAAAATGTTCGAAGAGTTCAACGGCTACGGTTTTTTGGAATGGGTTCCGGTTTTTGCGGGCGAGGCCGTAGACGGCCGCGCCGCCACGGAAAACTTCTTGAAGGATTTCCGCCGCACGACTTCGCACATCGTAAACGAAAATTTCTACGGCCATTTGGCAAAGCGCATACACGACGCGGGCCTCAAATACGAGACCGAGCCGTCGTGGGACTCCTACGTAATGAACCAGATTTCTACCTACAAGTACGCCGACGTGCCGCAGGACGAAATCTGGAGCCAGTCGCGCAACATAAACAAAATAAGGACGCTGACGGTCGAAAATCCGGTGTGGCCCAACGAGCCGCTTTCGAACGTGTTCCCGACCGCCCCCAGCGCGGCGCATTTCTACGGCAAAAAGCTCGTTTCGTGCGAGTCGCTCACGTCGTGGACGGGCAACTGGACGGACTGCCCGGCAGACCTCAAGGAGACCGCCAACAGGATTCTGCTTACGGGCTACAATACGCTCGTGTTCCACACCTATGCGCACCAGCCCGACGACACATACCCCGGCTGGCAGATGGAGCCCTTCGGCACCGCGCTGAACCGCAAGCTCACATGGTGGCCGCTGGCCAAGCCATTCTTCACCTACTTGCAGCGCGCGCAGTACATGCTCCAAAAAGGCAGGCCCGACTCGCGCATACTCGCTCTTTACGCCGACTCCATACCGGCGGGCAAGCCCGTGCAGGACTTCCCCGAAAACGTCATCGCGGACCTCGCCAATGGCGAGGCCGTGCGCGGCTGGCTGAAGTTTGAGGGCGGCAAGCTCGTCAGCCCCGGCCGAATGAAGTACGATTTCCTCGCAATATCGCCCGGCGCGTTCATACGCCTTGAGACTTTGAGGAAAATCAAAAAGCTCGTCGAAGAGGGCGCGGTTGTTTCCGGCTACAACATCAAAAACTACGGCACGAACGTCGGCGGCAAAAAGGCGCATGCCGAATGGGAGAAACTCAACAAAGAGCTCTTTGGCGGGAGCGACGAAAAAGCCGTGATAAAAATCGGCAAGGGCAAAGTTTACGCCAACTACTCCGCGAAGGAGGCCGCCGCCGAACTCGGCATAAGGCCCGAGGTGAAGTTCTTCGACAAAAACGGAAAAAGCGGAGACATCCGCTGGACAAAGCGCATATTTGAAAACGGCGAGCAGTGGTACTGGCTTCTGAACGGCACCGCGGGCTATGCAGAAATAAACGCGCACTTCAACGTGCGCGGAATGAAGCCCTATGTATGGGATGCCGAGGACGGAAGCGAAACCGAGCTTGCGGCCTTTGCCGATATTGACGGCTACACGGCTCTGCCCGTGACGCTCAAGCCATATTCCGACCTTTTTATAGTGTTTAAAAAGAAATCCGAAGGATTCGACCCGATAAAAAAGTATTCGGTGGACGGCAAAGAGCGTTTCCCGAACATGGCGGCTGGCGGCGCGCAAGTGGATGCCGCCGAAAACTTCACGATGGCTGTTACGGTTTCGCCGATGTCGGACATCGCGCTGGGTGAAGAGGGGCAGGACGGCGTATTCGACTCCAAACAGAATTTCGCGATATACCCCGAGCCTATGCACGAGAAGTTCGACGCGGGGCATTCGGGCGCGGGCCTGAGCGTGGGTAAAAACGGCATTGCGGTTTACGAGCACGGCAGCTTCTTTAAAAATCCCGTGCTGGTGGCGGCGGTAGAAGTTCCCGAGAACAGCCGCATCGCGGTGGTTTACAGCGGCAACGTTCCGAGCCTTTACCTCAACGGTAAGCTCTTGAAAACTGGCGTGCGCTCGAAGCGCGTCGCGCACCCTTCGTCGCTTGAATCGCCAGGCATGGGCGCTTCCGACGCCCGCGTGGAATTTTCCGCGCTCTCCGAAAGCGACATCAAAAAAGACCTGTCCTACAGGAGCGGCAAGCCCGTTATGGAACCGAAAATTTTCGCGGGCAAAGACGGGAAAATTTTTGCGGAATTTTTCGGCCCCGGCGAAGTGTCTGCGGAAACCTCCGGCGGCAAAACGCTTTCTGCGAAGGCGGACAAGCTTGCCAAGCCTACGGAAATCAAGCCGCCCTTCGAAGTCGAGTTCGACGAAAAGTGGGGCGCGCCGAAGTCGGCGGTATTCGACAAGCTCATCTCTTGGACTGAGCATGAAAACGAAGGCATAAAAAATTACTCGGGAATCGCCGTGTACAAAAAGACGGTAAACGTTCCCGCGGCACGCCTGAAAGACGGCGGCCGCGCGTACCTGGAATTCGCGAAAATCGGCGACGTCGCCGAAATAATTATTAACGGCAAGGTCGCGGGCGGCCTGTGGAAGCCGCCGTACATTCTCGATGTTACGGATTTTCTCAAGCCCGGCGAGAACTCGCTCGAAATAAAGGTTGCCAACACATGGGCAAACAGGTGCCTTTACGATTCCACCTTGCCGAAGGAAAAACGCCTCACGTGGTCGAACACAATGCAGGCTCTCTATCCGGAGTTCGGCGGAACTACGCACGCGCATATCGCGTGGACGCAGGGCCCAATCCCTTCGGGCATAATGGGCGGCATGAAAATAATTTATACTCAGACGAAAGAACTGAAATAGCATGGATATAAAAAAAGCCCTTTTTCTCGCGCTTGCGGGGGCTTCGGCCCTTTGCTTCGCGGCCGACGATTATTACAAGTATACCAATTACAATCCCGACGCGGGCAAAAACGCGCTGAAGTTTGAAGACTTCGCGAGCCCGTCGGGCAAGGCGCGCACATCAACATGGTGGCACTGGGTTCACGGCAACGTGACGAAAGAGGGAATAGAGCGCGACATCGCCGAGATGGCCGACAAGGGCATAGGCCGCGCCACGATATTCAGCCTCGACAGCCGCAGCAACCACGGCCCCGTGAAGTTCGCGTCGCAGGACTGGCTGGAGATGGTCGCGTACGCCGCTGAAGTAGGCGCAAAGCACGGCGTGGAAATCGGCATACACAACTGCGACGGCTGGAATACCGCGGGCGGCCCGTGGGTTCCCGTCGAAAGTTCGATGAAGGTTTTCACATGGACAATTGAGACTGTCGAGGGCGACGGCTCTGAAAAGACGCTCACGCTGAAAACCCCTCCGTCCGAACACAATTTCTACCGCGACATTGCGGTTATCGCGTGGCCGGTTCCGCAGCAGGGCGCGCCCGATGGCGGCTGGGTGAAAAGGCTGCCGGAAAAATCCGTAATGCAGTGGGTGTGGGCCACCGACTTTGAAAACGACGACAATGCAATTCCCGAAGCTGCGCTCGTTAAGGTGAAGGATGTGAAAGTTTTCCGCGACGCCATGAAAGACGGCGACTCTTTTTCTTTCAAGGCGCCGAAAGGCAAATGGAAGGTTATGCGTTTGGGCTATACTACCACGGGAAAAGTCAACGGCCCCGCGACTCCGGAAGGTACGGGTTTTGAAGTGGACAAGTTCAGCAGGGAGGCGCTCGATCTGCATTTTGCCGCGTATCCGCAGAAGGCGCTGGACGCCGCCGGAAAGTTCTCGCGCAAGGAGGGCTTTACGCAGATTTCCACAGACTCATGGGAATGCCGCAACCAGACTTGGACGGAAGGCATGGACGGCGAGTTCAAGGATTTGAACGGCTACGACATGCTCGCGTGGCTGCCCGTTTTCGCGGGCGAGGCCATGGAAAGCAGGGAGGCCACGGAAAACTTTCTGAAGGACTTCCGCCGCACGACTTCCAAGCTTGTGGTCGAAAATTTCTACGGGCATTTTGCGGAACTCGTCAACAAGGCCGGTATGACCTACGAGGCCGAGCCGTGCATAGACGCCTACGTGATGGACCACATGTCGATATTCAAGTATCCCGACATCCCGCAGGATGAAATATGGCAGCCGCGCCGCGACCCTTCGCGCATACACGACATGCCCTACGGAAACGACCGCCCCTATGCGGCGAGCGCGGCGCACTTCTTCGGCAAGGAGCTCGCAACGTGCGAGTCGCTCACCTCGTGGACGGGCGACTGGACCGACGGCCCCGTCGATTTGAAAATCACGCTCGACTATGTTTTGGAGTCGGGCTACAACCAGATAGTTTTCCACACCTACACGCACCAGCCCGACGAGCGTTATCCCGGATGGTCGATGGAGCCTTTCGGCACGACTGTCACGCGCAAGCTTACGTGGTGGCCGCTTTCAAAGCCTTTCTTCTCATATCTTGCGCGCGCGCAGTATATGCTTCAAAAGGGCGGCGCGGGCTCGAAAATCCTCTTCCTGTATTCCGACGAAATCCCCGCGTGGACGCCGAAACTTGAATACCCCAACGACATAATGACCGACGTGATAAACGGCGAGGGCGTGCGCGATTTCGTGAGGGTGAAAAACGGGAGGCTCACCAGCCCCGGCCGCATGAAGTACGAGCTTCTGGCGATTTCTTCCGACAGGTTTGTGCGCCTCGAAACGCTGAAAAAAATCAGGGAGCTCGTTGAAGAGGGCGCGGCGGTTTCGGGTTTCAACCTCAAGGGCTACCGCACGAACGCGGGCGGCGAAAAAGACCGTCAGGAATGGGAAGCCCTCAATAAAAAACTGTTCGGAGGAAGCGACGAAAAGGCCGTCATAAAAATCGGGAAAGGCAAAGTTTACGCCAACTATACCGCCAAAGAGGCGGCGGAGGCGATGGGCATGAAACCCTCCGTCGAGCTTTTCGGCGCGAACGGAAAAATCGACAGGCCGCGCTGGCAAAAGCGCGTGCGTTCGAACGGCGACGCTTGGTATTGGATTCTGAACCCCTCCGGCAGGCAGATGGAAGTTGTCGCCGCGCTCGATGCGGTGGGCGTCGTTCCTCAGCTTTGGGATGCCGAAACGGGCTCGCGCGAAAACGCCGCCGCGTATTCCGAAAAGGACGGCCGCACCTTCCTGCCGCTTTCGATAAGGCCGCATTCCAATGTTTTCGTCGTGTTCGAAAAGAACGCCAGGGCGTCCGCGCCCGCAATTGAAAAATATTCCGTAAACGGCGTCGAACGCTTCCCGGAAATTCCCGCCGAGAGCGCGGAACCCGGCTATGTCGGCATAAGCGAAAATTTTACAATGTCATTCACCGTTTCCCCGTCCGGCAACATCGAGCTTGCGCCCGAGGGACAGCACGGGGTGTTCGACCGCAACCAGATTTTCGCCCTTCCGCCCGAAGGCATGCATTTGCGTTTCGGCGGCGACGCCTATGGCGCGGGGCATTCGGGTGTCGGCGTGAGCGTGGGCAAGAACGCCGTCGCGGTTTTCGAACACAGCGCCGGCTTCAAATACCCCGTGCTCGTGGCCGAGGCCGACATCCCGCAGAATGCGCGCATAGCCGTGGTCTACAAGGACAACGCCCCGAACGTCTATCTCGACGGAAAGCTTTTGAAGTCGGGAGTCCGCTCGCTGCGCACCGCCCATCCGTCTAACCCCGACGACGCGGCGTACACAGCGAAAAATTTCCGCCTTGAAAACAGGGCGCTTTCGGAAAGTGAGCTTAAGGAAGACTTGAACTACAAGTCGGAAAAATCCGTCTCGTCCGCGCCGAGAGTCTTCGCGGACGGAAAAGATTTGAAAGTGGAATTTTTTGGAAAGGGAAGTGTAGAAGCAAAAACCTCGGACGGGAAAACATTGAAGGCTTCGGCCGATTCCATTCCCGCCGCGAAAAAAATCGAGCCGCCCTTTGCGGTCGAGTTCGATGAAAAATGGGGCGGCCCCAAGTCTGTCAAGTTTGACGAACTCATTTCGTGGACGGAGCATCCGCTTGAGGGCGTGAAGCACTATTCGGGCATCGCCACTTACAAGAAAGAATTCGAGGCCGCAAAACCCGAAAATGACTCCCGCGCCTATCTTGAGTTTGATAAAATCGGCGACGTCGGCGAGGTGCGGCTCAACGGAAAAAATGTCGGCACGCTCTGGAAGCCGCCCTATGTTTTGGATGTGACCGATTTCCTGAACGACGGCAAAAACGCACTTGAAGTGAAGGTCGCCAACCAGTGGACGAACCGCTGCCTGTACGAGGCCGCCCTGCCGCCGGAAAAGCGCTTTACATGGGCAAACAACATGGACCAGGTCTATCCCTCCGCCGGGCAGCCAAACCCGCACGGCTGGGCGTGGGGCAAGGGCCCCATACCTTCGGGGATAATCGGCGGCGTGCGCATAATCTATTCCAAAATTGCCGAATTATAAGTTTTTCCTTGTGCGATGTAACGATGCGCTTTATTTTTAGTTTCGAATATTAAACAAATTTTTAACCATATATGAATATTATCCCAAAAACCATTCTGATTGCCGCGGCGGGCGTCATGCCGCTTATGTCATTTGCCGCCGTTGGCGACTACGTTTACGACTTTGAGCGTTCGTACCCGAACATGGACGAAGGCGCCGCAGACGGAAGCAACGCCGGCTGGAGCGACTACAACTGGAACGATTCTTCCGTTTGGACGAAAAAGCCGGACGGCAGGGACACCCCCGGTGAAAACGACAATGTCCTGCTGCACGGGCAGCACACGAAGCCGTTTTTTGCCCAAGGCTCGACGGCTACAGTCAAAAACCTTGTGATAGACACCCTTTGGGATGCGCAGTTCAGGCCGTATGAAACGGGAGCTTCGCAGGATCACGCATCGTATAATCCCGCAAGCCTTGTCGTAAAGGAGAATTTCGAGATGATTTTCGGCAACGGCACGGGCGCAGACTTCGGCGATTCCAACGGATCAAGGGGCTTCAAGTATCTGGAAGTAGGCGGAAACTTTTCCATCAAGGCGGGCGGTTCCGTCTCATCCGGCCCCAACGGATCGAGGATGGTTTGGAGCCCGCGCGAAAACTATTCGCGGACAAACCTTTCCATGCTCGTAAGGGGCTCCGTCAATTTGGACAACGTCAGATGGTGCACAAACGCGAGCGGCACCGGCGACAACGACAACGGCTACAGCGTGGACGCGTTCATTCAGATAGGCGGCCTCAACAGCAGCGGATACGTGTCAATAGGCAACAATGACAAGGCCGCAAATTCCACAACCCTCATTTTCAAAGGCTCCGACGCAAACTCGTTTCAGGGCGGCGATTTCACCGGCGGCTTTTACGGCTATTGGACGTCCGGAAAGACAATGAACCTGATCATGGACGGCGAAAACGGCGGCAAGCAGACAATACATCTGCGCGGCAAGACATACTCGGCCGACGGCGACGCGGTGCTCAACGTCACGGTGGAATCCGGCATGCTCGAAATGGGCAGCGCAGATGACGGTCAGAAAATAAACAGCCTTACGCTTCAGGGCGGCAAATTTTCGCTCGCCTCGGAAAGGTTTGTAAAAGTTCAAAACCTTGTGCTCGACGGCGGCGAGCTTCTTTTCGTGGCCTCGGACGGCGCGGTTGACTATATAGAGGCCGACGCCATTTCCGGAGACAAAAGCACGAAGATATTCATAGACCTCGCCATGGGCGAGTTCGGCGAGGGAGACAGCCTCGACGGCAGGACTTTCGATATCATCAGGGGCGCGACGGACACGGACGGACTGAGTGTGGCCTTTGTCTACAACGGCGTGGAGCAGAGCTTCGTGTGGAGTTGGCAGGGCGGCACGGTCAACGTCGAAAGCGGCACAATCGCCGTGCCAGAACCCGCCGCGCTTGCCGCAATATTCGGAGCCTTGGCTTTGGCGCTGGCGTTTGGCCGCAGGCGCAAGTAACGCAAGCTTTTGCATTGGCGCGGGCAATATTTTTTGTTTGCGCCATTTTTTTTCATCCGAAAAGGAGCATATATGACTGGGAATTTAAAGGTGTTTGCTTTGGCGTGTTCCGTTCTGTGCGGGCAGTCTTTCGCGGGGGATTTTTATAAGTTCACGAATTACGATCCCGATTCGCCGGAGCACAATTTGGACTACGCGGGTTTTGAAACCCCGTCGGGCATGTCGCGCGTGCAGACGTGGTGGCACTGGGTTGACGGCAACGTCACCCGCGAGGGCATAGAAAAGGACCTCGCCGAGATGGCCGACAAGGGCTACGGCGGCGCGGTAATCTTCCAGTTCGGAATACAGTTCGGGCACGACTACATCCAGCCCGGCCCCCTCAAAATCGATACGCCGGAATGGTACGACACCTTTTCGTTCGTCGTGGACACCGCCGCGAAAAACAACATGCAAATCGGCATACACAACTGCGACGGCTGGACCGAGGCGGCCGGCCCGTGGGTGCCCGTGGAGCTTTCCATGAAAAGGCTCACATGGAGCAAGGCCAAGGCGTCGGGCAACGGCAAGGAGCAGGTCATAAACCTTTCCGAGCCCGGCTCAACTCTCGGCTTCTACCGCGACATCGCGGTCGTGGCGTGGCCCTCCGTGCGCACGGGCGAGCTTAAAATGTCCGCCGCGCTCAAGGGCGTGAAGGCGGCGAACGGCGAAAGCGTGGAAGTAGCAGAGCATCCCCTTACCGACATGTTTTCCGGCAACGGTGAAAATCTGCCGCATGCGCGCATAATGGCCGACAAAAAGGATTTCGGCTCATACGGTTTTGCCATGGAATTCGACAGGCCCTTCGAGGCCGCCGGGGTTTTCATGCGCACCAACAACTGGCGCGTGCGCCCAAAGAACCTATGGCTTGAGGCGTCGGACGACGGCAAAAAATTCGACAAGGTTGTGGAGCTTGATTTTGAAGGCCAGAGCGTAGACAGCTATAAGGATTTCAAGCCGCGCGCGGCCAAATACTGGCGCGTGATGCGCTACCGCAACGGAGAGGATTTCGACGAAAACAACGACTTCGCCAACCTGAAAATCCTCGACATAATGGAGTTCGAGCTTCTTGCAAAGGGCGAGGTCTCGCGCATCGCCGCAGGCATAAAAGACTACCGCCGCAAGGCCAACCTCGACGACGGCTACACTTACGCGCACATTTTCGAACAGATAAATTTCCACGGCTTCGATAAAGACCTTTCGCCCGTTCCGCAGAACGCGACAGTGAAAAGCAAAGACGTGAAAGTCTTCAGGAACGCCATCGACGAAAACGGCAATTTCAAATGGAAAGTTCCGGAAGGCGACTGGGAAATCATGAGGCTGGGCTACACCGTCACGGGCAAGACCAACGACCCCGCGACAGACGCGGGCAGGGGCCTTGAAATAGACAAGTTCAGCGGCAAGGCTCTAGACTTCCACTTCGACCGCTACGTGAAGAAAATGATAGACGCCGCGGGCGACAAGGCCGGCAGCGTGTTCAAATACGTCGAGACCGACTCTTGGGAGTGCGGCCTGCAGAACTGGACGGAAGATTTCGACAAAAGCTTCAGGAATTTGAACGGCTACGACTTTTTCGCGTGGGTTCCCGTGCTCGACGGCAACATAGTGGACGGCAAGGAGGACAGCGAGTCCTTCATGGCCGACTACCGCCGCACGACCTCGCGCATGATAATGGACAACTTCTACGGGCGTTTCGCCGAACGCCTGCACGAAAACGGGCTTTTGTATGAAACCGAGCCTTCCGTGCACCTTTACATGCAGGACTGGCCCGAAACCTTCAAATTTGCCGACCTTCCGCAGGACGAGGTTTGGCAGCCCAAGCGCGAGCCGGGCAAAATACTTTCCGCAAAGGGCAAAACCCGTTTCGACGGCGCGCCGAGCGCGGCGCACTTTTACGGCAAGCAGTTTGTAACGTGCGAAACCGCTACATCATTGGGCGGCGACTGGGCGAACTCGCCCGCCACGCTCAAGGGCACGCTCGACAGGATTCTGCTTGGCGGCTACAACATAATGGTTTTCCACAGCTTTGTGCACCAGCCCGACGAGCGGCAGCCAGGCTGGCAGATGGAGCCGTGGGGTACGTCCATAAACCGCAAGCAGACGTGGTGGCAGATGTCCAAGCCCTTCTTCGCATACCTGAACCGCATACAGTATATGATGCAGCAGGGCAGGCCCGACGCGCGCATACTCAACCTTTTCGCAGACGAAGTTCCCGCGCTCAACCCGACCGAGCCCACGCCGCCCGGAATCCTTGTCGATTCCGTCACGGCGGGCGCGGTGCGCGACTTCCTTAAAGTCGAGGACGGCAGGCTCGTCAGTCCCGGCAAAATGAAATACGACCTGCTTTCAATCTCGCCCGGCAGGTTTATGCGGGCCGAAACCCTCCGAGCCATAAAAAAATACGTCGAAGAGGGGGCGACGGTCGCCGGATATTTTTACGATGAATATGAAACCCGCATAGGCGGCAAAAAGGCGCGCGCCGAATGGAAAAAACTCAACAAAGAGCTTTTTGGCGGCAAGGAAAAGTCCGTCAGGAAAATCGGAAAGGGGACGGTATACGCCAACTACTCGCTAGTCGAGGCCGCCGAGGAAATGAAAATTCCCGAAGCGGTAAAGGGCGACGACGTGCTGTGGACAAAACGCGTCGACGAAAGCGGCAGGGCGTGGTACTGGGTCCTGAACAACCGGCCCGAAAAACGCCGCGTGAACCTTTCGTTCGACGTGTCCGGCAGGAAGCCCTATTTTTGGAATCCCGAAGACGGAAGTAAAAAGGCCGTTCCTTTCTTCATCGAGCAGGACGACAGGACTGCCATGATGTTCGAACTGGACGGCAATTCCAATATCTTTGTCGTGTTTGAAAACGAAGCGCCCGGTCTTCACATCAAAGGCTATGGACGCAACGGCGAGGCCGCGCCATTGAGCGTGTCGCAGGCCGAGTTCTTCTCAAACGGGGATATCCACGCCAACTATTCGGACGGTTCCGTTAAGACCGCCGAAGTGCAAAATCTTCCCGCGCCAATGGAAATAAAACCGCCTTTCGATGTCGAGTTCGACGAAAAATGGGGCGGCCCGAAATCCGCCGTGTTCGGCGAGCTGAAGTCTTGGACGGAAAATGAAAACCCCGGCATAAAGCACTACTCCGGCACCGCGAAGTACAGGAAAAACTTTGAGCTGCCCAAGCTTGAAAAAGGCCGGAAAGCGTACATCGAATTTGACGGCATCGCTGAAATCGCCGAAGTGTACATAAACGGAAAGCTTGCCGGAACGCTTTGGACGGCTCCATTTGTTTTGGACATTACCGATTTCGTAACGGAAGGCGAAAACGCCCTTGAGGTGCGCGTGGCCAATACGTGGGTCAACCGCTGCCTTTACGACTCCACCCTGCCCGAAGGCGAACGCCTTACGTGGGGCAACAACATGCGCTTCCATTATCCCGCCGCCGGGCAGCAGGTCCCGTGGGGCGAACCATGGCGGCACGGCCCGCTGCCGTCGGGCATAATGGGCAAGGTTAAAATCGTTTTTTCGCAGGTTGCCGAATTGAAGTAGGCTGGAAAAGGCCTCAGGCGTTGTGCAGCTTGGGGCTTTTTTTGCATGCCATAAAAAACTTTACATCTCCGCGAATGACGGCTTATACTGTGCTATCAACAAATACCCATATTTACCCATGAAGAACTTTTCAAAACTGATTATCGGTTCGGCCGCGCTGTCGGCCGTTTCAATCGCATCCCTTGCCGCCGACTACACTTGGAACGGCGAAACGTGGGGCTACTGGATCGACGGATACCAGAACGGCGAAACCACCATTCCCACCGTAACCACATGGTATTCCAACGGCTCTCCTCTTGCCGGTGCGCCTACATGGGAGGATTCTTTTTCATATGACGGCGACAAAAAAGTGGGTATCCACATAATGGGCAAGGACCTCGCCAACCTTCAGGGCGGTGACGCAACGCTCTATATGAAGTCTCTCAATATTTCCAGCACGAGCACAGAAGCAATGGAATTTGTCACCATTTCAGGCGGAATCGCCGGCTGGCAGATGGATTCCGCAAAATGGGTGCCCGTTACGATGAACGTTAAGGAAAACGTCACGCTTAAGGCGGCCGGCGACGTAAATTTTGCCACGGGCGAAACCGGCAGCGGCTTCGACCGCATAATTGTCGGCGGGGACATTGACGCGACGGGCGTCGACGGCTGGCTGGGCTTCGGTTTCTCGTGGAAGCACGGTGCCGACAAAGGAGCTGAGGCCTATTCCGAATCCAACATAGCGTTGAAAGTCGGCGGCGTCATAAATTTGGGCTCGGGCAAGATGCATTTCCAGCAGGGCAACAGGTTCAGCCACACGGGCGAACAGATGTACCCCTCCGTCCAGCTCGGAGGCCTTGTCGGTAATGGCGCGGTTATCGCCAACGACGACAAGAACGTATACGGTTCGACTTTCGTGTTCAAGGTTGACGACGGCAGAACTTTCAAGGGCGGTACTTTCTCTGGCGGCTTTGCCGACAGGTGGCGCGGCAACGGCGACAGCGGCTATTCCGACACGACTGTGAACATAATAATGGCCGATACGTCGAACGGCGGCAGGCAGAACATAATCCTCACGCTGGCCGCAGGCGACAAGGACGACCGCATGAGCTCGCCCGCCGCGATAAACGTGGAAATACGCAGCGGCAAAATGGGGCTGGGCAACACGGCAACGGCCGACAAGTTTGCGAAGGTGGAAATTAAGGGCGGCGAGCTTTCCGTCGCGGGAGACGACAAGACCCTGTATGTCAAGGAGCTCGTTCTCGCCGGCGGCGACCTCGTTTTCAACGTTTTCGGAGGCGGCAATTCCGACAGCATAACGGCCGACTCCCTGAGCGGCACGGGCACGCAGATATTCATGGATTTGAGCATGGCCGACTTTGACGTTGACGACGATTTGAGCGGCTTCGCGTTTGAAATCCTCAAGGGTGTTAGCGGTTCCGGGCTGGATGTGGCATTCCGCTACGGCGGCGAGCTACAGAACTTCGTCTGGCACTGGGACGGCGGCAAGGTTGTCGTGGACAGCGGCGTGGTCGTTCCCGAGCCCGCTGCGTTCGCGGCGCTGTTCGGCGCGATCGCCATATCGCTTGCGGCATACCGCCGCAGAAAATAGCGGACCGAAAAACCTTTAAAACGGCCCCGGAAGAGGGGCCGTTTTTTGTTGCCGCGTTTTGCATTGCGCGTTTTATTCAGCTTATGGTTTTCCGGGTTTTATTGTCGTGCCTTATGCTGGCCGCGTTTTTTGCGCCGCATTCGCATGCGAACGCGCTTGACGATATCGACTCGGTTTTTCAGGCGCAGATAGACGCAGGCGAAATGCCCCACATGCTCACTTACGTTTGGCGCGACGGAAAGATAATCCACAACAAGGCTTTCGGCTGGCGCGACATTGAAGAAAAAGCTCCCCTGCGCCGGGACGACATTTTTCAGCTCTACTCGCAGACAAAGGCCGTTGTCAGCGTCGCCCTCATGACGCTTTACGAACAGGGAAAATTCAGCTTGGGCGACCCCGTTTCCAAGTACATCCCGGAGTGTACGGACCAAGTTTTTTTGAAGTTCAACGCGGACGGTTCGCATGAAACGCGCAAAGTGGCGTCTCCCGTGACCATAAGGCATGTGTTGTGCCATTCCACGGGCGTTCTCGCGGCGGAAGGCCCGCAAAAATATACGGCGAAATTCTTAAGCGGCGTGGAAAGCCGTACGAACTCATGGAGGACGAAGTGCGCGACATGGCGGGCGTGCCGCTCGCCTTCGACCCCGGCACGAGATGGGCCTACAATCCGTCCACCGAAATATGCGGGCGTCTTGTCGAAGTTATTTCGGGAAAACCACTGCGCGAGTATGTAAAGGAGAAAATCCTTGAGCCCCTCGGAATGAAAGACACCGACTGGTATTTTGGAGAAGAATACAAGCCGCGTTTTGTGACGAGATATGACTTCAGGGGCGGCAGACTCGCGGCTGTGCGCGGCGAATGGGCCACGCGAAGCCCTTTCTCAAAAGACACGCGCTTCTGCCAGGCCAGCCGCGGCCTGAACGGAACCGTCGAAGACTACGCCAGATTCTGCCGCATGATACTCAATGGCGGCGAGTTGGACGGCGTGCGCATCCTTAAGCCCGAAACCGTTAAGCTTATGGGCGAAAACGCGCTTCCCGCGCCGAACAACGGCGGCGAGGGCTTCATGTTCGGCCTCGGTTTCCAGATATATCCGGAAAGGGTTTTGGCGGAAGGCTTGGGACTTTCCAAATCGGTTTCGCCCGGCTCGCTCACGTGTGGCGGGGCGCTCAACACAAAATACCTCATAGACCCCTCAAGGAAGCTCGTCGTTCTGCTGTACATGAACCGCACTCCCGACCCCGCGCTTTGGAACAGCTTCCTCGACGCCGTTTACGCGCTTTTGGAGTGATTTTTTCCTAAAAACGTTGACAATCACGGGGGTGTTGTGAAGTAATAGAATGATATATTTTTAAAGATAGCTAGCATCATGTTAAAGAAAATAGATCACATTGGTATTGCAGTAAAATCGCTCGACGCGGCCGTTCCCTATTACGAGAACGCCCTCGGCCTCAAATGCGAAGGCATTGAAGAAGTGGCCGAACAGAAGGTGAAAACGGCGTTTTTCTCCCTCGGCGGCGTGCATATCGAGCTGCTCGAGCCAACATCGCCCGACAGCCCCATAGCGAAGTTCCTCGAAAAGAACCCGCACGGCGGCGTGCACCACCTCGCCTTTGAAAGCAGCGATATTCGCGGCGAGCTTGCGCACCTCAAGGAAAAGGGCGTGGCTCTCATCAACGAGGAGCCGAAAATCGGCGCGCACGCGAAGCAGATTGCGTTCCTCCACCCCAAGTCGACTATGGGCGTTCTGACGGAAATCTGCCAGGACGGCGAAGGCGGCTGCAGCTGCGGCCACTAATTCATACAAAGCAAACTTTTAAACGCGCCGAATCCCGACGCGTTTAAATGGTTTTTATACGGTTTCAACTTTTAAGAAAAAACACAACAGAAGCCGCGCCGCAAAATGCGGCGGGCGAACGGAAACAACAAATGGCTATATCAAAAAAACTGATGGACGAGCTGCAGAAGCGCCGCGAAGAGGTGTTCAATGCAGGCGGCAAGGAAAAGCTTGAAGCGCGCCGCGCAAAGGGTCTGATGACCGCGCGCGACAGAATCGAAGCGCTCTTCGACGAAGGTTCCTTCCAGGAGTTCGGCATGCACGTTCAGCATGCCTGCAACAACTTCGGCATGGAAAAGAAAAGGCTTCCCGCCGACGGCGTCATTACGGGCATAGGCCTCGTGGACGGCCGCCCCGTTGCGGCGTTCTGCCAGGACTTCACCGTCTCGGGCGGTTCGCTCGGTTCGAAGCACGCCGAAAAGATCGCCGACATCATGAGGTTTGCCGCGCAGAACGGCATGCCTGTTGTCGGCGTGAACGACAGTGGCGGCGCGCGAATCCAGGAAGCCGTCGGCGCTCTCGGCGGTTACGCCCAGATATTCTATGAAAACGTCCGCGCTTCGGGCGTCATCCCCCAGATTTCCATCATAGCGGGCCCCTGTGCGGGCGGCGCGGCCTACAGCCCGGCGCTCACCGACTTCATCATCATGACGAAGGAAAATTCGAACCTCTTTATCTGCGGCCCGCAGGTCATCAAGGCCGCGACCGGCGAAGAGGCCCCGCTTGAAATGTTCGCCACCGCCGCGGCTCACGCCAGCGTGTCGGGCAACATCCATCTCGTCGCCGAAAACGACGCGCACGCCATCGAGCTTTCCAAGAAGATCATGTCGTACCTGCCGTCCAACAACATGCAGGAACCCCCGCACGACTTCTCGAAGACAATCAAGAAGAGCTACGACGAGGCGCTCAACGAACTCATCCCCGAAAGCCAGAAGGAGGCGCTCGACGTCTACAAGGTAATCGACCGCGTTGTCGACCAGGGCTCGTTCTTCGAAATCCAGGGCTCCTTTGCGCGCAATGTCGTTGTCGGCTTCGCCCGCCTCGAAGGCATGGTAATCGGCATCATCGCCAACCAGCCCGCGTTCAAGGCAGGCTGCCTCGACATCGACGCGTCCGACAAGGCTGCCCGCTTTATCCGCACCTGCAACGCCTACAACGTTCCGATCGTGAACTTTGTCGACGTTCCCGGCTTCATGCCCGGCCTCGCGCAGGAACGCGGCGGCATCATCCGCCACGGCGCGAAGGTTCTGTTTGCCTACGCCGCCTGCACCGTTCCGATTATCACGCTAATCATGCGCAAAGCCTACGGCGGAGCGTACATCGCGATGTGCTGCAAGGAGCTCGGCGCCGACATCGTCTACGCGTGGCCGACCGCCGAAATCGCGGTTATGGGCGCCAAGGGCGCGGTCAACGTGCTTTTCGGCAAGGAAATCAAGAAGTCCGAAAACCCAGCGGAGCTTTCCGCGAAGCTTCAGGCCGAGTACAGCGAAAAGTTCGAAAGCCCGTATCAGGCCGCCGAAAAGGGCATGATCAACGACGTTATCGAGCCCGCCGAAACCCGCAGCAGGCTGGCGATGTCGCTGCGCTCCATCCTGAGCAAGCGCAAGACCCGCCTGCCCAAGAAGCACGGCAACATACCGCTTTAATAATCAAAAAGGCATAGGCCCATGTTAGACATACTCGCAATAATACCCTTGAGGCCCAGCTGGGAGCAGATGATTTACTTCTCCCTCATGGGCTTCGGCATAGTGCTTATCGTGCTGGCCGCCCTTTCGGCGATATCCTCGGTTGTCGGCGTTTTCTTCAAGAAGTACGACGCCGCGCAGGCAGCAGCCAAGGCGGCCCCGCAGGCTGCGGCCCCCAAGGCCCCGGCGGCGAAAGGCGTTTCGCCCGAAGTTTCGAAAGAGCACGAGTTCGTGATCTCGGCGGCGGTCGCCGCCGTGCTTCCCGACATCCAAGACGAGGGCAGGGAGCTGCTCGCAGTTCTCACCGCCGCGGCGGCGGTCGCACTCGAAGAGGAATGCAGCGTCGTGTCCTTCAAGGAGGCTAGGCCCGACATGAGTTACGCCTATGAAGGCAGAATGCAGATTTTCGCATCTAAAACAATCACACCCGCAAGAGTAAAATTTTAAAACAACAAAACAAAAAAGGAAATATTTATGAAAAAGTTGCGCATTACAGTAGACGGCAAAACATACGAAGTTGAAGTCGAAGTTCTCGGCTCAAGAATAGCATCCGTGGCTCCCGCGGCGGCACCCGCACCCGTTGCGGCCGCACCCGCGCCCGTCGCGTCGGCCCCCGTTGCGGCCCCCGCGCCGAAGCCGGCCGCCAAGCCCGCGGCTCCCGCAGCCCCCGCAGGCGCGAACGACGTAGTATCGCCCCTCGCGGCAGTCGTCGTTTCGGTCAACGTAAAGGAAGGCCAGCAGGTCAAGGCGGGCGAACTTGTCGTCATGCTCGAGGCCATGAAGATGAACACCCCCATCAACGCCGTTGCCGACGGCACCGTGGCGAAGGTCAATGTCGCTCCGGGCCAGAGCGTTGAAGAGGGCCAGGTGCTCGTAAGCCTCTCCTAGTTTTTAATTTGCGCATGCGCGGCCCGAAAAAGCCGCGCATGCACAGCCTTTTTGCCTAACACTTTTAATTTCTTCCGATATGTTGCAAAGTTTGATTGATCTCATCCAGGAAATGGGGTTTTCCTATGTCACCTGGCGTATGATTGTAATGTGGGGCGTCGCCTTGGTGCTGTTTTATTTCGCGGTATACAAGCAGTTCGAACCCCTCCTGCTCGTGCCGATCGCTTTCGGCTCGCTGATTGCAAACCTGCCGACGGAAGGCATTGTCAACAAGCCGTCCGACTATCTTTTCACGCCGACGGCCGGCGTTGTCCAGAACGTGTTTGTCGAGCACGGCGGCAAAGTGACTGTTCCCAGGGTCATAAACGAAAAGCCCTCGTCAGTGGCCTACATAGCCGAAAATCCTGAAGAATTTGAAGCCAAGGTTAAGGAATACTTTGCGTTCATCGACGACGTCACTTCGCCCGAAGGCAGGAAAGACGCGTTCAAGAACGCCAAGGGCATCCCGGACTTGGTAGCAATAGTCCGCCCCGACGTCGACGTTTCAAAGCTTCCCGAAGAGGAGCGCGCCGTGGCCGAAAAGACCGTGGCCGTAAAATACAAGGGCCAGGAATTTGAAGTGAAGGGCAAGGACATTCTCATATGGGCGGAAACTTCCGGCAGCGTCGCCGACGTTCCCGCCGTCAAGGGCGCCAAGGTGGCGTCGGGCACGAAGCTCGTCGACGTTTACAGCCCCCGCACTGGTGGCCTGTACTACTACCTCCAGCAGGGCATTCTGCTTGAAATCTTCCCGCCCCTCATCTTCTTGGGCGTGGGCGCTCTCACAGACTTCGGCCCGCTAATCGCCAACCCCAAGATGCTTATTTTGGGCGGCGCGGCCCAGTTCGGCGTTTTTGCAACTTTCTTCGGCGCAATCATGCTGGGCTTCACTTCGCCCGAGGCCGCGTCAATCGGCATTATCGGCGGCGCGGACGGGCCGACTTCCATATTTATAGCAAACAAGCTCGCCCCGCACCTTCTCGCGCCCATTGCCGTGGCGGCGTACAGCTACATGGCCCTTGTGCCGCTCATCCAGCCGCCCATCATGCGCCTGCTTACGACAGAAAAGGAGCGCAAGATACGCATGAAGAGCCTGCGCAAGGTTTCGCGCCTTGAAAAGCTCATATTCTGCGTGATTGTCACAATATTCTGCATCCTGCTTGTGCCGGACGTTTCCGCGCTTATCGGCATGCTCATGCTCGGCAACTTCCTGCGCGAGTGCGGCGTCTGCGAACGCCTCAGCAAGGCCGCCCAGAATGAAATCATCAACATCGTCACGATTTTCCTCGGCACATCCGTGGGCATCACGATGACGGGCGACAGGTTCCTGCGCGTTGACACCCTCATGATTCTGGCTCTCGGCGTGGTCGCGTTCAGCTTCTCCACCGGCGCGGGCGTCGTGATGGCGAAATTCATGAACCTTTTCCTCAAGGAAAAAATCAATCCGCTTATCGGCTCGGCCGGCGTTTCGGCGGTTCCCATGGCCGCGCGAGTTTCGCAGGTTGAGGGCACGAAGGCGGATCCCACAAACTACCTGCTTATGTTCGCGATGGGGCCCAATGTGGCCGGTGTTATCGGCACCGCCATGGTTGCGGGCTTCTTCATTGCGACACTGGCGCACTAAAAATTTTTCCGGACGGCGTGCAAAACGGGCCGTCCGGCCTTATTTTAACTTACCCATAAATAATGAGCTATAATCAAATAAGTGCGGAAGAAGCTGCGAGCTTCATTCAGAACGGACAACTCCTCTGCCTGAGCGGATTCACTCCGGCGGGGGCAACAAAGGCGATTCCCGGCGCGATTGCGCGCAAGGCCGAGGCCGAGCATGCGGCGGGTCGCGAGTTTAAGGTTCAGATTGTCACGGGCGCCTCGACGGGCGATTCCTGCGACGGCGTTTTGGCGCGTGCGAAGGCCGTTAGCCGCCGCGCCCCATACCAGTCGAACAAAGACCTGCGCGCCGCGGCGAATGCGAACGAGGTTGCCTACAACGACATGCACCTTTCCCTTGCGCCTCAGTTCCTCAACTACGGGTTTATGGGCAAAGTCGACTGGGCGATAGTCGAGGCTGCGGACGTCAGCGACAGCGGCGAAATACTGCTTTCAACTTCGGTAGGCATTGCTCCCACTGCGCTCAAGCTCGCCGACAAAATCATTGTCGAGCTCAACGAGTACCATTCTAAAGAGCTTCTCGGCTTCCACGACATTTACGAAACGGCCAACCCGCCGCATCGCCGCGAAATCCCGATTTACAACGCGGGCGACCGCATCGGCGCGAAGACCGTCAAGGTCGACCCCAAGAAAATCGTCGGCATCGTAAAGACGAACCACTGCGACGAAGTGGGCGCGTTCAAGGAAAGCGACCCGATAACCAAGAAGATAGGCGAAAACGTCGCCAACTTCCTAGCCTCCGAAATGAAGGCCGGCAGGATTCCCCCGGAATTTCTCCCCATTCAGAGCGGCGTGGGCAACATCGCAAACGCTGTCCTCGGCGCCATGGGCGCGAACCCGGACATACCGCAGTTTTCGATGTACTCGGAAGTGTTGCAGGACTCCGTCATAGACCTCATAAGCGCGGGCAAAATAAAATACGCAAGCGCGACATCCCTCACAGTAACTCCCGGCAAAATCCAGGAGGTTTACGGCAACCCGAAATTCTTCCGCGAACACGTCATCCTGCGCCCGCAGGAAATTTCGAACAACCCGGAAGTGGCGCGCCGCATAGGCGTCGTCTCGATCAACACTGCGATTGAGTTCGACCTTTCCGGCAACGTGAACAGCTCGCACATCATGGGCAAGAACATCATGAACGGCATCGGCGGCAGCGGCGACTTTACCCGCGCGGCCTACTGCTCTATCTACACGGCCCCGTCCGTTGCGAAGGGCGGCTGCATCAGCGCCATAGTTCCGAACGTTTCGCACACTGACCACAGCGAGCACAGCGTCAACGTTGTTATAACAGAGTACGGCGTGGCCGACCTGCGCTTCAAGTCGCCGCTCGAACGCGCAAAGCTCATTATAGACAACTGCGTGCACCCGGACTACCGCGACCTGCTCAACCAGTTCCTCGCGAAGAATCCGATCGGGCACACCCCGCAGACGCTCGCAAAGGCCTATGCAATGCATGAAGCCTTTATCAACGAAGGCGACATGCGCAAGGCGGTTTTCTAGGCGGAAATTTTTCCAGACAAAAGCGGGCTTATGCGGCCCGCTTTTTTTGTCGGTCAATTTCGCGCCGTTTTTGCCGTACGAAGCTTTGCAACGGCCATCGCGATAAAGTAAATGTTTCCAATTAGAAAAACGGCGAGGGAGACGAACGGCATTGCGCTTGGTTCGCCATGCGTCCATGCCGCTGTAAAATAGTTGCTGCTTCCTCCGTACGGGAATACGGATATTTTTGCGTACATAAGCAGCATGGATATCATTAAAGCCAATGTCAGCCATATGCGTGTGCGCGGGGGATTGCCTTTAAGCTGAAGAGCAATCGCAAGCCAATATTCCATTAAAAGCAGAAGCAAAATCAGCCCGGCCTCGGATGGATGCATAATATAACTGAACAGTCCCGCCGGATATAATACCGACGGTGCAAAAACGGTGTCCGGCGCAAGGCACATGCATGTCATGGCTGTAGAGATGTAATTTGCGGCAGTAAGGTAACCCCCATCAGAATCGCATTTTTACCGCTGAATATCATGCGGGAATTATAGGCCCGAGCGCGCTGTTTTGCAAGAACTTTTCCGGAAGCGTCCGGTTGCATATATTTCGGCGGACTTAGTCGTCCGACGAATTGAGATAGTCGCTCACCAGTTTTTCGGGGGAAACTCCGGCGTTGTTTGCGTCCCTGCAGACGGCCTCGTAATTCTCATAGCACCGCGCCTTTACGTCTATTTTTGTGAACGGAAGCGGAAGCGCAAAACTGTCCCAGCTTTTGGGAACGGTAAAATATCTGCGCGGCGTTATGCGAAGCGCCACGATTCTTTCTCCCGACTCTTTTGCAACCGTGAGAAAGCCCGGCTTTGCGATCTCCTTGGGGCCGCGCGGGCCGTCTGGCGTTATAAACACGTCGCTGCCGTCTTTCAGAGCGTTTATGAGCGCCATGATTGCGCCCACGCCGCGTCTTTTGCTGGAGCCGCGCACGGTGCCTATCCCCATAAGCTTGAAGAATGCCGCCAGATACGCGCCGTCCTTGCTGGCGCTTACAAGCCCGGCCATCGGGAATTTGTCGCGGTAATAGTACTTGCACATCGCAAGAAAGAAAATGCGGCTGTGCCATGCGATGCCAATTATTCGCGCGGGGGACGACATCAGTTTTAACGATTCTTCGTCCGTGACAAGCCTGACAGTCGACTGCCAAATGCGTATCACTATGTACAGCGGAAATACCACTATAAAGTGCTTGAGAGTCGGATAATATATGTCGGTTTGCTGCATGCGGACTGCGAGTGTTTGCGCCTTATTAAACGGTTTTGGAGGTTTCAAGTCGATATCAAAATTTTTTTTGCCTTTTGAAAAAAAACTCGTTGACAAGGGGGGGCGATTCCGTACTGTGTAGGGCTTTAATCAACGGGGTGGTAGTTCAGTTGGTTAGAACGCCTGCCTGTCACGCAGGAGGTCGCGGGTTCGAGTCCCGTCCATCCCGCCACTTTAAAACCCGCAACGCAAGTTGCGGGTTTTTCTGGGGTCAACACCAAAGGTTGTGGAATAGGTTGATTTTTTAGATTTGCCTTTCATAGATTCACCCCGCATTCCACGAGG
>CALXSL010000017.1 GCA_944391135.1 uncultured Opitutales bacterium
CGGCATACCGCAGGAGGAAATAATATTGGAATACTAGGGGTAGTATTATCGGGGGCTTCTGCTAAGAAGCCCCTTTTATTTTTGACAGTAATATGTTGACTTGAACTGCGCTTTTTGAAATATTGCACGGCATCTGATTGTACAGCAAATTTTAATAAACAAACCAAGATGTCCCTCGTAAAAAAACTTTCCGCAAGATTGCAAAACCACCCCAAGCGCGTCGTGTTCCCTGAAGGGCACGACCCGAGAATCCTCCAGGCGGCGCGCCAGTTCGCGACCCGCAAGCTGGGCGTTCCGATAGTCTTGGGCGAAAAGGCGCAGATTGAGGAAATCGCGCGCGCCAACGACATCCGCCTCGACGGCATGAAAATAGTAGAGCCCGCGAAGTCGGACGACTACGCCGCGCTTCACAAGCTTTTGAAGGGCCTGCCCAGATTCAAGAAGTACGACGACGCCACCATCGACACGATGTCGAAGAATTCGAACTATTACGCCACGCTGATGCTTGCAACGGGCAGGGCCGACGCGATGGTAGCGGGCGCCACGATAGCCTCGGCAAACACACTGCGCCCAATTTTTCAGATAATTCCGCTCCAGAAGGGCTTTAAGACCGCCAGCTCAATGATGGTAGTATCCACCGAGAACCCCGATTTGGGCATAAACGGCGACCTCTTCCTCGCGGACTGCGGCGTCATTCCCGAGCCCACCGAAGAGCAGCTTGCGGAAATCGCCATGACCACGGCAATCCTTGTGAGCCACCTCACGCTGGAAACCCCGAGGGTCGCCATGCTCAGCTACACTTCGAAGTCTGCGGGCGCGACATTCGCCAGCGTAATGAAGATGAAGTCGGCCACCGCGCTCGCGCACGAAAAGGCGCGCCAGGGCGGCTTCGACATCGACATCGACGGCGAGCTTCAGGTTGACGCCGCACTGCGTCCGGAAGTCGCGAAAGTCAAGGGCATTTCAAGCTCGGTAGCGGGCAAGGCCAACGTGCTTATTTTCCCCGACCTGAGCTCGGGCAATATCGCGTCGAAAATGCTGCAGATAACATCGAACGTCAACTGCTTCGGGCAGATACTGACGGGACTGACCAAGCCGGTTGCGGAAATCTCCCGCGGCGCCACGGTAAACGACATTTTCGGCACGAGCGTGATTGTCGCCGCGCAGGCCGTAGACCGAAGGTTCCTCTCGCCCGACGCGGAATAACCCCGCGCCAGACGCTTTGAGCTTTTCGAAATGAGCGAGCAGAATTTCAACGAGGGGCCGAAGTTCGGCAGCCATCCGGAAAAACTTCTAACGGTTCCGGAAAACACGACGACACGCCGCATATTCATAGCGGCTACGCGCATGAACGAGGGCAAAACCACGACTTCCCTCGGGCTTTTCAATTCGCTGAAGAAAATTTTCCCGTCAGTGGGCTATATCAAGCCCATAGGGCAGCGTTTTGTGAACGTCGACGGAATAAAGGTTGACGAAGACTCACTTCTTCTCAACCGCGTTTACGACACCGACACCCCCCTCGAAGCGATGAGCCCCGTGGCGGTAGGCAAAAACTTTACGCGCAACTACCTCGACTATCCCGACGAATTTTACCCGATCCTTCGCGACCGCATAATACGCGCCTTCGACAGGATAGCGTACGGCAAGGACGCCGTCATAATAGAAGGCACAGGGCACGCGGGCGTGGGCTCCGTGCTCGACCTTTCCAACGCGGGCGTCGCTAAATTTCTCAACGCCAAGGCCATAATAGTTTCGTCGGGCGGCATAGGCAGGCCCATCGACGAAATCGCCATGAACAAGGCGCTTTTCGACAAGTACGGCGTCGAAATCATAGGGGCGGTGCTCAACAAGGTGCTTCCCGAAAAAATCGAGCAGGTGCGCGAATACGCGGGCAAGGGGCTTAAGCGCCACGGCGTTAAGCTTCTCGGCGTGGTGCCAATGCGCAGCCGCCTGAACGCGCCCAACCTCCAGCAGATAATAGAGGAAATCGGCGGGCGCTGGATTAACGGCGAGGATGTCGGCCGCAGCGAGCGCATTATGAACGTGGTAATCGGCGCTATGGGTTCGCGCTCCGTCATAGACTACATGCAACGCGGTACGCTCATCATAGCTCCCGGCGACCGCGAAGACATCATTTTTTCGGCGCTGGCCATGTCGGGGCTTTCGGGCGAAAACGCCATCAGCGGAATAATCCTGACGCTCAACCTTCTGCCGCACCCGAAAATTCTCGAACTCATTTCCAAGACCAACATTCCCGTCGCGATTACCGGCGAGGAAAGCTACGAGGTGGCCTCTAAAATCAACAGCATGACGGTGAAAACGCAGGTGCAGGACACCGACAAGATTCCGATAATTCAGGACATCTTCGAGGAGTCGGTAGATCTCAAGGCGATAACCGACTGTCTCGGATGATTTGTTTGCGGGGCAGGCGGCTGCCGCGCCGCTTGGCGTTCAATGAGGGGAAAAGTGCGCGCCGCCTAGAGCATACATGGATTAAGTTGTCGCTTTTTACAAATGCATTTGCGCTTTTGCGGCGTTTGCTCGCCTTGAAACAGGCGGGGCACTTCCAGTGCGTCTTCCTACTTTCAAGGCTTTGGAAGCCTTGCAAAATTCACGGTTGTATTGTGCGAAAGGCGGCTGCGCGCGTACGACAGCTTGCCAAATGTTGCGACAACTTAATCCGTATATGCCCTATTTGTTCAGAGTCAATTCCATCTGGATGTTGCACCTTTGGTATTCCGTTTCGCGCCCGGCGATTTTTTTGAATCCTAGCTTCCTGTATATGTGTATGGCCGGCTCCAGAATTGTGTTGCTTTCCAGATAAAGTTTTTTTGCCCCCAATTCTGCCGCCTTGCCTATGGCTGCCCGGCCGAGAAGAGCGCCTATGCCTTTGCCTTGTACGGCCGGGCTGACGGCGAGTTTGGAAAGCTCGTAGTCGTAAACGGGGTCGTCCATTTTGCACAGGGCGCAAACGCCCGCAACTTCTCCCTTGTAGAGCGCCACTAAAATGTGGCCGCCCTTGCCGATTATGTTTTCTTGCGGGTTGTCCAGCGCCTTGCAGTCGGATTCTTCCATATGGAAATATTTCCTTATCCACGCTTCGTTTAGGCTTTTGAACGCTTCCTTGTGTCGGGCTTCGAAAGGCGCGATTTCAACGTCCTTTGCCTCCCTGAGTTTTTTCGCCGCCATGACGCGCTCGAACAGCGGCTTTTCCGTAAGCAGGAATTCCCACTCCTCAATTGCGCGCCACAGGTCGTTTCGGGCTTTTGACGAAATTTCCTCTACGGCGGCGGCCATGTCGGCGCACTCTTCCGCGAGTATTGCCGACATTTTTTTTCCTTTGGCGGACAGAATGACCATGTTTCTGCGCCCGTCGGATTTGTCCTTTTCCTCTTTCACGAGCCCCCGCGCGGACATTTCCTTTGCGATGTTGCTTACAGACGGGTGCGAATGGCCTATTTCTCTTGCGATGGCTGTTATAGTTTTGGCTTCCCCCTGTGCCAGTACGAAAAACACCGGAATCCATTTGGCGCGTATGTCAATGCCGTAGGCTTTGTTGACGCGTTCCGCGTCGTTGGTTATTTTGTCGGTAAGCATGCGCAGCCTGCTGCCTATCGCCATTTTTCCCGTTTTGTTGAAAAAGTCCATGACTGTGTTTTGTTAATCGCCTTGCGGGGCGGGGAGTTATATTTGGTAATTAATTATGTAATTGATTACGCATATTGCAAATTTGCCGTGCAGTTTGCAAGTTTTTTGCCAGGTTTTGCCGCGATTTTACATTGCCAATTAGGCGTGCGACATGCTTTTGAAAATGAAAAGCGTCATTCCGGGGAATGATTTCAGGAATGACATGCATTTGACAGGAAAGTACAAAAATGTAGTTTTGGGAATGTTTTTTGAAAATTGTGTTGATTAATAAAAAAATGGCACTTTGCTCATCGTGTCACTTAAACTGCCGTGCCGCATTTCTGCGGACGGCATTTTGCTGGAAAAACACGAAATGAAGAACAGACTATCAAGTTGGGCAAACAATATCGCGCCTTCGCCGACCCTCGCGGTTGACGCCAAGGCAAAGAAACTCAAGGCCGAAGGCAAAGATGTCTGCGGTTTCGGAGCGGGCGAACCCGACTTCGACACCCCCGCGTTCATCAAGGAAGCGGCAATCAAGGCAATCCAGGACGGCAAGACAAAATACATCCCGTCCTCCGGCCTCGCCCCCCTGCGCGACGCGATAGCCCAGATGTACGCGTCCAAAGGCGTAGCCGACGTGTCGCAGTCCAGCATCATCGTCAGCCCCGGCGGAAAGTTCAGCTGCTATCTCGCAATTCTGGCGGTTGTCAGCCCCGGAGACGAGGTGATCATTCCCGCGCCCTACTGGGTAAGCTACCCCGAAATGGTAAAGCTTGCGGGCGGCGTCCCCGTGTACGCAAAGGCGACCGACGAGGCCGACTTCAAGCTCAGCGTCGACCAGATTAAGGAAGCCTATACTGACAAGACGAAGCTCATCATTTTCAACAGCCCATCCAACCCGACGGGGTCGGTATACTCGAAGGCGGAACTCGAATCCATCATGGAATTCGCGGTCTCCAAGGGCATCATGGTTATGAGCGACGAAATCTACTCGTCGCTCACCTATGACGGCGTCGAGGCCGTGAGCTGCGCGTCGCTCTCCAAGGAGGCCGCAGAGCATACCATCATAGTTTCGGGATTCAGCAAGGCGTTCTCGATGACCGGCTGGAGGCTAGGCACGATGTGCGCGCCCGCGGACGTCGCCAAGGCTGCTGCCGACATCCAGAGTCAGACAAGTTCGAACGCCACGACTTTCGCGCAGTACGGCGCGCTGGAAGCCATGCTCAACGTCGAGGCCTCCCAAAAGGCCATAGCCGACATGCTCAAGAGCTTCGACCGCCGCAGGCTCACACTCTGGGAAGGTCTGAATTCCATCAAGGGCATATCCTGCCGCAGGGCCAAGGGCGCCTTCTACCTTTTCCCGAACATCTCATCTTTCGGGCTGTCGTCCAACGATTTCTGCACGAAGCTTCTCGAGCAGGAGCTCGTCGCAGTGGTTCCCGGTTCGGCGTTCGGCTCCGACGAAAACGTGCGCTTCAGCTACGCCGTAAGCGACAAGGTTATCGAAAAGGGTCTGGACAGGATGAAGAATTTCTGCGAGCGTCTGTAGGGAAAAAACTCTCGGAATGTCTGGCGGAAACACCACAGAAATTTTAAAACAGGGCTTCAGGAGCGGTTCAGCGGAATCGACCCTGAAGCTCTCTTCTTTTTTTGCGTCCGAGCTTCCCGCCGACTGTTTTATCACGCTTTCGGGCGATCTCGGTGCGGGCAAGACCACTTTCGTCAAGGGCCTCGCGCAGGGGCTTGGCGTGAAAGAGACGGTCAAAAGCCCGTCGTTCAACATTTACGGAATTTACGACACCGCAGGCGGCGGAAAGCTCGTGCACCTCGACGCGTACAGGCTCTCGGGCGCGGAGGCTTTCGACGACCTATTGCTTGACGAAATCGTGCCCGGCGACAAAATTGTGTGCGTCGAATGGCCCGAGATGGTTGCCGACGCGCTTCCGCCCGACGCGTACGCGCTGAAGTTCGACATTCTGGAGGACGGCTCGCATTTTATGAAACTTCTTTAAGGCGGCGCGGTCATTTTTCGATTAACAAGGCTGATTATGGAAAACCCTTTTTTGAAGACACAAATTCCCCCAAACTGGCAGGCCATGAAGCCCGCAGACATCGTTCCCGGTATAAACGCCGCCATTGATGGCGCGCGCGAAAATATTGTTGCCATAAAGAATCTGGACGACTCCGCGCTGACCTATGAAAACAGCGTGCGCGCGCTCGACAGGGCAACCGCCGATTTGAACAGGGCGTGGACATATGTCAACCACTTGCAGAGCGTAGCCGACAGCCCCGAGCTGCGCAAGTCGCTCGTCGAAATGATGCCCGTGGTTTCGGAGTTTTATTCGTCGATACCGCTCGACGAAAAACTCTATGCCAAAATAAAGGCATTTTCGTTGTCGCCCGACGCGAAAAAGCTGGAAGGACATAAAAAGAGGCTTTTGGACGAAACGGTTCTGGATTTCGAACTCAACGGCGCGAACCTTCCCGCCGACAAGAAAAAGCGCCTTCAGGAGATCGAGCAGGAGCTTGCGCTCAAAACACAGAAGTTTTCCGAAAACGTCTTGGACGACACCAAGCGTTTCAAGCTGTATGTCGAGAACGAGTCCGACCTCGACGGACTCCCGCAAAGCGCGAAGGACATCGCGAAGAAAAAGGCCGAAGCCGACGGCAAAAGCGGATGGGTTTTTACGCTCGAACAGCCCTCGTACGTTCCTTTCATTACCTACGCCGACAGCGACCCTCTGCGCGAGAAAATCTGGCGCGCCTCGGCCCGCCTCGCCTCCGACGGAGAATTTTCCAACTGGGGCCTGATTCGGGAAATACTGCAATTGCGTTCAGAAAAAGCCGCGCTGCTGGGTCGCGCCGATTTTGCAGACATGGTCTTGGAGCGCCGCATGGCGCGCACGGGCAAGACAGCGCTCGATTTCGTAAAAGACCTGCGCGAAAAGTTCGCCGCGCCTTTCGAAAAGGAATGGGCCGCGCTCTGCGATTTCGCGGCGGAGTCCGGCTCGCTTGAAAACGGCAAAATGGTTCCGTGGCGCGCGGCCTATTTTTCCGAAAAACTGCGCCGCAAAAAGTACGATTTCGACCCCGAGGAGCTTCGCCCCTATTTCCCGATGAACGAGGTGAAGGAGGGCATGTTCAAAATCTGCGAATCGCTATTCGGCCTGAAAGTGAAAAAATCGGGCAGGGAAAACCGAGCGTGGCATCCGAGCGTCGAGCTTTACGAGGTCAGCGACGAAAACGGCAACCTCATTGGCCTGTTCTACACCGACTTTTACCCCCGCGAATCGAAGCGCGCGGGCGCGTGGATGAACCTGCTTTCGCCCGCCGACGGCGGCGTTCCCGCCCTCGGCGTAATCGCGGGCAACATGAGCGAGCCCGTGGACGGCAGGCCCGCGCTTCTTTCGCACGACGAGGTCGAAACGCTCTTCCACGAGTTCGGCCATCTGCTGCATTTCTTCATGATGGACAGTCCCGAGTTGGGCTTAAGAAACGTGGCGTGGGATTTCGTCGAACTTCCGTCGCAGATAATGGAAAACTGGACGCGCGACAAGCGCTGCCTCGACATCTTCGCCGCGCATTGGAAGACGGGCGAAAAAATCCCCGAGGAGCTGTTTGAAAAATTTCGCCGCGCGCAGAAGTTCATGGGCGCGAACGCGGGCATGCGCCAGCTGTCTTTCGCAGACATAGACCTCGCCATGCATATTAATCCCCGCCGCTTCCTCGATGCCGAAAGCATCGAAGACGAGGCGCAGAAGGAGCTGCGCCCCTTTGTGCATGAATATTCCGAGAAAACCCCGAGCATTCTGCCGAGGTTTACGCACCTTTTCGGCGACCCGGTCGGCTATGCAGCGGGCTACTATTCCTACAAGTGGGCGGAAGTGCTCGACGCAGACGCTTTCACGCGCTTCGAGGCCGAGGGAATTCTCAACGGCGAAGTGGGCAGGGAGTTCGCCGACAAGGTTTTGCGCGTGGGCAATTCAATCCCGCCGGACGAGGCTTTCAGAAACTTCATGGGGCGCGACCCTGACTCATCCGCCCTCGTTTCCCGCTCTATAGGCGCGTGATGTTGCGCCTGATGCTTCGTTTCGAAAGTTTCTCACACCAGTCACGTACTCAAGTACGCTCCTGCCGTGAGAAACTTTCAAAGCCTCGCCTGAGGCGCAACCTGACGCGCCTATGAAATAGTCGGCACATGCTTTGCATGTGCTGTAGCTTTTTAACGCGGGTGGTTTGTGTAATTGTATTCTATGTAGTATTCGTTTTGACGCAAAAAAAAGACAAAGTGCTTTCTGTAAAACACTTTGTCCTTTATTTGATAGATAATGGTGTTTGAACTGTATTCGTTCTAATCTTTCAGGTTCAGCAAATTCACGTTGCGGAAAAGCACCGTGCCGCCTTCGCTCTGCAGGCCGATGTGTCCGGACTTGTTCACAGAAGTGCCCTCGTTGCGGAGTTTGCCGTTGATGAACACCGTGATTTTGCCGTCCTTGCAGATGATGTCGGCACTGTTCCACTGGCCGACGGGCTTTTCGCTGCTCTCGCCCCTGGCTTCCACTATCGGGAACTTGGGGCGCTCGGTCTGGCCTTCGGGAAGTTTGTATTCAGTCATGTCGGAGCCGCCGAGCAGGACGAAGTCTCCGGCCTTTGTGGCGAAAAGCTGGCACTCTATGGCGTTGGGCCAGAATTTTGGGTCCTGCACGTAAAGGAAAATGCCGCTGTTGCTGGGCTCCGTGGGGTAGCACCATTCTGCGTGCAGGTAAAAGTCTTCGTACTTAACCTTTGTGTACATGTAGCCGAAAGGCTGGCCCTTGATGTTTATCACGCCGTCCTGCACGGAGAAGACGGAATTTGGGTCTACCGTTGCGTCTTCCAGAAAAAAGCTCCAGTTGTTCAGGTCCTGTCCGTTAAAAAGCTGGACCGCCTCGCCCGCTTTGCAGAGGGTTGCCGCCGCCAGTATGGAGGTGAAGATTGCCGCGAATTTTTTCATAAGTTGTCGTCTGTTTTAGATTAAGGCTCGGGGCGTTTACCCCTCCGCGCTTTAAAAAATGGAATGAAATGCAATAACTTCAAGCAATTTTTTGCTATTCGCAACCGTTGTTTTCATTGTGAATCAATGAGCGCTTCTTTCTACCCAGGGGGTCGTCGACGCCCGCTTCGTCCTCCACGGTGCCCACAATGTACCCCGTTTCACCCGTCCGCTTCTTCGCGGCCCGGGCGGCCGCAACCTGCCAGCACGAGCAGAGCAGGGAGGCCAGCAGGATTGCCGACACTATGAATATGGAGCTTTTCACGCGCTATTTTTCGTAAGTTACCGCGTACTTTTTGTTTGGAAGGATTTCAAGCTCGTACGAGTTTGCGGAGGTTTTTTTGATTTCCCCCTGCGCGCATTTCGGCTCCGATTTGCTTTCGAAGCGAAGGTATCCGACGCCGCCGGGCGATTCCACTTCGATGGATTTTTTTGTCACGTTCAGGGCTATGTCGCCGTTTGGCGTGGGCACTTTGGCCTTTATCCAGTCGAGGTCGGAGAGGTGCGGGGCTATTTCGAAGGTCTCGTAGCCGGGCGTAAGGGGCTTCACGCCGGCGAAATGTCTGCCGAATATGTATAGGGCTGTCGCACCCCACGAGTGGCAGAAGCTGCGCCCGAAAGGCCTGCCGTACATGTGCGTGTGGTTGTCTTCGGCGGGGTTGAAAACCTCCCAGAACGATGTCGCGCCCAGCTCCAGCATGCCGCCCCAGTATGCGCGGATTTCGTCGAGGACGAAATCGTGCTGGCCGATGTCGCAAAGGGCGTCGAGTTCGTAGAAGCGCATGTAGGGCGTTGTGATGGGCTCTATTTCCCTGCCCGTCAGCATCTTTTTGACCTTTTCGAGCTTCTCGCCGTCGAGGTAGCCGAATAGCGTGGCGAACATGTTTGCGTGGCGCGTAACCTGGTCGCTGAGCTTGCCCTCGTAGAGCTTGTGCACATATGCGCCCTTTTTGTCGTTCCAGAAAAGCTCGTCCGACTTCTTCAAAAGCTCCTTCGAGATTTCCGAATACTTTTTCGCGGTTTCATTGTCGCCGACAAGCTCCGCGCACTTCGCCGTCGATTCCAGCGCCCTGCCGAAGAGTATCTGCTCGGTCGATACCACGCCCCTGTTGTCGATGTTCGCCCAGTCGATAAACACCCAGCCGTTGCCCTCGTGCGACACGAAGCCCTCCGCGTTGCGCCGTTCGAGGCAGTATTCCGCGAGCGAGACCATGCGCGGGTACACCGCCTTCACGAAGTCGATGTCTTTCGTATAGAGGTAGTAGGTGTGGACGCTGTCGAGCCAGTAGAAAGAGTAGTCGAGTATGGTGTTGATGTGGCATGTGAGCGGATCTTTGCCGCGTAGGCCCCACATGGTGCGCTTGGCTGTATCCGTGTCGAAATAGCTGTAGTAGTTCATCAGGTAGCTCTGCGTTGCGTCGCCCGACCACATCCAGCGGTCGCGCTTTATGCCGTCCACAAAGTACTCGCGCGCGGTAAGGAAAAGCGTGTAGTAGGAGATGTCCCATATTTTGTTCAGAAGCTCGTCGGAGCACTCGAAGGAGCCGCGCTCGGGGATGTCGAGGTATTCGAAGTCCATTTCCACCGAGTCTATTTTTACGCCGTCTTCGGGCACTATGCGCGCGTATCTGAAGCCCTGTCCGTCGGGCAGGGTGTAGTCGGTTTTCTTTTTCGAGTCGAAGTCTACGAAGCTTATAACCTCCCAGTTCTCGTCGGCATAGGCCTCTACCTCCGACTCCCCGTAGTAGACGGTAATTTTGCCTTTGCCCCTCGCGCCTTTGAGCACGATGAAGCCGAAAGTTTCTTTCCCGAAGTCCGCAAAGATTGTGCCGCTTTCCTTCTTCTGCGAGGCCGCTTTGCGCCTTTCGCGCTTGAGGGCAAACTGCGACGGCGGCTTCCTGTGGTTGTCGAAGCCGCGCGAGTATGTTTCTGCGTTCGCCTCGCCGCCGTCAATGGACGTTTTCCAGCTCTTGTCGGAGACGACCGTTTTGCCTTTTACGAACAGTGCGGGTGCGGCTTCGTTGTTTTCAACGCTTATCGTTATCTGTGTCGTGCCTTTGCCGAGCGGGATTTTCCTTTCCCCGCCGTACGGCTTCGGCGTGCGCTTGTCGCCGTCAATTTCCACCGTCTGGACGTCGAAATTCCCGTCCGCGTAAATGCTGATTGTTTCCGGCTCGTCGAGCGTCACGGTTTTGGTGAAGGTCGTCTTGCGGACTGGGTCGAAGAGCGGCCAGCGCGGGGGATTAAGCGTGCCCTTGTAGGTCACCGCGCACTGGGTTTTCTTGGCCAGCCAGTTGTCGAATTCGCCCGGATGCCATATCCAGCTTTGGGCCTGCGCCGAAATCGCCGCCGCGGATACGGCCGCAAGAGCCGCAAATAAAGTTTTTCCTTTAGTCATCAAATGTTGTTTCCTTTTAAAGGAAAATATCATGCCTTTTTATTGCCTCCCGGTCAAACAATAAAGTACGGCGGGCGTGTGAATGCCGGGCCGGGGGCGGTTGATATTCTCCGGGGCGAATAACCGGCGGTGGCCGTTCGTCAGGCATTGCTCTGGCATCGGCTCATCAACCCGGCAGGAAAATCGCGCGCGCGTGAGAAAGTGCATTTCTCCGGACTAAAAATAAGGCTTTTGTTTTATAAAACCTGCGGGTTTTCCGATAAGTCAGAGCGTATTCAGTTTAAGTGTTCGCAGATAGTGCACCGGCAAATGATTTTACATAAACTATGACTGGATATGCCCTAATATGCCCGCTTTTCGCGCATGCGATATTTTTTTGGCGATATTGACTTGCCAAGCGGCGTTGTCTTGGGGATATTTGAATCAAATTTTTTAACTGGATATGAGCGACCCTATCAAACACGAATGCGGCATAGCGATGATCAGGCTTTTGAAGCCTCTTGAGTATTATCAGGAAAAATACGGCACGCCGATTTACGGATTCAACAAGCTTTTCCTGCTAATGGAAAAGCAGCACAACAGGGGCCAGGACGGCGCGGGCATAGGCGCCGTAAAGATAGGGGTTCCCCCCGGGGAGAACTTTATGTTCCGCGAGCGCAACGCGAAGTCCAACGGCCTTTCACAGATTTTCAAGGTCCAGCTTGAAGATTACAACCGCAAGGTCCGCAACGGCATCATCCATCCGGAATTTCCCGAGACGGTGAAGTCAAACTTCGACTATTGCGCGGAGCTTCTTATAGGGCATCTTCGCTACGGCACGAGCGGCTCGTACAACAAGAACACCTGCCATCCCTTCTGGCGCAAGAGCACTTGGCCCGCGCGCAATCTGATGGTGGTGGGCAACTTCAACATTACGAACACCGAAGAGCTCAACGCGAGGCTCATTGAGCGCGGCATCCACCCCGTTTTCAGCACCGACACCCAGGCAATACTTGAGGAAATCTGCTTCCACCTCGATATCGAGCACGGCGAAATTTACCGCAAGCTGCGCGACCAGGGCGTGGAAGGCCACGACATCCTCCGGATGATGAACGAAAAGCTCAGCCCCTGCCGCATAGTCAGCAACGCGGCCAAAGACTGGGACGGCGGCTTTACCATCGCCGGAGCTATCGGCAACGGCGACGCCTTCGTATTGCGCGACGCAAACGCCATACGCCCATGCTTCTACCTCAAGAACGACGAAGTCGTCGCGTTCGCTTCCGAACGCGTGGCACTCATGACCATTTTCGAAGTTCCCGCAGAGGACATTAAGGAAGTCGGCCCCGGCAACGTGTTCGTCGTCAAGAGCGACGGCACCTGCGAGGAAAAATCCTACCGCCCCGCGGGCGAGCGCAAAAGCTGCACTTTCGAACGCCTTTACTTCTCGCGCGGAAACGACCCCGAAATCTACCAGGAGCGCAAGGCCCTCGGCAAGGCGCTCTGCCCGAGGATTTTCAAGTCAATCGGCGAAGACTTTAAGCACAGCGTTTTCAGCTATATCCCAAACACCGCCGAATCGGCCTACTACGGCATGATGAGCGGCATGAGGATGATACGCCGCGAGCAGGTCAAGCGCGAGTTCGAGCAGCTCCAGAAAGAGGGCAAGCCCATCACTTCCGAGATAATCGACAGGCTCGTGATGGACAACTGGCCCCGCGACGAAAAAATCGCGCACAAGGACATAAAGCTGCGCACATTCATTTCGCAGGAAAAGGACCGCATGCAGCTGGCCTCGCACGTGTACGACATAACCTACGGCATAGTCACGCCCGAGGACTCCCTCGTGTGCCTCGACGACTCCATCGTGCGCGGCACCACGCTCAAGCGCCAGATTCTGCGAATTCTCAGCCGCACAAACCCCAAGAAAATCGTCATAGCCTCGACCGCGCCGCAGGTGCGCTATCCCGACTGCTACGGCATAGACATGAGCGAAATCGGCAAATTTATCGCGTTCCAGGCTGCAATAAAGCTCACGAGGGAAAGGGGCAACGCCGACATCATAAAGGAAGTCTACCAGCTTTGCTGCGCGCAGAGGGGCAAGCCCTTCGGCGAACTCAAGAACTACGTGAAGATGATTTACGACCAGTTCACCGCCGACGAAATCACCGCTAAAATTTCCGAAATGGTCTACCCGAAAACGGACACGTGGCACGGCGAAGTCGAGCTTGTCTACCAGACCATCGAAGACCTCCACGCCTCGATTAAGTCGAGCTCCGGCGACTGGTACTTCACAGGAAACTATCCCACGCCCGGCGGCTACGGCGTTCTAAACAGCGCCTTTATCAATTACTACGAAAACAAAGAGGGCAGGAGCTATTAAAGACTCCGCCAAAATATCGGGCGGCGAAAATTCCGCCCGCCCCGGGGCGCGCCCGTCCGTAACTGCCGACTACAGCTGGACGGAGGGCCGCAGCGCGGGCGTGTTTTTGCACGTGTCCAGCCTGCCTTCGCCGTACGGCGTTGGCAACATAGGTTCCGCCGCCGACTCTTTTATAGAGTTCCTCCACGGCTCGGGTTTTTCGTACTGGCAGATTTGTCCCCTCGGCCCTACGGGCTACGGGGACTCCCCCTACCAGTCTTTTTCCGCGTTCGCGGGCAACATATACTTCATAGACTACACCCAGCTGTGCGAGGCGGGCCTCCTGCATTGGAACGAGCTCGACGCCCTGCGCAATCTTCCCGACGACAGGTGCGATTTCGGCGCGATATACGGCATAATTCCAGACCTCATGCGCCGCGCCTACGCGCGCTTCAAGTCGGGGGAGGGCGTATCTTTGGATTTTCCGCAGGGATTTGAGGATTTCTGCAAAGACAACGCCCATTGGCTCGACGCCTACGCGCTTTACATGGCGCTAAAGCGCGAATTCGGCGGCGTCTCGTGGACGGATTGGAAGCCCGAATTCAGGGATTTCAAAAAGGCCGTCTCTCAGAAACTTTCTGACAAAGCCGCCGACGAGGCCATGAGCGTGAAGTTCGGCCAGTGGGTCTTCTTCAGCCAGTATGCGCTTTTCAAGGAAAAGGCCAACGCCAAGGGAATAGGGATTTTCGGCGACCTGCCCATTTTCCTGGCGCAGGACAGTGCCGACGTTTGGGCCAATCCCTCAATTTTCGAACTCAACAGGGACGGCACGCCTAAGAACGTTGCGGGCGTGGGGCCCGACTACTTCTCGGCTGAAGGCCAGCTTTGGGGCAACCCCCTTTACGACTGGAACGGCGCGAAAGACGAAGTATACGAGTTTTGGCGCAGGCGCATAGAGGCTTCGTGCGGCATGTACGACGTCATACGTTTCGACCACTTCCGAGGCTTTGCCGACTACTGGTCGATACCCGCCGAATCGGGCGACGCCCGCAAGGGGGTATGGAAAAAAGGCCCCGGCACCGACTTTTTCAACTTTTTAAGGAAGCATTTTCCCGAGCAGAAATTTGTGGCCGAAGACCTCGGTCTGCTCTCGGACGCCGCCGTGGACTTGCGTGATGCGCTCGACATCCCCGCGATGGCCGTCCTGCAGTTCGCGTTCGGCTCGGACTCTTCCAACGCGTACCTGCCGCACAACGTCAGGCGCGAGAGCGTCTATTATACCGGCACGCACGACAACAACACCGCGCGGGGCTGGTACGATTCATCCCCGGAGTGCGAGCGCGACATTTTCCGCCGCTATTTCAGGGTGTCGGGCGACGCCGTAAACTGGGACATGATTCACGCGGTGCTCATCAGCGTGGCGCGCATGGCGGTTTTCCCCATGCAGGACATCTTGGGGCTCGGGCAGGAATGCCGCATGAACACCCCCGGCAAGCCCGACGGCAACTGGGCGTGGCGCATGACCGAGGGCCAGCTTGCGGAAATTTCCCGAAACAACGGCGAATATCTGAAGTCCGTCATAGCCCTCAGCGGGCGCGCGCCGAAAAAGAAGGCCCCGGAAAATGCCGAAATTTTGGGTTGTAATTCTCCGGGAAATTAAAAAACTTAAGAACCTATGAATCAGCAGCCAGGCGAGTCCGAGTTGAAGGGGCTTTCGGTGTCGAAGGGCATAGCCCACGCCGAAGCTTTCGTCCTGCTGCACAAGGAGGTTGAAACCCCCGTCTACGAAATCCGCGACGACGAAAAGCCGCGCGAGCTGGAAAAATTCCAAAGCGCCCTCATAAAGACGCGCAGCGACATCCAGAGGCTCAAAGACGAGCTTTCGCAAAGCGTGGGCGAGTCTGAGGCATCGATTTTCGACGCGCACATGCTCGTGCTCGAAGACGTCGCGGTAATTCAGGAAACGCAGACGATGTTCGAGCGCGGCAACTACAACATAGAATACTGCTATGCGAAAGTCATCGACAGGTTCATAGAGGCTTTTGAGCGCATCGACGACCCCTTCATCCGCGAGAGGATTTCCGACTTAAAGGACGTGTCGCGCCGCGTTATGGCTAACATGATGGGCATAGAGTCGCTAAAGATGGGCGGCCTCGTGGACCCCATCATTCTCGTCAGCACCGACTTTACGCCCGCCGACTTTTCGATGATAGACAAGGCCAAGCTCCTTGCCATCGTCACCGAGCGCGGCTCGCAGACCAGCCATACGGCCATCCTCGCCCGCTCGCTCGGCATCCCTTGCATAGTCGGCATAAGCGACATTCTCGATAAGATTCCCTCGGGCGAGCCCGTCCTCGTTGACGGCTACAAAGGCAACGTTTTCGTCAACCCCACTGACAGGACCATCGCGTACTACACCGAAGTCGCTACGGTGCAAAAGTCGATAGCGCAGGTTTACGCCACTTCGCTTAACCTGCCGCCTCAGACGCCCGACGGCGTCAAATTCAATATCGACATAAACATAAGCGCGCCCGTCGACATCACCGAAGAGGCGATGAAATACTGCGACGGCGTCGGCCTTTTCAGGACGGAAAACTTTTTCATAAACTACGGCTCTTTCCCGGACGAGCAGACCCAGTTTAAAACCTACAAGGCTGCGGCCGAAGCCGCGGGCGGCAAGCCCGTCGTGATTAGGACGCTCGACTTGGGCGGCGACAAAAACATGAATTTGCTAAAGCTCGTCAACGAGGAGGAAAACCCCTTCATGGGCTACCGGGCCATAAGGTTCTGCCTCGACCACGAGGACGTTTTCATGCTCCAGCTCAGGGCCATCCTGCGCGCCAGTGCCTTCGGCAAGGTCAAGATTCTCCTGCCCATGATAAGCTCCATCAGGGAGGTTGAGCGGGCCAGGGCGCTCATCGACAGGGCCAAGGAACAGCTCGTTGCGGAGGGCGCCGACTACGACAAGAATATTGAAATAGGAGTGATGGTGGAGGTCCCCAGTGCCGCGATGACCGTCGACGTCCTCGCGCAGGCCTGCGACTTTTTCAGCATCGGCACGAACGACCTCATCCAGTACACGCTCGCCGTCGACCGCGTAAACGACCTTGTCGCGAACCTTTACGAACCCACGCACCCGGCCGTCATACGCACTATAGACATGGTGGTCAAAGCAGCGCAGCGCGCCGGCAAGCCCGTGGGAGTTTGCGGGGAGCTCGCGGCGGACCCCTCTTTCGTCCCGCTTTTGCTTGGCATGGGCGTCACAGAGTTCAGCATGTCTTACACCGCGGTAAGCGAGGTGAAATTCCTTTTGTGCAAAACCACGCTCGAAGAGGCCCGCAAGCTGCGCGACGAAGTAATGGAAATGACCCGCTCGCGCCACATAATAAGCAAGCTGCGCTCTTTCCATTACGAAAAGATGCAGCCGTATCTTCCGTCCTGACATGAATGACAATATTTCAGCCCTGACAAGGCGCCTTGAGTCGGAAAACGTAAGATTTTCCACCGACGACAAATCTCTGTTCGACGCATCGCTCGACCACATGCGCTACAGTTTTCTTCCCGACGTAGTGGCGTATGCCGAATGCGGCGAAGACATCGGCAAAGTTCTGAAGACAGCGAACGAGTTAGACGTTCCCGTTACCGTGCGCGGCTGCGGTACCGGGTGTTCCGGCGGATCCGTTCCGACTCCCGGCGGCATCGTTCTGGATTTGGGTGCGATAGACTTTATCGAAATTGATCCCGTCGCGCGCGTTGCGCATGTCGGGGCGGGTGCGGTCACCGCGAACGTCGACGCCGCCGCGCAGAAGCACGGCCTCTTTTACGCGCCCGACCCGTCTTCGCACAAATACTCGTCGATAGGCGGCAACATAGCCTGCAACGCGGGCGGCCTGCGCGCGCTCAAATACGGCGTCACGCGCGACAACGTGATTGCCCTTGCAGCATACCTTCCCAACGGCGAGAAGCTCAAATGCGGGCTGCCAGTGAAGAAGTTTTCTGTGGGGCCGAATCTGCGCGACTTTTTCATCGGCTCGGAGGGAACTTTCGGCGTCGTGTCTGAAGCGTGGCTCAAACTTCTGCCGCTGCCGCAGTCAAAAAAAGTTGCCATAGCGTTTTTCGACGGCGACGAACAGGCTTTCGAGGGCATAGAGAAAATCATGCGCTCTGCGCTTCAGCCCTCAATTCTGGAATTCATGGATGCCGACACCATAGGATGCGTGCGCGTAAAGGAGCCTTCGCTGGAAATAGGCGAAGGCAAGTCGGCGGTGCTCGCGGAGTTCGACGGTTTCGAGCCCGAGGCGGAAGCTTCCGTCGATATGTTTTTCGAAGTCCTTGCGGGCTGCGAGGTCCGCCGGGCAAAAGACGCGGCCGAGGCGGAAAAGCTTTGGAGCGTCCGCAGAAAGGCGTCGCCGGCCATGTATATGCTCGGCGACTCGAAAATCAGCCAGGACATAGTGCTGCCCTTTGATGGAGTGGCGGAGTTTTTCAGGTTCTACAAAAAGCTCGGCAGGGAGCTGAACCTCGCGACCCCGGTTTTCGGCCATGCCGGCGACGGCAACTACCACATTCATTTCATGTACAACGGCGCCGAAGACGGCGCCCGCGCCCGCGCGGTGCGGGGTATGGATTTGTCCATAAAAAAGACCATAGAGCTTGGCGGCGCGGTTTCCGGAGAACACGGCATAGGCTTTTTAAAGTCCAAATACATGCCGCTGCAGCACGGCAAGGCCGAGCTTGAACTCATGCGCGGCCTCAAAAAAGTTTTCGACCCGAAGGACATCCTCAACCGCGGCAAGATATACGAGGTTACCGACACCTCAGGCATGCAGCCGCTGCGCGGCGTAAAGCTTCCGTGGGACTGATTTTTTCTTTCGGGTTAACAGCATCCACGATATTTGCAAGGACGCCGATGTGTTTTGTCTTTGGCAAAAATTTTTGCCGAAAACTTTCATCGCAATAAATACGTTTTCTTGCGGGATAATACGGCGAATTTCTAAAAAAAATCCAAAATGGACTTGACTGGAAAAGGCAAATGGGTAAATTTCCAGTCTTTCAATTAAGCCAGAGTAGCTCAGGGGTAGAGCAGAGGACTCATAAGCCTTTGGTCGACAGTTCAAATCTGTCCTCTGGCACCACTTTTAAAATCATGTAAAACCCGCCCAGTCAAAGGACTTGGCGGGTTTTTTCATGCAAATTCGGGCTTCCGGCTTTTCCGGTTAAACAGTGAAGTCATTGCTTTTCAGAGCGGCTTTCATCCATCGGCGGCCGGATAATTTCCCGCATGGGAACGGCCAGTCTTAGGTTTCGGGCTTTTAGCGCGCGCATTATCGCAAGACTTATTCGCTGCCGGGTGTTTTTGGCGGTCATTCCTCCCTGCGGGACGCAAAAGTTTACGGAAACGTCCAGCGACCACTCGCCAAAGCCTTCAAACAGCACTTCCACGGAATTTCTGTCCACGCTTTTGTCGTTTTGGACTATATCCTTTATATCCCCCACAATCGCTTCGATTTGGTCTGCGTCTGCGTCCATTGAAATGCGAAGCGTCATGCTGACGGCCTCGGCGGGATCCCTAGAAACGTTGTTCACGAAATCCGACGCGAGGGTTGAATTCGGGGCGGACAAAATTGTCTGCTGCGGTGTTTTGATGATCGTGGAGCGCATGCCTATTGACTGGACGACGCCTTCGACCCCGTTGACTTTTATGGTGTCGCCCACTACAAAGGGGCGGTCTATTATGATGGCGATGGAACCCACAAAATTCGCGATGGTGTCTTTGGACGCAAAGGCCAGGGCGGCTGCGCCGATTGCGAAGGTAGCTATGAGCGCGCCCACGTTGACCCCTACCACATCCAGCGAAACCAGCACGAACATGGCGGTCAGGAACCATTTCACCCCGCCTTTGGAAAGCGCCAGAAGGTCTTTTGCGGCCGGGTAGCGGCTGGAGAATTTTCTGGAGGCAACGTCCATCATGTTTAGCGTCACAATCCCGAATATCCAGAACAGTATTCCCAGAAGTATTATCGCCGACAGCGTTCCGACCGCCACGATTGCCGTCGGATCAGACACCGCGAGCTCAAAGGCGGTATGCGCGCCTATCAGTATTATAAAGGCCCGTATGGGCCTTTTTATCCTTTCAAGAAAGGCTTTGAGGGCGTCGGAGCGCGCTGCGGAAAAGGGCAGGGATGCCAGTCTGATTAGAAATTCGACAAGGTATTTCTGCGCGATAAGCGCCGCCGCAAGCGCCGCGGCGGCCGCAATCAGGCAGAAAATGCTGACACCGGCTACTTCAGAGTTTAAAAATTCGTAGGTTATCGGGGCATATGGCTCGATTTTCTCGAATGTGGACTCCGCGGCGCGCTTGAGGTCTCGCGCGTTTTTAATGCGGAATTCCGAGAAGGAAAGCGGCCGGCCGTTTTCGCGACTTTGTTCGACGCTTGCACGGCTTTTTGAAGCGGCCATGCCTTGTGGGGAAGATTTGGAAAGCTCTCCGCTTTGTTTTGCCGCATTTGACAGCACCTCGGCCTCGTCGAGCGCCTCCTCGCCGGTTGCGTCCTCCACAACGCTTTCGGCGAGGGAGTCCGCGACTTTCTGCTGGGCCTGGCTTGTCTGGTCGAGCGCCTTCAGGCCTTCCTTGATGTCTATCGCAAGGTCGCTTTCGGCGGCCGCGATGAATGCGGAGAATATGGCAAGTGCAACTGCGGCGGCCCTGTGAAATTTAAAAAATGAAAGATGTTGCATATTGAAAAGTCTGAATGTGAGGATTAATTGATATAAGAATATGGACAATTTTAATCAGTAATGTTCCCATGCTTTGAGTTGACCGGGTTGACATTGTTTGGCGGGCGTGATGTATTAAATTTTCAATTATTCATTACAAAATTAATGTCGGGAGTTATTTATGAATCAAAGAACGGTATCGGCCAACGATTACAACGATATCACTGATGTGGCCGCCAGATATGTCGAAGCACTGCGAATCGGCAGCGTTGACATGCTGGCCGATATCTTTCACGAGGATTCCGTTACGTATGGCACCGCCAACGGAAGGCTTATGGGCGGAGACGGCAGTCCCACCGCCGACTTTATCAGGAACTATGGCAAGTCTTCCGAAATTGTTTCCCATATTGACGTGCTCGACATCACGCCAAGCGCCGCGGTAGTTCGGGTCGTAACGGGAAATGATGCCGTAGGGGCCGACTGCAACGACTACCTGACGCTTATCAAGCTTGACAAGGGCTGGACTGTTATTGCCAAGGTTTTTCACCAGTTCGATAAGTGAGCTTCCTATTGTTGAGGTGTGGCTGCGTCCGAACATTTGCGGCCGCCCGCGCAGTTTTGGCAGACGCTGTTTTTCAAGGGGCCGCCTTCCGCGAAGCTTTTGATGTTGTCCATCGTTACTTCCGCGATGTTGTCCATGGCCTCGCGCGTGAAGAACGCCTGGTGCGAGGTTACGAGCACGTTGGGGAATGTCAGCAGGCGCGCGAGAACGTCGTCGGCGATGCCGTTGTTCGAGCAGTCCTCGAAAAAGTACCCGGCTTCTTCTTCGTAAACGTCGAGGCCTGCGCCGCCTATGCGGTTCTGCTTGAGCGCGTCAATGAGGTCCTGCGTTTCGATAAGCTTTCCGCGGCTGGTGTTGATTATTACGACGTTTTTTTTCATCATCGCCATGCTGCCGGCGTTTATCATGTGCGTATTTTCCTTCGTGAGGGGGCAGTGTAGCGAGATTATGTCGCTTTCCCTATATATGCGTTCTAGCGGCACATATTCCGCGTTGAGCTTTTTGGCGGTCTCGTAATTAGGGTACGGGTCGCTGGCAAGGATTTTCACGCCGAAGCCCTGCAGTATTTCGGCGAAAGTCATGCCGATTTTCCCGGTGCCGATTATTCCGACGGTTTTGCCGCGCATATCGAAGCCCATGAACCCGTTGATGGAAAAGTTGTTTTCGCGCACCCTGAAATAGGCCCTGTGCAGTTTGCGGTTAAGGCACAAAAGCATCCCGAGCGCGTATTCAGCGACCGCGTATGGAGAATATTTCGGCACGCGCACCACGTCGATTTTCCCGCATGCCGCGGCAAGGTCCACATTGTTGAAGCCGGCGCTGCGCATGGCGATTAGTTTTACGCCGTATTTCACAAGCTCGCCTATGGTCTCAGCGCCGAGTTCGTCGTTGACGAACGCGCAGACGACATTGCAGCCCTGCGCGAGCTTTGCCGAGGCCGGGGTAAGGCGCGTCTCGAGATATTCGATGTCAAAGCCGTAGCGCCCCCTGATTTCGTCAAAGGTGAGCCTGTCGTACGGCTTGGCGTCGAAAAACGCTATTTTTATTTTTCCGCGCATAAAATTTTCTTTTCCCGCCGCGCTATTGCGGCGTCTTTATCATTGTAAGCGTCATTTTGAAGTTTTCGGTCGCCGAAAGCGCATGCGTTACGTTGGCGGGCATTATGATGAAGTCGCCCTTTTTCAGCACGAATGGTTTGCCGCCTATTTTGATTTCCGCCTCGCCGTCGAGCAGCTGCACCATGGCGTCGAAGCGCGCGCTGTGCTCGCTCAAGCCCTGGCCTTTGGAAAATGAAAAGAGCGTGACGCTGCCGGAGCCGCTTTTGAGTATCTGCTTGCTCACAATGCCGCCCTCCTCGTATTTCACGAGTTCGTCCAGCTTGAGTATTTTGGCCTTTTCAATCGAGTCGCCCATTTCGCGCCTTTCGTTGTGTTTTTTTTAATAAACCAACGCTTCCGTATTCCGGAAGCTCCATATTTGATTAGACAGCCGATATGCGGGGTTTGCCCCAAAAAAATGGTCTAAGTTCTCCTTAAGTTTTCGAAACGACAAAAAGCCCCGTTATGCAGACTATTATGCCGCAAAGAAAAAACAGCCTCCAGAAGCTTGTGGGGTCGTGGAAGAGGATTATCCCCAGAATCGCGGTTCCCACCGAGCCTATGCCTGTCCAAACCGCGTAAGAGGTCCCTATGGGAAGCGTCCTCACGGCGAGCCCAAGCAGTACGACGCTCGCCGTCATTCCGATTACCGTCACTATGGCGGGTATGGGACGGGCTGAAGCTGCGCGTAAAACATGTGGAGCTCGACTCTTTCGGGGCGAAGGACGCCTCCGACCCCGCCGTGGCCGCGCGTCTCGACCCCGTGCTTCCGGACATCCGCAGCGGTCTTTACGACGTGATAATTCCGATAGGGCAGGTGGCCGTAGACCTCCTTGTGCCCATGCCGGCGACATTCCGCCCGAGACTGCCGTCGCGTTTTGCGGGCTCGACATCGTGGTCAAGGATTTGTACAGGGCGCACCCGAATACGACGGGCGCCTTGGGCAGGGTTTCCGTCGCCGACAACATAGAGCTGGGCCTGCACTTTTATCCGAAGATGAAGCGCGTGATACTGCTTTCAGACTGGAGCGTGCAGGGCAGGCGCATACTGGAGGCCGGAAGGCTGTACGAGGAAAGCTATCCCGGACTTGAATATGTCTTTTTGGACAACTCCTCGCTGGATCTGAACACAATGCTGGCGCGCATAAAGGAGGAGGACGAAAACACGCTTGTCCTTTTCTATGCGTGGTTCAATAAGGATTCCACAAACCTCGCGTCGCTTCAGTATATGATGTCGCACTTGGAAAAATGCCGCGCGCCGATATTTGCAATGCAGGAGCCGATGCTTTGGGACGGCGCCATAGGCGGCGTGTTCACACCGGTGGAGCCTGTCGGCAGGGAGCTCGCAAGCCGGGTCGGGCAGATACTTCGCGGCCGCGCGGCGTCCGACATCACAATGGCGGCGATTCCGCTTGAGGCCTCCGTAAACTGGGACGCCGTGAAAAGCGGCAGGATTTCCGAAAAGCTGATTCCCGCCAATTCCAAGATTGTCGGCAAGAGCGAGCTGATAAGGAACGAGGACCTGCCGATGTTCATAGTCATCGTGGTCGCGCTGTTTGCAATGTTCTGCCTGTCGGCTCTCGTCACGTTCCTTTTCCTGCGCCTGCGCAGCATAACCCGCAAAGGGCAGGCCATACTCGCGCACATTCCGGGCAAAATCGTCGTCAGCGACATCGACCGAAACCTGCTTTTCATCCACTCGGGCGGCATGATATGCGACAACAGCACTTCCAGCCTCAAGCTCGACGCGCTTCCCGACTTTAGCCGCGCGAAAATCACCGAGGCCCTCGACAGGGTTTTTGCCACCGGAAACGCCGAGAGGTTTGAATGCGATTTCGACGGCCGCCGCCACAGCATAGAGCTCGTGAAGATTTCCCGCAAGGTGTTCGGCGTGGAGGCCGTGCTTTGGGGCATGAACGACATCGACGACAGCTACCGCGTGAGACGCCGTCTTGACGAGGAGCTTTGCAAGTCGCGGTTGACCCTCGATTCCGTGGGTGACGCCGTCATCGTGACCGACACGCGCGGGCGCGCCGGCTACATGAATCCCGCCGCCTGCCGCATGCTCCGCGACGGCTCCGACGTATGTGCGGGGCTTCTGATAGGGGACTATTTCAAGCTGCACACCGAGGAAAACAACGGGGCGGCGGGCGAACTGTCGCTCACCAACTCCGTCATAAAAGGCGAGACCGTCACGCAGGAAAACTGCGTTTTGAGCCTGCCCGACGGCACCGAAAGGAGCGTTGTCGTCAGCCTCGCGCCCATATGCCGCAAAAGCGGCGAGGCCATAGGCTCGGTCATCACGGTGCGCGACATCACGAGGCTCAGGGAATACCAGAAGCGCCTAGTGGCCGCCGTTGAAAAGGCGCAGAACGCCGACAGGGCCAAAAGCTATTTTCTGGCCACGATGAGCCACGAGCTGCGCACGCCGCTCAACGCCGTCATAGGCTTTTCCGAACTCCTGCAGAACGAAAAGCTCCCGCAGGAGGAGCACGACGACTATCTGCATTCCATAAACCTCGCGGGCAATTCCCTGCTGATGCTGATAAACGACGTGCTCGACCTTTCGAAGCTCGAGGCGGGGCTCGTCGTGTTCACCCCGCAGGCCACCGACCTCAAAAAAGTGCTCGAAGAAACGCAGGCGGTGTTCCAGTACAAGGTCAAGCAGAAGAGGCTCAACCTTTCAGTGGTTTGCGAAGACGTTCCGCCGCTGAAGCTCGACGGCCTGCGCGTGCGCCAGATAATGCTCAACCTTATAGGCAATTCAGTGAAGTTCACCGAGCACGGCGGCATCAAGGTCGGCGTGGAATTTCGGAAAACAAAAGACGGTATAGGAGACCTTCAGGTTGACGTGTGCGACACCGGCATAGGCATAGCCCCCGGGGCGCGCGAGAAAATATTCGCGCCTTTTGTGCAAAGCGACGCACTGCGCGATTCGCACGCCTACAACGGCACCGGGCTGGGGCTTGCCATATCGCGCCGCCTCGCCGAGCAGATGGGCGGCTGCATCCGCCTTGAAAGCGAAGTCGGCAGGGGCAGCCGCTTTACGCTCGAACTGAAGAATGTGGAAATTGACGCGCCCGGCGAGGCAGCCGTTCCAGATGAAGCCGAGTCTCACGACCTTTATGCGGATTTCGAGCACGCAAAAATCCTTCTTGTGGACGACGTCGAGATGAACCTGAAAGTTTTGCAGGCGATGCTTCGCAAAATGGATATGGAATGCGTCTGCGCAAATTCCCCCTCCGAGGCTTTGGAGATTCTGAAAAAGGACAAAGGCTTCAGGCTTGTTCTCACCGACCTTTGGATGCCCGGCATGAACGGCGACGAGCTTGCCCGGAAAATCAAAAGCCTGGACGGTGGCGCGGATATCCGCGTAATAGCCGTGACCGCCGATGCGGAAATCCGTCAGAATTTCGATACGGGGTCTTTCTCCGGCGTGCTTTTAAAGCCGCTTACCCGCGAAAAGCTTGAGTCTGTCCTTTGACATTTTTGCGCTGTGCGAACTGGGGCTGGCTTTGAAAAAATAAGCTAGTCTTTTTTTATCGGCAGCCACGTGCATATGCGCGTGCCGTTCTCCCTTTCGGTTGACAAAAGGCCTTTGACGGCCGCGTTCATTATCGCCTTGAGTTCGTGGTCTCGCGTGTAGCGGTGGAACATGCAGCCCGACCTTACGGCTTTTCCCCGCATCTTGCCCGGCGCGAACCGGTTGCGCCCGCTGCGGAAAAACTCCGCCATCTTTCCGTAGGGGAGGGCGTCCTTGTTCCAATGCTCTACGGAATTTTGAATGTCGTTTTCAAGGCCGCCCTCAAACTTGATTTTTTCCGGCCGGAAGCGGGCGGAATTCGCCGCTTACGATTATGCGGTGGCGTCCCGCCCATGCGCAAACATTCCGTTGAGCGCGCCAATGGCCGCAAGCGTTGCGCATGTGCGCATAAAAGCTCCCGGTTTTGCCGTGGTGTTTCTTTCTACATTGTTTTCCCCGTCATGACTGAACGCCGCAGCGTCCGCGCAGTTATTTGTTTTTTTCGGCGTACTTCTCTATGGCGATAATACCCAGACCCTTCCGCCAGGAATATTCGCTTGATTGCCCGTTTTCGGAATATCCACCGTCCATGCCCACGCATGAGCTTAAGAGCGACGCGGCAAGTATTATTAGCAGTGCGGTTATGTTTTTCATTTGTATTTAGAAAGCAGCATGTTAATGCGGCGCGCCGGAATAGTCACTAATAAAATCGCCTGGACCCTTAAGGCGTTTTTACGCTTTTTAAATGGGGAAAACATATGGAAGGCGTGTAAAATTAATTGCAGATAATTGTTTGACAATTCCGCGCTGCGGGATGAAACATTGAAAATGCGGCGAAACAAACTCCGCCGCGACAGTGTTTAATGAAGCATTAAAACTATAAATTTGCGAAAGAAAGGCGAAAAATGAAAGCCGCAATCATACTTGCATTGGCATTGGCTGCGGGCGGATTCCTGTACGGGGCGCACCGCTTCCATTCGGATATCTCACTCGTTGACTATGTGTCGGCGGGTCACCACGGAAGCGGACACCACGGCGGGCATCACGGCCCTGCTCATTGGTAGGCCGTTTGGGAATCCGCCAATGCAACGCCCCGGTTTTGAGCCGGGGCTTTTTTATTTTGCTTTCAGACAGCCCGCGAGATTAGTGAACATGTCGGAGAGCTTGCCGTAGGTTACCGGCTTGATGATGGCGTCGGAAAATCCTTCCATGGGGAAATGCTGCTTCGCCTCGATGTCGGCCGTTACGGCAACCACGGGGATTTTTCGCGTCTGCGGAAGTTTTCTGAGTTCCGCGAGCACTTCGGCGCCGTTCATTTCGGGCATCCACATGTCGGTGAGAATCATCACGGGCCTGCTTCCAGATTTCACGCGTTCAATCAGCGCCGAGGGCTGCGTTACGTACTCGCTTTTGAGCCCGAGTTTTTCAAGCATCATCGAAAGTATCCGGCAGTTCATTTCGACGTCGTCGAGAACGAGTATGTGCCCGTCCGTTCCCTTTGCGGCGGGGGGAGATTTTTTTGCGGCGTCAGGCATGTCCGACTTTCTGCGCTCTACGTTTTCGAACCTGACGGTGAACCTGCTGCCCTTGCCGGGCTCACTTTCCAGCCCGACCTTGCCCCCGAACTTTGAAGCCAACATTGAGACTATCGAAAGCCCGAGCCCCGTGCCGCGCGTGCCGCCCGGCGAGCGCATGCCGCGGTTTATCTGCTCGAAGGGTTTGAAGATTCGCTTCATGTCCTCCTGGGAAATGCCGCAGCCTGTATCTTTCACCGACACCTCAAAGTCGGAAGAATCGAGTCGGCCCGTCTCGATAAACTGGAAAGACACGTCGATTTCGCCCTTGTCGGTAAATTTTACGGCGTTGCCCACGAGGTTAAGCACGATTTGGCGCATGTTGGCCTCGCAGAAGTTGATGTCCCAGAAGTTGCCGGGGATGTCGAACTTCAGGTTTATGTTTTTGCGGCGGCCTGCGCTTCGTAAATTCCCCTGATGTCTTCGAACATTGACGACGGGTTGAACCACGCGAAGGCGTCGCCCGCGCTTTTTTCCTCCAGCTTTGAAAGCGTGAATATGTCGTTCACTATGGCGAGCAGGGCCTTGCCCGACTGGTTGACGGCGGCTGCGTTTTCGGCCATGTCCGCCGGCAGGCGCGGATCGCCCATCGCGATTTCACTGAAGCCTATGATCGCGTTGAGCGGCGTGTTTATCTCGTGGCTCATCATGGCTATGAACATGGATTTCGCCCTGTTCGCGGCTTCGGCCTGATCCTTGGCCTTGTAGAGGTCGGTGAGGTCAAGCGCGGATTTTATGACGTTGGCGACCTTGCCGTTCTTGCCGAAAATGGGGCTGGCATATATGTTGAAAGTTTTGTCGGCGCGCTTAACCACGGCCGACTGCTCGAGGCCGGTCTCTATGCATTTTTTCGCCTGGCATTCGACCTTCCCCATGCAGAAATTGTCGGAGCATGGCTCGCGGAGAATTTCCCCGACGCTTTTGCCGGATATCTCGGCTGCGGCCGGGTTCGCGCTAAGCAGTTCGCATTTGTCGTTGAATAGGAGCACGGGGATTCTCATGGAATCCAGAATAAGCTTCTTTTCCGCCTCGCTTTGTTCGAGCCTGTTTTTTTCGCCGATTTTTTCATACGCAAGCTCTATGATGCGCGCGATGGCCTCCATCGTGTTTTCGTCGGATTCGCTTATCTCGTGGTGGTTCTTCACGAAGCCCACCCCGAATACGCCGTGCAGTTTGCCGTGCAGCTTTATCGGCGAGCACATCAGGGTTTTGCACGCGGGTTTGCTTAGCACGTCGGCGTATTCCGACGCTGGTATGTCGGGGATTTTCACGAGGCCGCCCTTTTCAAACACGGGGTGCCAGATGCGGAACTGCATGCGGAACCTTTCGTCCTCTATGCAGGCGAGGCTCTTTATGCCCTCGGCAAGCCACTGGCAGTGGAACACTATGCCGCCGTCGTCCTGATAGACCCCGGCATAGGCCCTGTCTGCCGACAGGTGCGACGCGGTAAGTTTGAGTATTTCGTTTATGCCCTGTTCAAAGTTGTCGTTTGAAATCACTTCGTGCAGGCATCTGTTCACGAGGCGTTCGTTTTCTAGCGTTTATCTAACCCCTGTTTGTCTGATTGGCAAAAAAGGTCAAAATGATTCTAGTTAAATACAGAAATCTTAATCCCGTCTTAAGGAGCGGCACTGCAAATGCGGCGGTTTTGCTGCACAAACGCCCTAATACAGCACAATTCCGGCCAACCCAGCCAGGCACAACGCGCTTATCGGGTGCAGCCTGAATTTCCAAAGCAGAACAAAGCACCCCGCGAATATAGCGACGCTTTTCCAGTCGATGAAATTTTCGCCGTTTGCCAGCACCAGCGCCGCTGCGGCCATTAGCCCCACGGAAAGCGGGCGCATCCCGGCGAGCATTCCGTAAAAGAACTTGTTGCGCTTGAGCCTTACGAAAAAATACGAGATTGCCAGTATCATGGCGAAAGAGGGCAGGCAGACGGCAAAAGTCGCCAGCGCCGCGCCCCATACATTCCCCGTCACTGAATAGCCCACGTATGTCGCGCTGTTTATGCCTATGGGCCCGGGCGTCATCTGCGACACCGCCACGAGGTCGGTAAACTGTTTCGGCGTCAGCCAGCCGTATTTGTCCACCACCTCGTGCTGTATGAGCGAAAGCATTGCGTATCCGCCGCCGAAGCCGAACATGCCGATTTTCAAAAAAGACCAGAAGAGGTAAAGATATGTCATTTTTCGCTCCTTTTGGCGGAGCCCAGCCTGTGAGTGACTATGCACATTTGCATCGCGAGGCCCGCGAGCACAATCCACACGGGCGAAACCCCTGCCAGCCATATGAGCAGGGTGGCGAGCATGGGCAGGGCAAGCTGCCTCCAGCGCAGGCCGAGCGCTTTTGCGGCCGTGATGCACGGCACCGCTATGAGCGCCACCACTGCGGGCCTGAGCCCGTTGAATACTTTCACCGCCCACGGGTTTTCGCGGTACTGCGCGAAAAACGCCGCTATGACGAGCATCACGATGAAGGCCGGAAGGATTGTGGCCAGCGCGCACAGGAAGCCGCCCTTGAAACCTTTGAGCCTGTAGCCCACGAATACCGCTATGTTGACAGCGAACACCCCGGGCAGCGACTGCGAGATTACGAACAGGTCCATGAAGTCGTTCCTATCGAGCATGCCGCGGTCGACTATCTCGCGCTCGATGAGCGGGATGACCGGAAAGCCGCCGCCTATCGTGAACATGCCGATTTTTACGAATATGAAAAAAAGATGGAAACTGCTCATTGACCGCACACTAATAGGCTTTTGGAAAATTGTGACAAATTTATTTTAACTTTGTTATAAATAATATGCCGGCGCCTTTCGCATGGGGGGAAGTTCTTCCGAGAAAATTTCAGCAGGTTTTGCGTGTAAAATATCCTGTTTTAGTTGACTTGTCTGGTTTTTTTGCACATTATCCCGACATAACTAAATACTTATCGAGCAAAAGGATTGCCATGAGAACATTGATTACCCCAATTATTGCGTTGTCGGCGGCCGCGTCGGCAATGGCTCAATATGCCGGAGACCTGTACTGGACCCCTTCGGAAAATTCACAGAACATTACGAACGCCGTCAAATACAGTACGGGCGAGCCCGGAAACCTGACGCCGGTAACCGACCCGTCGCAGGTAGATTTTGCCAATTCGAACCTGATTTTCGACGGCAATATAGCCAGCAATGGCTCTAATAATGCCATAAACTTTCCCGAAAGCGGCATTTTTGAAGTGGCGAACATGACCGTGCAGAACTACTACCCCAACCCCGGGAAGGACGTGCTTTTTGTCGGGCAGGGCGGCAGCGGTACCCTTTATGTGCGCGAAACCCTTTCAATCTCCAGCGACTGGCGCGGCATAGACATGCAGGACACCTCTTTGCGCGCGGGAACTTTGAACATTTCAAACGGCGGCTGGACGGACAAGGTTATCGTCCGCTTCGGCTCGGCGAGCATAGATCCGGGCGGCACTCTCAACGGCTTCAACAAGGTCACTGTCGACAACGACATGACCATTTCGGGCAACACCGAATTCCAAACGTCAACAATCCAGACAGTCGGCGGGCAGCCCGCGGGAATTTCCAACCCCAATATTGAAATAGGCGGCGTGCTCAACATGCAGAAAACTACGTCCGGCGACGGCGCGGGAACCCCGTTCTGGGGCGCATATTTCTGGAGCGGCGACGTGCGCCACCAGTATGTCAACATGGGCGGCCTCGCCGGAACGGGCAATATCTACACCATGACCTATTACACTGGCGACTCGCACGACCCGCGCCTGTTCATGACGTTCACCAACAGGGGCGTCAGCGAATTTGCCGGCAGCATAACTTCCGAGAACCACTCCAAGATAGACATCACCATGAACGGTGCGGCGGACGGCGTCCAGATTCTGCGCATTTCGGATTATGAAAGCAGGGGGCTGAACGGAAACATCGTTGTCAACAGCGGCACGCTCAAGATGAACGCCGAACTCGGCATGAAAGTTATCGGCAATCCCGGAGATTCGCATTACCAGAACGGGCGCACGCTTACGCTCAACGGCGGATTCTTCGGCGCGGTCGCACAGATAGCCCCGACGGGCGGCGAAGGAGATATCGGCATCGTGAAAGTGTCCGACTTCGCATGGAACGGCGGCTCGCTCCTCGTGAATTTCGATTACGATACCGGCAATGTTTCGCAGCTGATGGTTAGCGGCGAAATCCTCCTCGGCGCAGCCGACAACACCTACAGGGTCTATGTTGACGGTGACAGCCTCGGCGAGGGAGATTCCATATACGACTTCCTCATGTGGGACGACTCCGCAAATGACGCCACCTTGCAGGCGGCAATAGACGCGGGCTCCTTCAAGGTTTTCGTAAACGGCGTCGAATGGGAGGCGAACTTCTCGATTTCGGGCAGCGCCCTCAGCGCGGAACTCGTGCATGTTGTGCCCGAGCCCGCGGCTGTCGCCGCGATACTCGGCGCGCTGGCCCTGGGCCTTGCAATGTACCGCCGCAGAAAATAGCGCAAACATTCATTTTTTTGTTGCAAACCCTCCCGTTCGGGAGGGTTTTGTTTTGAGCGTTTTGAAGTGCCTGCTTTTTCCGCAAAATAAAACGGGCATGTTCCAGAACCAAAAAGCCCAAACGGTGTCAAAATATGCGGCGCATGTCCGCGCCCGCGTGTTCCCCATGAAGATATTCAATTTTCTCAAAAAGAACCACAAACCGCGCTCTGCCGCGCTCGAACTGCTGAAATACATCGGCCCGGGGCTTCTCGTGACCGTCGGCTTCATAGACCCCGGCAACTGGGCCACGAACCTCGCGGCGGGCTCGCAGTTCGGCTACGCCCTGCTTTGGGTCGTGACGCTGTCGTCCATAATGCTGATAATCTTCCAGCACAACGTGGCGCACTTGGGCATCGTCACGGGCCTGTGCCTTTCCGAAGCTACCGCAAAATACCTCCCGCGCAAACTGAGCGGCCCCATACTGGGCTCCGCCATGCTTGCGAGCGTTTCCACGTCCCTCGCGGAAATCCTGGGCGGAGCGATAGCCCTCGAAATGCTTTTCGACATGCCCATACGCATAGGCGCGGTGATTATCGCGCTCTCGTGCGTGATTATGCTTTTCAGCAAGACCTACGTGAAGCTCGAACGCTGGATAATAATGTTCGTGTCGGTCATAGGCTTTTCGTTCCTCTACGAACTTACGCTCGTTCACGTCGAATGGCCGCAGGTTATAAAGGGCTGCGTTACCCCCGCATTCCCGAGCGGCTCGATGCTCGTGATTATGGGCGTGCTCGGCGCGGTTGTCATGCCGCACAACCTGTTCCTGCATTCCGAAGTGATCCAGAGCAGGCAGTGGAACTTGGAGGACGACAAGGTCATACGCAAGCAGCTCAAGTACGAGTTTTTCGACACCCTTTTTTCCATGACCATAGGCTGGGCGATAAACTCGGCCATGATAATACTCGCGGCCGCAACCTTCTACAGGCACGGCGTTGTGGTCGACGAACTCCAGCAGGCCAAGAGCATGCTCGAACCCCTTCTTGGGCACAGCGCGGGCGTGATATTCGCCATAGCCTTGCTGATGGCGGGCATGTCGTCCACAATCACTTCGGGCATCGCGGGCGCGTCGATTTTCGCCGGTATCTATTCCGAGCCGTACAACCCCAAGGACGTACACAGCAAGGTGGGTATCGCGCTGTCGTTCATCCCCGCGCTGCTTCTTATTTTTATCATTAAAAACCCCTTCCAGGGCCTGATACTTTCGCAGATGTTTTTGAGCGTCCAGCTGCCCATAACCGTTTTCACGCAGATTTACCTGACGTCTTCGAAAAAGGTCATGGGCAAGTATGTCAACTCCGCATCGACGAAGTGGCTTTTAATAGGCCTTGCGATGATAGTGACGCTGCTGAACGTCGCGCTTCTTATAAGCGTGTTTTAGCGGCTCATTCGGGGGAGAATATTTTCAGCCCCACAATGCCCACCGCGATGAGCGCGAGGCAGAATATGCGTATGGGCGCCACAGAGTCGCCGAACAGTATTATGCCGAATGTGGCCGCGCCCAGCACGCCTATGCCTGTCCACACCGCATAGGCGGTTCCCACGGGTATCGTGCGCATCGCGAACGACACAAGCACGAAGCTTATCGTGGTCGCAACCAGCGTGAAAACTGAGGGCCAGAGCTTCGTGAAGCCGTCGGCGTATTTCAGGCCCAAGGCCCAGATTATTTCAAAAAATCCCGCTGCGAGGAGAATTAACCAATTCATATCAATAAAACAAAGCGGGGCCGTCCCCGTTAAAAAATAGGCGCCAAAGCCGTCCCCGACACCTCAAACAGGCGCTCTATGCGCCAATATTTCTATCCATACTTCATAATCGGACAAAAAAATCAACTTTTTATTGATATTTATGCCAATCGGAACATCGTATCTGCTTTTTATGCAATCCATGCCGGAAAAGTTCAGGGCCGCGGAGGCTTTTCTTTACGAACTGCGCAATGCGGGGTCGAAATTTTCGCTCGGGCGCATGATAAAATTCGCCGCCGCCCTAGGCGGCCCCCAGAAAAAATATCCGATTATCCATGTGGCCGGAACCAACGGCAAGGGCTCCGTGTGCGCCATGCTCGAAAGCGTCATGCGCGGGGCGGGGCTCAAGACCGGCATGTTCACATCCCCCCATCTCGTCTATCTCGGAGAGCGCGTCCAGATAAACCGCGTTCCGATTCCGATGGAAAAGATCGTCGAACGCATCGCCGAACTCCGCGAAGTGGCCGACTCAATTTTCGACCCCAAGGACGTTCCCAACTATCCCTCGTTTTTCGAATACATGACGGTGCTCGCGTTCGACGAGTTCGCCCGCCAAAATGTGGACTGCGCCGTAATCGAAGTCGGCCTCGGCGGCGCGCTCGACTCCACCAATATCGTCGTGCCCGAAATATCGGCGATAACCTCCATCGGTCTAGACCACACGCAATTCCTCGGCGACACAATCGAGAAAATCGCCCGCGAAAAGTCCGGAATTATAAAGGATGGCGTTCCCGTCGTCTGCGGCGAGCTCCCCGGACCCGCCTTAGACGTCATGCGCCGCACGGCCCACGACAAAAACGCCCCGTTTTATCTCGCCAAAAGATTTTACAAAAGCGACGCCGAACTCCCCGAAACATCCCTTTACGGCGCCTACCAGCGCAGAAACGCCGCCGTAGCCGAGGTCTGCGCGAAAATCCTCCGCCACCGCGCGGAGTCCGGTAAGTCCTCAAAAGTCTTCCTGTCTCTCGACGACGCCAAAATCAGAGAGTCGCTCAAGCAGGTATCATGGGCCGCACGCTGGCAGGAAATCCCCCTCCGAAACGGCGCCCGCCTCATCCTCGACTCCTCCCATAACGAAGAGGGCGCCCGCGCCCTCGAAAGCAACCTTTCCTCGATGGCCTTCGCCCAAAAGCCCGTCATCGCCGTCGGCGTACTCGGCGAAGAGCGCGCCGTCCCCCTCCTGAAAGTCGTCGCCAAATACGCGCGCAAAATATACCTTCTCTCCCCAAATCAGCCCCGCGCCCTCCCCATATCCGCCCTCCGCAAACTCATCCCCCAAACATCCGCCGAAATCTTCGAATCCACAGTAGCCGAACTCTTCCCCCCATCCAAATCCTCCCCCGCCGTCCAAAACGGCGAAACCATCATCAGCACCGGCTCCATCTACCTCGCCGGCGAAGTCCTAGCCTCACTCAACAACTCCCACCCCGACAACATGCAGGACAAAATATAGCCGATTGCCGCTATATAATAGGAGGCTCATAGCCGCCTCCTAAAACCTCCGCCTAGGCGCGAGCCGCGCCGGGGCATAGTGACGGAGATTGTTGCTGAATCTTTCGCCATTGCGCGAAGCGCAATGGCTGAATCATTTGAAGCTGTAGATTTTGATATTTGCATACACGCAGAAACGCGAACTGCCTATGGTAGCTTCACCGTTTATCGGTGTGCAATGCACACACGATAAACGGCGCATCATGTGGCGACCGCTTGCGCGATCGCCATGGTTGCTAAAGCGATATTAAGCGCAAGCGAACTGACTGTGTTATTTGTTATGCAACAAGCTTGTGTTGCGCAAAATGAGTTCGTTGCAGCTCTTCCAAACAGCAATGCGAAAGAACGCCAGTGAATGAGCAGGTGAATAAAACCGCTTAACAGGCAAAGTGATTAGAAGTTGAATTTCGTAGAATCGCGTGAAGACCGCCCCGAGGCTTTATTGTAAAACTATATGCATGCATATAGTTTTAGCCTGCCCGGGTGAAATGGGGGAAGGCGGGAAATTTGCGGAGCAAATCCGCCTGTTGGGGCGTAGCCCCACAATGCCCGGCGAGGCTCTCGCCCGGCAATAAAGACTTGTAGCTGCGAGACAGGTCGCATTTCATCGTTTTTTCTTATATAGAAAACAAGAGAAATATAAAAATCAGCCCATTCCTGAAAGCAATGGGCGAAAGATAGAAAATACCCAAGGTCAGTATGAATGGAAGCTCTGCTTCCTAGCGGGGAGCTTGAGGGGCAGCAATGCGCCCCTCAATTATTTACAACAAGGCCATTGGCGCAATGCGCCTGTATATTACAGTTTTAAATTTTGGAAGTGTGAGACGGAAGTTATTTTGCCGTTTTTGTCGTGTTGTACTTCGACGGCGTCATAGCGGGTGTGGTCGGGTTTGCGGCGCATGGCGGCGATGTAGGCTTTGGCGCAGGACTTTACGGCGCTGCGCTTTGATTTCTGCATGGCGGCGAAATAGCCGTTTACGAGGGCGTCGTCGGAGCGGGTTTTGACCTCGACGAACACGAGGCAGTTTTGGTCTAGGGCTACTATGTCGATTTCGTTTTTTCCGCTTTTGAAATTGCGCGCGAGGATTTTCATGCCGAGCTTCTTCAGGTGCCTTTGGGCGGCGCGCTCGCCCATGCGGCCGATCTTGGCGGCTTCGGGCTCGTCGGGGCGAAAAAGTTTTCTGATGAATTCAAAGGGCATGGCGGCGATTGTCGGCAATGGGGAAAATCAGTCAAGCCAAAGCTTGACGGAGTGCGCTACGGTTGTACTCTGTTTCAAAAATACAAAGACGTGAACAAGCATCCGCTAAGATCCTGGATTGAAGTAGACTTCGCCCGTCTGGAGGGCAATGTGCGCAAGATAAAGGCGTCGCTTCCGGAGGGGGTAAAATACGTGTGCGTGGTAAAGGCCGACGCGTACGGGCACTGCATGCCGCAGGCGCTGCTGAGGTTTTTGCGGGGCGGTGCGGACATTTTTGCGGTGGCTAACCTTTACGAGGCGTCGCGCGTGCGCGAGATAGTTTCCGACAAGCCCGTGCTGGTGCTTAGCCCGATTTTGAAGGAGGAGAGGCCGCTGGTGTTCGATTTCGGCGCGACCCCGGCTGTGTCGTCATACGGCGAGGCGAAGGCGTTTTCCGATTTGGCGAAGGCTAAAGGCAGGGTGCTGAACGTCCATATAAAGCTGGATACGGGCATGGGGCGCGCGGGCGTATGGCACGAATCGGCGGACGAGGTCTTGCCGCAGATACTTTCGCTGGACGGCATAAGAGTGTCGGGTATTTTTTCGCATCTTTCTAGCGCCGACGAAGACAGGGACTACACCTTCGGGCAGTTCGACATTTTCAGGAAAGCGGCGGCGAAGCACGCGCGCGAGGGCATGCTTCTGCACCTGCACAACAGCGCGGCAATGCGCTATGTTCCCGTGGAGCCGCCGTTTAACGCTGTAAGGATGGGGCTTTTGCAGTACGGCATAAACCCCTATGACGACGGCGGCGGCTACGAGAATCTCGGGCTTCTTCCGGTGCTGGCGTTCAAGTCGCGCATACTTGCGGTCTCGAAGAAAAACGGCAGGACGGCGGCGTCGGTGAGCGCTGGATACGCCGACGGGATACCCTCCGGCTTTACCGACAGCGCGCGCGTACTGGTGCGCGGGGTGCGCTGCCCGATACTCGACGGCGTGAGCCTCGACGAAACCGTGATAGACGTGAGCATGGCTTCGGGTGCGCAGGTAGGCGACGAGGTCACTTTCATAGGCGAGCAGGACGGCGCGGAGATTTCCCTTGGCGACTACAGCCGCTGGACGCGCAGGATTCCGTGGGAAACAATGGTTGCAATCCCGAGGCGGGTTGACAGGATTTTCAAATACTGATTTTTATATGCACGACAGTTCAAACATAGCAGAAAAGTTCAAAAGCGGGCAGACCGTGTTTTCGGTGGAGTTTTTCCCGCCGAAAAACGAGGAGGGTGCGAGGCAGATTTTGCGCACCGCAAAGCGCCTTTCCGGCCTCAGGCCCGACTATGTGTCGATAACCTACGGGGCGGGCGGCTCCACGCGCGAGCGTACGATAGAATACGGCGATTTGCTCAAGGATATTTTCGACTACGAGGTCATGCCGCACCTCACGTGCCTTGGCAATTCCCGCGAGGAAATACTTTCCATTCTCTCGCGCTTCGAGTCCGCGGGGTTTAGCAACATCATGGCCCTGCGCGGAGACCCGCCGAAGGGCGAGACTTGCTTCACGCCGCACCCGGACGGCTTCAAATATGCGTCGGAGCTCATCGCTTTTATAAAAGATAAGCACCCGAATTTCGGAATAGGCTGCGCGGGCTACCCGGAAAAGCACCCTGAGGCGGCGACTCTCGACGGCGATATTGAAAACCTCAAAAAGAAAATCGACGCCGGTGCGGGCTTTATCGTCACGCAGATGTTCTTCGACAATTCGCACTATTTCAGGTTTGTCGAAAAGTGCGCGGCGGCGGGGATAGACAAGCCCGTGATTGCGGGCATACTTCCCGCTTTGTCGCTCAAGCAGGTGCAGAATTTCAAAAGCATGTGCTCAACGGAAATTCCCGACGAGCTTGTGGCAAAGCTCGAGAAGGCGGCAACCGACGAGGACGCGCGCAAAATCGGCCTCGAATGGGCCGAGGGCCAGATAATGGAGCTTTGCGCCGCCAATGTTCCCGGGGTGCACCTGTATATACTGAACAGGGCGGAGTCTGCGCTGAAGCTTTCGCATCTTTTAAGGAAGTCATAAATCGCTTGACTAAGGATTCCCCGGGCGGTAAGTGTTTTTTGGAATATTTACATTTCGACGTTAATTAAAAAGAATATGTTTATGAAGAAAATAAAATTAGTTTTGATGGCGGCGCTCGCAATCGCGGCGTTCGCACCCGCAACAGGATTTGCCCAGAAGGCGGGCAAAAAGGAAAAGAAGGATATAGCGGTGCAGCTTTATTCCTTAAGGGACGTTATCGGGGCCGATTTTGAAGGCACGATAAAGGAAGTCGGCAAAATGGGCTATACGGCCGCCGAAGCCGCAGGCTACGGCGACGGAAAATTCTACGGTTTGAGCCCCCACGATTACAAGGCGGCCCTCAAGGCGGCCGGAGTTCGTCCGCTTTCTTCGCATACGGGCAGGACCCCGAATGAGGAGGAGCTCAAAACCAAGAACTTTGCCAACGCCCTGTCATGGTGGGACCAGGCCATACTCGCGCACAAGGAAGCGGGCATCGACTATATCGTCATTCCCGGAATGTACCTGCCCAACAACATGGAAAGCATGATGAATCTTTGCGAATTCCTGAACGAAGTGGGCAAACGCTGCAAAGAGGCGGGCATCAAGTTCGGCTTCCACAACCACTCGGGTGAGTTCCACCACAAGATTGACGGCCAGAAGGCCTACGATTTGCTGCTTGAAAACACCAATCCCGACTATTTCTTCCTGCAGATGGACGTCTATTGGGCGGTTATGGCCCAGGAAAGCCCCGTAGCGTATTTCAAGAAATATCCCGGCCGCTTCAAGCTCCTGCATATCAAGGACAGGGATGTTGTCGGCGACAGCGGCATGGTAGGCTTCGACGCCATTTTCAACCACGCCAAGGAAGGCGGACTCGAATACCCCATCGTTGAGATGGAAGGTTCGGAATTCGGCCCCGTCGAAGGATGCAAAAAGAGCTTGGAGTATCTCCAGAAGGCTCCCTTCGTAAAGAAGTCTTACGACCCCAAGAAAAAGAGGTAGGCTTCGTTGCGCCTGTGCGGCGCGTTTGGAACAGCGATTTATTTGAAGGCCGCCTATCGGGCGGTCTTTTTTTTGATCGTCAATTCGGCGGCTCAGATGCTTTCGGGCAGAAACGCAAAGCTGTTTATATTGCATATGATTGACGAATTGTTCCTGCGGAAGCCTTGTTTGATAAGTTTGTACGATTCGGCAAAGCTCAAGATATTCCGCAAAAAAATCCCTTGCGTATGGCAGGGATTTTTTTGTGCCCGCGAGACGGACGGTTCTCGTCGTGTCGCGGCTGCGCGGCGCTTGATTATTGAATATTTATCGCGCCGCGCCGCGAGCACACTTCTTCTGCAAGAGTGTCGGCTGTCCGCGCGGATTCTTCCACGTTTTTGCCCGCGAGAATGTTCACTGTGAAGGCGGCGGTGAACGAATCTCCCGCGCCGACCGTGTCGACTATTTTGATTTTCCCGCCGCCGCCGAATACGGGGGCTTCATTGGCCGACAGCACCATGTATCCCTTGGGGCCGCATGTGAGAAGCAGGTGGCGGAGATTGTAGCGTTCGAGTATTGTTTGCGCCCTCGTTTGAATGTCGCCGCCGTCGAGGTTTAGTACGGCAGTCAGCACTTCAAGCTCGTCGTCGTTTATCTTCAGTATGTCGGCGCCGGAAATTGAGCTTTCAACTATCTCATATGTATAATACGGCGCGCGCAGATTTACGTCGCAAATTTTAAGGCATGAGGCGGGCAGGGCGGCCAGAATTTTTTTCAGGGCAGCGCGCGATTCTCCGCTTCTTTGCGAGAGTGTGCCGTAGGCGAACGCGTTTGAATTTTTCGCCGCTTCTATGGTATTTTCGGATGAGTCTATGAAATCCCACGACGAAGGGCTTACTATGTGGTAAGACGGAATGCCGTTGTCGTGCATTTTAACATCGACCCTGCCTGTCGGCGCGTTTGGACAAATTGAAACGCAGCCGGAATCCACGTTGATTTTTTCTATGAGCGAAAGCGCCTCTTTGCCGAGTTCGTCGTCGCCGACGGCGCTTATTATTTTGGCTTTCGCGCCGAGTTCGGCGCAAAAATACGCAAAGTTGAGCGGCGCGCCGCCCAGGATTTTTTCACCGGGGTAGACGTCCCAGACAATTTCTCCAAATGACGCGATTGTGATATCTCGGGTTTTCATAAAACGTTTTATAAAAATGTCGAAAAATTTCTTAAATGCAAGCTTTTTTGCAAAATTAGCTTGAAAAATGTAAAAAAGTATATTTAAAAAATCGTTTTATAAAACATGTTTCGTATTTAAAATCTTATGAAGAACTGCTCCCTTTTTACCTTGCTTTTCATTGTCGCAACCGTCTCGATGGGTGGCCTGCTTTTCGGATTCGACACCGCCGTAATATCGGGCGCGACAACCGCGCTTGTATCGGAATATTCGCTCACGCCCGAGACGAAGGGCCTTACCGTCGCGATAGCCCTTGTGGGCACGATTATCGGCGCGCTTTCCACCGGATGGTTCGGCGACCGCTACGGCAGAAGGGACTGCATCAAGGTTCTCGCGGTTCTGTTTTTCATTTCGGCGGTGGGCTGCGCCTTTGCGTGGAACTGGCATGTGCTTCTCGTCTCGCGCTTCATCGGCGGCCTTGCGATAGGCGGTGCGTCGGTGCTTGTGCCCACGTATATTTCGGAAATTTCGCCCGCCCGACTCAGGGGCAGGCTTGTGGCGACATTCCAGATGAATGTGGTCGCGGGCATCCTCCTCGCGTACCTTTCCAACTGGCTTATCGGCATGCTGGGGCTGGAGATGGGCGTTGAGTGGCGCGTGAAGCTTGGGGTTGCAGCCGTGCCAGCGGTGCTGCTTTTCACCGGGCTTTTCTTCGTGCCGAGGTCTCCTCGCTGGCTCATCAAAATGGGCAAAAAAGAGGAGGCCCTCAAGGTGCTCGCGCAGATAGGCGAGGAAAACGGCGTCGATACGTTTAACGAAATTGAGGCGTCTCTGAAAGAGGCGAAAGTAAGCGCCGCGGACTCAAAGCTCTTCCAGAAAAAATATTTTTACCCGATAATGCTCGCGTTTTTCGTGGGCGCCTTTAACCAGCTTGCGGGCATAAACGGCCTTTTGTATTATCTCAACGACATCTTTTCGCTGGCCGGGTTCGACAAGGGCTCCGGCGATTTCGGCGCGGTCTGCGTGGGCGCCACGAACCTCGTATTCACGCTGCTCGCCATGACGGTCATAGACCGCTTTGGCAGGAAGTTCCTTCTGCTGGTGGGCTCGGTCGGCACCGCCGCGTGCCTGCTGGGCGTGGCATGGATTTTTTACTCAAACACAAGCCAGTCGCTGCTGATATGGTTTCTCATCGGCTACATCGCATTCTTCGCGTTCTCGCAGGGCGCCGTCATATGGGTTTACATAAGCGAGGTTTTCCCGACAGCAGTCAGGGCCAAGGGGCAGTCGCTGGGCAGCTTTACGCACTGGTTTTTCTGCGCGCTAGTGTCATTCTTGTTTCCGATATTTGCGGAATGGTCGCGTACGGTGCCATTTGTTTTCTTCGCCGCGATGATGGTTTTGCAGTTTTTCGTGGTGCTGTTCATATTCCCCGAGACCAAGAATGTGCCGCTCGAGGAAATGCAGAAAAAGCTTAAAATAAAATAGGGCATATTCCGTCGAATATGCCCATGGGCGGCCCGCTGTATGGCGGCCGTTGGATATAAAGGTTCAAATTGCTACTGCTTTTTGAACCTTTTTTTCATGTTTTCCGTGTAGTCGCCGTTGAGCACGTACTTGCCGAGGAACGCGTCGAACAATGTTTTTGGAGCGCCGAAATTGTATATTTTGTAGCCCGCAAATTCGGGCGTTTCGCCGTCTTTCAGCAGTTCCGCCTTAACCGTGCCCTGTATGTAGGCGTAGTCGTTTTTTGACGGCTCGCCGTCCTTCACGCGCTCAAAGAAGATCATGTTAAGGTAGTTGTTTTTCATCACCTTTATGTATTTCTTTCCCCACGAGAAATAGTCGGTTAAAACTTTCTTCCTGTCCTCTTCTGACATCGAGGAAAACTGTGAGTTAAACTTTTCCGCGCTGGTTTGCGTCATGAACTTGCCGTAGCCGTCGAGATCCCACGAATAGAAAACGTCCTGGGCGTTTTTGTAGAATTTCGAGATGTCGTCTTCATATACGTCCGGATCGGGATCCATCGAAATGAGCGGGCCGTTTTTGAAGAGCAGAAAGGGCAGGCTGTTTTCAAGCAGTTCGTTTATCTTCGGATCGTTCAGCTCTCCAAGCGTTTCTATGTCTTTTTGGTCGCTTTCCGGAGAGGCCGACATCAACTGGGCTATCATGCCAAGAAGCGGGTCGCTAAAAGAAGGGTTCCACGCAAGTTTGCCGTCGACTTCTTCAAACACCATGTAATTTATACCCAAAGGCATTTTTGATTCATTTGTCGGCGGGAATACCAAAGCGAAATAGTCGCCGATTTTCATCACGTTTATATACGGCAGGCATTCTTTGAGCTTTTCGGAGTCAAGGCCGGAAAGCTTTATAAATTTTTCGGCCTTTTTCGCGTCTTTAGGGTTTTTTACAAGCTTTTCCATAGATGCGGTGTCGGCTTTGAGCGCTTCCTTTAGCAGGTTAATCGCACTTTCGCGCATGTTCCCGCCGGCCCATTCCCATACCAGCATCAGTCCGTTCCCTGCAAAAAATGAGGAGGGGATTTTATAGCGGGTTCCGGTCCCGTCGCTTTTTTGAACAGTTCCCCGGACGCCGAGACCGTCTGGCGCGTTCCCGTTGGGAATTGCGTCCCACGGCATGAAAATTTCACTCATGACAATTTCCGGCGCTTTCGTTTCCGAAGACGGACCCGAAAAAATAAGCTCCTGTTTTTCCGCGCCGAAGGCCGCTGTCGAAATGGCGGCCAGAAGCGCCGCCGCGAATTTTGCGTAATTTTTCATCTCAATGATGGTATCCCGTGTTTGCGGTTATGGTTTTTGCCCTGTAAATCTGTTCCAGAAGTATCGCGCGCGCGAACTCGTGCGTGAAGGTCATGGGCGACATAGACATGAGCACGTCGGCGCGCGCCTTGGCCTCGCCCGAAAGCCCGTAGGCCCCGCCGATAACAAATGCGCTGCCGCCCGACATGAGGTCGTCCTCCAGCTTTTTGGCGAATTCGCGCGAAGTGAAGGTCTTGCCTTCCTCGCTCATCACGTAAACTTTTCCCCGGAAGCCCTTCAGGTTTTCGAGCATTTTTTCGCCCTCCTTCTGCGCGTCCGAGTCTTTGAGCTCGACGATTTCAACGCCTCCGAAATGCCTCAGGCGCGAGGCGTAGTCGTCGCACAACTGCGCGAGCGCCCTGTTTTTCATTTTGCCGACAGCTATGAGTTTCATCGCCTATATCTTTTTTATCGGCCTGCAGGGGTTGCCCGCCGCGAGCGTGTTTGGCGGGACGTCCTTTGTGACAACCGAGCCCGCGCCGATTACGCAGTTGTCGCCTATCGAAACCCCCGGGACGATGGTAACGTCGCCGCCGATCCAGACGTTATCGCCTATCGCAATGGGTTTTGCGTACTCGATAAGCGTGTTGCGCTCCTGCGCGTCCAGCGGGTGCCCGGCGGCGTAGATGCCCACGTTGGGCCCGATGAACGCGTTTTTTCCGAAAGTAACTTTCGCCGCGTCGAGAATGGACAGGCCGAAGTTGGCGTAAAAGTTTTCGCCGATGGAAATGTTGTAGCCGTAGTCGCAGTAAAAGGGCTGCTCTATTATGAAGTTTTCGCCGGTTTCGCCAAGAAGCTTTTTCAGGATTTCCCTGCGCGCGTCCTTTTCCGATGGGGCCAAATTGTTGTATTTTTGCAGGAGAGTTTTTGCGGCGTCGCGTTCTGCGATCAGTTCCGCGTCCGTGTTCGGGTTGTACATGAGGCCCGCCGCGGCTTTTTCCTTTTCGGTCATGTCCTTTTGCGGCTGCGTCATTTTTCGTTCTGCTTGGCGTAAATCGTGACTTTGGCGTTTTCGCCCTTTAGGTATTCCTGCGCCTTGCGTATGGCGCGGGCGGCGGAAAGGGTCGGGTTGTCATCGTCGTTTTCAAAAATCTTGTCGGCGCCTATGCTGTTGTATACCCCGGAAGCCTTGAGCACGCGCATAATGTCGGGGCGCACCTCGCATATCAGGAGCGTGCGCTTGGTCTGCGCCATGCGCTTGCTGAGCTCCTCAAGGTCCATCGCGCTCGTGGCGTCGAGATTTATTGCGTTGCGCAGCTTGAGAATCAGGATTTTCAGGTTCGGGTCGGCGGCGATTCTGCGCAGCTGGTTCTGCAGAATGTCTGACGCGCCGAAGAACATGTTGCCTTCGACGTGCACTATTGAGACCTCGGGTTCGGCGCGCTCCTTTTTGTCGTGGACAATGCCTAGCTCTCCGTCCTCGCCGACTTCGTATTCCACGACCTCCGGCGCACTGGCTTTTTTAAGGAACAGCATGATTGAAACTATGATGCCCGTGTAGATGGCGTCGTCGAGGGTAGCGAACACGCCCACCGAGAAGGTCGCTATGAACACGATGGCGTCGGACATTGTGCTTTTGAGCGCCATCTTTATCACGCGCGGCTTTATCAGCGTTACGCTTGTATAAACAACTATGAGCGCGAGCGTGGCCTTGGGCACATAGGCGATGGACGAGCCGAACATCAGCAGTATTATAAGCGTGAACACCGCAGTGAAAAGGTTGAAGAGCGTCGTTTTGGCGCCGCTGTTGACGGCGAGCGTCGAGCGCGTGAGCGAGCCCGAGGCCAGAGTGCTCGACGAAAGCGAGCAGGCGACATTGGCCGTGCCGAGGGCGAACATCGACTGGTTGGTGTCGAGCCTGTCGGCCTTTTGCGACGCCAGGCTTTTGCCTATCGAAAATGCCTCGATGATGGCAAGGAGCGCGATGGCCAGCGCGAACGAAGCGGACTCTTTAATGCCGAGTATGTTGTAGTCTGGCAGGGACATCGACCACGACGAGGCCGTCACGCCGTTTAGTCTGTCTATTTCCATGCCGCCGTACTCGACCGCAAAATAGCACATTATGCCCACGACGATAAGTGTAATGCCCTCGGCGGGCAGCTTTTTTGCGAACTTCTTTAGCGGCAGAAATACGGCGAAGGTTATGAGCACTATTATAACAGACTCCCACTGCGTGCCGCCTATCGAGTTGAAAGTTACGACGATGGTGTCGATGAGCGTAGTGGGCGCGGAGCCCTCCGGGTATTCGAAACCCAGCATGTTGCGCATCTGGTTGGCGACGATGAGCAGGGCGGAGCTCGTCACGTGGGCTATGATAACCGTCCGCGAAATGTAGGATATCAAAAAGGTCAGCTTGAATATGCTTATGAGTATCATGATGATGCCCACAAGCAGGAGTATGTTGGGAAGCGCCGCGGCGCGCGCTGCTTCGGTCGCTATTCCTCCCGCCGCGAAGGAGCTTAAAAGCATGACCGCCGTGGCGTTGCTGGGCCCGAAGGTCAGGTACACCGAATTGCACAGCAGAAGCCCGATTATGGCCGCCACTATGCCGCTGAATATGCCGTATGAAATGGGAAGCCCCGCCACGAGCGCATACGCCATGTTCACGGGGAAGGACAGCACCGCCACGTTGAAGCCGGCGCGGAAGTCGGAAGCCAGCTTGCCGCGCGTGTATCCTTTCAGTTGCCCCGCAATCGGGAAGGGGCTTATGGAAGACCAGCTGCCCCCCGTAGTTTTAAATAGAGCTTTCAATTGCTTCTTTTTTCTTGTTGCGCTTTGATGTTGTTACACAAACAGAAGCCCCTTTTTACGTCAAGTTTTTAGAATCTTTCAAAGCGTCGCCGCCGCAAAAAAATGTCCGCCGGAACTCCAGCGGACATGACATCAACAAAGCAATGCAAATGAACTATTTTCTTCTGCGCCATGCCGCGAGGAAAAGCGAGGCAATGCCCAGCATTGCGGCGATTTCAGCCGGTTCGGGAACAACCGTGCCGTTTAGGTCCACATATACGCTGACGCCATCGTAACGCACGTTCTTTATCGTGAAGCTTTCGCTTATGTCGGCGCCTTTGTACATCACTATGACTTTGGCTTTTTCGTCCCAGTCGTAGCTGTTGTCCTCATCTATGCGGAAAATATTCAGGGAGTCGAGCTCGGTCAGGCTCGTTCCTTCGTCAATAAGGCTTAAGTCTATTATCAGGTCAAGCGCGCCGTCTCCTGAAATGCTTTTGGCGTGTATCATGTCGTTTTCGTACATTAAAGTTCCGTCGCCGCTGTCGTAGCGCGACACGTCGAAGGCTATGCTAGATTTGCCGTTTATATAAATGTCGTTTGCGTTGATTTCCCCCATGTAGGCGTCCGGATTGTGCGCGCCGTCATAGGCGTATGATACGGCCAGTCTGGAGTTATCGTTCAGGATTATGTCCACTTTGTTGCCGCCCGCCGTGTAAAGCTCGAACAGCCCCTGGTTTACCGTCACAGTGCCGTGCCAGCTGGAAGCGGAGTCGTTCATTATGAACTTCTGGATGCCGTTCCCGTTCTTGATTATGTTGAGGCGCATGTTGTCGAAACTTGAGTCGCTAACGAGTTTGCCGTTCGACATGTACATATACACGCCGCCTTCAAAGCCGGAATTCGAAGCGCCGTTTAAAACATATGTCACGCTGTAGGCCGTGTCAGTCGATTTGTTCAAGCCGTCCTCCAGCAGAATGTAGCCTTTCCCGTTTATTCCCGAAGCGCTCACAAAAAGCTCTTTCGCGTCGGTCGGCGCGGTTCCCGCGTTTGTTGAAAACCACGTTCCAATTTTGCCGCCTTCGCTTATGTTTATGCGGCCGCCTATTTCCAATCCGGCGTTTTCCGCGCTCTGCGCGCCGCCGTCTTTGCCGTGGAAGTTCCCGAACCTTGCATAGCCCGAAGCGCCAATGTTGAGGTCGCCGCCTATGTGCGCGTATCCCGCGTCCCTGTTTTCAAAAATTCCCTCCGTGCTCAGGCTTCCCATGACGCTGAAATATTCGATGCGGTCGGCGTACGCATTGCCCGAATGCACGTTGAGGTCTTTGCCTATTTCAACGGTCTTGGTGCCGTATATGCACAGGCTGCCGTTGTACACGTCGGCGTTCCCCTTGACGCTTATGTATTTGCTATCGTTCATATTAAGGTTGTACAAGCCGCTGCCGCGGTTGTCGAACAGCAGGTTGCCGCCTACGTCCACGCCGCCTCCGCCATAGTCCCCCGCCGAGCCTATGCCGCTGAAGTTGGCGTGGTCATTGATGTTTACAAAGCTTAAGTCTTTTCCCACCTTTATGAACGATGAATTCCAGCTGGCCAGGGAGCCTCCCCTGCCGGCGTCGCCAACGCCTGTAAATGTCATGCTGCCGCCGACTTCAAGGCCGTTTTTGGCCGCGTCGGTATAGCCCAGCCACTCGTCCTTTTCGTTCTTGAGCCTGCCGATGTCGTTTATCGTGAAATATTTCACGTCCGTTACGGAGAAGTCTCCGTCTATTTTTATGCTGTCTATCATGGCGAATTTGGCCGTGTCTATGTTTTCAAGGCGCAGCGAAGCCGCCTTTAAAAAGCCCGAGTACTCAAAGTTCGCATCGGTTCTCACGTTGGATATTGTCATTGCGCCTTTCACGTCGATGCCCCCGTTCACCTTGTAGGCGCCCGCAACACGGTATCTGCCTAGGTAGTCGGCGTAGATTCCCTGGACGTTGTCCACCTTGAAGTCGCCGCCGACATGCAGGTATCCGCTACTGAAAAGCACCAGGTTGCTTTCATCGCCCTCCCTGTCCGGCATGTTCAGTATTTGAAAGTCGCCGCCTACCGTTATGCCGCCTTTGAAGTCGGAATTTTCCGTCATTCCCACTTTGAACATTTGAAACATCCTGCCTGTACCGTTTTTCGCGTCGTAAACAAGGTTTCCGTCGACCGTCAGCGATTCCTTTATGTCTGCATTGTTTACCCATGCGTCGGTAAGGGAAAGGTCGCCGTGTATCTTTACTACTTTTGAGCCTCCGAAGCCGGTCCATATATTGTTGGCGGACATGTTTCCGTGTATTTCCACGAGGTCGGCGTTGTAGGCGTAAAAGCCGCCGTTGGCTACTTTTACGGCGTCGCTTCCCGGGGCGAGGTTTTTGCCCACTTCAAACTTGCGCAGGTCGTTCATGTTCATGTCGGCCCAGCCTTCGCCGAAGCTGATGTATCCGCCCACCGTAATATCGCTCATGCGGTTGTACTCGCCGCTTCCCTCCGATGTCTCTTCGGCGTATCCGGTGGCTTCAAACGTCCGGGTGTGGCTCATAAGCAGGTTGCCGCCTATTTCAACGTTTCTCGTAAGCCACAGGTCTATTTTGGAATGGTTTTCCTCGCCGACCTGTCCGCCGAGGTTGGAGGCGTTCAAGTCGCCGTCTATTTTCAGGCTTTGAAGCTCCGCAATGCACAGATTGGAGTAGCTGTCCGTGAAGTTCAGGTCGCCTTTGATATGGTAATTGCCGCCGTAGCGCAGCATCACGTCCGAGGACGCGCTGACGGTCTCGCCTTTTTCGTTCACATATGTCGCGCCGTTTTTGGGAACGCTTACGTTGAGGTCGCCGCCGACCGTGAGGTCCAGATTGAGGTGGCTATTCTTGTTTTCCGCGATTGCGTAGTCCCACGCAATGGCTGAGTATATGTTGAAGTTCCCTACAGTCTCTATGCGGCCGCGGGGGGATGTTTCCGTCAGTTCTATCGGCCGCCAGTAAAGCTGCGGGTTTTCCTGAGTGTTCCAGTTTCCCGCAATCGTCAGGCTGTTCACTTTGAAAAGCTCCTGCGGGGCTTTTATGGTGTTTACGGGGCCGCTCTTTTCGGCGTCGATTACGACGTCCGCCTGCGTCCAGTCCGCAACGGTTGCGGGGCTGCCGTCTTCGTTCACGTAGGACGCGTTTGCGTCTAGCGTAAGGCCGTCTTCGGGTTGAGTCTGGCCGCCCAGATATATCGTCTGGGAGGCATGCAGCGGGGCCAACGCCCCGATGCATGCCAGCAGAATGCATTGTGATTTGTTCATGTTGTGCGTTTTTTATGGTTATACTTGATTTGTTGACGGACACGCGACGCCGATTAAATAAAACGATTTAAATCATGATTGCAATGCCCTCAATGTTTGAATGCATTCTTGAGCGAAAAATGCGGACAGTCAACCTTTAATTCCGCTATTTATGCGAATTTGGTTAGTTAATGCGTGTTTTTGATTATGTTAATTTTTGTTGGATTTTTCGATTTTTTTGCCGCCCCATTTGAATTGATTTACGCAATAAAGATATTGCAGAAATTTTTTTTCTCTCTTATATAGGCGCTCAATTTTTAGCAAGATGGACCAGCTTTACGAAAATATCATCCGCCCTATTCTTTTCACGCAGAATCCTGAGTTCGCTCACGATTTGGGTTTGAACGTCTGGAAGGTCGTGGGTGCGGTTTCGCCGCTTCGAAAGCTGATGGAAACTTTCACGCTTGTAAAGACCGAAAAGCCGGTAAGGGTGATGGGCTTGGAGTTCCCCAACCGCGTGGGGCTGGCCGCGGGCTTTGACAAGGACGCAACCGCTTGGCGCGCCGCCGCCGCATTCGGCTTCGGTCACGCCGAAATAGGCACGGTTTCCATGCTCAAGCAGTCGGGCAACCCGCGCCCGCGCATGTTCCGCTATCCCAAGGCCGAGGCCATCGTGAACTCCTGCGGATTCCCGAACGACGGCGCCGAAGAAATCGCCGCGCGTCTGGGGGCGATATTCAGCAAAAACCCAAACATAACCAAGAAGTGCCCGCTGGGCATAAACATAGGCAAGTCGAAAATAACGCCCCTTGAAGAGGCCGCGCAGGACTACCTTTTCAGCTTTAACGCGCTCGCCGACTACGCCGACTTTTTCGTGATAAACGTCAGCAGCCCCAACACTCCCGAGCTGCGCAAGCTTCAGGGCGCGGACTTCCTGCCCAGCCTTTTGGGCGAAATTTCGAAGGCCAACGAGGACCGCTCCAAAAAGCTCGGCGTCAAGCGCATACCCATCGTTTTGAAAATCGCCCCGGACCTTTCGTTCGGAGAGATAGACTCCATTCTTTCAATCCTGTTCGAGCTCGGCCTTGACGGCATCTGCGCCACTAACACCACGATAACGCGCCCCGAGCAGTATCCCGACATGGAAAAGGGCGGCGGCATGAGCGGCGCGCCGCTTTTCAAGAAATCGCTTGGCATAATAAAATACATTTCGCAGGCCACCAACGGCAAATTGCCGATAATCGGCGTGGGCGGCATCGTCAAGCCCGAGGACGCCGGGGAAATGATGAATGCGGGCGCGAGCCTCGTCCAGTTGTACACCGGCATGATATACCGCGGCCCCTTCTTCGCCCGTTCCGTGGCGAGCGCGCTGGAATGGCGCGACAAAGAATGGCTTTGAGGCGCGTCAACTCACGCCTGATGCTTCGTTTCGAAATTTTTCCGCACCAGTCACGTACTTAAGTACGCTCCTGCCGCGGAAAAATTTCAAAGCCTCGCCTGAGGCGCAATTTGACGCGCCTCGGGGGAATTGTGATTTGCTTATTGAGCTGATTGTTATTCCTGCAAAAAAAAGCGCCTCACCTGAGGCGCTTTTTTGTTTGCGGTCAAATCAGGGTTTTGAGGGTTTTCTCGTTGGCTTTTAAAACGCCCAGCACATCGTCGATTTTTCCGCCGAGGACAAGCTTGCTCATGGCCAGCGAAAAGTTCTTCGCCTGCGTGAAGGATATCTTCGGTGGAAGGGCGATAGCATGCGGGTTTGTGGCCATGTCAACGAGCACCGGCCCCTTGATTTCGAAGGCCTTTTTGATTCCCGCCTCAAGCTCGCAGTTGTCGTTTATCCTTATGCCCTCTATGCCGACCACTTTGGCGAGCTCCGCGAAATTCGGGTTCTTCATCGAGGTTTTATAGGGCACGTAGCCCGCCGCCATCATTTCCAAATCTATGAAGCCCAGCGTGCCGTTGTTGTAAACGAACATCTTTATGGGAAGGTCGTACTGCGCCACCGTTAGCAGTTCGCCCATCAGCATGGTGAAGCCGCCGTCGCCGCAAATAGCCACGACTTCGCGGTCGGGATATGCAAGCTGCGCGCCTATTGCCATCGGGATTTCGTTCGCCATCGAGCCGTGCGAAAATGAGCCTATGATGTTCCTCTGCGGCTTTGGCGTTATGTACCGCGCGCCCCAGAGCGTGCCAAGGCCCGTCGGAATCGTGAAAACGGCGTCGTCGGCCGCGTACTTGTCTATGAGGCTCGTTGCGTATTCGGGGTGCGGTTTGCGCGCGCACGCCACGCTGTTTACATAAACGTCCAAATCTTCGCGCGCCTTTTTTGTGTCTTTGAGCGCGGCGTCCAGATGCGCCCTGTCCGTCTTTTCGTTCGCCATCGCAAGCAGGGCGGCGACGGTTTCCTTTACGTCGCCCTCCAGCCCGAGGTCAACCCGCGCCTTCTTGCCGAGGTGTTCGCCCCTGATATCCACCTGCGCGATTTTCGGGAATGTCGGTATGAAAGCCGGATAGGGGAAGTCCGCGCCAAGTATTATTATGAGGTCCGATTTCTCAAGCGCGGCCGCCGCGCCGCCGAAGCCCAGAAGCCCCGTCATGCCTACTTCGTAGGGATTGTCCGCGCCCATCCACTGCTTGCCGCGCATGGTGTATGCTATCGGCGCCTTGATTTTCTCCGCGAGGGCTATCACTTCCTTGTGTGCGTGGCGGCAGCCGTCGCCGCAGAAAAGAGTAACGCGCTTGGCGGAGTTTACCATGTCGGCCAGTTTCGAAAGCTCCCTTTCCGCCGGAACTTTTACCGGCTCGGGGTGGTACGAGTTGTGGCGCAGCCCGCTCGGGTCCAAAGACTTGTTGCTTATGTCTCCGGGGATGGCCAGCGTGCTTACGCCCTTTTGGCTTATGGAAGTTTGAAGGGCTATTTGCAGCACGCGCGGAAGCTGTTCTTCCGACGACAGCAGTTCGCAGTAGCTGCTGCATTCCTCGAAAATCTTTTCCGGGTGCGTTTCCTGAAAGTATCCGGTGCCTATCTGCCCCTGCGGTATGTGCGATGCTATCGCGAATACCGGCGCGTAGCTTCTGTGGGCGTCGTAAAGGCCGTTGATGAGGTGCAGGTTGCCGGGCCCCGCGGTTCCCGCGCACACGGCGAGCTTTTCGGTAAGCTGCGCCTCCGCCGACGCCGCGAACGCCGCCGATTCCTCGTGGCGCATGTGTATGAAGTCTATCCTGCCGTCGCGCCTTAGCACGTCGCTTATCGGGTTGAGGCTGTCGCCCACAAGACCGTAGATTCTCTTAACCCCGTTGTCCGCCAGTTCCGACACCAGCAGTTCCGCAACCGTTTTGTCCGCCATAATTTTGCCTTTTGATAAAAAATATTTATCTTATACGACACCCCGCGATTGCAAAAGTTCTCGACTTTCGGCATGAATCGGTTTCATATTTTCGGCGTATGACGGGTTTGCGCTTCACAACGTTTTTGAGGATTTTTGCCGCGCTTTGCATGTCGGCGTTTTTCTGCGCGACTTCTTCTGCCAAAGAATCCGCCAAACTTCCCGGCCTCGCCTTCGCCGGCGCCGAAATAGGCGACGCCTTGAGGGAGCGTTTTGACGCGGAAGATATCAGGCTGACCGACATAATAAGATTTCAGGGGCTGCTCAATTCCGGTCTTACCGACGCGCTGACGGGCTCCAGAAGCTTTGAAGCGGTCTACTGCGGCCCCCTGAAGGTTATTTTCAACGGAGAAGGTTTTGATTTTGTCGGCGACGAAAGAGCGAAGCTCGCCCGCTGCAAATATCTGGCGAACGTTGTTGTGTACAATTTCGAGGAGCACTTCGACGCGTCTGTGGGCAACGCCAACAAATCCATGTTCTATATGGAGGCTGCCGTGAACGTGTATAATATTGAGACCGGAAAGCTTGCCGCCGCCATGCGAATCGAGCTTCCGCAGTTCGGGCTTTGGGAAAATTATTCGGCCCCGGAAGGCGGCGACGTGATCGCCGACATGGCCGTGAAAATGGCGGGGGACATTTCCCGGTATCTGAAAAAGTCGGTTTGGGGGATGAAGGACGAGGTCAGGGTCACAAAATCTTCGAACCTTAACGTGAGCATAAACAGGGGCCATGCCGACGGCGTCAGGGCGGGCGACACCTTCGACATAATCGAGTACGCCGGTGTGCGGCGCGACGGCGTGTCGGGGGAGATTATCCATATCGCCGAGGAATATCTGGGCAGCATTCAAATATTCAAGACCGGCGACAGGAACGCCGAAGGCAAGATCCTAAAGGCTTTGGGCGCTATAACCGAAGGCGCGTTTGCCCGCAGAAGCGCAAGCGGCGCCCCCGAGCTGGACATGGCAAAGAAGGTTGGCAACTTCAAAAATACCAAGGATCTGCGGATGATGGTCGTAGGTTCCGTGGCGCGGCTTAAAAAGGCCGAGGCCGACCTGGCCGCCGCGCGGAAAAAAATGCGCGAGGGCGAACGGATCGGGGCGCAGCAGGATTATTACCTTGGCGTCGGAGCCAACAAGAAGCTTGTTTCGCTCAAAGAAGCCCGCAGAAAGGGCGAGGCGCTTTACAATGCGGGAAAAATAGAGGCGTCTCAGGCGGAAAACACGAAATCTGAAATCATGGAGCTTTACCGGAACTGCGTTTTGCGGTGCGACCCCATGCTCATTGAAATGTCGAACGGACGTTCGGGCTCAGGAGTATTCCTAAAGAGGGATATGCGCTCTTATTATTTCCTCATAGGCGGCAAAGTCCAGATTCTGAAAGCCGAACAGTTGAGCTACCGAACGATAAACGAGGCGTCGCTTTTCGACTGACCTGCTTTGGACGGCCTGTTTTGGCTGAAGGTGCGTTCTTTTTCAGCCCGTGGTCAGACGGGGATTGATTCGTTGGAAAATCTGAAAGCGGAGGTGTGATGAAAGGTTGGAGTTGCTATGTTGGTGCGGCCGTTGCGGCGCTTTGCTGTGCGGCGGCGTCTTGCGCGCATGCGTGGTTGGACGGGGCAAAAATTGAAACGGCCGTCTATGTGTCGTCGTCGGAAGGGAGCGACGAAAATCCGGGGACCAGAGAGGCCCCCTTAAGAAGCTTTGAAAAAATTCCCCGAAAGAATGCCGGAATATTTTTGAAATCGGGCGATGTGTTTTACGGCCCCTTGAACGGGCTTGAAAACTGCGCGGTGGATTCCTACGGAAACGGCGCAAAACCCGTGGTTAGCGGCTTCAAACGCCTGAAGAATCCGGATGCATGGGAAATGCTTCCCGGCGGGATCTGGCGTCTGGACATGTCAAGACGCGAGAATTTCGAGGGGCATTCCGGCGGCGAAGCATCCGCGCCCGGGTGCTTCAACAATATCGGCGCAATTTACGACGCCGCGTCGGATTCGGTCCGGGGGCGCATGGTCAAAAGGATGGAGGATCTCAAGGACGACTGGGATTTCTTCACGAGCGCGGAGCATAGGCTTGAAAAACTCGGCGGCGAACCTTTCAGATACCTTTACGTTAAACTGGGGCATAATCCGTCGGAAGGCGCCGACCTTCATTTTACACCCTACCTGTCGGGCGTGGAGCGGCTGCGCGACTGCGTTGTGAAAAACATCGCGGTGAAAGGGTTCGGCAGGCACGGCGTCACGCAGGCGTCCGGATGCGTGTTTGACGGCCTTGACGTCGATGTTATCGGCGGCAGCATACAGGTGGGCTACCCGAACTGGGTAAGGCTTGGCAACGGCTTTGAATTCTGGATGTCGGGCGAGGCCGGCGGCGGCAACAACAATTTCAATGTCGTGGAAAACTGCACGGTAAGCCGGACTTTCGACTGCGGCGCGACAATACAGGGTATGGGAAAAAAACTCGGGGGCGTGCGCGGTGTGAAATTTTTGAACAACAGGTTTTACCGCTGCCGCCAGGCTTTCGAGCACTGGCTGCGCACGGATGAGGGCGAAATAAGCGTGGAAGACTGCGAATTTTCCGGCAATCTGGCATGGGAAATGGGCGAAAACGAATTTTCAAGCCCTTATCCCTGCGACCTCGGCCTGTTGAGCTACGACGACGCTTCGCGGCCCATAAAAATTTCCGGCAACACCTTTTACGGTTCCGGAATATATTTCGGCGAAAACTGGTCGTCGAGCATAGGCAACAATACGTATTATGTGTTCAAAGGGCAGGGATTGCACCTAAGCTACAATAAAAAGCTTCCTGACATTTACGCGGGCGGGGACGCCGACATCGCCGCCTACCGCCTGCGGCTTGGCGACACTACAAGCGCAATCCATATCGTTGACCGCGGCGATATGGGCTTGAGGCGCAAGCTTCTGGACGGGGAATTTTCTTATGTCAAGGGCCTGCAAAAAAAGAAGGCCGCCGCAGACTGAATTTTTGCGCGCTACCGCCGCATTAGCCCGGGCATGAAAGAAGCGGCAGGGCAAAAGGATCCGCACGCCGATGCGGCGCCTTTTGCGATCCGGCCCCCTACTGTCCCGATATGTCCGAAATGAAAGCGTCTATTATATCTGGCGAGGCGTCCGCGACGCTTCCGTGGTCTTTGCCCTGGATTTCGAAAAACTCCACGCGGGGCGACGTTTTCAGTTCGCGCAGCGTCGCGGCAAGAAGCTCGTTTTCCTGCACGCGGCAGGGCCATTCTATTTTTCTGTCGCCCAGTATCAGGCAGACGGGCGGCATTTTGTTTTTCACGTGCCCGAGCACCGCGTATTCGTCGATTTTCGGCACGGCGCCCCCGGATTTGTCGCCGAAATCCTTCTTAACCTGGAAGTGAGTCGTAACCTGTCCGCTGACGAGCGCGAGCCCCGCGATGGCGGTGTTTTTTATTCCGTACTTTTTCAGGTATTTGGGGTTTGCGCCCAGCATGCCCGCGATGTATCCGCCCGCCGAATGGCCCCCGACGAAGATTTTGTTTTTGTCGCCGCCGTATTTCCTGATGTTTTCAAAAACCCATGCAACGGCCTCCGCGCCGTCTTCGACCGCCTCCGCCGCCTTCACTTTAGGCGAGAGCCTGTAGTTGGGGCATACCACGGCGAATCCCTTGTCGAGAAGCGCCTTCGGAAAATACTGCTTTTCGCCGCCTGTCAGTCCGCCGCCGTGGAACCACACGAGCGTGGCGAAGTCCTTTTTCCCCTCGGGAATGTAGACGTCGAGCTTCAGGCGTTCGCTTTTGTATGCGTCGGCCGTTTCCGCTCCGTACGGAATGTTTTCGTGTTTTGCCGTTCCGGCGAACGCGCAGAGCGCCGACGCGGCAAATATTGCAAGCATTGGTATGATTTTCATGAAAAACTGTTTCGCCTATTTTTCAGCCTCCGCTTTCGCGTTCCTGAACCTGTTCTTTTCCACGCTTATGTCTTTTGTGGACGGGCCGATTATTATGGCGTGGTCCTTGTCGGGGAATCCGAAAAACTTGTTGTTGCGTATGGTTATGTTTTCGGCGTTGTCCACGAATATGGCGTTGCCGTGACGCTCCCTGTGCGGGGGCTCGAGCGAGAACACGCTGTCGGAGTAGTAAAACTCGTTGTTTTCGATGAGTATTTTCGAGTTGTTTATCGCGGGGCTTTCGACGCCGCGCGAGGCTATGTCTATGGCCGTCGTGCGCACGTTCATGAATTTGTTGCCGCGTATTGTCATGTTGGTCACGCCGGGGCCTTCCTCCCAGTAGAACTCGGGCCCGATGAGAAGCGAGGGCATGCTCATATTGTAAAACATATTTTTTTCTATCACGGCGTTCTGGGCCTTTACGAGGGCGCCGCGCGCGCGGAATGAGGAAATCCTGTTGCCGCGCAGCACGATTTTGCCGCTGCGCGTTATGTTTATTATGCGCGTCTTGTCGTTGACCATCTGGCGGGGGCGGTCGGTGTCCCTTTCGCCGGGGATGACTTCGCCGACTTCGTCAACCAGTTCGAGAACCACCTTGTTGTCGGGCGTGGTTGTGGATGAGACCACTTGGGTTTTGAGCGTGGGCATCTTGTCTTTCCAGCTCCATATCTCCACTTCGTCGCCCGGTCTGAAGCATTTCGTGTCGCCCTCGTCTATTTTTACCGTGTTGGGCCCGATTTTCTCCATGACCGTTATGAAGAAAGAACCCATGTTGAAGCCGTCGTCGTTGATTCGCAGGAAGTCGTTGTTTTCAAAAGTGACTGTGCCCGCGTTGTAGGTGCCCTGGTTGCCGCCGTCGGCCGCCCACAGGTAGCTTGTGCCGTCGCGCGGGCGCACGACGCAGTTGCGCACGGTGATGTCGCCGTCGTTGTGCATCAGGAAAAAGTTCCCGCCCGTCACGCAGTATGTGCGTATGCCGTCGAGCACGATATTTTCGCTGCCCATGATGGACGAGAACCAGCCGTTGAACCAGCCGTACATAAGCAGCGTTCCGCCCGTGAAGCGTTCTTCGATGAAGGTCAGTTCTATGTCCCACGTGTCGTCGCCCGCCTTCTCGGAGCCTTTGAAAATCGGCCTGCCGGGATTGGCAATGTAGCTGAAAGTTTCGCCCTTGGGATATATGCTCACGTTGCCCGGGTGCTTTTCCCTGATGAAATCAAAAGTCGGACTGTCGGGGTTGAGCAGCTCCGGCGGAATCTTCACGCGTATCGCGCTTTTTTCGGGAATTACGTCGATTATTTCGCCCTGCAGAAAGGGAAGGGGGGCTAGGTCTACGCAGAAGCCCTTGATGAGGATGTTTTTTGAGTTCCTTATTTCGATGAAGTCGCGCGACGGGTTGGCCTCGATTATTTCGACGTTTTTGCTTCCTATGATCGCAATATTTTCCTGCCCGTGTATGCGTATCGCGTTGCCTTCGGCGTCTTTGGCGATTCTGTATTTGCCGTCGGGTATCACGGCCGTCCACACGCCGTCGACGAGCTTTATGCCGTCGAATACCTTCTGCAGCTCCGGGCTGGACGACTGTATTTGCGGCTTTGCAAACGCCAGCTCCGCGCCGAGAATAAAAATGCATATGGAATAAAAACGCCTCATTTCGTTACATTGTCCCGAAGACCCCCGGGGCTGTCAATCTTGGAGGTTGCGGCGGCTCCGTTTTGCATCATACGGCCGCGTCCGGCATTCGCAAGAATTTCGCCGCGGGCATATCTGCGGGCCCGCTTCCTTTTTTATACTTGCAAAATGATTTCAATGCGGGATTATCAAGGCCGATTTTTTACAGTGCGCGCGGGCGTCCGGCGGGCTTATGAAAAGGCCGCGGATTCCGATGGTTTTTTATTCCGCCAAAAACGCGCATCGTAAAATGCAATGACAAAAATAATAACAAACGACAAATGAAACACACGATATCTGCTCTCGTTGAGAATAAGTTTGGGGTGCTCGCAAGAATTGCGGGCATGTTCAGCGGCAGAGGTTTCAATATCGACACTCTGAACGTTGGTCCCATTTGCGACAAAAAATATTCGCGCATCACAGTTACGGTCAAGGACGGCCGCAACAGTGTGGAGCAGTGCGTGAAGCAGCTCAACAAGTTGGTGAACGTGATAGAGGTGAAGGACTTTTCCAAGGTCGAGTCGTTTGTCGCGCGCGAGCTCATCCTCGTCAAGGTCAAGGCCGACAAGAAGGCGCGCAGCGAGCTCGTCGAAGTCGCGGGGCTTTTCCGCGCGAAGGTCGTCCATGTCGACGAAAGCTTCCTCATAATCGAGTGCACCGGCAACCCCAACAAGATGAAGGCGTTCGTGGGAATGATAGAGCCCTACGGCATAATCGACATGGCCCGCACCGGCAACGTCGCGCTCGAGCGCAGCGTCTCGGACGACTGATTCCCGGCGCATTAAATGGTTGCAATCGCGCGGCCGAAAGTCCATATTCAGAATTTTAATCAACAAATAAAGACATGAAACCAGCAAAGGTATACAAAGAAAAAGACGCCGACAAGTCGGTGCTCAAAAAGAAAACTCTCGCTGTAATCGGCTACGGTTCGCAGGGCCACGCGCACGCGCTCAACCTGAAGGACAGCGGCTACAAGGTGGTTATCGGGCTCTACCCCAAGAGCAAGTCTATCGAAGTTGCCAAGAAGCAGGGCTTCAAGGTTATGACGACCGCCGAAGCAGTCAAGGCAGCCGACGTCATCATGATCGCGGCTCCCGACATGAAGCAGGCCGACATCTACGAGAAGGACATCGCCCCCAACCTTTCGGCTGGCAAGACACTCCTCTTCACGCACGGCCTCGCCATCCACGGCGGCCTCATCAAGGCCCCCAAGGACGTCAACGTCGTCATGGTGGCCCCCAAGGGCCCCGGCCACACGGTGCGCTCGCAGTACCTTGAAGGCAAGGGCGTTCCCGCGCTCATCGCTGTCGCACAGGGCGGCAAGGTTGCCAAGGCCATAGCCCTCGCATGGGCAGACGGCATCGGCGGTACCCGCGCAGGCGTCATCGAAACCACTTTCAAGGAAGAAACCGAAACCGACCTCTTCGGCGAACAGGCCGTTCTCTGCGGCGGCGTCAGCGCCCTCGTAAAGGCGGGCTTCGAAACGCTCGTCAAGGCCGGCTACAAGCCCGAAATGGCGTACTTCGAATGCTGCCACGAGCTCAAGCTCATCGTCGACCTCATCGTCCAGAGCGGCATAAGCGGCATGCGCTTCTCGATTTCCGAAACCGCCAAGTACGGCGACATCACCCGCGGCCCCCGCGTGATCACCGACAAGACCAAGAAGGAAATGGAAAAGATCCTCAAGGAAATCCAGTCTGGCAAGTTCACCAAGGAATGGGTTGCCGAATACAAGGGCGGCCTCAAGAACTACAACAAGCTCCTCGCAGAGGGCGAAAACCACCCGATCGAAAAGGTCGGCCAGCGTTTGCGCTCCCTCATGCCCTGGGCTGCCAAGACCAACATCAAGGGCGCACAGGCGTCTTACTCGGCAATGGTTGAAGCTCCCTCCAAGAAGGCTGCTAAAAAAGCCAAGAAGTAAGTTCTGACCCTATTTGAAAGCCGGCCTTTAAGACTCCCCGCGTGTTGCTCTTTCTGGCCGGCTTTTTTAATCCCTGATTTTTCCTACTTCCGTATGCCCAATTCCGACGCAAAAAAAATACGCCTCGCAACGCGCGGCAGCCCGCTCGCCCTCAAGCAGGCCGAAATGGTCGCCGCCTACCTCGGGCAGCGCATGGCGGGCGCGGAATTCGAAATCGTCGAAATCAAAACCACCGGCGACAAAAAACAGGAATGGTCGCTCGAAAAATTCGGCGGCAAAGGCCTCTTCACAAAAGAAATTGAAGACGCCCTTCTGGACGGCTCCGCGGACATCGCCGTCCACAGCGCCAAAGACCTTCCCACAGAAAACCCCGACGGCCTTTCCATTGTAGGCTGCCTCCCGCGCGACGCCGACAGGGACGTGCTCGCGGTGCGCGACGGCGTAGACGTTCCCCTCCTCATAGCCTCCGGAAGCCCGCGCCGAAGGGCGCAGCTGAAAAAAATCCTCCCCGCCGCCGTATGGACCGAGTTTCGAGGCAATGTGGAAACGCGCCTCAAAAAACTTTCCGACGGCGCCGCCGACGCAACCGTCCTCTCCGAAGCCGGCCTCCTTCGCCTCGGCATTTCCGAATTCGAAGGCGTCAAATTCAAGCCTCTAAAACTCGACGTCTGCGTGCCCGCAGTCGGGCAGGGCATTATCGCCCTCCAGTGCAGAGACGCCGACATCGCCCTCTACCGCCCCCACACCGACGCCGCAACCAACGATACCCTTTCCCTCGAACGCGAATTTCTCACCGCCCTCGGCGGCGGCTGCCAAACCGCCTTCGCCGCCAACTATGACGGCGAACTCTTCCGCTTCTTCCACGAAGACATCGGCTACCAGAAAATCCCTATCGCGCAATCCCTCCCGTTCAACCAAAAAGTAGCCCTCGTAAAAGAAGTCGTCAGCGGGCTATAAGAAATGCGGGGCTCATAGCCGCTTGTTGCAGCCGTTTTAGAATTGAGGGGCGCATTGACTCGCACCCCCCTAGCGGGGGCCGTCTCGCCCTCCGGGCAATTTTGCGAAGCAAAATTGTCGTATTGTACTCGCATTTTCAGCAGAAAATGTCTCGCCCTTCGGGTGGCGGCTACGCCGCCATACTTCCCCTTCGCCTTTCAGGCTGATGTTGTACTCGCATTTTCAGCAGAAAATGTCTCGCCCTT
>CALXSL010000018.1 GCA_944391135.1 uncultured Opitutales bacterium
AAAACATCTACTCTACATTCCTTAAACCGCTTGTCTAACTCCTTTAGCTTTTATGCACTGGAGATTTTAATTCGCGTTTTCAAAAAAAACGCCGGATTAGCCGGCCTGACTCTGCTGTTTGCCTTGTCCGCACACGCCGAGGATATAAGCAACACCACGCTCAAGTGGACTGAAAGGTTCGGCTCCACGGCCGAAAACACGACAGCTATGGACAATAAAATGATTTATAGCTATCAGAACGAAAACGGCGACTGGGTGAAAGTGACCGATGCCGACACCATCAATTGGGCCACATGTGACATCCTGTTCGACGGCCATCCGAACGGCGACTGGCTGCACGTGCCCAAATCGGGCGCATGGACGGTGAAGAGCCTTACCATCCAGAACATGGACAGCCCCGACTATGTCTGGTGGATGACGGGCGTTGGCCATGATATCAACGTTCTAGGCGCACTCACGATAAAGTCGTCGCTCAACGGCGAAATGGGGCAGGACGGAACCAATTCAACGGTGAAAATAACCGCGGAATCGCTGGTTGTAGACGCCACTGCAAGCGCGTACTCTACCAACGCTATGACAGTCGCGCTTGGCGGCAACGGCACGCACTCTACGCTTGGAGCCAGTGCGTTGGAAGTCGAAAACGACATGAGCGTTACCGGAAACGCAGCCGTATTTTGGAACGGCAGAGCGGGGAGCGCGTCTGAGCCTTCTTTCAAAGTCGGCGGCGTGCTTAGAATGGGCGAATACGGCGGCAAAATCCCAAACCTTATCATCAAATGGTGGGCCAACCCCAACTATTCCACTGAACTGATAGACGGGCAGGAGTTCAATACCGCGCACCATTATTTCTCCATGGAGGGATTAGAAGGCAAGGGCACCATTTCGCACAACCCCTACGGCATGGGCGAGCGCGCTTTCGCCAACTTCACTCTTAACAACACGGGCAAAAACGACTTCACCGGGAAGTTTTACGACGACAACAATTACGGCGAAGTCGACATACGCTACACGAACTTTATAAAGAACGGCGTTGGAACGCAGGTTCTGCGCATAACCGACGACAGCAGCCTCAGGAGTTTCATAACCGTCAATGAAGGCGCTTTCCTCATGTATAACGGCACGGAGAGCAACACGAAAATCGACGTTTCCGTGAATGCCGGTGCGGTTTTCGGCGCGGTTATGTCGTCAAAGGGCGACGGGGAATTGCTGAAGGAAGTGAACGGCAAGGCGGTGATAAGAAACCTGAACCTCGCCGACGGCGCCTCCCTTCTTGTTTATGCGGACTCGTCCTCAAATTCGAACATAAATGTTGCGGATAAAATAATGGCGGAGGGCTTTTTGAAGCTCCTCGTGGAAGGCGACGTCGATACCGGCGATGTTATAGGCGATTTCCTCACATGGGATGCGACAGACGCCTCCGGCAACCAGAGCAGAATGGGCGAGCTGTTCGACGGCAAAAAAGTGAGCCTTTTCGTGAACGGTGTTGAATATGAAATTCAGGACTATACGGTGGGCGCCAACGGCGTTTCGATAACCGTGGGCGCGCTCGTTCCCGAACCGGCTGCGGTGGCTGCGCTTCTAGGCGCTTTCGCTATTGGGGTTGCCGCGCGCCGCAGGCGCGGATAGCCGGTTTTACCGATAGCTTATGGGGCGTACTTTTGTGCGCCCTTTTTAATTTGACATTGAGTGGAACGTTTTTTTAATTATAACACAACTTATTGTTAAGCTAATAATGTAAATTTTAACCCATTGCTGAAAATGAAAAAACAATTTTGCATAAAGGGCGCGGCGTTCGTTTCGCTTGCCGTGCTGGCTTCTTTGGCGGCGGCGCAGGAAAAATATCAGGGCGACGTTTACTGGACGTCGCAGGGAAACAACGGATTCCCGTTTGGCGACGACCCGCAGTTCGGGCGTTTCGTCGACGGCAATATGGTTTCTTTTGGGGCCAACGAGATAGACTGGGCCAATTGCGACATTTTTCTGGATTCCAGATACACCGGGCAGGGCGTCAATTATATAACGGGCCCCGGTAGCGACATGACCATAAAAAGCCTTACCATAAACGACAACTGGGACGGCAAAGACCACGGGGGCGGTACTAAAGACCCCTATGTGTGGTTTGGACAGTCTATAGGCGACGCCGTGTCCACCCTGAGCATTTCCGGCGATTATACCCTGAAGTCTTCCCAGCAGTATTCGGGGTCGGCCCAGACTTTTTCAATAAACGCGCAGAACGTGATTGTTTCCATCCCGACCAACGAGGAATGGGGAAGCGAAAGGGCCAGAACCGCCGGCTTCATCGGCATGGCGGAGCTCTATGTCAGAAACAATTTTGAAGTCCAAAAGGCCGACTGGGTGCACACCTACGATACGGCGAACGTATATGTAGGCGCAGACATGATACTCAAAAACATGACGGGCGGCTTCGGCGGCGAGCGCACCGGCAGAAAAAACGGCGACGGCGAAGGCGAAATTGTCGGGGGCTTCACGATTGTCGGAAACTTTATAGCCGACGGCCTCCAGATGGTCAACACGTACAACGCGGGATTCCTCAAGGTGGGCAAGAACTTTGAGCTCTCGAATACGAGAGACATATCAAACATGTTCAACATGGGATACGTGGAAATAGGCGGAAGCTTCATTGCGGAAAATGCCGCGCCCATGATAACGAACACGGGCTATATGAAGATAGGCGGCGACCTTGTGCTCAATACGGGGGCTTCGCTGCGCGAATCCTTCTATTCCGGCGTCAACGGCGGCGCGGCGAGCGCTGACAACCCCGACACATACATCGGCGGAAAGTTCGTGTCCAACAACGGCTACCATGAAACCCAGTGGGTGTCTGCCAAGGACGGCGGCAGGCGCTTTACGAGTTCCGCGGGCATGAAAGGCACGGGCGGCACACTGGCTTTCGCGTGGGACGACTCCGCCACGGGAACACTTGAAAAAACTTTTGTTTTGCGCAATACGGACACGAACGATTTGTCCACGTCTTTCATGTACTGGGGCGACCTCTCCAAGAAGTCCGACGTCCGACTGAACTTCATAATGAACGGAAGCGGAAAGCAGATTGTCAGGGCCATATCCGGCTCCGGCGACAACGGCTGGACTTGGAACGGATCCGTAAAGGTGAACAGCGGCCAATTCCTTCTTAACACAAGTTCCGCAAGGGATTCCATTATTGACGTGGAAGTCGCAGGCGGGGCCCGGTTTGGCGCAGCCGGCGCGTTTTACAGCGAAAATTTCGATCCCCTCAACGAAGCCGGGGGCCTTGCCGACGTCAGGAATCTGTCGGTTTCCAACAACGGCGGCCTGATCGTTTATGCGGACCGCTACGGAAATTCCTCTATAAACGTGGGCGGCCTGATAACGGTCGGCGACAGCCTTAACATATTCGTGGAAGGTTCCGTGGCCGAGGGCGACGAACTGGTTTCAATATTGGAGTGGGCGTACACCTACGAGGCTGAAAACAAGGCGGCCTTGGAGGGGCTGTTCGCGGACGGCAGGGTGAACCTGTTTGTTAACGGCGTCAGTCATGCCATAGAGTCGTGGATGGTAGGAAACACGTCTTTGGGGCTTGTTGTTGGCGTCGTTCCCGAACCCGCCGCGGTCGCTGCGGCTCTCGGCGCAATGGCGTTGGGGCTTGCCGCATGGCGCAGGCGCAAATAGCGTTTTTAGACGAAAGAGAAAAAAGGCCTCCCGCATGCGGGAGGCCTCTGTTTTTGGGGCGCGGCGCGCAAAATAAAAGTTGACCTGCCGCGGCGATTTGCTAGATTTTGCACCCTAAAATAAAGGCTTCCCGCGTTTGGATGCGCGGGGCGGAAACCATTTCTTAAAGCAACCAGACAATACGAACACAATGGCAACACCAACAGACATCAGAAAAGGCAAGGTTATAATGTACAACGGCACACCCCACGCCGTCATGAGCATGCTCCACCGCACGCAGGGCAGGCAGGCTGGCTTCGTGCAGACCGTTTTGCGCAACCTCGACACCAACACGTCCACGGCGGTCAAATTCCGCTCGACCGACTCCGTGGAATTCTGCCACACCACCACGAGGCCCCTCGAATTTTCGTACATCGACGGCGACCACTACCATTTTATGGACCCCGAATCCTTCGACGACATCGTGCTTATGCAGTCGACCATCGGCGACGACGTCAAGTGGCTTCTTGAAGGCGTCGTTTACAGCGTGCTTTTCGTCGACGGCGTTCCTGTTTCGCTTGAACTGCCCAACAACATGGAAATGACGGTCGCGGAAGCCGCCGAGGGCCTTCGCGGCGACACTTCCTCCGCCCCCACGAAGCCCGTAACGCTCACAAACGGCGTTGTCGTGCAGGTTCCGCTTTTCGTCAAGCAGGGCGACGTTATCAAGGTCCGCACCGAAGACGCCAGCTACGTCGGCAGGGCATAGGCCTTTGTACAACGTTTTGCGCGCAGGCTACGCCATGATTTCCAACCAGCATGAAGTGACCATAAAGGCTTCGGATTTGCGCGGCATTCTGGAGTACGTTCCGCTTTACCGCAACCAGACTTTTGTCATTGCGGTGGACGGCAGCGTTATAGAATGCGACAATTTTCCAAACCTCGTCACCGACATTGCGGTTCTGCGCAGCCTGGGCATAAATGTGGTCGTTGTGCACGGCATCGGCAGCCAGCTTAAGGCCGCCGGAAAGGCGCGCGGCGTTCAGCTCAGCGACGTGTACGGCAACGACCCGGTTGACGACGCGACGCTTTCGCTCGCTCGCGAAGTTTCCGCGAACGTGCTGCAGACCATTGTGGACACGTTCACGACCAAGAACCTCAAATGCGCAACCGTAAACGCGGTGCGCGCCACCGAGGTCGGCATAATTTCCGGCATTGACTACATGAACGCCGGAAGGATTGAAAAGATTGATTTCAAAAGCCTGGAAAACCTCCTGTCGCTCGGCATGATCCCCGTCCTTACGCCCACCGCTGTCAACAGGGAGGGGAAGGTTTTCCGCATAAACTCCGACCTGCTCGCGGCCGACGTCGCGGCGGGGCTGGGAGCGACAAAGTTGATATTCATGACGGTCACGCGCGGCCTGATGGTCGGCGACGAAAAGGCCGTGGCCGTACCGCTGGGCGAGGCCAAAGATCTTATGGAAAGCCGCAGGGAGATGATAGACCCGCGCGTTTTCTCGAAGGTGAAATGCGCCATAAGGGCGCTTGAAACAACGCGCACGCAGCGCGCGCACATACTCGACGGCCGCGAGTTCGCTTCTCTGCTCACCGAGCTTTTCGAAAAGGTAGGCTGCGGCACGATGATATACTCCGACGAGTACCAGAAGATCCGTCCGGCGACTCCCGAAGACGCTTCCGGCATCTACAATATTTCGCGCATATCCTCCAGCGAACAGAATCTCGTCTACCGCACCCGCGAGGAAATCGAGGGAAAGATTGGCACATACTTCGTCTATGAAATGGACGGAAGCATAATTGCGTTTGTCAGCCTTCAGGACATAGGCGAGGGCTGCGCCGAGCTTGCCAGCCTGCACGTCCAGCCGTTCTACCAGGGCAACGACGTCGGCACGCACATGGTTGAATTTGTCGAGCACAAGGCGCATCAGGCCGGCTTCAAGCGCCTGTTCGCCCTGAGCACGAAAAGCGCGCCTTTCTTCCTGCAGGTCGCGAAGTTTGAGGAGGTTTCCCCGCGCGAGCTGCCGGCGGCGCGATTGGAAAAGTACAAGAAATCCGGGCGCAACTCAAAGGTCTTTGTACGTGAGATTGCGTAGTTCCGCCTTGTCCACGAGCGGCGAATTTTCCATCTGCCTGAGAAGGTTCGACCTGAAGGGCGCCTTGCTCATAGCTTCTTCCGGAGTGACGGTTCCGCGTTCTACGAGCTTTATGAGCGAGTCTTCCATCGTGGTCATTCCCAGCGCGCCGCCCGTTTGCATTACGGTGTAAAGCTGCGGCGTTTTCTGCTCGCGTATAAGGTTGCGCACCGCGGGTGTGGCAAGCAGCAGCTCGAACGCCGCGATTAGGCCGCCGTGGCGCTTGGCAAGAAGCGTTTGCGAAAGTATGCCTATGATGTTTTCCGAAAGCATGGTCCTGATCTGAGACTGCTCCTGAGCGTGGAACTGCCCGACGATCCTGTCGACGGCCGCCATCGCGTTTCGCGCGTGCAGCGTTGCTAGCACAAGGCGGCCCGTTTCGGCGAGCTCTATGGCGGTCTGCGTGGTGCGCAGGTCGCGCATTTCGCCTATCACCACGACGTCCGGGTTTTCGCGCGTGGACGAGCGCAGGGCGTCGTAGAAAGACGGCGCGTGCAGGCCTATTTCGCGCTGCGTCACCAGAGATTTCTGGTTCTTGATGAGGTATTCCACGGGCTCTTCAATCGTGAGGATGTGCCCGTTGCGGCGCGCATTGATGAGGTCGAGCATCGCGGCGAGGGTTGTCGTTTTGCCGGAGCCGTTCGCGCCCGTTATAAGAAATAGCCCGTTGCGCGCCATGCTTATGTCGGCAACCTGAAAGGGTATGCCGATGTCGTCTGCGGTAAGGCGGCGCACGGGAATCAGGCGCAGGGCGCACTGCAGGCCGTTTATGCCGCGGTAGATGTTGGCGCGTACTCGCGAGCCGGAAAGGCAGGTGAAGGCGCAGTCGACATCGGTTTTTGCCGCAAGCTTTTCCTCGTATACGGGGCGTTCTTCGTCGGTCGTGTAGTCGAGTATCTGCTTGACGATTACGCTCATGCGCTGAGCCTCCTCGCCGGGGATAGGGGCCAGCTGCCCGTCTATGCGCATTCTCGGCGCGGCGGCTTCCTGAATGTGGATGTCGGTGGCGTTCGCGAGGATCGCCTTTTCCAAAAGTATGTCCAGTTCTTTCATGATATTTTAAAAATTATCTGCGAGGGCTTTCCCTTCGATTTTTTTCCAAGCCGCTTTATCTCTTCGAATTTTTTGCGGGTGTTTTCATTCTCTCCAAACTCTTCGGGCAGTTCGAATTCCGCCGGGGCCTCAAGAATGAAAACGGTTCCTTCGCCCGAAAGCGAACAGAACAGGGAAAGGATTTTTGGAAGCGCCTTTTCGTCCGAGAGCATGTGGTAGGGCGGGTCGGCGAACACGAAGCCGAAGTTTTTTCCGGAGGCGTTTGCAAATCTGAACGCATCCACCGACGAAACCGACGCTTCAGTTTTTCCCAGCGACTTTTTTACCGCTTCAAGGTTTTCGCGCAGCGCCGCGAGCGCCTGCCGCGAGCTTTCTATGAACACCGCCGACTTCGCGCCGCGGCTCAAAGCCTCAAGCCCGTACGAGCCCGTTCCCGCGAAAAGGTCGAGCACGTCCGCGCCTTCCACTGCGCCGCCCAGCGACGAAAATATGGCCTGCCTCGCGGCGTCGGTAGCCGGCCTTGTGGCGTCGCCTTTTGGCGACTTCAGCGATATTCCTCTTGCTTTGCCGGACGTAATTCTCATACTTGGCGCGAGTATGAGAATTACATTTGTCTTGTCAACCATTCTGCTTTTTACCGCAAACATATTTGCCGATGTCAACGCCGCCGCGGCGCGCAAACAGCCCGCGCCCGTCGAAGTGGCGGCCGCCCCGCAGCAGCCGGGCGGATACGACGAAGTAATATCGCTGTTCATTGAAAACGACTACGGGTTTTCCGACAGGTATTATACCAACGGCCTTAAACTGATGTACACCGGTGCTGGCGACGACTTTCTCACCAGCCGCCTTCAGTTCGGCGTGCTTAGGCTTTTTGGAATGGAGGGCAGGCAGGCGTACCAGACGGTTTCCGTCGCGCAGCAGATGTTCGTGCCCTCCGAGATTTCCAACCCCAACCCGCCCGCATGGGACAGACCCTACGCCGGATGGCTCAATGTCGGTTTCGGAGCGCACCTCGCGTCGAAGGACAGGCTAGACTCTTTGACCGTAAACCTCGGCGTGGTCGGCCCCTATTCTCTTGCCGAAAACGCGCAGAAATTCTGGCACAGCATTGTCGAGGCAGACTGGCCGATGGGCTGGCACGAGCAGATTAAAAACGAGCCGGGCATTATCATTTCGTACAACCACACCGAACGCCTTTTGCGCAGGGATTTATCGAACAGCTTTTCGACCGACCTGCTCGCGTCCGCCGGGGCCGACTTGGGCAACGTGATGTCGCAGGGCGTCGTGCGCTCTTTCTGGCGTTTCGGCTTCAACATGCCCTATTCGTTCGAAGCCAACCGCATGGACAATTCCAACGGTACCGACGTCGCGTGGAGGCCCACAGACGCTTCGCCCGACTGGCACTGCTACATGTACGCCGGGGGCGCGGCGAGGTTTGTAGGCTACGACATCACGCTCAACGGCAACACGTACCGCAACAGCAGGAGCGTAACGCCAAACTGGTTTGTTGCCGAGGCAATGGTGGGAATTTCCTCCCGATACAAAATGATTCAGGCCGACCTCAACTGGACGCTGCGTTCGTCGGAATTTACCGCGCAGGAGTACTGCCCGCACATGTTCTGGACTCTGTCCGTCAAAGTATTCTTTTAGGGCACGTGAAATTGCGTGTGATGCTCCGTTTTGAAATGGGGTGTCACTGGTCACGTACGTAAGTACGTTGATGCGCGTTTGCTGTCGCAAACCGTCGCACCCTACGGGCAAGCGCATAGCGCTTGTCTATTCGCGGTTTCGCCTTGAATTCCCACCGCCATCCCATTTCAAATACTCGCCTGACACGCAATTTGACGCGCCCTGTGGATAGTGTGCACATGCTTGCATGTGCTGTGAATAAAACGGGCTTGTTTGTTTTTCGCTTATTGGGCTTGTTGTGAATATGCCAAGTCGTTGCGTATTTTACGCGAATGTGAAAAGATTCTAAGCGTTTTTAGGAAAATCTGGTGCCGGGCAGTGCGGCGTTTTTAGTTGGACAGTTCCGACACGTCGAAGTCGGGTTTCAGGTCTTTGAATTCGGGGAAGTTTACCATGCATATTGCCTCCCACTGCTGTTCGGGGCGGATGGGCGCCAGAAACGACGTGTCCGTCTTCATCTCTATCCAGACGCCCTCGTCTATCTCCTCGTTAAGCTGGCCCGGGCCCCAGCTTGAGTAGCCTACAAATGCTCCCGACTGTATCACTTTTCCGCCGTTTAAAATTTCGTTCATTTTGTCGTCGGGTATTCCGAACTCGAACACGGGCTCGTCAGTTTCGTCAAGATAGCATACGCCCAGGCTCAGCTGGTTTTGGCCAAGCGGCCCGCCGTTGAACACCTCGCATTCGCCGATAAGGCTGCCGCGAAACTCCGGCTTGAGCTCCGACAGTATCTGTCCTGTCGGTTTGTTTATAATCACCCCGAGCGCGCCGTCGCTGTCGCTCTCGAGGATGAGAACTACGGATTCCTCAAATATCGGGCCTATGAAAGACGGCGAGGCGCACAGAAATGTTATCTGCTTCTCGTTGTGCCTGTACTGCATGTTTGTTATACTAATTTAAGCTTTTAAAAGATTCGAAGCTCGGCTTTTTCAGTTCCCTGAACTGCGGGAATTTTATAAGCGCGAGAACCGGCCATTTGTCTTGCGGGTTGAGCGTCAGAAATTTGTTCATGTCGGTTTCGACAGAAAACCACATCCCATCGTCGATTTCCGCCTGAAGCTGCCCCGGAGCCCATTCAACGTGGCCGAAAATTGCGGCCCCTCTTGTAGTTGGGTCGCTTTCGCTCATTTCCGCGGCACGCTCGAAAGGGATTCCAAGCGAGAATGAAATGTTGTCCTTGTCTTCGGCGTACGAGGCCCCGTAAATCACGGCGTCCTTGTCGGAGGGGCCGCCGTTTAGCGCCACGAATTCTCCGATTTTCTTGCCCGCGAACTCCGGTTTTAGCTCGCCCAGCTTTTTATATTCGGGCTTGTTTATTATTACGCCGCGCGAGCCGTTTTCGTCCTCGTCCATGAGCATTATGACGGCTTCCTCAAATTCAGGGCCGCTGTAGTTGGGCGACGCCGCTATGAAGGTCCAGTTCCTTTCGTCGCATCCGCCTTCGTTCTGCAAAAGTTTGGAATAGTGCGCGCGGATTGCTTGCGCCCATTTGTCTTCAAGCGGAGCCATCAGGTATTCCAGCCCGACTTCCTCGAAGAACCACAGCCCGCGCCCGATTTCATCTTCGAGCGTATCCGCGTCGATGCTCGTGCAGCCGTCGAAAATCCCGACCTGCGCATCAGGGTCGGTTTTTAGGATTTTCTTCAGCCGTCCCGGGGGTATGCCGAACACAAGGCGGATGTTGTCGTCTTCAACATAGTTGGCCGACATGCTTAAAAATTTTTTGTCGTCGGGGCCGCCGTCGTATATTTTGCATTCTCCGATGGCTTCGCCCGAATACTCCGGATGGAAGTCTTTTAGCCGTTTTCCGGCCTCCCTGTTTATTATCACGCCGTAAACCCCCTCGTCGCCGCTCTCGAGAACGAGAATGACCGTCCCTGCAAACTCCGAGCTGCCGTTGGAAGGGCTTGCGCAGAGTATCTGCCAGCGCATGTCGCAGGGGGATTCGCTCACAGGCCGAGTTTGGTTATGCTTATTCCAGCGTTTTTGAGGAGAGGCTCGACGAGCTCGTCGTTGGAGTAGTCGTGCAGGTATTTTATCGAGCTTATTCCCGCCGACGCGAGTATTTTCGCGCAGTTGATGCAGGGAAAATGCGTTATGTAGGCGGTCGCGCCGTTTACCGACACGCCGCGCCGCGCCGCGTCGGATATCGCGTTCTGTTCGGCGTGGACCGTGGCCATCTCGTGGTTGTCGCGCACGCAGGACTCATGCGGGGCGCCGGGCAGGAAGCCGTTGTAGCCCGCGGCTATTATCCTGTTCTTGTGCTCTCCGGTGCTCACTATCACGCAGCCCACGTTAAGCCTGCGGCAGCTCGACCTCGACGCCATCAGTATGGCGGTGCTTATAAAGTATTCGTCCCACGACGGCCTTTCATCCCACGACTTAACGAGGGCGTCCAGCGACTCGACTATGTTTAAATTTTCACTCATAAATCAAAACGCATGAAAAGAGAACCGCGAAAAAGTGCATGACTGTCCCCGCGAGGACGAAAAGGTGCCATATTGCGTGCGAAAATTTCCATTTCTTTTTCACGTAGAAAAGTACGCCCGCCGTGTAGAAAAGACCGCCTAGAATGAGAAACACGAGGCCGGTCGTGGGCATAACCGAAAATAGCCTTCCCGATATGAAGACGATGAGCCAGCCCATCACAAGGTATAGCGCCACCGACCACGCTTTGGTTCCCGAGCCGTCGGTGCACAATTTGAGCACCGTGCCCAGTATCGCCAGCGACCATATGACGCCGAAAACCACCCAGGCCAGGGGGGAGCGCATGGTGACAAGCAGAAAGGGCGTGTAGGTTCCCGCTATAAGGTAATATATCGCGATATGGTCGAATTTTTTCAGTATCTTTTTCGCGTGCGCCGACGGTATCGAATGGTACAGCGACGACGCCGTATAAAGCAGGAGCATCGATGCCCCGAATATTGAGCAGGAAACCACCGTCCACGCGTTTCCGTAAACCGCGGCAAGGGTTACGAGCACGGAAAGGGCGGCCACGCTGAACACGACGCCGAGCCCGTGGGTCACCGCGTTCCAAACCTCCTCCGCGAAACTGTAATTAGATGTCTGTGCGTATCCCATTAGCAAATTTATAAAAACGCAATGCCGCACGGGTGCAATCTTTTTATTCCGGCAGGGCCTTCAGTTGGCCTTGCGTTTGTGCAGCGGAAATTCGCGGGCCAGCTTTTCCCTTACGCGCTCGAGGCCGCCCTTTTGGCCGGACGCCTCGCGCAGGACGAGTTCGAAATACGACTCTATCTCACGGCGCAAAAGTGAGTCAGCCGGGGCCGATTCGTTGGCGAAAACGCATTCGTCTCCGAAGCGCAAATAGTCTTTGGGGACGTCGAATATTTCGGCCAGCTTCTCTAGGATTTGGTCTTTTTTCGGCAGGCGTCCGCGCTTCCATGTGCTTACCGTGCTCAGGGCGTTGCCGGTGTGCGAGGCAATGTCTTCTAAGCGCAAGTCGTTGCGAGTCATTAACATTTTGAAGCGCTTTGAAAACCCTTCGTTCCCGTATAATTTCACAGATTTCTTCATAAAGTAGAAAAATTCTATTTTTTGATTGACTATTTGCAATATTTTTTTTGGTTAATACCTTATTATTATTAGATAATATATGACATAAAACAATAAAAAAGAACAGGCAAAACAATACCTTAAATTTTATTTTTAAACAATAAAAACAACGCGAAAGCAAATAACAGGAATCGAGGGAAAAATTATAAGATGAAAAACCAAAATACAACAGACGTGGACGGACATTTTGCAAGCCTTTTGCCCAAGGGGCAGGAATGGTTCAGCCCCAAGGAGGCCGGCAACATAATTGGCCGCTCGGACCAGTTTATACGCAACAGTTTTTACAGCGGAAAGATATTCGGACACCTTTCAAACGGAATCGCCCCGAAGGGCGAGGAGAAAAAAACCTACCTGCGCGTGCATCGCGACGCCATAATAATGTATTTGCTGGAATCGGCCAACTATACCCCCGAATCGTTCATGGAAAGCCTTGAATCGCTTTTGATGAGGCGTTCAGACTATCAGCTGATGCGGCTCGAAAAACTTATCCGCGACAGGCTTTATTCTAAGAGCGCAAGATATATAGGCGCTAGATCCCAAAAATAGCGAGGCGGTTGGGGGGCCGCCTGTTTGGGATATTTTGTTTGTGCAGTTATTGTATGAATTTATTCTTGAAACTTTTGGTATTATATGTAAAATGGCTTTCAATTCACTGTTACCTATAACCCCATCAATTCGTGATAATATGAAAAAACTAGGACAAACGCTGCTGCCGTTATCCGTGCTTTTTGCTTCTGCCGCCGTTGCCGCGAATATAACCGACACGACCATTACGGCAAGCAGGCCGGAAAACATGTACATAGCCAACAATTCAACTTACGGTTATTCTGCCGAAAGCGACACCATAGACTTCGCTAATTGCGACCTCCTGATAAACCCTTCCAACGCTTGGGTTACCCTGAGAATGCCGGACGAGTCCGGAACATTCACCGTCAGAAGCTTTACCCTGGCAAAGGGCGACGGATCGCTTATGGAAGGATACCTTGAGGCTTTCGCGCCCGGGGCGGATTTGGAGGTCCTAAACGATATGAACCTCAACGGAAAATTCGAAACGAACAATACGAGGTTTTATACGGCGTTTAAAATCGGCGGAAACCTGAACATGGATTTGAGCCATATCGACATTAGCATAGATGACAATATTAACAAATCCCTTGTCGCGTTCGGCAAATGCGACGGCGCAAACCAGTATGGCGGCCTTTCGGGGCTGTATGTGGGCGGCGACATAAACGCCAAAGGCGTAAGGAATTTTTTTACGCTGGTTTCTTCAACTTCGGCCGACAATCCGTCGTTCAATGTCGCCGGTTCTGTGAATCTGGAAGATTCGCATTGGAACCTCAGCACGCAGGGCTACGACCAGCGCACCTATGTCTCTTTGGGCGGATTGAACGGCAACAGTAATTCGATGATCGCGTTTTGGGGGACTGCCGGCAATCCGTACTATACTCTCAATTTCACAAACACGAAAGAGGCGGGCGTCAAGGAATTTTCCGGGCAGATTGCGACGGATGCGGGCAATTACGAAAGCGCCGTATTCAATATGAAAGGCGGCGGAACGCAGATAATTCGTGCTCCGGAGAATAATACTTGGTACGGAACAATAAACGCGGAAAACGGAAGGTTTCTGCTGGGCTCGAACGCCGACAACCACCATGTCATCGTAAATGTAAGCGGCGGCCTTTTCGGCGCGGTTTCCCTGAATTCGCCCGGCGAAGGCGGTGCGGACATAGGCACGACATTCGTAGACCAGCTGAATTGGACTTCGGGCGCCGGCGGCATAATTGTCAATATAGGCTACAGCGCTTCCGAAATAAGCATATTGGAATCCGCCACGCTGGACGGTGACTCCTTTAATTTCTATTTTGAAGGGGACGCTTCGCATATCAACCCTTCGGATACGTTCGCGATTATAAGTTGGGCCGACGGCAATGCGGATGTGGCGGCCGTGTGGGAGTCGGCCGTTGCGGAAGGCATGCTGCACGCATATTTAAACGGTTCGCTTCTGTCGAAGGCTTCATTCGGCGTTGAGGGCAACTATCTTTATGTCACCGGAATTGAGGCTGTGCCCGAGGCGTCGGAGTTCGCCGCGGTTTTAGGCGTCATAGGATTCGCCTTTGTGCTGCGCAGGCGGAAAAAATAGGTATTTTTCAATATTTCAAAACCAAATAAAAGCGCAGATTTCAGCGTTTTTTTAGTTGAAAACTGTGGTTTTGTATATAAACTGCATTTTAGATTAAACCATAAATATCTATTATGAAATCTACCCGAAACTTTCTTTTTTTGTTTGCAGCGGCCGCGTCTGTGGCGTCATATGCGGCGGACATTGAAAACACCACGCTTTACCAGCGCCACACCCCCGGCACTGTTGACGTCAACAATACTTGGGGGCTGACGAACGACGGCGAAAGGCTGTCGGACGATCTCACCGTTGATTACAGCACCATAGACCTGAAAATAGGCGTTGGCGATTCCGTCGGCGAATGGGAGGGCACTTATGAGATGGCGGGGCCCGGCACGAATAATTTTACCGTAAAAAGCATAACTATAGATTTGGCGAAAGCCAATTCGTGGTCCACATGGAACAACAGCGCGTCGAACACCGACATGGTTTTGAACGTGACAGAAGATTTTATCATCAAAGGCAATTTCTATAAGGGCCATCTGCCCGACAACAACACGACTTTTGCGCTTAATGTTGGCGGCAGCCTGAATATGGTTTCAAGGGACGACCGCTCGAGCGTCACGACGGTCAACTTCGGCATTCCGAACGGCCCGGGCTACGTAAGGGCTTTTTCCGAACTTAACGTTACCGGCAACTTGAACATTGGCGCCAATATCGACTTTTCGTCGGTAATAGGCAACGGTGGTTCGTTCGGTTCCTATATAAATATCGGCGGCGACATTGTAATGGGGGGCGATGCCACGCATGCGGCAAATTGGGAAATGGGCAACGCGTGGATAGACAAGTCCATCATGATTTTCGCAAAAGGGCTAAAAAGCGTTACGGCGAACAACGTGATACACGCAAAACCCGACGGCGCAAATTCGGACTATACTTTCGATTTGGGAGGCAATTCGGAAGAGGGCGATGTGTCCGACTTCGCCGGAACATTTGTTTCCGAAAACAACGGAACGCGCACCGCTACAATCAACTTCAGCAAAAGCGGCATGGGCACGCAGATAGTACGCACGAGCCAGGCCGACAACTGGACGGGCGTTGTTTATGTCCACGATGGTCGCTTCTACCTTGGCGCGTCCGGCGCGGGCAACAAGGTTGACGTGACCATTTACGACGGCCTTTTCGGCGCGGTTTCCGACACGCTCGGCAGCGATATCGGAACTTCGGTAATATCCACCCTCGCATGGGAGGAAGGCATGGGCGGCCTGCTCGTCAATGTGGACGGCGGCGCGAATTCCATTTTGCAGATTGCCGACAGCCTCACTTTCAACGGCGCCGAATTCAATTTCTACTTTGAAGGCGATTTGAGCGGCATCGATTCCATCGCGAGCATAATAACATGGGATTCCGCCAATGAAACCATAAAGGATGCGCTTGAAGAGGCCATAACCGAAGGATACCTTCAGGCGTACGTTAACGGCGAATATATCGACGCCGCGCTGTTCGCAATAAACGGCAATTCGCTGGGCGTTTCGGGGCTGATTCCCGAGGCTTCGGAAATGGCCGTAATTTTCGGCGCGCTTTCTCTTGCGTTCGCGTTTTACAGGCGCAGGAAATAGGGAGAAATGAACTTTAAAAAAAGCCGCCCGTTCGTGCGGCTTTTTTTGCGCTTTGGTGACGCGCCGGTTTAAATGATGAGCATGGCGTCGCCGTACGAATAAAAGTTGTATTCCTCCTTTATCGCGGTATCGTACAGGCTTTTCAGAATGCCTATGCCTTCCTCGGATCCGGGCGCGAGGAAAGCTCCAACCAGGCACATGAGCGTGGACCTTGGCAGGTGGAAGTTCGTTATCATCGCGTCTGCTGAAATTATCCTCTGCGGCGGATAGACGAAAAGAGAGGCGGAATCGAATATGCTTTTTTCGAATGTTTTTTGTTCAGCCCCATTGTCGCGCAATTTTCTGGAGAAATCCTCCATGGCCCTGAGCGATGTTGTGCCGACCGCAAGTTTCGGGGTGGACGCGTCGCATATTGCGTTTGCCGTCTGCGCGGGTATTTCGTAAATTTCCGCGTGCATTTTGTGGCTTTCAACCTTTTCTGATTTGAGAGGCTGGAATGTGCCTATGCCAACATGCAGGGTGAGATCGTGAAAATTGTTTCCGCCGTTTTTGAGCTTTTCCACCAACTCGGGCGTAAAGTGCAGTCCGGCCGTTGGAGCCGCCGCGGCCACGCGCTTTTGCGGGTTGGCGTAGACCGTCTCGTAGCGCATGTTGTCGAAGCTTCTGTCGTATGACGGGTCGTTCTGCCTCCGCGCTATGTAGGGGGGCAGGGGGACGACGCCGATCTTTTCGCTCATCTCGACCACGTTCGCGCCGTTTCCCACGTCGAATTTCACCAGCGCCTGGCCGTCGTCTCGCTTTTCGAGAACCTCGGCTTCGAACGCGCCTTCGACGGCGAATTTCGAGCCTATCTTAAGCCGCTTGCCGGGCTTGAGCATGCAGGTCCAGACATTGTCGCCGTTTGCGGGGGCGAGCAGCAGGCATTCGACGTTTCCGCCGCTTTCGCGCTTTGCGAAAATGCGCGCCTTAAGCACGGCGGCGTCGTTCCTGAAAAAATTGAATTTCCGCGGAAGAAACGAGGGAAGGTCTTTGAACCTCGCGTGCCTCACTGAGCCGCCGGAGCGGTCGTAGACAAGCAGGCGCGACTCGTCGCGCCTGTCGGCGGGGAAGCGCGCTATGCGCTCGTCGGGGAGGTGGTAGTCCAATACGGATGCGTCCATTATTCGTTTGTTATCCTTAAAATTTCCTCCTGTGAGGGCGGGAATATTTCCCTGTATCCGGCGGCTTTGGCCGCCAACGCGCAAGCGCGCCTAGCGGCGGTTTTCGGCGGAGTGTTTTTGCCGAACAGCTCGCATATCAGGCACGCGAACATGATGTCGCCGCTGCCCGTTGCTGAAACTTCCCTTATTGCGGGCGGGGTTACTGAAAAGGTTTCGCCGCCGGCGTTGAAAAGGGCCGGACCCGCACCGTCGCTCGCCGCGAATATTTTTGCGCGGCAGTTTTTGCGCGCATGTTCGAACGCCGATTCGAAGGTTTCGGGGCGCCCGTCGTCGGAAATTTCGTCCGCAAGCGCGGAAAAAAGCTCCCTGCGGTTTATTTTCAAAAGTGCGCTCTTTTCTTTGGACAAGTCTTTCAGGGGGGCGCCGTAGGTGTCTATGCAAAGCCGCAGTTTTTTTTCTTTGCACAAATGAGATATTTCTTCCGCAAAGAAGGGTTTCCATCCGGGAAAGCTGCCGCATATTGCAAGGGCGTCGCCCGGGGCCGCGCGCTGGTGGACTTGGGCGAGGGCTTCGCGGAACGCGGCTTCGGGAACCGGAACGTCCGCGCCCAGAAACGTGGTTTCCGCGCCGTTTTCGGAGTTCACGCAGACGAGGCCCTCGCGTGTCTCGCCGATTATTTTCACGCATATGAGCTCGCAGAAATTCTCGTTTTCAAGATGCTTCGCGCATCTTTGGCCTGTGAAGCCCGCGGGAAAAATTGCCGCGCATGTGCCGGCGCCCATAAGCCGCGCAGCCTTCGAAACGTTGACCCCCTTGCCGCCCACCTGGAAGCGGGAAAATCCGTCCGCTCTCGCCCGCGCCGTCGCGCCCTCGCGCGGCATGTCGAATGTCGCGGTTGTTTCGGCGAGAAGGTTTCCCGTAAGTGTAAAAAGAGTCCTCATTTTGTCGATAAGGACAAGTTGGCAGTTTTTTCCCCGTAGGCAAGAAAAACGATTGCCAAGCCGCCGCGCGTTATGAGATAATGTCCAGTTAAATCAGCATATTTATGAAAATGAAAATTTTAATGGTGTCGCCCGAGTGCGCCCCCTTTTCGAAGGTCGGCGGACTGGCCGACATGGTTTCATCCCTTTCCAAGTGCTTTGCCGCGTCGGGCTGCGAAGTCAAGGTTTTCACCCCCCTTTATTCCACGGTAAAGCGTCCGCCGAAAATGGCCAAGATGCTCGACAATCTGAGCGTCCACATGGGGCTTGGCATCGAAGAGTTCGCTTCCGTATGGAGCGCGCCGCTGGGCAAGGCCGAGGCCTGCTTCCTCGAATTCAACAAATTTTACGACCGTCCCGGCATCTACAATTACGAAGGGACCGACTACGGCGACAACGGCGGGCGCTTCGCGTTCCTGAGCCGCGCGGCGCTGGAATACTGCCTTGCGACGGGCTGGATTCCAGACGTGATACACTGCCACGACTGGACTGTCGGGCTCATCCCCGTCTATCTGAACACAACCTTGCGCCACACCGCGCTGGGCCGCACCGCGACGGTGTTTACCATACACAACCTGCAGCACCAGGGCGTGTTCGACAAGGGCGTGCTTGAATACGCGGGCATTCCCATGAGCGAGTTCCGCGCGGACTCAACCGAGGCCATGGGCGCGCTCAACATGATGAAGGCCGGCCTTTACAACGCCACAAAGCTTACAACCGTCAGCCCCACATATTCGAGGGAAATCCAGACGTCCGAATACGGCTGCGGACTCGACGGCCTCCTGCGCTTCAGGGCCGGCGACCTCATCGGAATTCTGAACGGGGTGGACACCGACGAATGGAACCCGCAGACCGACAAGAACATCCCCGCCAACTACAATTTGGGCGACATGAAGGGCAAGGCGGCCTGCAAGAAGGCGCTGCAGGAAAAGGTCGGCCTCGCGGTCGACGCCAAGAAGCCGCTTTTCGGCGTGGTCTCGCGCCTTTACGACCAAAAGGGCCTCGACCTGCTCGCGCGCATCGCGCAGCCGCTCGTGGACAACATGGACATACAGCTAATGGTCTTGGGCAACGGCGAGAAATGGCTCGAGGACGCTTTCAGCGGCCTAACCGCCGCGAACCCCGGAAAGATCTCCTGCTATATCGGCTTCAACGGCGCGCTCTCGCACATGGTCGAGGCAGGAAGCGATTTCTTTCTTATGCCAAGCCGCTTCGAACCGTGCGGGCTAAACCAGATGTATTCCATGATATACGGGACGCTGCCCATCGTACGCGCCACGGGCGGCCTTGTCGATACGGTCGAACAGTACCGGGAAGGCGCGGGCAGGGGCGACGGATTCGTTTTTGGCGACGCCACAACGGACGCACTCTACAACACAATCGGCTGGGCGTGCTCCACTTGGTACGACCGCAAGCGCGACATTTCCTCCATGCAGAGAAACGGAATGAGCAAGGATTTCTCGTGGAACAATTCCGCCGACAAATACATGCAGGTCTACCGCTGGGCGGTTGGCGTGCGCTCAATGATTTAACGGAAAAGGGGGCTGTCTTGGAAATGCGTCACGCGGCAAAAAAGATTTACCGCCACAGCGAGCTTGAGTTGTGGCTGCGCCGCGTTTTGACAGACTGGGAGCGCCCCTTCAACCCCGAAGAGCTCGAGTACGGCAGGAAGCTTTACAAGGACTGCGTGATAAGGACGCTCGAACTCAGCCGCAACGAGGCCATACTTTGCGCGAAATTCGACGACGGCCGCGAACCCTACTGCGTGATTGACTTCGAGGGCGACAGGTTTGTCTACCGGGGCTCCGACGGCGACGACATTCTCACATCCGCGCTCACTGTGGCGGGCATGTACGAAATCGAGGAGCTCGTTGCCGACACTTTCGGCAGCGTCGACTTCCTCGACTACGACTCTTCGAAAATGCTCGACAAAACTGTGGAACCGGCGGAGCCGGATGCCGCGCCCGCCGAAAAGGCGAAGAAGGAAAAAGCGTCCGCCGCCAAAGAAAAAAAATTGCGCCTCTCGTTTTCGTCGCGCTCAAAGGGGCTGCACTTTTCCGTCGACTGGCTTATGCCCGGCGGCAAAACCCGGAAGGCTTTCGGCAAAAACTGCATAGAGCTAAAAGACCTTGGCGAGCGCGAAAGCGAAAACCTAGTGCGTCTGGCCACGTTCGCGCGCAAGGCCTCGTTCAAGTACGAACACAACGGCTATATGCTTTCCGAACTTTCCAAAATTCCCGCGTTTCTCAATTTGACGCTTCCCAAATGGCGGCAATTTTTTGAGATACAAACCGACAGGAACGTCGGGCTTTTGAATCTCGGCGAGCGCGGCATTGAAATGCGCCCCGTGGCTAAGCCCGTGTCGGGAGACAGCGCCGACTTCGACGTAGAATGGACTTCCTTTATAGGCAGTCAGCAGGTTGACAGCGCGGAAATTCTCAAACTCGTGGGCGGGTCGGGGTCGTCGCTTAGAATCCTGCCCTCATACGGCATAGTGCGCGTTTCCAACGCAGACACGGGTTTTGTTCGCGAAGTAGAAAATGCGCGCGAGTTCGGTTTTTCCGGCGGGAAAATTCCGCGCTACATGCTTCTGGTTCTGTCCGATTTCGGCAGCCGCATGGAGCTTGCGCCAGAACTTAAAAAATGGATGGACTCGCTCGTTTCGAAAAACGGCGCGCCGGAAATCCCCCTGCCGGATTTCCTGCGCACATACCAAAAGCGCGGCGTCGAGTGGGCGCTGAAGCTTTTCGGGCACGGCTGCAACGCAATGATCGCCGACGAAATGGGCTTGGGCAAAACCGTACAGACGCTCGCCCTCATTTCGCTCTGCCCGCACGGTGCGAATGAAAAGTTCCTCGTAGTGTGCCCCGCGAGCGTCATTCCCGTGTGGGTTTCCGAAACGCAGAAGTTTTTTCCGGAAATCAAAACGGGCGTGCTTTCCTCCAGCAGCAATCTGGACGACGCGCAGCTTTGGATTTCCAGCTATACGCAGCTGCGGCGCAACAAGGCGCTCGTCGACAAGACCGAGTTCGAACTCGCGGTGCTCGACGAGGCGCAGTTCATTAAAAACCCCGAGGCCAAGACCACCACAGCATGCATGTCGATAAAGGCCAAGCGCAAAATCGCGCTCACGGGCACGCCCGTCGAAAACAGGCTTCTTGACATGTGGACCGTTTTCAGGTGGCTTATGCCCGGGCTTATGGGCACGCGCAAGAATTTCGAGGCGCTGCTGGCCTCGAATGAAAACGCTGTCGAAAGCGTCCGCCGGCAGATAGCCCCCTTTGTGCTCCGCCGCCTCAAAAGCGATGTCGCCAAGGAACTTCCCGAAAAGGCGTATGTCGACTTGGTATGCCCGATGTCGGAGCTGCAGAAGTCGGAATACCAGAAACTTCTCACGCAGGCACGCGAGGGGCTTTCGGATATCGGCTCGGCCAAGGGGCGTTTCACCATTCTCTCGCTGCTTACGCGCCTGCGCCAGGCCGCGTGCGACGCCGCGCTCCTGCCGTGGATCGGCAAAGAGGGCGTGCCCGAGCCCGGCGGCAAAATTTCCGTGCTCATGGACAAGGTAGAGGAGCTTTACGCGGGCGGCAAAAAGGTCATCATTTTCAGCCAGTTTACCAGCTTCCTAAGCCTCGCCAAAGAGCACATCGAGCGGCGCATAAACTCCAAGAACATATTCACGCTCACGGGGGCAACGCGCGACCGTTCGCTGCCTGTAAGCGAATTCCAGAACGCCGAGGGCGGCGCCCTCATGTTCATCAGCCTGCGCGCGGGCGGTACGGGCATAACGCTCACTTCCGCCGACTACGTGTTTATGGCCGACCCTTGGTGGAACCCCGCCGTCGAAGAGCAGGCCATCGACCGCGTCCACCGCATAGGCCGAAAGGGAGACGTTTTCATTTACCGCATGATTGCGCAGGGCACCGTCGAAGACCGCGTCCGCAACCTGCAGTCGCTCAAACGCACTCTTTTTAACAGTCTCGTCGGCGGCCTCGGCGACGTCTCCGACAGCTCAACTTTCATAGAAACAATATCAGACCTCCTGAAGGAATAAGCATGAAAATATACTCCTGGAACGTGAACGGCCTGCGCGCCGTAATGACGAAAAACTTCGGCTCATTTCTCGAAAGCGAAAAGCCCGACATCCTGTGCCTTCAGGAAACCCGCATAAGCGCCGACATGTGCGACAAAATCGAGCTTCCCTTCAAGTACAAGTATTTCAGCTGCGCAGACAAAAAGGGATACTCCGGTACCGCCATACTTTCGAACATCGAACCCAAAAGCGGAGGCGCTGTTGACCTCGAAGGCGACCATCCCAACGAGGGGCGCATAACCGAGGCGGATTTCGGCAAGTTCACCCTCATAAGCGCGTACGTTCCAAACTCCCAGCCCGAGCTCGCGAGGCTCGACTACAGGCGCAAATGGAACAAACATTTCCTAGAACTAGTCCAGAAGCGCAAGAACGTGCTCGTCTGCGGAGACCTCAACGTGGCTCACAACGAAATAGACCTCGCGCGCCCGGACGACAACCACCTCAGCGCCGGCTTCTCCGACCAGGAGCGCGAAGACTTTACAACGCTTCTCGAAAAGGCCCCGCTCGTGGACCTCTGGCGCGAAAGAAACCCCGACACCGCCGACAAATACACGTGGTGGAGCTACCGCGGCGGCGCGCGCTCCAGAAACGTTGGATGGAGAATAGACTACTTCCTATCCTCCCCCTCGCTCGCAAAAAAAATCAAAAACGTAGAAATCCACGACAAAATCCTCGGCTCCGACCATTGCCCCGTCTCAATCGAATTGGAATAGCCGCTCCCTGTATCGCATATTAGGAGGCTCATAGCCGCCTCCTAAAACCTCCGCCTAGGCGCTAGCAGCGCCGTGGTATAGTGACGGAGATTGTTGCTTAATCTTCCGCATTGAACTCGCTCGCTTGGTTGCACCTGCGGTGCAATCCGCGCTGTTCTCGCCCTCCGGGTAATTTTGCTACGCAAAATTATTCTTCCCGCAAGCTGCGCAATAAATAAAGCGCACTTGCGTTTTGCCTTGCGCAATGGCTGAATTATTCGTAGCTGTTGTTTTTGCTTGTTTGCATACAGAAAGAAACGCGAACTTACTACGGTAGCTTCACCGTTTATCGGAGTGCAATGCACACGCGATAAACGGCGCATCATGTGGCGACCGCTATTGCGATCGCCAGTCTAAAGCGATATGTAGCGTAAGCGAACTGACGGCATTCTTTGTTTTGATGAGTTCGTTATTGCCCATCCAAATAGCGATGCGAAAGAACGTCAGTGAATGAGCAGGTAATTAAACCGCTTAACAGGCGAAGTGATTAGAAGTTGAACTTCGTAGAATCGCGAAAAGACCGCCCCGAGGCTTTATTGTAAAAGCATGTGCATGCACATGCTTTTAGCCGCCCAATTATAGGGGCGGCGGCAATAAAGCCTTGAAGCTGAGGACAGGTCGCATTTTATCATTTTTTCTTATAAAAGAAAGCTGGAGAAACAAAGCATTCAGCCATTGCGAATGCAATGCGGAAGATACGCCTAATACAAGGTCACTATGAATGGAAGCTCTGCTTCCTAGGCGGGGAGCGGGGCGGCTATGAGCCCCGCAATTAAAAGAGGAAGAGGGCGCATGATTGCGCCCTCTTCCTCTCCCATTATTTTTGGAAGATTTCCGGGTATTTGTTAATGAAGTACACGGGGGTGCAGCTCCATGCGTGGCAGTAGCTGTTTATGGGGAAGAAGTTGTATGGTGACCTGAAGTCGTCGTTGGGGTCGTAGACTTCCCAGAAAGTGTCGGCGCCTTTTTTGACCATACCGCCCCAGTAGTCTACGAGGAATTTTTTGGCCTCCTTGTTCATGCCGCACTTTATCATGGCTTCGACGAGATAGTGGTTGGCGTAGGGGGTTCCGGGGTAGACCGCATTTTTGTCGGCGAGGACTTTTTTTAGTGCTTTCGCGCCTTCTTTGGGCGTGACGACGTCTGAAAGAATCATCCATATCTGGGAGATGTGGGAGAGTTGTTTTTCCGGGCCCGCGAAGAAGACGCCCTCTTTTTCGTCGTAATATTTTTGGCGCGCTGCTTCTCGCATTTTGGCGGCGAGTTCGATCCATTGTGCGGCGCTGTCATTGTCGCCGACGAGCTTCGCAAGCTCGGCGCTCTTTTTGAGCGAAAATATCATTGCGCCCTGGATTGCGATGTCGGTGTTGAGGCCGGGCGTCCAGTCGAAGAAAATCCATAGGCCGCGGTCTCTTTGGCGGTCGTAGATGAAGTCGTCGCCGACATACCTTTGCGCATATTTTATCTGGTTTTGGACGACGGGCCAGAGGTCGCGCGCGGTTTCAATGTCCTTTGACGCGAGTGTGTAGTCGAGTAGGGCTACATTGTAGAGCAGACTGTAGTCTGCTATCTGCGTTTCATACTGCGGGTGCGCCTTGGGGCGTTCGAAAGCCGTGGAGTAAAGCATTCCGTCGGGGGCGGCCAGCGCGGCCATCATGTAGAGGCAGTGCTTTGTAAGTTCGTGGTTTTTAAAGCTGTACATGTTGGCGAGCGCCTCAAGGTATAGGTCGCCTATCCATAGCCTTCGGTCGCGCTTGGGCCCGTCCTCGTAGACGGTCTGCATGCATTCCTTGAGCGTGTTGAGGCTGACCCTGTTAATGTCGCGCACGATTTCGCTTGCGCTTTCGGGGAGCCGGGCTGGCTCGCCGCTTGCCGAGGTTGTGGCGGCGCACTGCATGTCGGCGAAGTGAAAATCGTAAGAATGGCCTATGAGTTCTATCTTCACATATCTGAACGCCACACGGCGGGGGATTGTGACGGGTTCGCCGACAGTGCTTACCGTGACGGTTTCGTCCTGAAGCCATGCGCGCGCGAGGCTGCCGCCGGGGAAGGGGTCGAACGGCGTGCATACTTCCGAAGGAACTTCGCCGAATGTGAATTTGAGCTTTATGGGGGCGTCGGGCGTTTTCCAGCCCTGCCTTAGATTGAACGTGAACTCGCCCGTCATGTGTTCGCCGAAATCTATCACAATGCCGCTGTTGCCGTTGAACGGGGCATTGTAGAATTCTTCAATGGACATGGCCTTTTCCATGCGCCAGCCTTGGAATGCCGCATCGTCCTTGACGCCTTTGACCGCCGCGACGGGTTTCTTTATTTCAACCTTCAGTTCGGGCATGGTTTCCTCATAGGTTTTCATCCATGATTCGCGCCATTGCTCGTAAACGTCGGTTTGCGCGTAGCCTGCCGCTGAAATGGCGCACAGTGCTGAAAACGCTGAAAGCTTTATTCGGAAGGATATATAACTCATTCCTTAATTTACCTGAATTAAAAATACGGGTCAATTTATTTCTTCACCAGTTCGTATGCCAAAGCCGGGCCGTAAACGCTACGTGTGTCGAGCGACAGCTTCGCGCGCCGGCCCGATTTTTGCATTTCCACCTCGCCCAGCCTTTCGCCGTTTGCCGAAAGCGCGTAACACGTCCATTCGTCGGGGTTTAGGTTCAGCGTCATGGCGGTTACCGTGCGGCGCAGAAGCAGGGGAAGGCCTCCCCAGTCGAGCAGGTTTTCCTTTTGCGGGTCGCCGAAAAGCATGTTCGTGTTTTTTATGTCGCTCAAATGCAGCACTAATATCCGCGAGGATTTTTCGAGCGGAGACGAGTCGAGCGAACTTGCCAGAACGGCGGCCCAGTTGCGCCCGGTTTCAATCTTGGCGAATTTCCCAACGACCGGCGTTTCCTTGGGGGCTATGAAGGCCTCGCTTCTCGGCGTTACAAGCTTCCAGACGCCTTTGGGCGCGTCCATTTGCATTTCCTTTGTAGAACTGGTATAAACGCCTTTTTCGGCGTCAATCATATCCTTGCCCAAGATGTCCTGCGTTTTTTTCAAGTCGTCCATATTCCACGCTTCGAGGGTCGGCACGCCTAGCTTTGCCTTTTCCCAGCCTTTTTCGGATATCAGCGCGAACGGGCTTTTCGGGGGAAGCTTTATGTCGGATATTTTGTCTGCGAAAATTATTTTGGGCGAGCCTACGAGCGCGAGCCGCAGGTAGAGTTCGCCGATATCGTGCTTTTGGCGCATTTTTTCGGGGGAGGCGTTTTCCAGAAAATCGGCCGACACTAGGTACGGAATTTCCATGTCCGACTGCCTGACGTCGCCGCGCAGCAGGAACAGTGCTGCGGCGCGTTCGGAAAGCGATATCACGGGGTTAGAGCCGGTGTCGAAAAAATCCATCTTGATAGGCTTGAAATCGTGTTCGGGATGGCGGTATGCGTACCTGCAAAGAATGTCCCAGCCGTGAAGCGCCCCGTACGCGCCCATCAGGAATGCCCCTTCTGCGGAGGTGTCGTTGTTTATCACATGGTTCCACTCGGTCATCGAAAAGGGCTTGCCTTTTATGGCCTGCGCGCCGCGCCCTATTTCCCGCGCGCCGAATTTAGGAATGCTCGACGTGTTGATTAGAGCGGCCGGAAGCTGCCAGTCTTTCTTGTAGAAAACCGGGTGCCCGTAGTACGTGTGCGTGTCTAGTATGTCGTACTGGCGGCTTTGCAGAGACTGTGCGGCGCTCGACATGTGGTTCTGGTCGGTAAGCATCGCCTTTACGCCCATCGAGCGCAGGAATGTTTTCATGTCCTGGTAGAATTCTTCCTCGACTTCCGTGAGAAATTTTTCAAATTGCAGGCCGTCGTTGTCCGCAATGTACGGAAGGTTCTTTTCCTGCAGCCACTCGCGGTATTTTTTCTGGAAAACGGGCGCGAGGTTCGAGTATCTCGCAAGCTGGACTATGGTATTTTCGTTTACGAGGTTGATTGATATGAGCGCGGGGTCGTCCTTCCACGCGAGCCCGGTATAAGGATTGACGTGGTTGAGCAGGTTGGCGGAAAACTTTTTAAGGTTCTCGCGCGCGTTTTTGGATAGGAAAAACAGCGCCTTTTTGTCGTCGAGCCTGTAGGTGTCGTACTTGAACTCCGGCTCGATTACGCCCTCCTTGAAGTGCCTGGATATGTAGAGGTCTGTCGTTATGTAAATGCCGCGCTCCTTTAGCTTGGCGATAAAAAAGTCGAGCTTGTCTAGCATGTCTTTTTTAAGCCCCGTGCCGTCGGGGGAATCCATATCGGCCAGAAGTTCGTCGTAGGCGTAATGTATGCGGCACAGGTTATAGCCCGTCCGCGCCCACGAGTCGGCCACTTTTCCGGCCAGTTCCTTCGGTGGAAAACTTCCGTACATCGACGTGTTGTTGCCGAAAAATTTGGCGGGTTTGCCCGGGCGCTTTTCGAATTCGATATCGTCCCCTTTTGGAACTGCGAACCCGTGTTTGCCCGCGGGGGCGTCCATGAGGAAGGAGAAGTCCAGCGCGCTGTCTTTCACCACTTCGGGAACGTATTCTATCGGGAAGTAGTCGCTTCCGGCAGTTATTATGTGGCAGAAGAGTTTTTCCGCTGGACAGCCGGTGTCCGACAGGGTGGCGGCCAGTATGTAAACGGGCGCGTCGGTGCGGTTCTCTATTATAAGGCTGTCGCAGTTTTGGCCGTCCAGACCGATTTTATTCGAATAAACGGCCAGCGTTTTCCCGTCCTTCAATTCGGATGTCCAGACTTTTGCGGAGCTTTTCAGTTTTGACACCCCGCTTGTTTGGCCTCCGGATTTAGTCCTCAGGTCTATGTTGGCGAAGCCTTCGCCTGCTGAAAGAATATACGCGAACGGCGCAGCCTTGCCGTTTGCGGGAATTTCAAGGCTTTCCCCTACGCCGATTTTTACTGCGGAGTTTGGGGCTGCCAAATCGTATTTGACGAATCCGACGCGCTCGTGGGAGGGCATAGCGTATTGCGTGTCGAGCGTCGCGTTGAAAAGGCCGCCAAGAGGAACGAAGTCGAACGACGGGCGTTTGAATTCCATTTCGAGGTCGGCCTCATAGCCCCCGCCACGCTTCGGAACGTCGAAGCGTATGCTGAAAGTGTCGTTGCCGAATTTTCTGTCGTCCTGTATGAATGGCCGCCCGATGCAGTTTATTGTCAGTACGCCGTCGTCGAAAACAAGTTCGATTTTTTTCGCATCAAGCGTTGCGGAGAATTTGTCGGGGTTTGTTTTTTCAGGGAATGAAAACGGAACGCCGTCTACCAGAACTTTGCCCTCGCGCATCATGCCCATATTGCCGACGAAATCCGTCGTGACGCCGCGCAGGCCGGAAAATTCGTTTCCCTCCAGCGCGAACGACAGCGCGTACTTTTCGACGCTCCCGGATTTTCCCGCGAGGCTCACGCTTTGCAATAGGGCGCATTCTTTCCCGTCCTTAAGCCTCAGCTTTCCCGTCACGGCGTATGAATCGTCCGTCCGCACGACTTCCTTGTCTGTGAGGGTGAAGGTGGAATAATACTCCCAGTTTTGCCCCCAGCCCACGCATCTGAACGCGACCTTGTCTTTCGAGTCGTCTTCGATGCTTATGTCGCCGTTCCAGTCGGCGGTGAACACGCCGACGCCTTGGGCGAGTGAAATTGCTAAATTCAGCGCGGCAAAGGGCAGGATTTTTTTCATATTTTTTGTGTTAGAGCATATTCTGTTTAAATAGCGGCATTTGTCAAACAATTTTGGCGCCTGCCCGCGTTTGCTTTGCCTCAAAAACAGGGAACGCACTGTCCAGTGCTATCTCTGCTTTTGAGGCTTCGCAAGCCTTGTTATGCGCGCAAACTTGTCGAGCCAAATGGAGTTCTATGTGAATTGAAAGTTTCATCTGATTTGTCGCCATTTAAACAGAAAATGCTCTAGAAAATCGGCGATATTATTCGCATGGAAGATTCAAAGGCGCGCCTGTACGCCGGGCGCTTCGCCCATTCGTCCTTGAGCAATTCCTTGGATTTGGCGAGGTCGCCCATGAAAATCTTTCTGCCTTCCTCGGCGGATTTCTCGTCGTACAAGAAGGCGCAGGTTTCGAAGTTCAGCTCGAAGCTTCTGATGTCCATGTTTGCCGAACCCGTTATGAACAGGCTGTCGTCCACGGCGATGCTCTTGGCGTGGATGAAGCCTCCTTGGAAAAGGTACACTTTCACATTGGCATCGAGCAGGCCGCTTATGAATGAAAGTCCTGCGGCATTAACAAAAGCGCTGTCGGATTTTGACGGCAGTATGAGCCGCACGTCGACGCCGCTGAGTGCGGCCGCCTGCATTGCGCGCAGTATCTGCTCGTTCGGAATGAAATAGGGCGTGGTTATGTAGGCGTACTTTTTCGCGCCGCAAATCGCCTCGAACATTCCCGACATGATGGACTCAAATTCGTCGTTGGGGCCGCCGGATACGATCTGCATAAGGTTTGCGCCTTTCGCATCGATTTTCGGGAAGTACTTTTTGTCGTCCACCCGCTGCTTGTGGGCGTAATACCAGTCGGTGAGGAATGCGGCCTGAAGTCCATAGACGCCTTCGCCCTCAATCCTTATGTCGAGGTCGCGCCATTCGCCCCGCGGCAGGCCGTACAGGTAGCAGTCGGCGATGTTGCGGCCGCCGACATATCCGATTTCGCCGTCGATTACCGCGATTTTCCTGTGGTTGCGGTAGTTGACCCTGCGCGCGAATTTCAGAAAGCGTATGGGTAGAAACTCCTCCACCTCGACGCCGTTTTGCGCCATTTCCTTAAAGAATTTTTTGCGCGCCTTAAGCGAGCCTACGCCGTCGTATATCACCCTGACTTCGACGCCTTCGGCCGCCTTTTTTATCAGTATGGACTTCAGCTCGTTTCCGACCCCGTCGTCCATCAGCGTGTAATACAGAAGGTGTATGTGGCCTTTGGCGTTCTTTATGTCGCCAAAAAACTTTTCAAAGCGTCCTTTGGGTTCGGGGAAGAAATCCACCCTGTTTCCGTATATGAGCGGGGCTCCCGCTGTTTCGAGCATGAGCCGCTCGAGTTTTCCGTGTGACGGCTCCGTCCTTTCGGATTTGTGCGAGAACGAGGGCTTGGGCTTTTCTTCAAGGCCCTTGTTGAGCCTCTTATTGAGTTTGCGCCTCCTCCTGTGGTCTTCGCCGAAAATGAGGTAGGCTATTATTCCGGCGACCGGCAGGAAAACCAGCACAAGAATCCACGACATCGTCTTTTGCGGGTTTCTGTTCTCGGAAATTATGAGCAGCACGAGGCTGACGACCGTCACCGCGTACGCCGCCTGCAGGATTATAGATATGACCGTCCAGAATGCCATTGCCCCCGCTTGCTGTATGTGTTTTCCCAAAATATTGGCAAACAGTCAAATTATAAATATTTCGTATATGCCGGTCTTAGGCTATTGGCTTGACTCTTCCGTTGTTTTTTTTAGAGCCAGGCTATAAAGCGGTTTCTATCGATATTGGCGCTTTTGCTTGTGTCCGCCGCATACGGGCAGTCGAGCGAAATAGTTCAGCAGGGAAATGTCGCAATAACCTACGATCCCAATACGGCAACGACAGAGGGCAATCTTACTATCGATGGAAAGGCAAGGGCGAAAGGCTCCCTTGAAGTGGGGCCGTATTCATATACCAAAACGACCGGAGTTTCAAGTGTCGCGATAGGCAACGGCGCCGTCGCATCAAGCGAAAACGCCTTTGCCTTGGGGAGTTGGACTGCCGCTGAAGGGCCGGCCAGCGTGGCTATGGGAAACGGGGCTGTCGCGGGCTATTCCCACAGCGTGGCTTTGGGTTTTAATGCAAAGTCCAGCTCTGATTCCGCTTATGCAATGGGAAGCTATGCAGAGGCAATAGCGTCAAATTCTTACGCATTCGGGCCATCTGCAAAGGCGGTATCATACAATTCAATAGCCTTCGGCGAAAATGCCGTATCGCAAGGGGGAAATGGCACGGCCATAGGGAGTAAGGCCAAGGCTCTTTTTTACGGGGCAATCGCAGTGGGGGTAAATTCGGAAGCCAAGGCGTCATTCGGTGCGGTTTTGGGAAGTTTCGCAACGTCGGACACCTTTGGGCAGACGACGATAGGCAGATACAATAGCCCTATTGTTTCCAAAGCCAACAGCGCGGAAGCGTGGTTTGACGATGACCCGCTGTTTATTGTCGGCAACGGAAAGAGCGCCGAAACTTTGCCGAACGCTTTGGTCGTGTATAAAAACGGCGACGCCGAGGTCGGTGGAAAATTGACCGTGAAAAAAGCGGGCGGGGGCATTTCCATGGGTGAGTTCGGCCCGCAAAATGCAAACGAGGCCAAGGTGGCGGAAACGTCCGCCGCGGATCAAATAGAAAAAGCAGGCTGATTGGAAGTTTCGACCGTCTTTGCTGGCCCTTGTACGGTGTTTTTTACTCTTTGAATGCGCTTCAACCTTTGGCGGGATGAAGCGCATTATTTCTTTTCTGGCATTTTTTAATGCGGCATGATTGGCGCTTTTGTTTTCTTGCGTTCGATTTGGGCGCAGTAGGGCGGTTTTTGTATGCCATTGTCATATCCGCAGTTATGAATTCCCCTCTCTAATGTCCATGACCCATAATCGGCTTGACAGCGGGGGCCGGAAAGGCATACTTTTCGCCTTTTATGAAATCGAATTTTCACATGAAAGTTCGAGGCTGGAAGTTATGAAGCAGAGAACGATACTCAGAGAAGCTAGCATCAGCGGAACGGCGCTCCACACGGCGGCGGAGGTCACCCTGACGCTCAAGCCCGCGCCGGTTAACACGGGCATAGTGTTTAAACGCAAGGACATATTCGGCAAGCCCGAAGTCAAACCGCACATCGAGATGATTTCCGCCGACCTTGTGCGCAACACCGGCATCACTTCCGGTCACACGAAGCTTCACACTATTGAGCACGTTCTCGCCGCGCTTACCGGCATGGGCATCGACAACTGCATAGTCGAGATGGACGCCGCCGAACCGCCGATCCTCGACGGCTCCGCCAAGTTTTTCGTCAACCTCATCCAGCAGGCCGAACCAGTCGAGCAGGACGCCGACCGCGTATATTTCGAGCTCAAAGAGCCCGTATCCGTGACCGAAGGCAACCGCTCGCTCATCGCGCTTCCTTACGACGGCCTGAAGATAACATGTACTTCGGCCGACGACAGGGGCATACACACCCAGCACCTTTCGCTGGACATCGATCCCGATACTTTCCAGGCGGGGATCGCCCCGGCGCGCACCTTCACCATTTACGAGGACATTGAGGAGCTTCTCAAACTCGGCAAGATACAGGGCGGCAGCCTCGACTCCGCAATTGTCATCAAGGGCGATAAAATCCTTTCGAAGGAGCCGTTGCGCTTCAGCGACGAATTCGTGCGCCACAAGATTCTCGACATCATCGGCGACATCTCGCTTTTGGGCATGCCGCTTAAGGCGCACATAATTGCCGTTCGCCCCGGCCACGCGCTCAACGCCAAGCTCACCGAAAAGATTTACAAGCAGAAGGTCTCGCTCGACGCCAAGCCCGAGCAGAAGGAGGCGAAAAAGCCCGCCGCCAAGGTGAAGATGTTCACGGAATCCGTGCTCGACACCCGCAGGATACTCGAACTTCTCCCGCACCGCTATCCCTTTGTTCTCATAGACCGCGTCGTGGAAACGCGCGGCGGCGACGAGCTTACGGCTATAAAAAACGTGACGATTAACGAGGGCTTCTTCCAGGGGCACTTCCCGGGCAATCCCGTCATGCCGGGCGTCCTGCAGCTAGAGGCCATGGCGCAGGCGGCCGGCATACTCATGCTCAGGCACGTCAACGGCGAAGACAAGCTGGCGTTCTTCATGAGCGCCGACAAGGTCAAATTCCGCAGGGCGGTGAAGCCCGGCGACCAGCTTCAGATAGACGTGAAGATAACCAAGTCGCGCGGCGACAAGATTGCTTGCGCCAGCGGCGTTTGCAAGGTCGACGGAAAAATCGTCTCGTCCGCGGACCTCATGTTCACTATTTTAGACGCCAGCGAAACCCCCTAGAGCAATGCAGGAAATACATCCAACGGCAATAATTGAAGACGGCGCCATACTCGGCGACGGCGTTAAAATAGGCGCATATTCCTATATCGGCTCCGAAGTCAGGCTCGGCGACGGCTGCGTCGTCGCGCACCACGCCACTGTTGACGGCAACACCGAAATGGGAAGGGACAACCAGATTTTCCCCTACGCCTTCATCGGCGGCAAAACGCACGACCTCAAGTTCAAGGGGGGCACCCCCGGACTTAAGATCGGCGACAGGAACGTTTTCAGGGAATACACCACGGCGCACCTCGCCACGCGCGACGGCGAATACACGACCGTCGGCAACAACAACAATATTTTGGCGTACAGCCACATCGCGCACGACTGCAAGGTCGGCAGCAATATCGTCATGAGCTCGCACGCGGCCCTCGGCGGTCATGTTGTGGTGGAAGACAACGCCGTAATCGGCTGGGGCACGGGTATTCACCAGTTCTGCCGCATAGGCTCATACGCCATGGTCAGCGCCAGCTCGAAGCTCGTAAAAGACCTTCCGCCTTTCTTTATGGCCGACGGCTCTCCCGCCGTGGTGTGCGCCATCAACAAGATAAACATGCAGCGCAACGGCTTCACCACCGAGGAAATCGACGTGGCGTACAGCGCATTCAAACTCATTTACAAACGCAGACTCGCGCGCCATGCGGCGCTCGAAGAGCTTGCGAAACGCGATGTCGCGAAAACCTCCAGGGTGATTATGGCGATATTGGATTTCGCAAACAAGTCCAGCGAAAGGGGCATTGCCTAAAGGCTAATATGCGCTCCTTGAAAAACGGCGGGACTTGCAAAAAGCTCCCGCCGTTTTTTTTGCACAACCTCTAAAATTTGGGATATTAAAATGAATCTCACAGACACAGCCCACAACCTGACCGCGGATTTTTTCGTCGGGGACAGGTTCAAATACGCCGTCGACGCCACGCTGGGAAACGGGCGCGACGCGCTGTTTTTAAGCACGCTTATAGACGACGGCGGCAAGGTTTTCGCCTTCGACGTCCAGGAGCAGGCGATTGAAGAGTCAAAAAAACTCTTTGAAAGCGAACGCTGTTTGGAAAAGCTGGAAGCTTTCCACGCCGGACATGAGCGCATGGTGGAGCTTCTTTCTCCGGACCTCAGGGGGGCGGTTTCGTGCGTGTTTTTCAACCTCGGCTGGCTTCCCAATTCCGACAAAAAATGCGTGACTAAAAAGAGCACGACCCTCCACGCGCTCGAACAGTCGCTGGGGTTTCTCGACAGGTCGCGCTCCGTCCTGTCGGTGCTATGCTACCGCGGTCACAAAGGAGGCACCGACGAGTACCTCGCCGTAAAGGAATTTTTCGAGACGGAACTCGCCGACGCTTTCGACGTCTATACGGACTTGAGGAACGACAAGTCTCCCGTTCTGTTCTTCGCGAAATTTCTCAAAAAAAGTGTTTAAAAAATTTTAAAACGCGAGATACTTCAACCAACATATCATAAAAATGGAAAAGCTTTTGAAACTGATGCTGGACGGCGAGGCGCTGTCAACCGAACAGATGGGAAAAATCCTCGGACTTAACAAGGATGAGCTCGACGCGCAGATGGCGAAGCTCAAGGCCGAGGGCATCCTGCTGGGCTGGCGTCCGGTCATCAACCCCGACTACGACGACTCCATCGTGCACGCGGCCATCGAGCTGCGCATCAGCCCGGAGCGCGACGGGGGCTTCGACCGCCTGGCGCAGCGCATCAGCAAGTTCGACCAGGTGGACTCTTGCTACCTGATGAGCGGCGCGTACGACCTTTTGCTGTTTGTCCGAGCGAGCTCCCTCCGCGGTGTGGCAAGCTTTGTATATGAGAAATTGGCGACCATCGCGGGGGTTACATCCACAGCCACTCACTTCTTTTTGAGAACTTACAAACAGCAGGGCTATATAATAAACAAAGAGCCCCATTCGGAAGACCGCCTGCTTTATTCTCCGTAGGCGCCCGGAAACCATTATAGAAAGATTATTTTTCAGATGAATGACATCAGCAGAAGCTTTGTCGCCAGTCACGTATTGGGCATACCCAAATCCGGCATACGCGAATTTTTCGCCATTGCCGCCACGATGGAGGACGCCATATCCCTGGGCATAGGCGAACCCGACTTCGTCACGCCGTGGCACATACGCGAGGCGGCCATTTTCGCCCTCGAGCAGGGCAAGACCAGCTATACCGACAACCTGGGCCTCATACGCCTGCGCCGCGAAGTGGCCAAGTATGTGGAAAAAAACTACGGGGCCTCGTACGACGCGCCCACGGAAGTTCTGATAGGCGTCGGCGTTTCCGAAATTCTCGACTGCGCCCTGCGCGCGATCATCAACCCCGGCGACAAGATTATGTACCACGAGCCCTGTTTCGTGTCGTACTCGCCGAGCATTCGCCTTTGCCACGGCGTGCCCGTCGGCGTTCCCACGCGCCCGGAGGACAACTTCGAATTCAATATCGACGAGGTCCGCCGCTGCTGGCAGCCCGGCTGCAAGGCCATAATCATAAACTTTCCGACGAACCCGACGGGCGGCATTGCCACGCGAAAACAGCTTGAAGACCTCGCCGAATTCGCCAAGGAAAAGAACATGCTCGTAATAAGCGACGAAATCTATTCAGAGCTTACCTACGACGGCGGCCACGCCTCGATAGCTTCCATTCCCGGCATGAAGGAGCGCGTAGTGTTCCTGCACGGCTTCTCGAAGGCCTTTGCCATGACGGGTTTCAGGATAGGCTACGCCTGCGCACCTAAGCCCATAATAGAGGGCATGATGAAGACGCACCAGTACGCCCTGATGTGCGCCCCGATAATCTCGCAGGAAGCCGCCATAGAGGCCCTCATGAACGGCAGGCCGGACATGGAAAAGATGCGCGAACAGTATATGCGCCGCCGCGACTACATCGTGGGCCGCTTCAACGGCATGGGGCTTGAATGCCACCTGCCCAAGGGAACTTTCTACGCTTTCCCGAGCGTGAAAAAATTCGGCATGACGAGCATGGACTTCGCCAAATTCATTTTGGAAAAGGCCAAGGTGGCGGTTGTGCCGGGCAACGCTTTCGGGCCGTCCGGCGAGGGCTTCCTGCGCGCAAGCTTCTCGACAAGCTACGAAAACCTCGTCGAGGCTGCCGACCGCATGGAAAAGGCCATAGAAACTTTAAAGGCATAATATGAGCGAAATTTCAAAAAGCATCGCGCTGGTGGGGCGCCCGAATGTCGGCAAGAGCAGGCTTTTCAACAGGCTGCTGGGCCGCAGAGTGTCCATAGTGCACGACCAGCCCGGCGTGACGCGCGACATCGTCGTTGAAAAGCTCTCCGGCAACCTCCTTCTGATGGATACGGGCGGCATGGGCGCGACGGCCGACATGACCCAGAAGGTCATCGCCGACGCGACAAACGAGCAGGCGAATTTCGCCATAGTGGCCGCCGACATGATTATTTTCGTGGTCGACTCGCAGACGGGCGTCACGCCCCTCGACGAGGAAATCGCGAAGATTCTGCGCACATCGGGCAAGAAGGTTGTGCTCGCCGTGAACAAGGTCGATTTGCCCAAGCACTCGCCGAACGCGGCCGAGTTCTACAGGCTCGGCTTCAAAGACACCGTCGAGGTTTCCGCGGAGCACGGCTACGGCATGGACGAGCTTCTTGCGATAATCGAAAAGCAGTACGGCAAGATTGAAAGGCCGGAGGACGACGGCGCGGAGCGCGTGAAGGTGTCCGTGGCAGGCCGCCCGAACGTGGGCAAAAGCTCCATCCTCAACCGCTTTCTCGGCGAAAACCGCCTTATCGTAAGCGACGTGGCGGGCACCACGCGCGACAGCGTAAAGTGCGACATCGACCTCGTCTCGAAAAAGGGCGAGGAAATGAAGTTCCGCCTTTTCGACACCGCGGGGCTGCGCGCAAAGCGCAAGACCAACACTTCGCTCGACTATTTCTCGTCGCTTCGCACGCGCCAGGCTATTGACAACTCCGACGTCGTGTTCCTCGTGATCGACGCGATGGAGGGCATCTCGGAGCTCGACAAAAAGCTCGCGGGCGAAATCATTGAGGCGGGGGCGTCCATAATCGTCGTGGTCAACAAGTGGGACTACGCCACGAAGGCTTTCGCGAAGGAGCCCCTGCGCGGCTACGACGACATCAAGGATTTCGGCAAGGCCTTCGACGCTGCGGTGCGCAAGTCTTTCAGCTTCTTGGGAGACTCCCCAATATACTTCGTTTCCGCGATGGAAAACAAGGGTGTGGACCGTTTGCTCGAGGCCGCGTGGCGCCTCTTCCTGAAAATGCAGTCGAAGGTGTCCACGGGCAAGCTCAACAACATCATAAAAAAGCTGCTCGAGGACAACCCGCCCAAATACATTTCCGGCAAGCGCTTCAAGGTTTACTATTCGCTCAAGGTATCCGCGCACCCGTACACCGTTCGCATGTACTGCAACGTGGCGGGCGCGCTCACGCACGAGTACAAGCGCTACCTTATAAACGGCCTGCGCGACAAGCTGAGCCTCGGCGGCGTGGCCATGAAGCTCGAGCTCGTCGGCAAGACTCCGCAGACGGCCGAAGAGCGCATCCGCAAAAAGAAATAAATGAAAACGGCCTTTTTCGCTTCAGACCCCATCGCCTTGAGGGCAATAGAATACCTCAGGGCGTCGAAAGATTTTCCGCTCGCCTGCGTGGTGAGCAATCCCGACAAGCCCAAGGGCAGGGGAAAGAAGCTTCAGCCAAACGACGTGAGCGCGTGGGCCATTGAAAACGGTGTCGAACTTCTGCGCCCCGAAAAAGGACCGACCGACGAAACCGTCGCGCGCCTGCGCGAACTCGGTGTCGAACTTCTCATCGTGATGGCCTACGGGTGCATGCTGCGCAAAAATATTTTGGAGTATTCAAAATATCCGTGCCTTAACATTCACGCGTCGCTTCTTCCGGAACTGCGCGGGGCTTCGCCCATTGAAACCGCGATTGCCTTGGGCTTAAAGGAAACGGGCGTAAGCCTGATGAAGATAATACAGCGCATGGATGCGGGCCCCGTGTGCGCCGTAAAAAAAGTTTCGATAGGCGAAAGGGAGACTTCGCATTCCCTGCGCGAAAAAATTTCCTGCATGTCTCCCGAACTTCTCGACGAAAATTTGAACTCCGTAAAAAACTTTGCGGCGGAGTTTGTCGGGCAGGACGATTCGAAGGCAACCTATGCGCGCAAGCTTTCCAAAGACGACATGCGCCTCAACTTCAGTCTGGACGCTAAGGTTTTGGACGCGCGCATACGCGCGTTCGGCTTCGGCATTTTTGAATACGGCGGCGAGCTTATAAAAGTGAGGGACGCGTTTGCAATCGACGCCCCGGAAACCGCTGCCGGAAAGGTTTTGCGCTCGGACGGCAAGGGGCTTGTCGTCGCGTGCGGCAAGGGCGCGCTTGAAGTGAAGTCATTGCAGAGGCCGTGCGCGAAGATGCTTTGCGCGGAGGAATTTTTCAAGGGCTTTTCCATCGCGCGCGGCGCGGCTATTGAAAGTTTCAAAAACGAAAGCCTTCTGCGCGAAAGATAATTTCATTTTTTTAAGCGGAAAATTTTTTTTTGCGCGCTACGTCCGTTAAAAAAATTTTGCAATGAAATAAAAAAATGTATTGCAATGTTGCGAAAATATTTCATTAAAGTATTAACGTAAAAGGCGATAATCCTGCTTTATCAAAATCAACTCGGAGATGATTCAAAAAAAATATTCGGCCCTTGTGAAAGTATTAAGAAGAAATACTTCGGGGCTTTCTCTCTCCAGTAAATTCGCCGCCATATTTCTTAAGGTTTTATTGTTAACCGGAATTTCCAGCCACACGGCACCCGCACTGTTTACCTCATATAAAATTTGCGCTGCCTGGCAGAAAGGAAAAAACTCATTGCGAGGTTCTCAAAATGCCGCCGTCTTGCGCGCATAATGGGGGCAATGTTCACACTAACAACACAAAATCATACAAGGATATGGCAATAACAAAAAAAGTAGCGAAAAAAGCGCCTGCCAAGAAGGCGGCGGTAAAGAAGGCAGCAGCGAAAAAAGCTCCTGCTAAGAAAGCGGTAAAGAAGGCGTCCGTCAAGAAGGCGGTTGCAAAGAAGGCTCCTGCGAAGAAGCCTGCGGCCAAGAAACCCGCGGCCAAAAAGGCGGCTGCCAAGAAGGTCGTGAAGAAGGCGGCTCCCGCGAAGAAAGCGGTTGCCAAGAAGGCTCCCGCCAAGAAGGCCGCCCCCAAGAAGGCTGTCAAGAAGGCTCCCGCAAAGAAGAAGTAATTTATCTTTCTGCTTTACGCAAGGGCGGGGTTCACCCCGCCTTTTTTATTTTGTAAAAGCGGGGAATATTGTCTGACGCACGCATGTTTTTTATGCCGTGTGAATGCAGGCGGCGAAGTCGCCGTATTATTATGGGTTTGCTAACAGTTTCACATGAAATGTCCGCGCCGTCTGCGGGAGAATTAAAAGAATACTGTCATGCGGGCGGATATAAAATAGGCTTTGATTCGCACTTGGATTTGATATTCCGAACTGTGCATTTTGCGCGCGCATAAAAAAAGACAAAGCGCTTTAAAGCGAACGCTTTGTCTTTTTTATGAAGTTTTTTTCTTCCCTAATTTGCGAAGCCTATTTCGCCAGCTTGATTTCGTCCCAAGCCTTTATGTATTTTGCGTTGTCTTCGCCGAGGTCGATGAAGAGCTCGCCGTTTTTGTAAATGTCTTCCGAGATGAACATGCCGGGGTGGTTTCTGTTCTTTTCGGAAACATACTGCCTTGCGGCTGGTATGGGGGCGCAGAAATATGTGAACTCCATGTTTCTTGCCGCGATTTTCGGGTCGCACAGGAAGTTGATGAATTTCTGCGCGAGCTCCTTGTTCTTGGCTGTCACCGGTATGGCCCAGTCGTCGCAGGAGAGCGCCATGCCTTCCTTCGGCGTCATGTACGAAAGGTTCGGGGATTCTTCAAGCACCTGGAAGAGGTCGCCGCTGTAGCCCTGCACTATCATGTATTCGCCCGAGCTTATGCCGCTCTTGTAAATTTCGCTGTCGAAAGTGGCGATGTTTTTCTTCCACTTAAGAATCTGCTGCTTGGCTTCCTCGATCTGCTTTTCGTCGCGGGTGTTGATGCTGTTGCCGTGGAAGCGCAGCGCGGCTCCGATGGTTTCGCGCATGTCGTTTAAGAGAGTCATGCGGCCCTTGAGCTCCGCGTTCGAGAAAACGTCCCATGTGTTGGGAATTTCGCCGAGCTTTTCCTTGTTGTAGGCTACGCATGTGAAGCCTATCATGTAGGGCACGCTGTAGGCCATGTCCTTGTCGATGGCGGAGTTTGAAAGGAAGTTCTTGTCAACTTCGGCGACATTGGGCATCTGCGAGTGGTCGAGCTTTTCGAGCATACCCTGGTCGTTCATGATTTTGGTCATGTAGCTCGTGGGGTTGACTAGGTCGTAGCCCGCGCCGCCGGCCTTGAGCTTGGCGTACATGCCCTCGTTGGAGTCGAAGATGTCTATGACTACCTTGCAGTTGTTCTGCTCCTCAAACTCCTCGATGAGCTTGGGGTCAACATAGTCGGACCATGTGTAGACGTTGAGGACGGGTTTCGAGGGGCCGCAACCCGCGATGAACGCGGCGAGCCCGATAGCCGCCGCACATGCGATGTGTTTGAGTGTGTTTGCCATAAGAGTTTTTAAGGTTAGAATTTTTTTCTTGTGAAGAATTGGCCAGCGATGGCCACCGTGAACGTGAGTGCCATAAATACGACCGAGAGGGCGTTTATAATGGCGGGGGGGCCGTGCTTCATCATGCTGTAAACCTTGACGGGCAGGGTGGTGCTGCCCGGGCCGCCCACGAAGAAGGTCACGACGAAGTCGTCCATGGAAAGCGTAAAGGCCATCATTGCGCCCGCCGCGATGCCGGGGCCCAGAAGCGGCAGTATTATCTTTATGAAAATCCTCACATTGCCGGCGCCCAAGTCCTGTGCGGCCTGTATGATGTTGAAGTCGAAATCCTGAAGCCTCGCGAGCACCGTAAACGTCACGAAGCTCACGCAGAATGTGGTATGGGCTATAATGACCGTAGTCAGTCCCAGATCGACTTTAAGCGACACGAAGAGCAGCAGCAGGCTTATGCCCATGAGGATGTCGGGCATGACCATGGGCGCGTATATTATGGCGTAGTGGGCCGACTGCAGGCGCGAATGCCTGTATCTGTTGAGCGCCCACGCCGCGCACGTGCCAAGCGACGTCGAAATTATCGTCGCCACGAACGCAACGATAAGCGTGTTTATCGTTGCGTTTATAATGGACGCGTCGTTGAAAAGCGCCTCGTACCATTTCAGCGAAAAGCCGTTCCATTTGCCGCCGTACCTGGATTCGTTGAAGGACTGCGCGACCAGCATTATTATGGGCAGGTACATGAACACCAGCACCATTAGCGTCACAAACAGCGATGTATAGCGCGATCTCATTTTTTCTGCCCGTCCTTGGCGGGGCGCAGAAGGTTCTGAAGCATGCGGAAGGGCTTTTTATGGAAAAGCATCACCGCGAGCACGGGCAGCGTGATTATTATGGAAAGCAGCGCGGCCAGCGCCGCGGCCTCGGGCAGGTTTCTGCTGGCCGAAACCCTCATGGCTATCTTGTTGCCCAAAAGGTCGCTTCCGGTACCGCCCACGAGGTCAGGAATCGCGTACGAGCCCATCGCGGGGATGAGCACCACGAGAATCGCGGTGAATATGCCGCGCTTTATGCCGGGGATGAAAATTGAAACGAAAGCCTTAAAGCGCGACGCGCCCAAGTCCCTCGCTGCCTCAATAAGAGAGAAGTTGAACTTTTCCGCCGCTGCGTAAATGGGGAGAATTGCAAAGGGCAGGCAGGTGTAGACTGTCACTATTATTACCGCCGCGATGTTGTTAAGCAGGAACACGTCTTCGGGAAGCACGCCGATGTACACGAGAGTCTGGCGCAGGAAGCCCTCCGGATGCAGCAGGATTCTCCACGCGAAAATGCGTATGAGAAAGTTTGTCCACAGAGGAACGATGACGGCCAGAAGCAGCCAGTAGCGGTATTTTTCCTTCTGCTGGGCTATCCAGTAGCCGACGGGAATGCCCAGCAGCAGGCATATGGCGGTCACCGCGACGCTTACCCATATCGTGCGCCATATAACTATTATATAGTCGCTGCGCAGCACGTTTTTGACGGTGGCAAGCGTCCATTCGTCGCCGATACCGCCAAGCGGGTCGGAAACTTTGAAGGCTATCGAAAACACCAATACCGCCGGGATTACGAAAAACAGAATCAGCCAAAAGCTCGTGGGGAGCGTAAGCAGAAATTCGGACAGCCTTGAACCGCCTCTTACAGACTTGTTGTTAACCTGTGGATGTCCGTTTTCCATGTTTTTGCAGTCGCGATAAGCCGCTAGGGCGCGGTGTCGGGCAGGGTGGTGACGTCGTCGCGGTGCCACGCAATCCAAACTTTGTCGCCCCAGGTGGGCTGTTTAAAATCGAGGTAGCTGCGGTTGTGCTGGTTTAGCACGTTTATGCGGTAGTCGTTGGCGCGCACCCAGTAGCGGGTCTGAGCTCCCTGATAAACAATATCTATAACCTCGGCCTCGAACATGTTGAGGTTTTCATGGACGGGCTTCTTGTCGAAAATCCTGAATTTCTCGGGCCGAATGCTAAGCGACGCCTTTGCTCCGCATGGAAGCTTCCGGTCGGTGTACACGGGGAATTCTCCGAGCCCGGGTATAACTATCTGCACGTATTCGCCGTCAATGCATTCGGATATCTTGCCGTCGAAGAAATTGGTGTCGCCGATGAACGATGCCACGAACTTCGTGCGCGGGTTTTCGTAGATTTCCGCAGGCGTGCCTATCTGCTCGATGATGCCGCTATTCATGACCGCTATGCGGTCGCTGAGGCTCATGGCTTCGCCCTGGTCGTGCGTCACGTAAATAAAGGTGGTTCCCACTTCGTCGTGGATTCGGTCGAGCTCGAGGAGCATATACTGGCGCAGCTTGAGGTCGAGCGCGGCGAGCGGCTCGTCGAGGAGCAGGAGCTTGGGCTTGTTTATCAGCGCCCTCGCAATCGCCACGCGCTGTTTCTGGCCGCCGCTGATGGTGTCGGGTTTTCTTGCGCCGAGGCCTTCGAGCCGGATTATCTCCAGCATGTTTTCGACCATCTTGGAAATTTCCTTTTCTTCCATCCCCGCAGTGCGCGGCCCGAACGCGATGTTGTCCCATATGCTCATATGGGGGAACAGGGCGTAGTTCTGGAAGACCGTATTGATTTTGCGCTTGTTCGGCGGGAGGTGGGTGATATCCGCGCCGTCCAAAAATATGCTGCCGTTGTCGAGCTCTTCAAAGCCGCCCGCAATGCGCAGAATGGTTGTTTTTCCGCATCCGCTGGGGCCCAGCAGCGAGAACACCTCGCCATGACGGACTCCGAAGCTCACGTCTTTTACGACGTGGTTGTCTCCGTAGTACTTGTCTATGTTTTTTAACTCAAAAAAATCAGACATCTCCTGGAAAAACGTGAAAGAGAATACAAAGAATACAAGTTTGCGGATTTTGAAAGCTTTTTTTTGATTTTTTTACCCCCTAAGAAAAAAAGCCGCCATGTGAGGCGGCCTTTCAAAAAATGCTGTATAAAATTAGAAAGTCAGAACCTGGACGCTGAACTGCGGGTTTTTGGGCCTTCCGTAGGGGTCGTAAATAAGCAGCGCGCAACGTTCTTTTTCGGATATCGAAATGATGCTGTCGTATATTATGACCCATTTCTTGTCGAAGAATTTGGCTATCTTTGCATCGATTGATGTTTCCGATCTCTTTTTCGGAGTGAAGATAGTGAAAGAGCCTGCTCCCAATGTTTTGGAATCCCCGCTCAAAGATATGGCAATCCTCTGGGGTGCCATGTTCATGACGGCGATTTTGCCTTGGGGAAGATTTTCGGGAGACACGTTCATAGGAAAGAACCTTATGGACGAGCCCTTCTGAAACATCAGCGCGAATATTTCCTTGGCGCCTGCGGGGATTTGAAGCTTTGCGATTTCCTGAAAATCGGCGGATGTCTGTCCTTCTCCAATCTTCTTATAGAATGACATCGTTCTCGGGCCCGAGTATTTTATTTTTGCCGACTTTTGGGCGGGGGAAGCCGTCACCGATTTCCATTCTCCGCCGGAATTATACCAAAGCACCGAATTGCCTGTGTTGTTGGCCTTAACGCGCCTTGAAACGCCCGTAGTCGTGTCTGGAAGCATAATTGTATTGGATACGGCCCATTTGTACAGGGTTACTTCAGTTTGCGTTTCTTCACCTGAATCCTGCGCATGCGAATGCATGCTGCACACTGTGGATGATAAAACAAGTAGGGAGTAAAAAATTCTTTTTAACATTGGAGTGGGTTTTAGCAAAAAAATGCTTAAATGCAATAGAAAACAAAAATTTCCATCAGGTAAAATTGTATAGCATATGGAAAAAAATGGCGGCTTGAAAAATTTTTCAAGCCGCTATTTTTTTTTAAATTTCCTTTTCGTTGAGCCATCTAAATCCGACGACCTTGAACCTTCTCCCGAGCTCCTGGTTGATGGTGCTCAGTTCGTCTTTGATGTATTCGTCGTAAACGACGCCTTTATAGGATACGCTTGGTTGCGCGCCCATTTCCGGTTCACGGTTGTGGATTTTCCAGGGCTCCTGGTCGGCCGTGTCGGTGTCGAAGTATTCCGGGGTTCTTTGCACCGTCATTTCGCACCATGCCTTGCCTTCGACCGCACCAGAGATCGGGTTGCGTATTTCACCGTAGGCGCGGATTTTGAAGGTGTCCGAACGAACCGTAAGGAACGAGCCTATGCGGGACAGGATGTCCTGCTGCATAAGATAGGTCGGCGCTCCAGTGCCTTGCGGGCCGATGGCCGCGCGCCAGTTTTCCCATGTTTTGCTGGCGTCCGACGTATTTTCAAAGCTCGGATCGCTAAACTCGTCTGACTTGTTGCGTTCTGTCTTTGTGATAATGAAGTCGTGGTCCTTGTGCCATTCGCTGTTTATGGAAGTGCTGTCTATGGCCGCCTGCAGGACGCCCTTTTGCATGTGGCCCATTCTGGGCGCATCGGTTCCGTTGCCCATATATTCGTTTTCCAGGTTTTTCCTGTCATCGTATTGTACGGGAACCGGCAGCAGTTTGTCATCGGAGAGTTGGTCGGTGAAGCGTTCCTCGGCGGAATAGTTTGTCACAACCCTGTTGACAAAATGCGACATCGAGTAGAACGGCCCCCTGTCTTTGATATGCTCGACAATTGCGGCGGCTAGCTCTTCTATTTCGTCGTTATTAAGCGACCTGTAGCCTGTCATAGCATTGTCCTCGCGGATTGACTCGCCAGTCTTTACCGCCTTACCTTCCAGCGGCGCCGCCCACCTGTGCATGGGGGTTTCTTTCGCTATATTTTCGGTTCCGCTCTTGTAGCCTTCTATGCTTTGGCCGTAGTATGTGGAAAGCACAACTTTCCATGCGTCCACGCTCGTGGAGTTTACATTGAACGGACCGTTTATCCAAAGGAGAGCGGCGTTCCTTGAGAACTGATCCTCGTTGTCGGACGAATGCAGATCGGTATCCGACAGCCGCCTCATATACTGGTCGGTGCTGTTTTCGGAAACATAGTAGCGAAGCCTTGGATTTTGCGGCATGACAAACTCTGAGTCAATCTTGTCCCTGTATTCATCGTTTCTGTAGGGCAGGGTGGAGAAGAAGTATTCGTCCCACAGCACGTTGTTGAGGTGCCACGACATGTCATATATAACGCCCCTGTCTTCCACCCACGACGGGTCGCGCTTGCCGTCATATTGGCCTTCTTCCATGCCGTAGTCGTCGTAGTTGCGAAGGTCATACGGTATGGAGTTTTCTTTGCCGTCAAGCCATGTGATATGGTATGAGCGGTTTGGCGACATGCGTGAGGGCGCCAAGGAATTGCCTATGGCGTTGCTGCCCTGCATAAGGGTTTCGGGAATGTTGAGCCCCCAAGATTTGTAGAAATGGCGGTCGTTGCCGTCTGTGCGGTCGAATGACGCCTTGCCGGCGCCGAAAGTCAGGGTTACGCCCGCGAGGTTGGCCGGATTATGGACGACTTCGGTTTTCCTGAGTACGTGATGTATTGGCGATGTAGTTGCGCCGGACTTATAGTCGAGACCGACATACGGTTTGTTGGATTTCCTTTCAATCTTATAGCCCAAGGTGCCGTATGCGTTATAATTGCCGTAGGCCTGTGACGCCCCAAGCATATACTTGGGCAGGGAGCCGAATTTCGTGGAAACCTTGCTTTGGGAGTCAGACGTCATGTTTATCGTGTTGTAGTCCATTCCATAATAAGTGGCCTGCAGCGAGCCGTTCACGTACAGGCGCCTGTTGTAGAACGGATTAAGCCCGTCGCCGTTATTCGCGTAGGGCTGCATGAATATGAATCCGTAAGGCGCGCCCTTCTGGTTTTCCGCAATTTTGTTCAGATCGTCCTGATAGCTGGGGTTAACATTGTAGTCTACAACGAGAACCTGGTTTGAGTTGTTTCCTCCTATGGACTGGGGATTCATGTCGACCATGTTGTTTATGTCGAAGAAGTCCGATGCAGGGGAAAAATCTGAGTTTAAGTACATCCTCCAATAATTGGCGGAATGGCGTTTGGAGCTTACTCCGAGCCAATTGATGTAGAATTTTGCCCTCATATGGTCATTGCTTGTATAGTCGTCTTCTTTCAATTCCCCTTCTTTTTTAAGATAGTCTTTAATGTCACCGCTTCCGCTGGGATAAACTGATGCCAAAACCCCGTCTATGTCTTCTCTGTATGAGGTATTCTGTTGCCCTTGGTTGCCGCTTCGAGTAGATATGGTCATAAAGTACAGCCTCGACTGCCTTGGGGATCGTCCAGGCTGGTAATAGTTGAGCCTATACTGGTATTGCTTGGAATAAACTTCCATATCCTCGTTGAACCCGGAATTTTTGTGCCTTTCGAATTGAAGAGTTGGGTCTGGAAAGCTGGGTTCCGCATCGCCGGTAAATATGCGATAGCCTTCAAGCTGGGCGAGCACCGGGCTTAGGTCTACGCGGGGATCCCACTTGTAGCGGTCCTCATAGTTGTCGTAAGGTCCGGACAGAATGCCGAAGTTATGTTTATTGCTATATTTAGAGAAACTGAAACCTTCGCGTTTCCAAATCCACACGGTGGCGTTCATTACGCTGTAATACCTTGAGTGGCGGTGCTGGAACTTCCTCCACGAACTGGTTGTGTATTCGCCCTCCGGGGTAAATGCGTAGAAGTAATAGCCCATAGGCGTATACGACGGCCTTGCGGTGTTAATCGGCTTGGAGTCGCCAGTACTCATAACGTCCCATGTGCCTTCGTGGAAGGCGGTCATGCAGACATCCTGCATGTCAATCATATATTCGCCAATATCTGTCGGGGGAAGCTGGTTGTTTACATCCTGTAAATTGTTTCTGAATTGCTGGACAAGGTTAAGGTCAAGAATAACGTCGGCGTCGTTCTTGGTGTAGGTATTGAAATTACCCGCCGAATTCAAAAGGTTGCTTACGCCCATTTCATAAGGCGTGGCGCTGGTTCTGTCCGTATTGTACTTGTAAGCGTGGACGGCTTCCGGATGCGGTATGTCAACATAGAAACAGCCACCGAGTACGCCCCCTTCGTCCAGAGGCTTCATAAGGGCTTTTTTTCTTTCATATTCGCTTGTGTTGCCGTCGCCTTCAATGTCGCCATTGGGGCCTATCGTGCCGTTTGTTCCGGACGACGTGCTGAGGTCGCCGAAGTAGTTGACTATCCTTTCCATGGCGAATATTTTGCCTTCTCCGGGCTCTATGCCGTTCTTATCATAAGCGAGAAAATGGATATCCGAAGACAGGGATATGTCTTCATATTTTTTGAGATTTGTTCCGCCGAGGAGGGGATCCGCATTTTTAGGATTATAAGCGGTAATGTTGCGCTGCCCCCTGAATACGAAATAAGTATTCTGGGAGACGCGGTTTCTATCCATTGTTTTCCATGTGCCGTGGTTCAAGTCTACCAGCAGATTGTTCAGGTATAGCGGTATTTTTGCAACTCGCAGAGGCAGTGCAGCATTTGCTTCAGCGGCTTCTTTTGCATCAGAGAAAGAAGGATATATGTTATTGTTATGCACAAGGCTTCTCCACTGGCCTCGGGAAGTCATAACGCTTAGATCCGGAAGAGTTCCGTATCCTAGCGGTAGGATTCCTTGCTTGTAGATTTCATTAATGCCGTCTATATTGGTCGAGTATCCGGGGGTTTCGGTCGAGAACGGGGCGTATCTTGTTACAAATTTGTTGTATGCGCCATCCCTATTGGTTGTCCAGCTAGAGAATTCATTGTTTTGGGTCATATAAAACCCGCGTATATCATATCCTCCGGTTGGACCGTTTTTATATTCAAAGTTATTAGTGGGGCCCCTTCCGATAACAGTAACTATATCTTTGTGCACCGAGGGCATGAATTCTGTGCGCAAGTCTCTGGCGCACTGGAAATAATTTCCTGATTGATAGCCTATCGCAAACCTGAATTTGCCGGGCCCCGTGTATTCGGAACCGTAAAGCCTTATGGCGTAATACGTTTCGCCGTCTATTTTAACATCATACGGATTCCACAGCACAAGCAGCGGAATTATGTGCAGCCTTAGGCCGTACCTTTTGTCGGAATATTCCACGAAAGAGGGCACGTAGTAAACTTGGAAGCGCTTTACGATGGGCTTAAAGCCCCAGCGGTCGTCGGTCTGCACGCGCGAGCTGAGTTTGTTGGAGCTGATATTGTCTTCAGCCCTGAAATTGTAATAGGAGCGCAACTGGTCCCAGAGGGGGCCGCCGGGGTCTTTGAAGATGAGGTTGTCGCTGTAAATGTCCCTTATGGCTGAGACTGTGGATTGGGGGACGGACATGTTGTCAAAATTGTTTGTATTTTTTTCGCGCCCGTACATTTGAGGCCCGAACATATGCCCCTTCTGGTTCAGGTTGCGGTTTTTGGCATTTGACGAATTCATCCTGTCTGGAATGAATCGCTGAAAGCTGTTGTTTGTATCTATGTCGACAAGCGGATAAGCTGAAGATTTGAATTTGAATCCGGCTACGCCGAAGGGCTGCTCGAAATATTCGGGCATATTGTCTGTGACGATGTTTTTGCTCAGGTCGTCGTCCTCATTGTTGAAGTCTTTGCGCGTAAGGCCCAATGAAAGGTCCTTTTTCAGGCCGCCTTCGCGCGTGTTTACGAGCACGCCCTTTGTGTTGAACGTGACATCGTGGAAAAACACTTTGCCTATCTGTATGGATTCGGGGATTTGTGAGGATTTGAACACGTCGAGCACCTTGACGTCTTCCAGGTTCCTAATTTTTTCAAGGTCGCTGTTCTCGTCGCTGTCTTCAAACGTGAAATCAAACGCGTTTGTCCCGGCCATTCCGCCAAGCTTGGGAACGGTCAGTCCGTGGATGCCCGAGTAGAAGGGAAGGCTCTGAAGACGGAACTTTATCCTTTCTGCATGCCTTATTTCATCGCGGGACGCCACTGCGTTGAGCGAGGCTTTCTGGCTTTCGTCGCTCACCCACCATGCTATGCGCGTCTGCTTGCCGTCGCTGTTTACTTCGCCGGTGAGCACGTTGGCATCCTTGTCAAGCGTGACAAGCGGAACCATGACGTCGTAGTCGGGAATAGCCGTTCCTGATTCGTCTGATGCCGACCCGGAGCTTACCGCCCTGACAAAGTTTCCGCTCTGGAGCTTCTGGGATGGGAAATATTTTATGCTTGAAGCTTTTTCATCGTAAATGTCCCTTATCTTGTTGCCGGAAACCAGCCATGTAAGGGCTTTTTCTATCGTGTTTTTCGTATATTCGCTCCTTGATTCGCCCTTGAGCTGCTTTTCGGGGGCGTAGCCGTTGCGCGCGTCCCATACGCCGACCCAGTATCTGTTTTGCGATATGCCCTGGTCTGCGATTTCATTGGCGTCGTCGCGCGTGATGTTCATCGGCGACGTCCACCAGTCGTAGTCGCTCTTTGTATCGAGGCTGGTGATTTCGTTTACGACCGTGTCGTCGAACATTTTCGCGTTCGCGGTTACGCGCGTGTCGGGCCCCATTGCGCGCTGGATTTCCGACATCGCCTGATAGGCCGCGAATTTTGCCGCCTGTTTTGCCTTGTTCTCGTTTATGGCCTGCCTGCTCATGCGCAGCTGCAGCTGCACTAGCGACGCCAAGGAAATAATAAGCAGAACCATGAAGCTCATAAGCATTATGGCCAAGACGAGGGCGAAGCCCCGTTTTGCCGGCTTATTCTTTGGGGTATTTATGTGGGGTATAAGGGTCATAGTCGTAAATAACAATTTCTGGGTTCTAAATTATTGAGCAAATCGCCATGATCAAGAAAAATATGTAATAAAAACGCCTGATTTCTCATCGGCGTTTTTGGTCGCAAAGTAAATGCGTTTTACCGCATGTTTTTCACCCGTTTATCGGGTCCCGTCAGAGGTTCAGTATGTCCATGTATTCCTCTTGGGCAAGCAGCACCGACAGGGCTGAAATTTCATCGGCGATGTCCGACATCTGGGCGTAGTCGGAATATGAAGGAATTCCGGCGCTGTTCGAGCCCGGGGCGCTCCAGAAAATGGCCAGCGCCGCGCATGCAGCCACGGCGCTTCCCGTGACCCACGACATGAATGTCTGGAATTTCCCGCCTTTTTGCATGGAAATTGCCGCGATTACTGCGTCGGCGAGCCTCGGGGCCTCGATTCCGCAGGGCTTTTTCAGGAGATTGTCGATTTTGGCCTCCGTCACCGCGTCGGCGAGCTTCAGGTCTGCGATCGCCGAAATCGCCCTGTCGGTAAAGCATACCGAGGGTTCAAGCGGGGACTTTTTCAGGAGCATGTCGATGATTTTGTCCGTGTTTGCTGTGTTTTTCATATTTTGCAGCCCTCCAGTGTTTCTTTAAGTGTCTGTCTGGCGCGGTGGATCCATGTTTTTACCGCCGAAACCTTGGCGTCCATCAGCCGGGCTATCTCGTCGTAGGACAGCTCCTGCTGCTTGAGCATAAGGATTGCGGTGCGCTGGTTTTCCGGCATGGATTCCAATGCGCGGTAGAAAATCTCCTCGAGCTCCGACTTGTCGAGCTCGTCGCGGCCGCTGACCGGGGCGTTCATCTCGGACGGATCGGTGGCGTCGGCCGGGCGGCGGGAGGACTTCCTGTGCTCGTTTATGAGCACGTGGCGCGCTATGTGGAATATGTAGGTTGAAAATTTTGCTTTCGGAGTGTAGGATTTTCTGGCCTTGTACAGGTTGATGAAAGTCTGCTGGGCGAGGTCTTCGGCCGCGAAAGCGTCGGGCAGGGAGCGGTAGAAGTAGTTGATAAGCGGTCTTTTCCATTTTTCTATGAGCATGCGCAGGGCGTGTTCGGAGTCGTCCGCGACTTCAAGCATGATCAGCGAATCGTCGTCGGGTGCGGTTTCGGACCCTATCGTGATGTTCTCCGTCTGCGTTTGAAGTTTTTCGCTCATGTTTTGCCTTTTGACATATATAACTCCGAAAGACCATAAAAAGTTGCGGAGCATCTGAAAAAAACGCCCAAAGGCTGCTTTTTTATGCGAAATATCGTAAAAAAAGCGAAAAAGTGAAAAAAAAAGCTGGAATGCGCCGAAAAAATCCTTAGCTTCACTCGCTTTAATTTTAAAAAACCAGCGTATTAACGGAAAGAAAAACAAATGAGCGGACTCGTACAGTGGACCTCGCGCGCAAAGCGCAAACCCGGCACAAAAGCATCAGGCAACAAACCGAATGCACAAAGACAAAGACTGCTTGCCGCGCGCAAGCGCAAAGCTCGCGCAAGCGCCGCGAAAGCCGCAAGGAAGCTCTCCGGCCTGAACGTCAAAGAGTAGCCGTTTTTTCGCCACCCGAAAAAAATACTTGCAATGCACCGCGTCAGGCTTAATTTACGCGGCTTCAATTTATAAAAAGCAGAAGGATCTTTTATCATGTCAAGAATATGTTCAGTAACCGGCAAGCGTCCCGTCAGCGGCCGCAAGATCATCCACAAGGGTCAGAGCAAGAAGAGCGGCGGTATCGGCCTCCAGCTCGTCAAGCAGAACAAGCGCACCTTTAAGCCGAATGTCCAGCGCATACGCGTGCGCATGGAAAACGGCGCGGTAAAGCGCGTGTGGGTGAGCGCCAAGGCCATCAAGGCCGGCTTGGTCGAGAAGGCCTAGTACGGGCTTCGCACCCGGTTATACTTTCGCCGCGATTTTGTGTCGCGGCGTTTTTTTTTGAGGGAGCCTTTTCGCGGGGCTGTAAAATATTGATAAAAAATAAAGTATCTTGTTGACAGGACGCGGCAAAAATAGGCTAATTGTAAAATAATATCGATTCATCGGTACTTGAGCTGATTTTTTATTGCCCTGTTTATGGGAGTGTTAAGACAAGCGGCTGAATATCCTTGAAAGCTGATTATGAATTTCCGGACGGCTTGCTGCCGTGCCGGATGAGATAAATAAAATAAATAGGGAAATAAAATGGAAATATTCGTAGGCAATCTGCCTTTCGACGTTACCGAACAGGAAATAACCGACGTCTTCGCGGCTTACGGCGCGGTGTCGGCGGTAAAGATGCTCATGGACAAAATGACGGGCCGTTTCCGCGGCATCGCGTTTGTAACGATGAGCGACGACGCGCAGGCTCAGCAGGCCATGGACGCGCTTAACGGCAAGGACCTCGGCGGACGTCCGATGCGCATAGACAAAACCCGCGAACGCAGCGACCGTTTCAACGGCGAAGGCGGCGGCTTTGGCGGCAAACCCAGGAGCGGCGGCTTTGGCGGCAATCGCGGCGGCTTCGGCGGCAATCGCGGCGGCTTCGGCGGCAATCGCGGCGGCGGCTTCAAACCCCGCGGCGCTGGCAACGGCTTCAAGCGCGACGGTTTCAAACCGAAGTCGGACTTCAGAAGGGACTCGGAATACTAATTCCGTTCTTTTCCTGAAATCAGGATTTTTTATGAATGCGGAGACTGCACTTGTGCGGCCTCCGTTTTTTTAGGGCCCGGGCGTCGGTATGGGGCCGCATGAGAAATTGCCGCGCCTAAAAAACTTGAACTGTTGGCTGCGGTTGTTCGCGGCAATTAGAGCCTTTTCTGTCTAAATGTCGCCATTGGGCAAACAATTTAGGCGTCTGTCCGCGTTTGCTAAACCTCAAAAGACGGAACGCACTATCCGGCGCCATCCCTGTTTTTGAGGTTTCTATCCTTGGTATGCGCGCAGGCTCGCCAGGCAAACGGAGTTTTATGTGAATTGAAAGTTTCATCTGATTTGCCGCTATTTAATCGAAAAAGGCTATAAATTCACCCTTATGATTGCGCCCTGAACACAGTTTTGTTTCGAAAATAAAAAAGGGGCTTCTTAGCAGAAGCCCCCGATAATACTACCCCTAGTATTCCAATATTATTTCCTCCTGCGGTATGCCG
>CALXSL010000019.1 GCA_944391135.1 uncultured Opitutales bacterium
ACATCTACTCTACATTCCCTAAGCCGCTTGTCTAACTCCTTTAGCTTTTATGCACTGGAGATTTTAATTCGCGTTTTTTTTTCTAGTCAAAGGTGAAGCGGCCGCAGTTGTTTGGGATTTTTCCCTTCAACTGCGGCTTTCTTTTGCTCAATTTAGAACCAATTCTGTTTTTGGGTGTCGTTTTATCAAGATTCGGACAGAAAAAGCTTGAAAACACGCCCGAACGTACGAAAAATATATGCAAGAAATGGCTATTGCTGAAACAGAAGGATGTCTGAGCGCCGATATTCTCGAAAAAAAGAATTCGGCCGACGCCGACATGGCTTTGGTGGAGCGCGTTAAGAACGGCGACACCGACGCCTTTGGCATTCTCACAAAAAAGTACCGCGAACGCCTGTATTCCGTCGTATACAACATGCTCTCAAACAGGGAGGACGCCATGGACATCGTCCAGGATTCTTTCATAAAGGCGTTTTCGAGCATACATTCCTTTAAGGGCAACAGCGCGTTCTATACCTGGCTGTACCGCATTGCGGTAAACATGTCCATAACATTTCTGAAACGTTCCAGGATGCGCCGTTTTTTGAGCTTTGAAAATTCGAACGAGGAAATGGCCGGCGCCGAAGTTCTTGAAAAACTCAGCGTGAATTTGAGCGGCGAAAAAAAGCTGATGCTCAACGAACTTAAGGAAAAATTGAACGAAGCCTTGCAAACTTTGTCTATAAAACATAGAACGGTTGTGGTTTTGTATGAGATTGAAGGCTTGAGCCATGCGGAAATAGCCGGAATCACGAAAACCAGCGAAGCGACCGTCAGGACGCGCCTTCATTATGCAAAACAGCAGCTTCAAAGCGCCCTTAAGGACTATTTAAAATAAAATTATGACGGGAAACGACAGGATAAAATTGGAGGACCTTTTGAGGCTGAAGCGGGCGGAACGCCCCAGCGAGGCCGATTGGGAACGCTTCGACAAGGAGCTCAAAAACAAGCTCTACTTTCAGATTGTCAGGAAGCCGTCCGCGGCGGAGCGTATTTTTTCCGGCCGCGCGGTGAAGTTCGGCGCGGTATTTTCGGCAGCAGGAGCGGCTTTGGCGGTCGCCTTTTTCGCGCCGTCGTATATCGGCGCATCCACGGTCGCGCTCGATTCGTCGAATGTTTCAGCGCGTTCGCTATCCGCGTCCAGTACGCCGCTTCCAAGCGTAGACGCTTCTTACGCAGTCAATGAACTCCCCGGAGCTTTCGCCGGCAGGGAAACACCCGTTGCCGCAAAAATGAGCGGCGCGTCCGACAGCGAGTCGACAAGGTACGTGTCCAACGTGATGGGGTCTACGGGAACTTTCGTCTTTTAGGCGGATTTTTTATTTTATGCGATATGGCCGGCTTTTTGAAGCCGGCTTTTTTTTTCGGTATTTTCTTGATAAACCGAGTTAATGTTTTACATTGGAGATGAATTAACGATTTATCTACTATGAAACAGACTTCATGCATAAAAATTTTTGCGGCGGCATCGGCGGCCGCCGTATGTTCGCTTGTCGCACGCGCAAATCTCGGGCGACATTTATTGGCGCCATTTGGGTGCAGAAAACCACACCAACAAACAGTATGAAACCCGTTGGGACAACCAGACGATTTACGCCTACGACAATGGCGGGGAGATGATCCAGATCAAGTCGGACGACGTTGTTGACTGGGCCAACTGCAACATAATCATCGACCAGAAAGTCAGCGAGAAAATCGGCGACAAACAGTTCAACAATCAAGACTGGATAAAATCGCCGTGGAATACTGACCTTACCATAAAAAACCTGACGTTTGCCGCTATCGACGGTGGCCATATGTGGCTCAACGGGTCGGACAATGCTAATGCAGGTAATCTCAATATAACCGGCACTTGGACTATAAGCACCCAGATGAGCGGATCGGTCAACGGCAACTACGGCGTCAGCGCCGGAAAGATTGTCATAAACAAGGGTGCCGGCTATGCGGACGGCCAGTATGTCGGTTTTGGCACGGATTGCTATTCGGCCCCGGGCAATGAGGGCTTCAGTTTTCTCAAGGTTGCTGGCGACATAGATGTTAACGGCGCGGTGCGCATGTCCACAAATTTTAAGGGGTCGATAGACGATCCTTCTATGGTTGTAGGCGGCGTGGTCAATATGAACGCCGTCGACGGCGCCCAGCCCACGTGGGATTTCCAATTTCAAGGCGCGGCTGCGGACGGTCTCGCAAACCGCTATTTTCAGGTCGGCGGCATAAACGGCGGCGGTACGCTTCAGGCCAATACCACCCACCAGGGGAACCGCAGCGTGGGATATCTGGTTTTGACAAACAAGGCCGGCACCTCTTCCGAATTTATCGGCACACTGCGTCAGGGCGACAGGTACGTCAACAAGGACGCCTCCATGAACATTATTATGAAGGGCGAGGGCACGCAGATTTTGAGGGCCGTGGCCGGAAACGAAGGTACCGACACCGTCAAGGACAACTGGTACGGCACTTTGACTGTGGAAAAAGGCAGGTTCCTCTACAACGCCGACAGCAAGACGCAGTACGCGCTTGAGCTTAAAGGCGGAAGTTTTGGCATCGTCGGCGCGAACGCCGGCGAAGATGTCGGTTCAACGGCCGTCGAAAGCTTCAATTGGGATTCCGGCACACTCATAGTCAACAATGCGGGCGCGTCGTCGATGTCGGTGCTTCACGTCAAGGGCGACCTTGCATTGGGCGCGGCCTCCGGCCTTGCAATCCGCTTTGAAGGCGGCCTGGGCGAAGGAGATTCCGTGGCTTTGGACGATTTTCTCGTGTTTGAAGGCTTAAATGCCGCCGCCGACAAGGCCGCGATGGAAGGGGCCCTTGCGAGCGGCGAAATGTCGGTGTTTGTGGGCGACCAGCAGCACAACTATTCTTACGATTCCGCCACGGGGCTGACCATAATGGAGGTTGTGCCGGAACCCGCCGCGGTTGCCGCCGTTTTGGGCGCTTTGGCGCTTGGGCTCGCTCTTTGCCGCAGGCGCGGATGAAGTTTCTAATTTATGCGTTTGGAAATCCCGCATTTTGCGGGATTTTTTTTACCGCAGTATTGAAATCTTTGAGAAAATTCCGAATTTTAATTGACAGAGCATATCGTTTTATATACGAACCATGCCGAATAGAGTAACATATTCATACCAAATACACCCCAATTGTAGTATTATGAAAATTAAGCATCACCTTATTTCAGCGGCATTCATGCTGCCTTTTGCGGCCGCCGCCGCAAATTATTCGAACACGACTTTGTACATTGTCGACAACGGAGACGATGGGCAGGGTTTTTTGAACGACCAAACCACTTACGCCTATTATGACGGCAGCAATTATGTCCAGGTTACGGCTGAGGACACGATAGACTGGTCGTCAGTGTCCATTGTTTATGACTCCAATAATGTTCTTGCGGCGGGCGTAGGCGGCGACAAAAACACCCTCAGGATGCCCGAAGGCTCGAACGAGTTCCATGTGGGCGGCAATCTGGAGTTCAGAAACTTCACCGACGCTACAAGGGACTATCCTAACGCCTACGGAATTTGGCGTTGGGGCATAAGCGACTTCGGCAACAAGCTTGTCGATATAAAGGTGGACGGCGCGCTCAAGTTTGTCGATTCGCACTTTTACCATGGCAGCGACAACCAGGACTGGGAATTTAAAGTCGGCATAAGCGCGGGCAGCTTGGACCTCGTAAGCAACCACGCTTCCGACAACATGTATGTGAAGTTCGGCGAAGGTTCGGGCTCGCGCGGCCTCAAATACCTCAATGTCGCCAACGACATGACTCTTTAGGGCAACGTGAGGCTCACCATGTCCTTGAACAACCCCTCGGCTTCGTCCTACGGCGCGGACTACGACGTCAACATTGGCGGAAAGCTGAAGATGGGCTCTAATGAAAACAATTCCGGCACGCCTACAATTGCCATAGGCTATTGGGGCAGCCATGTGTCTTCGGGCGAGGTGCAGACCTATTTTAAAATGTCGGGCATAGACGGTGTCGGCACGATACAGTACAACAACAATGGCGTCGGCGAAACATGCCGTTCCTATTTTGACATCGTCACCAAGGCTAACGATACTTCCGACTTCGCAGCGACGATCAAATACAACGCCCAAAACGGCGGCACCAGGACGAATTTCAACGTCAGTGGCGCGGGCGAGCAGGTTTTCCGCTTTAGCGCAGACACCGATGAAAGGCTAAGCCTCACCGTAAGCGACAGCGCGGTGCTCCGTATTTTCGCCGACAACGCCGCAAACGGCAGGACTATCGACGTGACAATGAACGGCGGCACGTTCGGTACGGCCGCCTCCGCCAAAGGCGCGGCCAACGACGGCGCTTCAATATACGTTGACAGCCTCGCGTGGAACAGCGGCTCGCTGCTCATAGACCTCGACGCCGGCGCGAAAATCACCGTCAAGGACGCATTCTCCCTAGGCAGCGCCGATGGCCTGACTTTCGCGTTCCTCGGAAGCAAGACTACGGGCGATTCCATCGCCATCGACGATTTCCTCGCATGGGAATCGGCAAGCGCCGCCGACTATAAGGCGGCGGTTGCCGGGGCGCTCGCGTCCGGCGACGCGACTGTCACCGTAAACGGCGTTGCGTACGAATACACTTACGACTCCGGCCTCGGCGCGATAGTTCTCGGAGCCGTTCCGGAACCGGCCGCGATAGCCGCCCTGATGGGCGCCTTTGCAATAGGCTTCGCGGCTTTCCGCAGGCGCAGGTAATCAACCCGCATTTCACTTTCAAGCCCCGCAAACGCGGGGCTTTTTTATTTCTTTGTTTGGCGGTAAAATGCGGTGCCGAAACAAAAAGAGTAAAAAGCGTCTTTTTTCTTTGAAAATTCCGGGCGAATCCCGATAATCGCCCAATTCTTTTTTATAAACCGATCATTGGAAAACAGGCGAACATTCGCCCGAAGATAGGCTTGAAAAGAAAATTGCCTGCCGCCTTTGCGGCGGGTTCGGAATATTTCAAAAAAATGAAACTGCTCGATAGGTACATATTTGTCGAATGGCTCAAGTTTTTTCTTGTGGCCATCGGCGTGACGCTGGGGATTTTGGTTCTCCACGACATGTACAACAACCTCGGCAACCTTATCGAATGGGGTGCGGGTACGGGCGAAATTCTCCTGTTTTACGGCCTGCTTATTCCCACGCTCATCCCCACGGTGCTGCCCATAAGCCTTCTGCTTTCCGTGATATACGTGCTGGGAACCTTCCACCGCAATAATGAGATTACCGCCATGCGCGCAGCGGGCATGAACATTTACAGGATAACCCGCTCGCTTTGGCTGGGAGGCTTCGTGCTCGCGGGCGTCCTGCTCTGGCTCAACGCCGACGTCATACCCTACTGCAAGGAAAATTCGCGCACGCTTTACGAAAACCTGCGCTATGAGGACCAGCTTCGCACGCGCGACATCTCGGACGTTGGCAAAATCCAGCAGCTTTGCTTCAACAACCGCCGCGACGGCAGGCTGTGGTTCATGAACTCTTTCAGTATGGCTACGAGCAAGGGGCACGGCGTGCGCGTGTCGGTGCTCGACGACATGGGCCGCGAAACGCGCAGGATAATGGCGCGCGAGGGCGTCTACGACGACGCCGAAAACTGGTGGTTTTTCACAGACGGGCAGGAGACTACCTACGACCCCGTCACTCACAGGCCCACGCGCGCGGTCGGCTTCGACAAGCGCGAATTCAAGGATTTTAACGAGAAGCCGAAAATCATGGCGCTTTCCATGCGCCGCCCAAAAGACCTTTCGCTGTTCGAAACCAACGAGATTTTAAGCGCGATAGAAGACAAGGGCTCCCCAGAGGCGCGCCCCTATCTGGTCAACCTTTACGGCATCTGGGCGAGCCCCTTGGCGTGCATAATCGTCATCGCCATAGGCATACCGTTCTCCGTGGCGGGCGTGCGCACGAACCCGATGGTGGGCGTGTCGAAAACCTTCGGCCTTTTCTTCCTTTATTTCGTCGTGGACAGCGTGCTTACCACCCTCGGCGGGCGCGGAGTGATTTCCCCGCTGACCGCGGTCGTAATACCGAACGCGCTCATGCTGCTGTTCGCGTTCTCACTTTACAGAAAAGTAGTTTAATTTTATGGCATCCAAACTGAAAGTATTGATAGTCGGAAGCGGCGGGCGCGAACACGCGCTGGTAAAGGCCGTGAAGAATTCTCCCATGCTCGAAAAGCTCGTGTGCGCGCCCGGCAACGGCGGCATATCGCGCGACTGCGAAACCGTCAACGTGGCGGCCGAGGACGTCGCGGGAATCGCCAAGCTCGCGAAGGACGGCGGCTTCAATCTTGTCATATGCGGCCCGGAGGTTCCCCTCTCGATGGGCCTGGCCGACGAACTGCGCGCGGCGGGCGTCGCCGTTTACGGCCCCAACAAGGACGGTGCGACTCTTGAAGCCAGCAAGGCTTTCTCGAAAGACTTTTTAAAGAAGTACAACATCCCCACGGCCAAGGGCGAAAATTTCACCGACGCGAAAGCGGCCGAAGAATACATTAAAAACGCGCCTTTTGACGTCGTCATAAAGGCCAGCGGCCTCGCCGCGGGCAAGGGCGTCGTAATCCCCGAAACGCGCGAAGAGGCCGTTGCCGCTGCGCGCGAAATGCTCGAGGGCGGCATGCTCGGCGAAAGCGGAAAAGAAATCGTCGTCGAAGAAAAAATGGAGGGCGAAGAGGCCAGCATAATGCTCATGGTCTGCGGCACAGACTACGTAATGCTGCCCGCCAGCCAGGACCACAAGCGCGTGGGCGAGGGCGACACAGGCCCCAACACGGGCGGCATGGGCGCGTACGCACCCGCGGCTGTTGCGACGGAATCCGTGCTCGCCGCCGTCCGCAAAACCATCATAGCCCCGACGCTCGAAGGCCTTAAAAAAGAGGGCATAGACTATCGCGGCACGCTTTACGTGGGTATCATGATAACTTCCGAGGGCCCCAAGGTTGTGGAATTCAACGTCCGCTTCGGCGACCCCGAATGCCAGGTGCTCATGCCGCTCGTCGAAAGCGATGCGCTTGAGCTCATGAACGACATCGCCAACGGCAAGCTGGACCCTTCAAAGGTTAAGATAAGGGACGGCTTCGCGGCCGTCGTCGTAATGTGCGCGCAGGGATACCCCGGCAGCTACCGCAAGGGCGAAAAAATCTGCCTTCCCGAAGACTCCGAAATACCCGACGGCGCGTGGGTCATACACGCGGGCACAAAGGCTTCGGGCGCGGACATCCTCACTTCCGGCGGCCGCGTCATCGGCCTTACCGGCACGGGCGAAACCCTTCAGGAAGCCCTGGACAAGGCCTACGGCCTGCTTGGCAAAACCTCCTTCATGGGGGCCTTCTGCCGCCGCGACATCGGCCACCGTGAACTCGCGAGGCTCAAGGCAAAATAATACTAATAGTCCCGTTTTTATGGCAAAGCCGCATTGCCGACGCAATCGGCGCCGGATAAAACTGAAAAAATTTTTACTGCTAATATAACTATAACTAAGGAAATACAAATGAGTTGTTCCAAACACAGTTGCTCGCACGAAGTACAGCAGATGTGCTGCGTTGCGAAAGGCGCGAAACACGGTCCGGCGCCCATCCCGGAAGAGGGAAAATGGGTGAAGGCCACACAGATAGGCGACATCAGCGGACTGACGCACGGCGTCGGCTGGTGCGCACCCCAGCAGGGCGCATGCAAGCTTACCCTCAACGTCAAGGACGGCGTTGTTGAGGAAGCCCTCGTCGAAACCCTCGGCTGCTCGGGCATGACGCACTCCGCCGCAATGGCCTCCGAAGTGCTCCCCGGTAAGACCATCCTTGAAGCCCTCAACACGGACCTCGTCTGCGACGCCATCAATGTGGCAATGCGCGAGCTCTTCCTGCAGATCGTTTACGGCCGCACCCAGACGGCGTTCTCCGAAGGCGGCCTGCCGATTGGCGCCGGCCTCGAAGACTTGGGCAAGGGCCTGCGCTCGCAGGTCGGCACGATGTTCTCGACGAAGGAAAAGGGCCCCCGCTACATGGAAATGGCCGAAGGCTATGTCCTCGAGCAGGCGCTCGACGAAAACAACGAAGTGATCGGCTACAAGACCGTCCATCTGGGCAAGATGCTCGAAGCAGTCAGGAACGGCATGGACGCCAACGAGGCTTTCAAAAAGTTCACTTCCGTGAAGGGCCGTTTCGAAGACGCCGCCAAGGTTATCGACCCCCGCAAAGAATAAGGAGTTTAAAATGGCTATCACATTTGAAGGATACGACAGGCGCATAGCAAAAATCAACAAGGCTTGCGCGGAATACGGCATGAAATCCCTCGAAGACGCAAAGGCCCTTTGCGACTCCAAGGGCATTGACGTCGACGCAATCGTCAAGGGCATCCAGCCCATCGCGTTCGAAAACGCGGTGTGGGCGTACGTCCTCGGTGCGGCAATCGCCATCAAGAAGGGCAGCAAGAACGCCGCCGAAGCCGCCGAAAACATCGGCCTTGGTTTGCAGGCGTTCTGCATTCCCGGCTCCGTGGCGGACTCCCGCGACGTCGGCATAGGCCACGGCAATCTCGGCGCGATGCTTTTGCGCGAAGAAACCAAGTGCTTCTGCTTCCTCGCCGGCCACGAGTCTTTCGCGGCGGCAGAAGGCGCGATCGGCATCGCCCGTACTGCGAACCAGGTGCGCAAGGATCCCCTGCGCGTGATTCTCAACGGCCTCGGAAAGGACGCCGCCTACATCATCTCGCGCATCAACGGCTTCACCAGCGTTGAAACCGAGTACGACTACGGCACGGGCGAACTGAAGATTGTCAGCGAAAAGCCCTTCTCGAAGGGCGAAAAGGCCAAGGTGCGCGTGTACGGCGCCGACGATGTCTCCGAAGGCGTCGCCATCATGATAAAGGAAGGCGTCGACGTTTCCATCACCGGCAACTCGACGAATCCCACGCGCTTCCAGCATCCCGTTGCGGGCACCTACAAGAAGTGGGCGACCGAGCACGGCAAGAAGTACTTCTCCGTCGCTTCCGGCGGCGGCACGGGCCGCACGCTGCACCCCGACAACATGGCCGCCGGCCCCGCCTCCTACGGTATGACCGACACTATGGGCAGGATGCACGGCGACGCGCAGTTTGCGGGCTCTTCGTCCGTTCCGGCGCACGTCGAAATGATGGGCCTTATCGGTATGGGCAACAACCCGATGGTCGGTGCGACTGTCGCTGTTGCCGTCGCCATCGAGCAGGCCGCCAAGTAGTGTTTTGAAATTATATACAGCCCGCTTCGAATTTTTCGAAGCGGGCTTTTTATTTTTGGAGGGGGCGCGTGATGTTACGCCTGATGCTTCGTTTCGAAGGTTCTCCGCACCAGTCACGTACTCAAGTACGCTCCTGCCGCGAATCCCCTTCAAAGCCTCGCCTGAGGCGCAACCTGACGCGCCGATACGGCACATGCTTTGCATGTGCGTGTGATTATAAATATGCTCCGCTTTTTATTATTGTATGTCTGCTTTCATCTTTTTGCGGTTCATTAAAAACTTGATTAAAACGCGCATTGTTGAGTTAATGCGGCCAATGAAAGTGTTTGATTACAAAAGCTCCGATTTCTGGAAGAGCCTTGAGAAGGCGTGCGAACCGGCGTCGATGTCGGGCGACATTCCCGCGATAGTTTCGTCGGTCATCGCCGACGTCCGCGCGCGCGGCGACAAGGCTTTGGAAGAGTTCACGCTGAAGTTCGACGGCGCAAAAGTTCCCGCTAAAAGCCTCGCGGTTACGGAAACCGAACTCAAGGCCGCCGCAAAGGCCGTCCCCGCGTACGACAAAAAAATGATGCGCGAGGCCATTGCCTGCGTTAAGTCTTTCCACATGAAAACGCGCCCTAAAAACTGGCGCGCGAAGAATCCGCATGGCGCGACGGTCGGCGAAAATTTCTACCCCATAAGGCGCGTCGGCCTCTATATTCCCGGCGGCAGCGTTCCGCTTGTGTCCACCGTCATTATGACTGCCACCATTGCGAAAATCGCGGGCTGCCCGGAAATCTGCGTGTGCACGCCGCCTTCCAAAGACGGCACAATCAATTCGCACATACTCTGCGCCCTCTCGCTTCTTGGCGTGAAGGAAATTTACAAAGCCGGCGGAGCGCAGGCCGTTGCCGCAATGGGCGTGGGCACAAAGACGATTCCCGCTGTAGACAAGGTTTATGGCCCCGGCAACGCGTTTGTGATGGAAGCCAAGCGCCAGCTTTTCGGCACGGTCGGCTGCGACCTCCTCCCTGGCCCTAGCGAAGTTCTCATTGTCGCCGACGCGTCCGCCAGCCCCAAATATGTTGCGGCCGACCTCCTTTCGCAGGCCGAACACGGCAGCGGCAAGGAAAAGGTTTACCTCGTGTGCACTTCGAAAACTTTCGAGGGCAGGGTGGCAAGGGAGCTGGCCGCGCAAAGCAAAAAACTTTCGCACGCCGACAAGCTCATGAAGATTCTCGACAACGGTTGCTTTGTGTGCGTCGTGCCGAATCTCGACGCGGCCGTCGAAGTGGCGAACTACGTTTCGCCCGAGCACATGGAACTTCAGGTGAAGGAGCCCGAAAAACTCGTGTCGAAAATCACAACCGCCGGCGCGATACTCGTAGGCGAAAACACCCCCACGGTTCTTGGCGACTTCACCGCGGGGCCCAGCCACACGCTTCCCACCGGGCGCACCGGCAGGTTCTCGAGCGGCCTTCAGCTCATAGACTTTATGCGCAGAAGCTCGTATGTTAAATACGACAAAAAATCGGACGCCAAGGCGGCGGAAGTCGTCAGGGCTTTTGCGCGCATGGAAAGCCTTGACGCGCACGGAAACAGCCTCGCGATAAGGCTGTAGTTTTTGGCAATGGCGGGCATATTTTCAAACGACGGCTCCTACGGAAAGCTCTTGCGGCAGAACAAGCGCCTGACGCGCGACCTGCTCAAAATTGAGAGCGTGTTCAACGCAATCAACACCGCCGTGATGGTCGTGGATGCCTGCGGGGAGATACAGTTCGCCAACAATTTCGCGAAAAAAATCCTCGGGCTCGCCGACGGCGAAAGCCGCACGGTTTTCAAAATCCTGCCCGGCATAGAGGAGGCCGTCAGCATAGTCGCCGAAAACGGCGCGCACGTTTTCAGGGAGTTTGAAATAAACTACCCCGAAACGCGCATTCTCGGCGCGCAGATTGTGCCGTACCTGCCCGGCGGCCAAGGCGGCGGAACTTTCGCGCTGATTCTCAACGACATCACGCAGGACAGGCGCGACACTGAAGACCTCATCGAAAACGAGAAAATCGCCTCGGTGCTCGACCTCGCCTCGGGCGTCGCGCACGAGCTTGGAAATCCGCTCAACTCCATCAACATCCACCTGCAGCTCGCGCGGCGAAAGCTTGCAAAGCTCATGGAAGGCCATGCCGACAGGCAGTCGGTCTCCGACGTGATGGAGTCCGTTGAAATCTGTTCGCAGGAGGTTTCGCGCCTCGACGGCATAATAGAAAATTTCCTCAAGGCCCTGCGGCCCATGCGACCGAACATGTCGGAATGCGACATGCTAAAACCCCTTATGGAAACCCTGCACATTCTCAAGGCCGAGCTTGAGGATTTGGAAATAGAGGTCAACGTGGTCAAGGAATCGGGAATGCTTCCCAAAGTCTTCGCCGACGAAAACCTTTTAAAGCAGCTTTATTTCAACATACTGCGCAACGCCATGGAAGCCATGGACGGCGGCGGAAGCATTACTGTGGACGCGCGCGAGGAGGACGACTGCGTGCGCGTCTCGTTTACCGACACCGGCTGCGGCATGGACGAGGACGGGATGTCGAACCTGTTTCGCCCGCACTACACCACGAAGCCCGACGGCAACGGGCTTGGTATGACGATAATCCATGCGATAGTGCGCGCCCACAACGGCAAGATAGACATCGACAGCCGTCCCGGCGAGGGCACCACGGTTTCGGTGTGCATACCGCGCGCTGAAAAGCGCGTGAAGATGCTGGAGCATGACGACGACTCCGAATAGCGCCGAGCTTTTGGTTGCGGAATTATTTGCCGCTCGTCTCGGGTAGGATATCCTTTTTAAGCGGGATATCTCCTAGAGCGTATCCCAATCATATGTTGGTATTTTGGCATGTGCTTTTGGCGATAAACTCCGTTTAAAAATGCGTTCCAAACAGTCATGCAATTCATTGCACTCCTGCCCGGAAACCCTTTTTAATACTCGTTTATCATCCAAAATTACTGCGCCAAAATAGAGAAGCTTTTTATTGCTTGTCATTTTTCCTTCTTGCGAACATCCGTTTGGAATATGCTCTAAAACCTCGACAGCTTTATCGACGACAGATTGAGCGCGTTGCGCGGGCTGAATATTATCGCAGCGAGTATTATCTTTTCCACATGGCCCGCCCATTCGGGCTTATATGCGGGGTCAGCTTTTTTCAGGTACTTCAAAGTCTGCGCGGCCTCGCCGGTGTAGGCGGGATAGCGGGTGTCGTCAAAAAATATTGTCTGCGCGTAGTCGGCGAGCGGCGAGTTGACGGAGTTTATCGACCATATGCCGCTGTCGGTCATGTAAAATTCGTTCATCTCGCTGAAGGTTTCCTCGGCGAGGTCGAGGTATTTTCTGTTTTTGGTGGCTGCGTGCATGGCGGCGAAAGCCTTGGCGGTAAGGGCGTAGTCTAGCGCCGAGGCCTGCGATTTTTTGCCCGTGCCCACCTGCGCGGGCATTTCCATGTATTGCGCGAGGATTTTTGCCAATGTGTCGGCCGTTTTTTCGGCCGCCTTCAGGTATTTTTTGTCGGCCGTCATTTCATGCGCGCGCAGAAGTATCTCCACGCCGAGGGCGGCCTCGCGCACAAGCGGGGCGTTGCCGCCCTCGTAAAACAGTCCGTCGTCGCCCTGCATTGAAATGAGCTCGTCTGAGAATTCCGCCACCGTGTCGACGACGGTTTTGCTTTTTCCAAGCGCCGTAGATTCCGCCAGCGCGCGCATTATGAGCATCTTGTGCCCCAGATGGTCGTCTTTGCCCGACTTTATGCGGCTATAAAGCATTTCGGTCGCCGACACCGCCGCCTTGCGCGCCGCGGCCTGCGTCATGTCCGCCGCCGCTATGCGCATGGCAAGCCTCGCGTTTTCGCTCAATATCGCGGCCAGCGCGTCGACGTTTTTCGGGTCGTTGAAAAAGAGCAGCAGGTTTGCGCTTTCCATTATCGAGAAATTCGCGCGCGACATCGAGGGCACGCCGATGCTGGCGCGGGCTATCTCCTTCGGCTTGCCTATGTCTTTGGCGGCGCGGCCTGCGGATTCGCTTATCTGAGCGCCGCGCGCCTTGTATTCGTCGGCTATTGACTGCAATATGGCTTCAAGGTTCGGGGAATCCTTGGTTTTCTGCAGCTTCACGTACGAAGCCAGGAATATCGGGCGCATTTTCGGCGTCAGCACCCCTATCATAAGCCTGGAATTGTTGCCGCTGGCCTTTGCCAGCATTTTATCGAGCACAATATAGTCTGCCGGCCACGCGTGGGGATCTATCTCCGTATAAATATAGCTGCGGTCGAGCACCTTCTGGACTTTCCCGTCGTCCCTGATTTTTTCAGACTGCGGGGTTTTGAAAAATATGAGCCTGTCGCCCTGCCGGGCGGCGGCCTTCAATTCCTGCCCCCAATCGGCGGTTTTCACCGCGTCCTTAACGGCGATTTCGCTTTTGATGTTTGCAACATACTGCCTTATAGCGACGACGGCGAAAAACAGGCTCAAAAGCCCAAACACAACCGCCAGTATTTTGCGAAATCTATCCACAATAATTAGGACAATTTTTTTTTCTTAATGTGCCGCGCGGACTTAATATTTATTTGGCGTTTAAATAGGCGCAAATTGCTGAGAGTGAGAACAATGCTGCCGTCTCGCATTTCATCACGTTCGCCCCGAGGGTGCATGGCAGAAAGCCCGCGTCTTTGGCCATTGAGTACTCGCTTTCGGAAAGGTCCCCTTCGGGCCCTACAAGCACGCATATCGATTTAGCGTTTTCCCCGCGCTCGCGCAGGGGTTTCAGTATGGGCTGCGTTCCCTCCTGAAGGCTGGCGACCAGTTTCAGGTCGAAATTCGGCAGATTCGCCATGAAATCTTTGAAAGTCTGCGCGGGGGCCAGCCCGTAGCCGGAGAAATTCGCCGACTGCTTTACGGCCTCTACAACCTGCGTGCGCCACTTTTCGTGCTTTTTTAGGGCGTCCTTTTCGTCAAGGCGCACCTGCGAGTGCTCTGACATCAGCGGGAAAATTCCCGAGGCGCCCACTTCCACGCTCTGTCTTATAATGTCGTCGAAAGTTTTCCCTTTGGGCAGGCACTGGGCTATGTGCACTTTTGCCTTCGGCGCCTCCGCCTTTACGGGGGCGAGCGCCTCAAGCGCGGCGCGCTTCTGGTCGGCCTTGCTTATCCTGCATTCCCAGACCATGCCGTCGAGGTCGAACACGCTCACGGCGTCTCCCGTTTTTGCCCTCAGCGAGCCGCACAGGTGGCGGCTCTCCTCCGGCGACAAAAATATTTCGCCGCCCGGCTGCGGGGCGGCGTCCGATTCGTAAAATGCCCTGAATCCTGCCATAATCAAAAGTGGTTGAGAAAGATATATGGACACCGCCGAAACGCTTTCGGCCACGCCCATTTAAAACATCTTGCACTTTTCCCCTTATTTGTAAAAATTATTTTATGCAAATTGAAAATGTGCAGATTTTAAACGGCAAAAAAATACTTCTGGGCGTATGCAGCTCCATTTCGGTCTATAAGTCGGCCGATTTGTGCTCGCGCCTTGTGAAGCTGGGAGCGGAAGTGGTCGTTATGATGACCGAAAACGCCACGAAGCTCATTTCGCCGCGCGTGTTCCAGACGCTTTCGCGCAACCAGACCTACGTTTCCATGTGGGTGGACGTGAACACGTGGAAGCCCGAGCACGTTTCGCTCGCCGACTGGGCCGACATGTTTCTCGTTGCCCCGGCCACCGCCAACACGATAGGCAACTTCGCCAACGGCCTCGCGCCCGACATGATGTCGTCCACATTTCTCGCAACCGCCGCGAAGGTGCTCATAGCGCCCGCGATGAATGTGAACATGTTTGAAAACCCCGCGGTGCAGGCCAACATAGAGACCCTCCGCTCGCGCGGCGTGGACTTTGTGGAGCCCGAAAGCGGCATGCTCGCGTGCGGTGTTGAGGGTAAGGGGCGCTTCCCCGAACCCGAGGCGATAATCTGCGCAATGACAAAGGTTTTCGGAGCCTGATGAAAGAGATAATCGAGACGATTTCCGACGAGCTCAGGCGCATAGCCTCCGAGGGCGACGCGTTCGTGTCGCTCGACGACAAAAGCGTCGAGATCCTGAAGAAGCTCGCGGGGGCCGCCGCGCAGGAAGCCCCCCAGAGGGCCGCGCCCTCGCAGGCGCGCCCGCAAAAAAAAACCGTCCCCGAGGAATTCGTGGACGACGTGAAACCGATGGAATTTGTAAGCGAGGTTGACATGGTGAAACTTGACGGAAAAGACGACGCCCCGAAAAAGGTGAAAATAGTTGAAAACATCGACGGAATCGCGGCGATCCCAAAGCCGAAGCCTTTCGAGCTTCCCGAGGGCGGCAAACGCGAGCAGTGGGAATGGCTGCGCGACCGCGTTTTGAACGACCCCGTGTGCCACGAGCACCTAAAGCCCGGCAAGAAGGTCGTGTTCGGCGTGGGCAATCTCGACGCGAAAATATTCTTCTGCGGCGAGGCCCCCGGCGCGGACGAAGAAATTCAGGGCGAGCCCTTTGTGGGAAAGGCGGGGCAGCTTCTCACGAAAATTATCGCCACAATGGGGCTTACCCGCGAAGAGGTTTACATAGGCAACATCATGAACTGGCGGCCCGAAGTGCCAAAGGGCAACCGCCCGCCGACGGAAGAGGAAATGAATTACTGCCTTCCGTACCTCAAGGCGCAGATTGCGATAGTAAAGCCGCAGATAATTGTGGCGCTGGGCATGACGGCAGTCAACGGACTGCTCGGCTTCGACCCGACGCGCCGTATGGGAAAAATCCGCGGAACATGGCAGCAGTTTGAGGGTCGGGACTTAATGTGCACATACCATCCGTCCTTCCTTCTGCAGCACGCTTCGGCCTCGATGAAGCGCCTCGCGTGGGAAGACATGATGACGGTAATGGAGAGGGCGGGAATGCCCGTCTCCGAAAAGCAGCGCGGATATTTTCTGCCCAAACAATGATATTTTTTTATGAGTGAAACTGACCAGCCAAAAAACATCCAATCCGTAAAGCTTGAAGGCACGTTCACGGGATACGTGGCTTCGGGAAAGGCGCAGAGCGCGCCGGACTCCCAAAACGCCGTTGCAACGGCGGACGGCTCCCCGCTCAAAGACCCCGTTGACCTGCGCGACTTCAACATCAATTGGGAGTACACCCTGAATATCACGCTGATTTTGATCGGCGTGATAGCGGGCGCGATGGCGCTCAACTACCTTCTCAAGCACACCATTCTCGCGGCATTCGACAAGTTTACCAGCGGCAAAAAGAACGTGTTCATAAAGGTTATCGTAAAGCAGCAGCTCGTAAACCGCGCGCTCGCGATGATACCGCCGATAATCGTCTACATAATCCTGCCGACGCTTTTCAACGCGCAGACGCACGGCGTCGCCCTCGAGTGGGCGCAGAGGCTTTGCTTCATCTACATGACGCTCGTGGGTGTGCGCCTCGTGAACACCGCGATAGGCTCCCTGCACGATATCATCTATGTGCGCGCCCCCATGGGGCACAAGCCGCTTAAGGGCTTCGTGCAGGTCGTCCAGCTTCTGCTGTGGTGCGTGGCGGTAATTCTCATCATAAGCGTTCTGATAAACAAGAACCCGACTGCGCTGATAGCCGGTTTGGGCGCGGCCAGTGCCGTGCTCATGTTGGTGTTCAAAGACCCCATCATGAGTTTCGCCGCGGGCATACAGCTTTCCACCAACGACATGCTTCGCGTGGGCGACTGGATAACGATGCCCAAGTACAACATCGACGGCGACGTGATAGAGGTGAACCTCAACACCATTAAGGTGCGCAATTTCGACAACACAATCATCACCGTGCCGCCCTACGTGCTCGTAATGGACTCCTTTCAGAACTGGCGAGGCATGTCGGAATCGGGCGGCCGCAGGGTGAAGCGCTCGCTTTACATCGACATGGAAAGCGTCCGTTTCTGCGACGAAAAGATGCTCGAAAAGTACAGGAAAATCGCGCTGATAAAAGACTACATCGACACCAAGCAAAAGGAGCTTGGCGAGTACAACGCCCAGAACGGCATAGACTCTTCCGTGCTCGTAAACGGCCGCAGGCAGACCAATATCGGCGTGTTCCGCGCCTACATAGAGGCCTACCTCAAAGCCAGCGCCAACGTCAACCACGGCCTTACCTGCATGGTGCGCCAGCTCCAGCCGACCGAAAGGGGCATACCGCTCGAACTCTATTTCTTCACCGCCGACGTCCGCTGGATTCCCTACGAGAACATACAGTCGGACGTGTTCGACCACCTCATGGCGGCCGTCAGCGAGTTCGACCTCAACATATTCCAGAACATATCGGGCGCCGACATACGCAACATCAAGGGCGCGTGAAATTGCGCCTGATGCTTCGTTTCGAAAGTTTTTCACACTAGTCACGTACGCAAGTACGCTCCTATCGTGAAAAACTTTCAAAGCCTCGCCTGAGGCGCAATTTGACGCGCCCTTAAAGAAGTCGGCGCATGCTTTGCATGCGCATTGTGTTTTGGCGTGTAAAGCGTGTTTCGAACTGGCTGTGAAGGCTTTATTTTAGCAAAAAACAGCAAAAAAAGCTTTCAAAATAGTTTGTCCAAGGTACATATAGACGGAATGAAGAATTTTTACCTGACAACCGCAATAGACTACGCCAACGGCGAACCGCATATCGGGCACGCGTATGAGAAGGTGCTCAGCGACGTAATCATACGCTGCAAGCGCATGTCGGGCGTGCCGTCGTACTTCCTCACGGGGCTGGACGAGCACGGGCAGAAGGTGCAGCAAAGCGCGCGCGCGCGCGGCATAACCCCGCTCGAACTTGGCGACGAGGCCGCCTCCAAGTTCCGCAAAATGTGCGAAGAGCTCAACATTTCCGTCGACGACTATATCCGTACGACCGAGCCCCGCCACGTCAAGGTGGTGCAGGAAATCCTCCAGCGCCTCTACGACAGGGGCGAGATCTACAAGGCCGAGTACAAGGGCTTTTATTCCGCGCGCCAGGAGCAGTTCCTGCAGGAAAAGGACAAGGACGAAAACGGAAAATGGCCCGACATTTTCGGCGAAGTCACCGAGATTTCCGAGTGCAACTACTTCTTCAAACTCGGGCAGTACCAGGACTGGCTCGTGCAGTACATCAAGGAGCACGAAGACTTCATCTACCCGCGCTTCCGCGCCAAGCAGGTGATTGAGTTCCTCAAGGAGCCCCTCAACGACCTTTGCATTTCGCGCCCGAAGGAGCGCCTCGAATGGGGCATTGAAATGCCTTTCGACAAAGACTACGTCACCTACGTTTGGTTCGACGCGCTCGTGAACTACATTTCCGCGGTCGGCTACGGCACCGAAGATTTCTCGAAAAACTGGCCGGCCGACTTCCATGTCATCGGCAAGGACATCCTCGTTCCGCCGCATTCGGTTTACTGGCCGATAATGCTCAAGGCCATGGGTGTGGAAATGCCAAAGTCGCTGCTTGTTCACGGCTGGTGGATGTCGTCGGGCGAAAAAATGTCCAAGAGCCTAGGCAACATCGTCAACCCGCTCGACCTCATCGCGCGCTTCGGCTCCGACCCCTTCAGGTATTTCATGATGCGCGAAATGAACGTCGGGCAGGACTCCGACTTCTCGCTCGACCTATTCGCAACGCGCTACACATCCGACCTCGGCAACGACCTCGGCAACCTCCTCAGCCGCCTGCTCAACATGGGGCACCGCTACTGCGGCGGCGTGATACCGGAAGCCAAGGCCGAGGGCGAATTTGAAGCCGCCCTCAAAGGGCAGGCCAGGGACCTCGCCGACGAAATCCTCAAGCTTTACGACGGCATGCAGTTCCACATCGGCCTCGACAAAATTTTCGGGTTTATACGCGGCATAAACCGCTACGCCGAACAGCGCGCCCCGTGGAAGCTCGCCAAGAGCGAAGACCCCAAGGACCGCGAACTGCTCGACTCCACAATCGCGAACATGGCCGAAGCCCTGCGCATAGCCTCCGTTATGCTCACGCCCGTTATGCCCACCGTGTCGGGCAAGATTCTTACCGCCATCGGCGGCGAGCCCGCCGACCGCTTTGAAGGCCAGCTCGAATGGTCGGATTCGCTCAAGGGCAAAAAGCTCGGCGAGCCTGTCATACTATTCCCGAGGCCCGAGCCCGTCGCGAAATAGACGCTTCGCATCAAAAGAGAAAAACATTTTAAGGGACCGCATAACAGCGGCCTCTTTTTTTTTTTGCAGGCTGACAAGGCCAATGCTTTACGCAGTCCATTTGCCTTTCAGCCGTGGATAGGATGAAACTTTGATTCCCCAACCCCGCTTATATGCCCCATTATATTTGGCGAGCCTGCCATGGCTCACGGGCATATGCGGGCGCAGGCGCGGCGCCCGCACCCCGCGCGGTGCAGGGCGCCGCGTATCCGCCCTGCGTATGCCCGTGTTTCTTCGTGAGCGGTGCAATCGTTATTGGGGCAATGTACTTCGGGTGGGGAAAATCTAATCCCCCTCCACGGCTAATAAAACGCTGTCATTGTTTCAAATTATGAGACGGTTTGGGGGGAAGGATTTGCTTTGCAGAAATGTGTGAATATTTTCCAATCCCACAAAGGCGCGATATGAAAACGGAATATGAAAAATGCATGCCAGGCGAGCGGTACGACTGCCGCGACGAAGTATTCGTCAAAATGAAGGGAAGGGAGCGCGACTTGCTTGCAAAGTACAATTTTCCGCTTTACGGCGACATGAGGCGGGGTATTAAACGCTGAAGGAAATGTTCGGCGGAGTAGGTTCAAACGTGTCGGTCGGTGCTCCGTTCATCTGCGATTACGGCTACTGGATAGGCGGCGGTGTGATAATCCTGCCGGCCGCTTCTTGCGAATTGCCTTATAAAGGGGCAAAAGAAAAGTTGTTGATTGGTGAAGCTGACAATAAAGAATATTTGGCAGGCATTGTTCAATGCCATGCATGATAAATTGCCGCGCCAAAACCTAAAAATTCATCTTTGCCGGGCTGGTTTAAGCGCGTCTTTCGCGCTTTTAACCCCAATATCGCGCATGACGCGCCCTTTTATCATGTATGGCGCCGTGGCTTCGCCGTTGAAACTGCATGCGGCGAGCGCGACAACCGTATCGTTGTCCCACACGGCAAGCGAGGGCCATATCGCGCGGCCGCCTTGCCTAATCGGGAATGGTCTGTATATCCGCGAGAAATTGCGGGCGTTTTTGTCTCCGACGGCAACTTCCATTACGCTGTGCGCAACCCTGTCACCACCGCGCCGTTCGCGGTCTGCCTGATAGGAAATGACGGTTTCGCCCGAAGGCAGGACGGCCAGATATGGCGCGCCCATGTAGACCCATTCCTCGACAGGGTCGGTCAGCGCCTTTGCGCGCATGGGCGAGTCTCCCCAAACGGGTTCCTGCCAGTTGTCGGCCGGTTTTGTCCTCACCGTGTAAGGCTTGAAGGCTCCGAAACCGCAGTCTTCTATGACGCAGACTATTTCGCCGCCCACGATTTTTGCAACGGGCATTCCGTCGCGGCTGCCCCTTCTGAAGCTTGCGGTTTTCAATCCTCCCCATGTCATGCCGTTGTCTTTAGACGTCAGCATGGAAATTTCCTGTTCGGAAGATTCTATATAAGGCCCCTCGTTTGCAAAATAAATCTGGACGTCACCGTTTGGCAGTTCGAGGAACGAAGGCTCCCAGCATCCGTTTTCAAAGCGCGTTCCGGCCTCGTAGACAATTTCCGGCGCGCTCCAGGTTTTTCCGCTGTCGGCGCTGCGCGACACGGCGATTGCGAAGGGAATTTTGCCGGGCCCTTCGGGGCGGTAATTGCACGCCGCAAGCATAATGCCGTTTTTCAGCTGTACAATTTCGGGGTTTGCCGCGTTCACGCGCACTTCTCCATTTGCTGATGGGCGGCTTTGCCTTTCGAAAATAGCGGAGGCTTCGCCCCATGTGTCGCCGCCGTCCGCGCTCGTGCGCATTTCACTGTTGCCGCCATGTTCGTAAACCGCGACTGCGGAACCGTCATGCAGGCGTATTAAGCGCGGATATGTGCCTTCGGGGGCGATTTTTCGCATGCTGGACAAATCCCAATCTATGCGTATTCCGCTTTCCCCGCAATAGCAGCAGGTTCCCGCGAGAAACCCGAAGGCAAAGGCAAACATGTGGAATATTTTTTGCATGCTTTAAGGTAGTCATATTGCCCGTATAGTCGCGCCTTCGGGCAATGAAATAATCGATATTTCGCCATTTGCGCGGGGTCAAGACTATTATCCTTGGCGCCAATTTCAACCAAAGGGCGGTGCATCAAAAAAAAAGTGAAAAGAACAATTGCCGTTTTGCCGCGCATGGTTTAATTTGCGTACCATTTATTAGAAGCCCCGAAGCGGGCGCATATTTAAAATGGCCAAGCCCTATACAATAGCATTGTGCTACGACTTTGACGGGACACTTTCGCCCGGCAACATGCAGGAGTACGACTTCATCCCGAAGCTCCAAAGCTCGCCCGCCGAATTCTGGGCGCACACGCGCTCGATAGCGAAAGAGCAGGACGCCGACGAAATACTCGCGTACATGTACCACATGTGCAAGGAGGCCGAAAAGAAGGAGATAAAAATCCAGCGTTCCGACTTCCGCGACTTTGGCAGGGGCGTGGAGCTTTTCCCGGGCCTCGTGGAAAACGGCGGCCTGTCGTGGTTCAAGAATATCAATTCCTACGCGGCGCAGTACGGCGCGGTGGTCAAGCACTACATAATTTCCTCCGGCATCAAGGAGATGATTGAGGGCACCGCCATTGCGGGGGAGTTCGACAAGATTTTCGCGTCTACTTTCATGTACGACCTTTACGGAGCGGCCCACTGGCCCGCGCAGGCCATAAACTACACCACCAAGATGCAGTTCCTCTTCCGCATCAACAAGGGGATTCTCGATATCAACCGGGACATCAACAGTTTCATGCCCGAGGACGAGCGCCCGGTGCCTTTCCGCCGCATGGTTTATTTCGGCGACGGCTCCACCGACATTCCCGCGATGAAGCTCGTGAGAACCCAGGGCGGCTATTCGATAGCCGTGCACGGCCCCGGCGTGAAGCGCCCCGAAAGTTTGCTTTCGGAAAACCGTGTCAACTACGTGGCCGAGGCCGACTACCGCGAGGGTTCCGACCTCACCGCGCAGGTCAAACGCGTGATCGCCAAAATATGCGCCGAGCGCGCCGTTGAAACCGAAGGCGAATAGTCGGGTGCGGGATAAGAAAATTTCCACCGGTGCGGCGGCGGTTTGAGCGGAGCGGAGTCGTGCAAATTTTTGACGTTTTTTTGTGCGGCGAAAATCCGCGCGGCGGGGCGAAATTTTTCTCGCAAAGGCGTACGGGGTGCGTAAAGTTTGCTTAATTTTATGTTCAAGGGCAAAATCATTGGCGCTGTATTGGGGGGGCTCGCTGGAGGCCCCTTGGGCGCGGCTTTCGGCATAGCGTCCGGCCATGCGTACGACAAGCACAGCGGCACGCAGGAGGACTTCATTTCCCTAATTTGCCTTGGCATAATAAAGGCAGCCCGGCTCGACGGCCCCATAAGCGATGTGAAAATTGCTGAGGTCGAGCGGATTTTCGGCGAAATGCGCCTCGGATCTGAAATGCGCAAGCGCGCGTCCGTCCATTTCAAAAGGGCGAGGCAGAACACCGAGACGCTCGATTATGTGGCCGAAAGGTTCGCCCAGAAATTTTCATACGAGCAGCAGCGCAAGCTGTTTTTCGCAATAATAATACGCATGGCGGCCGCCGGAAGCGCGATAGACGCCGCAAAGCGCGCCGCCCTCCAGAAGGCCGCACGCGCCCTCGGCGTGGACGCGGAAGAGTTTGCCGCGTTCATGGGCTCTTCGGCGGGAAGGGCTGCGGCTGCGCCGGGCGTTTCCGCGCTCGAGGCCGCCTATGAAACTTTGGGGGTGTCAAAAAACGCGACGAACGACGAAATCAGGAGGGTCTTCCGCGCGAAGTGCAAAGACCTCCACCCGGACGTTCTGCGCAGCAAGGGGATTGGCAATTTTGCGATGAAGGCCCTCGAGGAGGAGCTTTGCAGGGTAAAGGACGCATACGAAACGATAAGGAAACACCGTGGATAATATTTTTGACAAATTCAAATCGGCTGCCCTCGAGGGCTTCCTGAAAAACAAATTTTCAAGCTACTTTGAAAACGGCGACGTCAGCGTAGACCTTAACACTTCCAAGGCGACTTGCGTTTTCCGCGCAATGCTTGCAGGGGAAAGCGAGCGCACCTGCATAGAGGTGCTCAAATTCGAAGTCGTGGGCGATACCGAAAAAAAGCTGGTCATACGCGAGGTGAAATGCGACAAAAAATGGCTCGACCGCGCGCTCAACGACCACCTAAAGGACAGGGAAATAGCCCTGCCGTCCTTTATGGCGAGCGCCCTTTAGGCGGTTTAAGCGTTGCCTGTCAGATTGCTTTGCGCACGCAAAAAAAGGCGGGAAAATTCCCGCCTTTTTTGCGTGCTCTGCAATCCTTTTTTACTGCTGCATGGAAGGTACGAAAACCTTCACCCTGTCGAGCGAGTACCTGCCGCCGCCCATTAATGCTATGGCAACGAACACGCCAGTGAAAAGGAAGGGGAAGTCTATGCCGCTTTCAAAGGGCTTGCCTGCGCTGAAAAGGAAGTACGAGGCCACCGCCATGTTTATGGCGAGAATCGCGGCCGCGGGGCGCGTGAAAAATCCCAGCATGACCAGCAGCGTGCATCCCAGCTCCGCGAAGAGCGCGAGTATGAGCGAGGGCGTGGCTCCTATCCCGATTGGGTCCAGAAAGTTCGAGGCGTTGCCGTTCAAGAGCATTTGCAGTTTCGATATTCCGTGGGGCAGCATCGCAACGCCCGCGAAAAGCCGGAGAATCAAAAGGCCGATATTCGAGTATGTGTTCATGAATCATTAGACAGCGTTTTTGCGCGGTGTTCTGAAAAAAAACGGACGCGCGGCATAAAAAACATTATATACGGATGTTTTTAACAAACGCCAAAAATTATCTCAGGTTAGAAGCTTTTTTGCCGTGGAGGGGCTGGAAGTGTTTTGTTTCCAAACGAAGCTTGCTGCCCCCAAATAGTTTGCTCAGTTTACAGAGGCTAACGGGCATATGTGGGCGCAGTCGCAGCGCCCACACCCCGCGCAGTGCAGGGCGGCGCGTATCCGCCCTGCGTATGCTTGTGCTCCATTGTACGCTTTGCAGGCGATGTTGGGGCAATTGCATGGATTCGAAAAACAAAGTATCATCCCCTTCACGGCAAAAAAATCGACAGATTGCATATGGTTTTGGGGATGCTTGGGCAAAAAATAAGAGACCGCCTTTTCGCAGTCTCTTTGGATCTTTTTATTTTGCGGCCGGATTTATACTGAAAGCGTCTTGAGCAGGTACTCGACCGAGCGTTTTACGCTTTCGTCGTGCGTCATGGCGTGGTCTACAACGCGTATTGCGTGCATCACCGTGCCGTGGTCGCGTCCGCCGAAACGCTTGCCAATTTCCTGAAGCGAATGCGTAGTGAGCTTGCGCGCTATGAACATCGCTATCTGGCGCGCCATAGCTATGTTCGCGGGGCGGCGTTTGCCCGTCATCTCGCTGGCGTCTATTTTGTAGTATTCGGCGGTCTTGTTCTGGATCTGCTCGATGTCGATTGTCTGGTTTTCGTCTTCCATCATCAGGGCGTCGGCCAGAAGCTCCTGAGCCTTTTCCACCGTGATGGGGTTGTTCGAATTTACGAGCGACGCGTAGCCTATGAGGTTGGTGAGAGCGCCCTCCATGCGGCGCACGTTCTTCGTGAAGCGCATTGCGAGCAGGTTGAGAGCATCGGGGGTGATGGCGCTTTCCGCCTTAAGCGCCGCGGTCTTCTTTTGGAGAATCGCAAGGCGCGTTTCGTAGTCGGGCGCCTGGATGTCGACCGACACGCCCCAGCCGAAGCGCGATACGAGGCGCTGCTCGATGTCGGCCACTTCGTTTACAGGCCTGTCGCACGAGAGCACTATCTGCTTGCCGGAGTTGAAAAGTTCGTTGAAGGTGTGGAAAAATTCCTCCTGGCAGCGCTCCTTGCCTGCGAAGAACTGGACGTCGTCGATTAGGAGAACGTCGGTGTTGCGGTAGCGTTTGCGGAATTTTACGATGTTGCCTTCGCGCAGGGCGTCTACGTATTCGTTTACAAAGTTTTCGGAAGAAAGGTATACAATGTTCGCGGACGCGTTGTTTTTGAGCACGAAATGCGCGATGGCGTGCATCAGGTGGGTTTTGCCCAGCCCCGTCGCGCCGTAGATGAACAGCGGGTTGAACGCCACGCCGAGGTTCTGCGCCACGGCCAGCGCCGCCGCGTGCGCGAACCTGTTGCTTTCGCCCACGACGAAGCTTTCAAATGTGTTGCGCGGGTTTATGGAGGGTAACGTCTTGGCTTTGGGCTCCGGGGGCATGCGCCTGACCGGGGTTTCCTGCTCCCGCGCAGGGGGCTCGGCGTCAGGAACTTCCACGCCCCGGATGTCCACTTTAAGGTTGCGGCCCGCGGCCATTGAAAGGTTGGAGGATATTATGTCGAGATAGTTGTCGCGTATCCAAATCGCGGCGAACTCTCCGGGTACGCTCAGCGTGATTGAGTTTTCGCTGCCTCCATCGCATTCGATCTTATCAAACCAGGATGAAAAAATTTCCGTCGAAACCGAAGACGCCAATTCCGACTTGGCCTTTTGCCAAGTATCATGGTGGAAAGTTGCTGTTAAAGAGTCGGTCATATATGTTTGCAATCCGTATTTATTCACAAAAGCGGGCGGCTGGCGCAAGCCCAATCCGCTCAGGAGGCCCTTTGGGCGCAAAGCCTTGATTTTCCGGGGTTTTGCATGGCTGGTTTTGTGAATAACCGGGGTGAATTCTAAATTTTAAAGTTGTAAATGGTTGAAAATAAGAGACTTAATTTCTATGGGCGGCCCCATTCCTTTTTGCGGATAGCCGCACTGTCGGCGCGGTTCGAAAGTTATTCCCTTATCATGCGTACTGTTAAATCCCCAATTTCAAAAAGTTTCAAGCCCAAGTTTTTTACAAGTTATTCACAATCCATCTGTGCAAAAATTTTTTAATAAAGTTCTTGCCAAGAAGCTCCCAAAACTTTTCCGCTGTGGTTGCTTTATTTTAAAGGAGATTCCAAAAACCTCGCATTCTTTATCCTTTATTTATGCGATTTTCCGCTTTCAAATCAGGCCCAACTGCCTTTGTTTTAGCTAGTTGCGCAAAGGAGGCAAACTTTTTTGTACAAAAATTGTTTTTTTAAGCGATAACAGTAACAAATAAGCGCGTTTTCCGGCTGCAAAAAAATTATAAAAAAGGCGGGTTTTTTAATAAACCCCGCCTTCCGTCCGAATTTTTACAGTTGCCCGGAAATATTGCGCCTTTTGCGAAAACTATTCGTACAGAATGCGCCCGCATTGCTCGCACATCACCGGGCCGGTCGGCTTTTTCAGCTTTGAAAGCGTGTCGGTCGATGCTTTCAGGAAGCAGCCTCCGCACTGTTCGCCGCGCATCTGCACGACTATCGGAAATTTCTTTTTGCCCGCCTTCAGCTTTTTGTACGGCGCGGCGTAGTCGGGCTCGATCTCTGCCATGGCGGCGTCGGCCTCTGCCTGCGCCTTGCCGAGCATGCCATCAAGTTCCGCTTTGGCTTCGTTTGCCAGGGCGACCTTTTCGTCAAGCCTGGCCAGCTCGTTTTGCACGTCGGAGTCCAGCTTTTTTACCGCTTCGTTCGCCTCGTCTATTTTAAAGAGGAATTCGATTTCCCCGCCCTCCATGTCGGAGGCTATTTTTGTGAACTTGTCTATTTCGCCGTTGAGCGCGACATAGTCGTCGTTTTTTTTGGTCTCCAGAAGCTGGGTCTTGTACTTGGCAACTTTGGCCTCCAGCGCCCTGCGTTCGGCGCGCATGGCCTCGCGCTTTTCCTCCATGGCCTTAAGCGCCGCCCTCGCGTCGGAGAGCCTTTTTACGGCCGCGGCCTTTTCCCCCGCTATTTGCGCCAGATGCCGCGGAATTTCGTCGAGTTGGGATTGTATCGAAGCAAGACGTGCGTCCTTGTCCTGCAAAACCAGTAGTTTTTCAATTTGCACTTTCACTGCGCATATTGTCGCGGCACTTTTTGCGACATGCAATTTTATTCTTTTGTTTTTCGCAAAAAATTTCAGAATCCGCGTCAGATGAACTATTTGGGCATAGACTACGGGCACAAGCGCATAGGGCTTTCCTATGCGGACTCCTCTCTTGGCGTCGCCGTGCCGATAGCGGCCGCGGTGGAGGCGTCGCGCGACGGCAGGCTTACGCGCATCGGCGCCGAAATAAAGGCGCGGCGCATCGGCGCGCTCGTCGTGGGCTACCCGTACAACATGGACGGCAGCGTCGGCGAAAAGGCGAGGGAAGTGGACGAATTCATAAAAATTCTCGAATCCATGTTCAAGCTTCCCGTAGTGCGGTTTGACGAGCGTTTGAGCTCATTCCAAGCCGAGCAGGACTTTTTCTCGATGAACTCGAAGGCGAAGAAGTCGGTCGCCGCGCGGCAGAAACACAGGAGAAGCGGCGACATCGATTCGCGCGCGAGCGCGCTTTTTCTGCAGGAATACCTCGACACGAAGGACTCCGATGGCGCGTGGTGAACAGCGTTTCAAGTGCGTCTGCGCGTACGACGGCACCGAATTCTGCGGATGGCAGTCGCAGGCTGGCGGCGGCAGCATACAGGACTTCATCGAGGGGCGTCTTGCGGAAATCTTCAAGAAGAAGGTGCGCATACACGGCAGCGGCCGCACCGATGCCGGGGTCCACGCCAACGCGCAGGTTTTCCATTTCGACGCCGAGTGGCCCCACGGAACCGAATCGCTTTTGAAAGCCATGCGCTGCGGCTATCCAAAGGCCCTGCAGATTTCCAAGATAAGCGTTGCCAAGGGAGATTTCCACGCCCGCTATTCGGTTAAGGGCAAGCGTTATATTTACAGGATTTACGAAGGCTACGCGCCGCCCGTAATATCGCGCTACAGGTGGTCGCTTGGCGGCAGGAAGCTCGACATTGCCGCAATGAACGACGCGGCCTCCGCGCTTCTCGGCACGCACGATTTCACCGCGTTCAGCGCTAACAGGGGTAACGATGCGAAGGACAACCCCGTGAAAACCCTTACGAAGCTCGAAGTGTCGCGGCGCGGCAAAGAGATAAAAATTACCACCGAGGGCAGCGGCTACCTTTACAAGATGGTGCGCCTGCTTGCGGGCGCGCTCGTTGACGTCGGGCTGGGGAAGCTTTCTAAAGGCGGCCTAATTTCCGCCTTGGAATCCAAAAAGCGCGGCAATACGTTTCAGGCCGCCCCGGCCTTGGGGCTATTTCTCGATAGGGTTTTTTATTGAGCGCATTGTGCCGCGGAAATTTTGAGCGCATTGAGGCGCGCTGAATTTCCGCATATCCGCTTTTTTTGTTGATTGGCCGCACTTGCATCGGCAATTATTGTGCAGCTTCCCCCGCATTTTTTGGAAGCTTGTTTACCGGCATAACAATCAATCGAAAAGAGTATGAAAAAAATCGCAGTCCTTATTTTTTCGCTGGCGTGCTTTGCCGCCTGCGGAAAAGAGTTGAAATCTTTCACCCCCGGGGAAATCTGGCCCGACGACAACGGGGTGCATATAAACGCCCACGGCGGCGGCCTGCTTTTCCACGACGGCACATATTATTGGTTCGGCGAGCACAAGGTCGAGGGCGACGCCGGCAACAGGGCCATGGTTGGCGTGCACTGCTATTCCTCAAAAGACCTCTACAACTGGAAGGACGAGGGCGTTGCTCTCGCGGTGGCTCCCGAAGGCTCGGGCAGCGACATAGAAAAGTCGTGCATACTCGAGCGTCCGAAAGTTATTTACAACGAGAAGACTGGCAAGTTTGTCATGTGGTTTCACCTTGAGCTTGTCGGCGAGGAATACAGGTCGGCGCGCACGGGCGTTGCCGTGGCCGACAGCGCGACGGGGCCCTACAAGTTTGTCCGCAGCCTCAGGCCTAACGCCGGGCAGCGGCCGATAAACTGGGATGAGTCGAAAAAGAAGGGCTCGACCGACATCTTTGAACGCGACTTTGAAGGCGGTCAGTTCTCGCGCGACATGGCCCTCTTCGTGGACGACGACGGCAAAGCCTACCACATCCATTCGTCCGAGGAAAACAAAACAACCCACATTTCGGAACTCACCGACGACTACCTCGATTTTTCGGGCAAATTCGCGCGCGTGTTTCCCGACCGCTACATGGAGGCTCCCGCTGTGTTCAAGCGCGGCGGATGGTATTATTTTATAGGCTCGGGGTGCACCGGCTGGGATCCAAACGCGGCGAGGTCGGCGCGGACCAAGGACATCATGGACGAGTGGGAGGAGCTGGGCAATCCGTGCGTCGGCGAAGGCGCGGACATAACGTTCGGCGCCCAGAGTACCTATGCGCTTAAAGTGGAAGGCATGGACGACGCCTACATTCTGCTGGCCGACCGCTGGAGGCCCAAAAACGCCATCGACGGAAGGTATGTGTGGCTGCCCATTGACTTTGAAGACGGCAAGCCGGTCGTGAGATGGCACGACGAATGGGATTTGTCTTATTTTGACAAAAAATAGGAAGCGCGCCCGGACGTCCGTCCGGGCGTTTTTTGCAATGGCGTTTATAAATGGTTGTTTCTCAGGGATTGACTTGAAAATTTTTCAAGGCGTGCCAGAATAACTGTTATGAAAAAAACGCTTTGCCTGCTTTTATTTTTGGCCGCATCTGCCTCATTTTCCCTTGCGGCCGCCCCCGCCGATCCGGGCGACGACCCAGAGGAATGGGGATGGTCTGGCGAAAGAGCGCTTCCTGGATTTAAAAACGAGGTTACCCTGTGGATTGTCGCAGACGACTCTTTTGAAAACATACGGATGAATTATGCCTAGGATGCCAAAAGCATGCCGATTGGCGAGTTTTTGGGCTTTGCCTACAGTAACATCGGCAAGAAAGACGCCCTGTGGATTGGAGTGATCGCGAAAAGCGGAAAGCAGGACGACCCTGTAAATGTTGATAAGGACAATTTCAAAATAAACGTCCTTCCAAGGTTCATAAACGCCGGCTTCCAGCGCGTTATCCTCAGCGTCGGAAATGAGACGTACGATACCGACAAAGACCCGTTTATGAAGCGGCTCATTGAAGACCTGAAAAACGAAAAGCGCAAATATTGGACCAGCGCGCTTCAGTATGGCAAACAACTGAAAAAGTATTCGCTGGAAAAAAGGGACCCAAACAGCCGGGACGTCCTTGAGCAAAACGGGTATATGTCTTTTGAAAAGCTCAAGGAACTCGGCGAGGCCGGGGATGATTGGGCCTATTACTTTTACGCTACAGCCCATATACGTCCGATAGGGTATGCGGGGTCTTTGGACGGGGGATATCCCCAAAAAGTGGACGAGGGGGTTGAAATCCTGAAAAAGCTCTCCGGAAGGGGCGTGCGCATGGCGGCGGAAGAGCTTGCCCTTTTTTACGGTCTGGGCGGGGAATATGAGGACGAGGCCGTTTTCGAAAAATACAAAAACGCCGAACTCGCCGAAGAATATATGAAAACAGCCTATACACTTGGCAGCAACATGTTCACATGCGCCCTCATAAAATCGGCGTGCGGGCGTGGCGACTATCTTCTTGCCGACTCCCTTGCCGAAAGTTCCGAGGCCAACAGAAACGGCCTTCTTGACGAAGAATACGACGATGACGCCAAAACCTATTGGGACGACAGGGAAGACTGCGCATATTCCATATTGAGATGCGTTTCAAAAAATGAAAAAAACTGGCCCGTGCCGGAGATGATTTGCTTTTGCTATCAATCCACGTCATTTCCCTATTTCGGTTCGGCCTTGGAAATAAAAGACCCGGTCATGTTCGGCAAGTGGGCGAAAGTTTTGGCCGAGGCAAGGCCCTATTCCGACCGCGTCATGTACCGCATACATTCGCTTGCGAATGCGGTAGGATGCAAAATGGATTTGAAAAAAGCTTTCGACACAGCCAGGAGGGCGTCTTTTGCCCGATACAAATACAAGGCAATGACTCCCATGGCTTACACTGCATACGCCTATGAAAAGGGGTTGGGCGTTGCGAAAAACGAAAGCCACTCCAAGGCGTATTGGGACAGGTTTTACAGCTATGTTCACCATGAAAGCGGCAGGCAGATAGCCTATACGGCAAGCTGCCTCTATAACGGATTCGGCTTTCCCGAGGACAAGGCGAAGGCTTTGGAGATAATGGAAAAATGCGTCGAAATCGCAGAGCGCTACATGGAAGATGAATCCAAAAAGTCGGACATAATAGAATCTGTTTCCTATGCGGAGCCATGCCTGAACGAGCTTATAAACATATGTTCCGGCAATTTTGGAGCAGAGGACAAAAACGAAGAAAAGGCGAGCTTCTACAAGGCGAAGGCGGGCGAATTCAAGAAGCGCATTGCCGCGGCTGCGGATGATTCCGAGGATGATGATTTTCAGATTCAGCCGGACGCGTGAGCGGATAGCGGCCCCTCTTGGGGCAGATCGTGTTCAAGCGGTGATAGAGTTTCGCTGTTTAGTATGTGGTTTTGCCCATTATTGATGCCCAAACTCTCCCTCTTGGGGCGCTCCCTACCTCTCGATATTCTTAACGGGCTTTAGTTTGTCGGTGAGAAGCTGGCAGTGGGCAACGTCGCCGAAGTCGTCGGAAAGCACCTCCCACACTATGCGCTTGTCGGGGGTTATTTCGAATATGTGGACGGCCTTTTTGTCTCCTGCCTCCCTCGTTCCCCAGTTGCATACTATTGTATTGCCGTTTTCCAGCCGCTGAATGCCGGCGGGAACCGCCATATTGATGCCTGGCGTGTCGGTTTCGGGGTTTATTTCCCAGACTATGCTGCCGTCGTCTGCGAATTCCGTGACGCGGCCGCTTCCGCTTATGAGGGTGTTGCCGTTCTTCAGGCGCAGGGCGTTGACGGGGCTCGCCATGTGCGGAAATTCGCGCAAAACCTTGCCGTCGCGGTCGTACTCGCGCACGACTCCCTCGGCCGTCAGCGGGGCGAGGTAGGTTCCCTGCCGTGTTTTTCTGCACATCCTAAGCTGGCCGTGGTTTATCTGTACCGACGAGCTCATCTGGACGGAATGGACTTCCTTTCCGTCCTTTATTTCTACAAGCCTGCACTGGCCGTCGATGCCGACGAGAAACTTTCCGCCCTCTATGGGCTGGACGCTCGGAACCTCGTAGGGCGGCTCTACCTTGTATTCCCAGACGATTTTCTTGTCTTTTGTCATCTCGTACACGCCGTGCGCCCACGACGTTACTATGTTGCCGTTTTTGAGCATCCAGACGTCCTGCGGATGAGGAACGTTGTGGCTCCAGACTTTCTCGCCCTTGTCGTTCATAATGAATATCTCGTCTTTCTTATGGCTTGACGCGAGATAGTTGTGCCCGTGCGAAGGGGCCGCGAACGCCGAAGCGCAGACTGCGAGCGCCGCGGCGCCTGAAATGATATTTCTTATTATGCTCATATTGTCATGTAATTGTTAAATTGTTTCTGCTGTTGCACGGGGCAGGCGGCAATTCCTATTTTGCCGGCTATACTGAAAATACAAAATGTTGTTTGTTATATAAAATTTAATTTCATGTTTAACCGCGTATGGTGTCAAGGAATATAAAGGCGGTTGGCACAAAAAAAAACTGCGGGGAAGAAAAATTCTTTCCGCAGTTTTTTGCCGACGAAAAATCAGCCTATCTTTCGGGCTTTTCTATCTGCTTGAGCCTTATCAGAACGTTGCCGTCGGCGTCCTCGAGCAGGAGGGTTGCGCCGCAAACCTCGAAGCCCTTGGTATCGTTAAGGGCTTTCAGGAACATATATTCGTACTCGGTATTCTGGCCGAGTTTGAGCGTGGTGGCCAGCGGCCCGAAGCTTATTTTGCCGCCGTCTTCCACCGAGGCGCTGCCGAAGAACCCGTTGTCGCCAGCGTAGCCGTTGACCTGCGTCTTGGCGGGTTCGTCGCCCTTTGTGAAAGTTATGAATGCCATGTCGCGCCCTTCGGGGGCCGCGAGGGAGCCCTGTTTGGCTAGCTCTGTCGGGGTCCATGTTTTGTCGAGTATCGCCGCAGCCGAGGTGTCCGCGCTTGCGCAGCCGAAATTCGAGCATGCCCCCATGAGTGCGGCCGCCGAGGCCGCCAAAAGTAGTGATGCAATCTTTTTCATAATATATTAGACGCGCAATTCTGCGAAAAGTTTAGAAAAATGCAACCCCCAGTTTTTCGTACTCCTGCATCTTTGCTTTTATATTGGCGCAAAGCTCGGGGTACCACGCAGGCTGTTTCCCAAGCGCGCTTACATTTTCATCCTTCAAAAGATTCTGCGGCGATATGAGTATTTCAGCATTTTCCTTTCCGGTTTTTGCAGCGATTACAAAAAGCTCCTCAATACCGGGGTCGCCTATGGGTATGCAGCCAATGGTGGCGGCCTTGCCGTGTATCATGATGTCTCCGCCGAGATTTTTCAAAGCGCGCCCGTCGCGCTTGGCCATGTCCCTGTCGAACTTGTCGGGATACGAAACCCTCAGCGAAAGGTGGTAGCGGCTGTTCGGGTTGAAGCTCTCGAGCCTGTATATGCCCTCGGGTATCTGCCTGTCGCCCTCTTTGAGCTTCGGCCCGGCATGGCCGCTCATGGCAGTGAATTTATACGCCTTTATCAGTTGAAATTTGCCGTCGGCCATCCCGTAGGCGAACAGCATTTGGGTTTTCTTATCGGCGTATATCAGAAGCTTTTCCGGATATTTTTTATCCTTTATTATCGCCGCGCCGGAAAGCCTGCCGAGCACGTCGGCCTCATAGGCGGCCACGACGTCTTCCACGCTTCTCTCCCCGCGTATCGCCGATGGCTTGAGTGCGTAAACCGCGGCGGTGCCGAAAGCCAGCACGGCGATTATTGAAACAAATATAAAAATTTTACGCATGCCAACCGACTATCCGGTGTGCGGGGAAAAATAAACAATAAAAATGTGTAACTGTTCCAAAGCCGGTTTGCCAGCCGCCTTGGCTTTTTCGATATGCCAAATCACAATGAACTTATGAATTTTACCTTCGGCCCGCTTTTTAAGCTTTTTCTCGCTGCATCAATCGCCTTGCACTGTTCGCTTTCTGTTGCCGCAGATGTCGGCAAGATAGAGGGCGATCCTGTGGACAAGGATAAAGCCGTCGTAAATGTGTATGCGAACGAGGATTTTACCATGTTCAGCTTTTATACGGGAAAGCCTGGCTATGCCGGAGGCTATTCCTATTCCAAAAGCCATATAATGGATATTCTCCTTTGGGCGATAAAGGACAAGAGCCTCATTTATGTGAGTTCGCCGATGTCGGACCTGTTTGACGGCGAGCCGAACGCCGACGCATTCAGAATCCTTTTCCTCAAGGACCTTTTGGACATAGGATTTGAGCGCGTCATTTTTGAAACGTCCCGCTTCACCTACGATTCAGCAAAAGACCCGCTCGTGGCCTTTTGGGAGTTGCATTATGGCAAAAGGCTGCGCAATGCCGCAAAGCCCGGCAATGACTCCGCCGAAACTGAAGGAGACGAGGAAGACGTGGATTTTGGCGAGGAGTATTCTTTTTATGTGCCCGGAAAAGCAGATGCCTATTATGCGAAATACAGGCAGGACAGTTGGAAAATGGGCAGGGAAGAGGATCCACTGGAAGAGAAGGGGTATGTTTCGCTTGAACACCTGAAAGAATTGGGAGAAAACGGCGACGACGACGCGTATCTGTTTTATGCGAAATATTTGGCCGGATTGGAATTTTACAATGGAGACTTAAACATAGCCGAGGCCGTCCGCGTTTTGGAAATGCTTGCAGATAGGGGAAACTACCATGCCGCCGCGTCGCTGTTCTATATATATTCTGTCGGCGGAGTAGCGGATATTAACGAAGGCAGCTGGTCTTATTTTGGAAAAAATTTCATCGAGTTTTATGACGAAGACAAAGCCCTGAAATACAGGGATATTATTTTCAAAAACTATGTGGAATTTTTTCCGGACAAACTTGGATTTTATGTCGGGACCTGGATTATAGACGAGGCTGAAAAGGATAAGAACTTTGAGTTTTTAAAGTTTTGCATCGAACATTTTGACGGATGCGGCCAATGCGAATTTATCAAAAGTTCTTTCTCTACGGAAAAAGTCTTTAAGAATGTCACATGCGAAGTATGCCGCCCTATAAGCGTATTGTATGGCATAGAAAAACTGGGAGAATTTATAGAGGTTGAAAACCCCGATTTTGCCTACAAATGCCTGAAGCGTCTTCAGGAAAACCAAGAAATTATATACGACGGAAGTTTTGGCGACCCCTTTTGGGAGGACATATTTTTAGTCGCCCATTTTTATATATACGGGATTGGTACGGAAAAGAATCCGGAGAAAGCGGCCGAAATGGTAGAGAAATGCTTTTTCGCGCCGCGCCTTGTCGAGAGCATGCTGTCGGCGGCGTATCTTGCATATGCATATGAAAACGGGCTCGGCGTTGAGCGCAGCGAACGCAAGGCCTATTATTATTGGAAGCGCTTTTATACGAATGAAAGGGCCGACATTTACGGTTCCGCCGCGGCCCGATTTTACAACGGATTCGGCTTTCCGCAGGACAAAAAGCTGGCCGCCGAGATTCTTGAAAAATCCCTCGAAAGAATTTCAGATGGCAAGGATGAAATTCTCGGCGCCTTGGTAAAGATATACGGCGGCGAATTCGACGAATCCGAAAAGGATTATGAAAAGCTGTACCTCTATAAAGAAATGCAGCGCGCCCTTGATATGGCGCGGGTATTGGACGATTCGGAAGGATAGTCTAAGGGGCCTTGAAATCATTCCGGCTGCGTTCCATTGGCCGCAAAAAAAAACGCGCTATTTTTATTGGCGCGTTTTTTTTTATGCATGTTTTTAAATACTGAAAAGTTACAAAATCATCGAAATGAAGTCGGCGTTGTTTTTAGTCTGCTTCATGCGCTCGATTAGCGTTTCGGCCGAGTCTTCCGGCTTCGAGCTCGCCATGGCGCGCCTTAAAAACGACGCGGCTTCAAGCTCGTCCTCGGAAAGCAAAAGCTCTTCGCGGCGCGTGCCGGAGGCCGATATGTTCACCGCCGGCCATATGCGCAGTTCCGCGACTTTCCTGTCGAGCACCATTTCCATGTTGCCCGTCCCCTTGAACTCCTGGAAAATGAGGTCGTCCATGCGCGAGCCGGTTTCGATGAGCGCGGATGCCACTATTGTCAGGCTGCCGCCCTCGTCGGTGTTTCTGGCCGCCGAGAATATCTGGCGCGGGCGTTCGAGCGCGCGGATGTCGAGGCCGCCGCTCATCGTGCGGCCGCCGCTGGCCTTGGCCGAGTTGTGCGCGCGCGAAAGGCGCGTGAGCGAGTCCATAAGCAGGACCACGTCTTTGCCCACTTCCACGAGGTGCTTGGCGCGCTCTATTGCGAGGTCGGCTATCCTTATGTGGTTCTCGATTTTTTCGTCGTTCGACGACGCGAAAAGCTCGGCTTGGGGCAGGTCCATGCGGAAGTCGGTCACTTCCTCCGGGCGCTCGTCCACGAGCAGTATCATCAAATGGCATTCCGGGTGGTTTTCGAGCACGCCGCGCGCGATGTCTTTAAGGAGCGTCGTCTTGCCGGTGCGGGGCGGGGCCACAATAAGGCCGCGCGTTCCCTTGCCGATGGGGCAGAAAATGTCCATCACGCGGTTGGTCATGCGCTCGTCCTTCGTTTCGAGGCGCAGCTTTTGGTCGGGCGCGATCGTGGTCAGCTGCTGGAATTTTATCGACCGCTTGCGGTCGGCGCACGAGAGGCCGTCAATGGTTTCGATGAAGCGCAACTTCGGGTTCTTGTGCCCCTTTGCCTGGTGCGCCTTGCCCACGAGGAACTGCCCCTTTTTAACGTTGAAACGCTGGACGAGCTCCTTGGGCACGTAGGTGTCTGTCGGGCGGGTCTTGCCGCCGTATTTCGGGTCGAGCAGCACGCCGTTGTTGTTGCTTGTGGGCGCGAATATGCCCGAAACGTCTATTATCTCCAAATTGTCCATAAATTATGTAGCAATGGGTCGAGTCTGGACGCAGTTTGCGCGTTCCTGAAATGGGGCTCTTCCCATAAAGTTCGTATGCCGGAAAACCAAAACGGTGAATTATTAACAGTATTCTGCGCCAAAACGTATGAAAGCGCTTCCGTCTTTACCCTATAATACAACGACATTTTGTTATTCCTAACAAGCTTTTTTTTGCACAAATTGGGGCGTGAACAGCGAAGCGAGAGAGTTCAAACATTTTCGGCAGAAAATGCGGGCACAACACTTGCCTTCGCCTGGTGTTCGCGGCTTCGGCCTTAATTCCCATTGCCGCGCTATTTAAAAGCCTTGCCTGATGCGCAACTTGACGCGCCCTGAAGAAGTCAGCCCGCGCTTTGTTCGGGCGCAAAAAAAAAGCGCTTCTTGCGAAGCGCTTTTGGAAATTGTCGGCGGAATCAGGATTCCTTGAACTTGCCCACAAGCTCGTTGATTGTCGCCTTGGCGTCGCCGTAGACCATGCGGGTGTTGGGGCGGAAGAACAGGCTGTTTTCGAGGCCCGAGAAGCCAGCCCCTTTGCCGCGCTTGAGCGCGAGAACCGTCTTGGCCTTGAAGGCCTCGATGATGGGCATGCCGTAAATCGGGCTCGACTTGTCTTCCGCCGCGGCGGGGTTGACGACGTCGTTTGCGCCGATTACGATGGCAACGTCCGCGGTTTCCAGAATGCGGTTGGCTTCTTCCATTTCCTTGAGCTGCTCGTAGGGGACGTCGGCTTCGGCCAGAAGCACGTTCATGTGGCCGGGCATGCGGCCCGCGACGGGGTGGATTGCGAAGTTAACTTCCGCGCCGTTGTTTTCGAGAAGTTCGGCGAGTTCCTTGACGGTGTGCTGCGCCTGCGCGACGGCCATGCCGTAGCCGGGTATGAACACCACGCTCTGGGCGGCTTCAAGCACATAGTAGGCGTCTTCAATGTTCATGGGCTTCATTTCGCCGTCAACGGTTCCCTGTCCGCCGCCGGCTTTCGCGCCGAAGCCGGAGAAGAGCACGTTGCCCAGCGTCCTGTTCATGGATTTGCACATGATGATGGTGAGTATCACGCCGCTCGCGCCGACCAAACAGCCCGCGACAATGAGCACGTTGTTGGAAATCACGAAGCCCGCGGCCGAAGCGGCCATGCCGGAAAGCGAATTCAACAGCGATATGACCACGGGCATGTCGCCGCCGCCGATGGGCATGACTGCTGCAAAGCCGAGTAGCAGCGAGAGCGCTATGCCCGCAATCATGAGGATGTACGCCGTATGGAAGTCGCCGATGACGACGAAGGCCACGGAGCATGCCAGAAGCGCGATTGCTATCGCGGCGTTGACCATTTTCTGGCCCGAATAGACCTGCGCCTTGCCGGAAATCTTGCCCGAAAGCTTGCCCCAGGCGTAGATGCTGCCGGTGAAGGTTATGCCGCCGATGAGGATTGTGGCGATTATCGCCGATTTGCCGAAATATTCTGGGTGGTAGCCTTCGACCATGTTGTAGTGGTATTCGCTCCACGCCACGAAAAGGCTGGCGAGGCCGCCGAAGCCGTTGAGAAGCGCGACCATCTCGGGCATCGACGTCATCTTGACGGTCTTTGCCGCGAACAGGCCTATCAGCGCGCCGAGAAGCACGCTTCCGCCGAGTATCGCCCATGTGAGCGGGTCGGCTGCGTCGAGGATTTTCTGGTCAAAAAGGGTGATAACGACGGCCAGGAACATGGCGACCGCCGATATGATGTTGCCCTTGCGGGCGGTTTGGGCCTTGCCGAGCATCTTTATGCCTATGATAAAGAGCACGGAGCAGATTATATACACGAAGTTTATCAGCGCGGGGCTGACGAGGTAATGCGTTGTCTGGGGGGCCATGTTATTTGCCCCCCTTCTTCTTGAACATCGCGAGCATCCTGTCGGTGACCATGTAGCCGCCGACCACGTTTATCGTGGCCAGCACAATCGCTGCCGCGCCGAGGCCCGTGGCAAACCAGCTGCCGGCCGTGCCGCCAGCCGCGATGAGCGCGCCGACTATCGTAATGCCGCTGATGGCGTTTGAACCGCTCATAAGGGGCGTGTGAAGCTGGCTGGGAACTTTCGAGATAAGTTCGAAGCCCAGAAACGCCGCGAGCGTAAATATGAAAAGAAGTAATATTGTTTCCATGTCGTTTCCTGAAAAATTTTTACATGAAGCGTTCGTCGGTTATCTGGCCGCCGCGCGCCACTATGCACGACTTCATGATGGGGTCTTCCATGTCCACATGGAATTCCCCGTCCTTCGTGAAGTGCTCTATGAAGTTGTACACGTTCGAGCCGTACATCTGGCTGGCCGTGGCCGGCACGTGCGCTTCGAGGCATGTGTCGCCGATGATCGTGACGCCGTTGGGCGTAATGACGGTTTCGCCGGGCTCCGAGCCCGCCACATTGCCGCCGCTTTCAACCGCGAGGTCCACTATCACGCTGCCGCGCTTCATGCCCGCGACCATTTCTTCGGTGATGATTCGCGGGGCCTTTCTGCCGAAAAGCTTGGCGGTCGTGATTATTACGTCGGCTTGCGCGCAGACTTTCGCCATGCCCTTGCGCTGCTTTTCAATCTGTTCGGGCGTGAGCTCCTTGGCGTAGCCCTGTTCGGTCTGGCCGGTTTCGCCGAGGTCGATTTTCACGAATTTTGCGCCGAGGCTCTTTACCTGCTCTTCGACGACCGGGCGGGTGTCGAAAGCCTCGACCCTCGCGCCCATGCGCTTGGCGGTGGCTATGGCCTGGAGGCCTGCAACGCCGACGCCGACTATGAAAAATTTGAGCGGCGAAATCGTTCCCGCCGGGGTCATCATCATGGGGATGATCCTGTTGATGGTGGAGGCCGCCTTAACCACGCTGTAATATCCGGCGAGGTTGGCCTGCGAGCTCAGCACGTCCATCTTCTGCGCGATCGTGCTTCTGGGAATCATCTCGAAGCTTGCCGCCGTAACGCCCGCTTCCGCAAAGGCCTTGATGGTGGCCTTTTCATTGAAGGGGTCGAGTAGGCTGAGGTGGAAGGAGCCCTTTTTGAGTTTTGCCACATCTTCGACGGAGGGTTTCCTCACGCCGGCCACAAAGTCGGCTTCCGAGGCGAATTTTGCGTCCGCGATTTTTGCGCCCGCCTCCGCGTAGTCTTCGTCGATGAAGCCGGCCTTTGCGCCCGCCCCCGACTCCACGTGAATTTCCCAGCCGAGCTTTGCGAGTTTCTGCGCGTCCGACGGAGTAAGCGCGACCCTCGTTTCTCTGGGATCCTTTTCAGATGTTACGAATAGAGTTTTCATTTTAAACAACCAATCAATATTTTAAACGAATTTTTTCACAAGGAAAATTTTTCCAAAAAAACCATAAAAATACAAAATTGTACATTCGTAGAGTGCAGGACTACGAAAATGTCGCAAAAACATATTTATATGTTGTCTAATATTCCGGCCACATGTTTTTGTGTGGTTATGCAGGGCATGGAATATCCGCAAGGGGAAAAGGATTTGAAGTCGAAAACAGGCTTCCTGATGGACGGACGGGAAAAAGCGCTCCATATAAGACGACAAGGGACGGCTTTTATCCGTATTACACGGTGCAAAAAGTGAGGGGCTTGTTTTTGCGGGCAGTGAGCCCCGGAAATTGGCGGGGGAGGACTATATAGAGATTATTTACGGCAGCTACGTGAACGGTGAGAACATAGGCGGCAGAACTCTTGCACAAGCCTTTTTTCACAGGAGAATGTTTTGCATGGCCTATGCCCTGGCGCATGGGCTGTGCGAATTTGAAGGAATTCCCGGGGTTTATGAAATCTCCGAAACCTTTGCCGCGCCCGGAGGTCTCAGCTTTGCATTCATGAACATCTCAAAAATAAGCAACGACGGCGGAAATTACCAGTCGGACTGGAAAATATCGAAAGGCCGCTGAACGGTTCCGCCGGATCCATAAAAAAGGAGCTTGCGCTGTTGGATCCCTAAGCGATTGTGTCTGAAAATCTTAACGGTGAGGTTTTAAGGCATTTTTTTTGGCGCGAAAAACAGCTTGACGACGCCTCCTATGTTGCAAAAGCCGGAGGCGAAAACAGTCTGCCTATAAACAACTGGCGTTTTTCCGCGAGGAAATCCGACATTGTTTTTTCATGAAATTGTGTGCGGAAGCGCGCGGAAATATCTGCGCGAAATTTGAATAGGGGCCGGCTGTGCCCGCTTTATGGCGAATGCGGGCCGAAAAGTCGTTCGCCTATGGCCCGGGCCTTTTCTTTTATGTACTTGCGCGAAGATTCTATTTCGGCGCGGCGCGCCTCCATGTTTTCGTTCGCAATTTTTGAAAGGTCGGAGAGGTTGTATATGTAGACGTCCTCAATCTGCGCGCATTTCTCCTCTATGTTGCGCGGTATGGCTAGGTCTATTAGGAACATCGGGCGGTTTCTGCGCTTCTGCATGGCCTCGTTAACGGCATTGTAAACTATCAGCGGCTCGTCGGAGAAGCTCGCGCTCAGAATGATGTCGTAGGCGGAGAGCTTCTGTATAGCCTCGGACAGGTTTTCTGCGCGCCCGCAGACTTTCTCGGCGAGGGTTTCGGCGTTGGCGCGCGTGCGGCTTGCCACTACGATGTCGCGCGCGCCGCGCACGTAGAGCGCGTCGGCTATAAGCCTCCCGGCCTCCCCGCTGCCAAGCAGCAGGATTTTCGCGCGCGAAATGTCCTCGAAAATCCTCGCGGCGAGCTCCGAACTGACGGATCCGAGGCTTATCTTGCCTCGGCCTATTTCCGTGTTCGAACGCACCCATTTTGCGTAATGCGCCGCCTTCTGGAAAGCCGTATTGAGCACGCCGCGGCAGTGCCCGGCCGCCGCCGCGCGCGCGTAGGCGGCCTTGACCTGCCCGAGGATTTCCGTCTCGCCCGTCATCTGCGATTTGAGCCCCGACGCGACTTCGAAAAGGTGCTGCAGCGCCTCCGCGTTTTGCCTCGCGTACGACACGTTGCAGAAGGCCGTCACGTCGCGGCCTATGTCCTGAAGCGCTTCCAGAATGTCCTGAAGGGGCTTGCGCGACCTCGACACAAAATAGATTTCAATCCTGTTGCAGGTGCTTAAAATTACGGCTTCCGACACTTCGTCGCGCTCCAGCATGCCGCGCTCGACCACCGTGCAGCTTTCCGCCGTGAGCGAGTTCGCCCCGAGGGTTTCGGGCGAGGCGCATTCGTGGGAGATGCCAATAACAAACAGATTGTCGGCGCAATGTTCCATGCCGCTTCAGCCCACGTTGAGTTTGCGCATGGCCGCGCAGAACTCGCGGAGCTTCGCGCCCTCTTCAGGATGTTTGGCCAGCGTTTTTTCGGCGAGCGAAACACGGCGCGAAAATTCCCTTTCGCACTCGCGGGGAACGCCCAGCTCGCGCATCTGCCGCGCGATTTCACAATAGTCTCCGCTGCCCGAAAGCAGCTCTTTCGAAAGCTTCTGGGCGTCCTTCTTGCGGAGCTTTTCCAGAAGCACTATCAAAGGAAAGGTCTTTTTTCCCGACTCCAGGTCGGTGCCGAGCGTCTTGCCCGCGTCCTTTTCAGACATGAACCAGTCGCAGATGTCGTCGTAAATCTGGTACGCTATGCCAAGCTGCCTTCCGGCCTCCTCGGCGGCCTCTATCCACGCCTTCGAGGCGTTTTTGACGGCCATCGCGCCGAGCCCGCATGAGAGTTCGAACAGGGCGGCGGTCTTGCCGTAGGCAACCTCGTAGTAGCGCTTGCGCGACACGTTCAAATCCTTGTCGGCAAGCGTCTGGCGTATTTCTCCCTCGCATATCGTGCGTATGCAGTTGGCCGTCTTTTTGAGCAGATCGTCGTCGTTCTCGTCGAAAGTCAGCAGCATCGTGTGGGCGAAAATCGCGTCGCCCAAAAGTATCGCCGTGCGAGCGCCGTACTTCTCGTTCGATGTCAGGGCGTTGCGGCGTATTTGGGCGTTGTCGAGCACGTCGTCGTGTATGAGCGTGCTAAGGTGCGTGAGTTCGGCTATAGCCGCGCGCCTTACGACCGACTCTTTCGAGTATCCGCCGCTTGCGGCCGCCGAAAATACGAGCAGGGGGCGGATGAACTTGCCCTTGGGCGCTATGGCCTCGCGCGCGGCTTCGCGCACCTCCTTGGCGAAGCCCATCGCCTGCTTCATGAGGAATTTCTCCAAAGCAGAAAAGAGGGGACGCATGGAATTTGTCACCTCTTCAAACGGATTGTTGCTGTGGGCCGCCTTTTTCAATCCAGACAAGCATTCAAATATAAAGGTTTTTCGCAATTAAAAAATCAACAAATTCTGGTGACAAGCAAATTGCCGTATCCCTGGGGGAGCGTGAAAATACGCCTGATGCTTCGTTTTGAAATAGCGCGCCACTGGTCACGTACTAATGTACGCTTTCACCGTCGCTCCATTTCAAAGCCTCGCCTGAGGTGCGTTTTGACGCTCCAAGTCAGCGCATGTTTTGCATGCGCGATACGCAAAATATGCGCTGCCTCGGGTTGCGAAAAGCAGGCCGCGCGCGTTTTTGCCGACCTCTTTGGAGTCTCCGTAAAGCTTTATGGCTCTGTCGCAGATTTTTTCGGCGTCTTCATATTCCTTGCTCTCAAGCCTTTTGCCCGCGACGGCCAGCGCAAATTTCACGCGCATTTCCGGTTCCATTCCTTTTGATTTTTCCTCCTACGGGTAGGGCGCCGCAGCCGACAAATGGCCCGAAGCCGCGAGGCAGGCTGCGGCCAGTATTGAAATGAGCGTTCTTTTTATTTTTCGGATTCCCTTTTTTTTAGCGCGAGCTGCCCGCAGGCCGCGTCGATTTCGGCGCCCTTTTCGCGGCGCAGGGTGTATGAAACTTTCGCGTCTTTAAGGACTTTCGCGAAGGCCGCGCGGCGCCCCAAGTCGCTGCGCTTCCACGGCAGGGCTTCGACCCTGTTGTAGGGGATCAGGTTCACGTGCGCATGGAGCCTTTTGGCGATTTTGGCAAGTGCGTGCGCCTGCGCGAAAGAGTCGTTCACATCCTTTATCAGGATGTATTCCAAAGTTATCATGCGCCCGTTAGACTCGGCGAATTTTTCGGCGGCGTCCAGCAGCGTTGCCAGCGGGAATTTTTTGTTGATCGGCATGATTCTGCCGCGCACCTCGTCCGTCGCCCCGTGCAGGCTGATGGCGAGGCGGAATGGGAACTTGTCCTCCGCCAGCTTCGAAAGCTTGTCGGCTATGCCGCATGTGGAAACCGTTATTCGCCGCGCCCCGAACGCGAACTTGTCGGGCGCGTTGAAAACTTCCAGGGCCTTCATGAGGTTGTCGCAGTTGATGAGCGGCTCGCCCATGCCCATTACGACGATGTTTTCAAACTCGAACTTCCTCTCTGTCTTGCCGTTTCCGGCTTCCTCCTTCACGAAGGGCAGGGCCTGCGCGACTATCTCGCCCGCGCTCAGGTTTCTTATGAAGCCGTGCATTGCCGAGGCGCAGAATTTGCAGCCGCATGCGCAGCCCACCTGCGTGCTTATGCAGAGCGTTTTGCGGGTCCGCCCGTCGTCGGAGGGGGCCTCGAGAAGCACCGACTCTACGAAATATCCGTCGCTTAGGGCGAAGAGGTATTTTTTCGTTTCGTCCTCAGACTCGCGGTTGCCCACGAGCTTTGCCGCGGCGAATTCCAGATTTCCCCCGAGCCAGTCCTTCAGCTTCTGCGGGATCGTGGGGATGTTTTGCGGGTCGAAAACCCTGTTTTTGTAGACGGCGTCAAACACCTGCTTCGCGCGGAATTTTTCAAATCCCGCACCGACAAGCAGCCTTTGCAGTCCGTCCAGTGAAAGTGTAAAGAAGCTGTCCAAGTTTTGCGTTTCCGGCGGCGCCTACATCCGGTCGTTGGAGAGCGGCCGCCATGTTTCCTTCTGGGTGTTGGCGTTGCGCTCCTTGACCCTGTGGAAGTAGTCGTCGGCCGTCGTGGTGTCGCCGGATATCACGGAGCCGATGGGGGTTTCGCGCGCGTCGTCTTTGATTCCTTCGGTGTTGCAGGCCGAAAGGAGCGCGATTGCGCCGAGCATGGCCGCGCACAATGTCAGTTTGGCTTGTTTCATGGTTTTGCCGGGGTAAGTTGTATATTTGTATAGTACTGGTTTTGTATATGTAAAAATGCTGAAAACCCCGCAATTTGCAAGCCTTAACTGACGGACGGCTGCTGCTGCGTAAGGCAGTGCACCGCGCCGCCCTCCTGTATGAAAATGTTCGAGCACACCGGTACGACCTGCCTGTCCGGAAAGGCGTCCGCGAGCGTTTTGGCCGCGTCGATGTCGCTTTTCTGGCAGTAGCCGGGCATTATCACCGCGCCGTTCGTCAAAAGGTAGTTGGCGTAGCTGGCGGGCAGCACCCTAGGCTTGCCGTCCGCGCCTTTCGCCTCGACCGGCTCTTCGGGCAGCGGCAGCTCGATTATTTCGAAACTTTCGCCTTTGGCGTTTTTTGCCTTTTTCAAAACTTCGAGGTTTTCCTGAAGCTGCTTGTATGAAGGGTTGGATTTTCCGCAGACCGCGGCTATGATTTTGCCGCCCGGCGCGAAGCGCGCGATGTTGTCCACATGGCCGTCGGTGTCGTCGTTGGCGAGGCCGTCCCTGAGCCATATTATGTTTGTGACGCCGCACGCGCTTTTAAGGATTTCCTCGGCCTGCTCCCTGCTGACGCCCGGGTTCCTGTTGGGGTTGAGTACCACCGATTCGGTTGTGATGAGCGAGCCCTTGCCGTCGAATTCCAGCGCGCCGCCCTCGCAAACGAGATTCTCTATGCGGATGTCTTTAGCGTCTGCCGACTTTGCCATTTCGGCGGCCAGCGCGTCGTCGCGGTTCCATGGGGGGTATTTGCCGCCCCACGCGTTGTATTTAAAGTCTATGGCCTCCAGTATGCCGCCGTTTATGCGGAATATCGCGCCGCTGTCGCGGCACCAGACGTCGTCGGTCTCGCATATGTTAAACGATATGTTTTTTTCAACGCCCCCCGCGGCCTCTATGCGCGCGCGGGCGTCGGGCATGCCGGCCTTTTCGCAGTTTATCCTTACCGTTATAAACTGCGATATCGCCGAGGCGAGTTTCGCGAAAGAATTGAGGGCGGCGTCCTGCGCCTCGGGCCACCATTTGCCGCCCGACGGCCACGTCATCCATACCGCGTCCTGGGGCTCCCATTCTGCGGGGACTCTTGGAGAATTTGTGCTCATGACTTGTTTTGGTTGTTTACGCGCGTCCTTGCGAATTCCCGCATGTCAACGGCTATGTCGTCGGCCTCGAATATTTCGGAGCCCAAAAGGTGTTCGAATATGTCCTCCAGCGTCACGACGCCCGTGAGCGAGCCGAACTCGTCGACGGCTATGCCCATGGGCTGGTGCTTCATTATAAGCTGGCGCAGCACGGCCAGCGCGCTGCCGTTTTCGGGCACGAAAATCGCTGGCTGGGCGTACTCTATAATCTTCCTGCCGCCCTTGCCTTCGGCGGCCGCCAGCAGTATGTCGCGGCGGCGGATAACGCCGACTATGTTGTCAATGGTGTCCTTGTACACGGGGAAGCGAGAAAAGTTGAGGTGCAGGTGGCGGTCGAAAACCTCGTCAACGCTCATATTCTCTTCAAACGCCGTGACCACGGTGCGCGGCGTCATGATTTCGGCTATCGTGATGTCGGCCAGCGACAGCGAGTTGGCGATAAGGTCTCTCTCCTGCGACGACAGCACGCCGTCCTTCTGCCCCTTGTCGGCGAGCATTATGATTTCGTCGTCGCTTAGCTCGCGCATGTTCTTGCGCGAAGTGAGCTTGCTCAGAAGCCACGACGTGAAAAGCGACACGGGGCGCATCACTATCCTCAGCCAGTGCAGGGGGTAGACCGCCCACGGCTGGAGCGAGGGCCTATATATCAGCCCGAAATTCTTTGGCAGTATTTCGGAAAGCAGCAGTATTCCCACAGTCATCATGGCGGGGAACGCGTATGTTGTCGCTATCGTGCCGGCGCCGAAAAGCGATGCGAACTGTATGCCCGCTAGCGTCGCGCCGAAAGTGTTGGCTATGGTGTTGGCCGTGAGTATGGCAGAGCTTGTCTCGTCTATTTTGGCCACGAAAGTTTCGAGAAGCTCCCCGCGGCGCGGCGACTTGCGCTTGAGGGTTTCAATCTCGAGGGGCGTGGTGCTCAGCACCATGGCTTCCAGCATGGAGCATACGGCAGAAACGCCGAGGGTCAGGACTACTGTCAGTATGAAAAATATCATTTTGCCGGAGAATTAACTATAAGCTTCGGAATTTCGCAAACATAAAAAAAGGGGCGTTTTTTATGACGCCCTTTTTTTTCAAGTGTGAAATTCCTGCCGCTACTGGCAGACGCCGCAGGTGCAGTATTCTTTAACCCATTTTGCGTAGCCCTTTGACGCTTCGGCGGTAATGGCGGCCCACTGCGGGCATTCGTAAGGGTGCAGCTCCCTGAAGCGCGCCTCAAGCTTTTCCATGGCGGCGGCTGAGGTTTTTATGGAAATGGGGTATTCCTCGTCGATGCGTATTTCGCCGTTCCATGCATAGGCCGATTCCATTCTCGCGCCTATCTGCACGCATGCGGCGAGTTTCTCTTCGACGAGTATTCTGGCGAGGTCTCGCGCCGATTCTATTGTGGGGAGTGTGCTTTTTACTATGTATATGGTTCTCATTGTCGTGATAATATTAACGATAACTTAGCATTTCGCGGCACAAATTCAACCATATTTGTCGTCTTGTTTGTTTTTTGCCGCCAATTTGCGGGGCACGGGAAAAGCGCGTTTACACCGGTGCGTATTGCAGAATCCGTTTCGGGGACACCGCCGCGGACGCGAAGGTCGGAAAGCGCAGCGTGGAAATAACGGGCGACTGTTACAAAATCGACGCGGAAAATTTGAACATCTTGAAGCGCATAAGTTTCCTGAAGATTGGGATGGGCCAATGAAGTTGACAGTGCCGCCGAGTGCGTTAAAAATACATTCCATGCGAAAAGCAAAAAATGCGGTTTTAATTTCCTCCATGCTGGCGCTCGCCGCCGCGCTTTGCGCGTGCGGCCTTTGCGCGTCGTTTTTCACCGGCTATCTCGATTCCGGTTCGGCGCGTTTTGACGCGATTGATGAGGGCGTCGATGCTGACGGCAGGCATTATGTCGACATTTCAGGTTATGACGCCATGGACAGTGCGCTGGTTGTGAAAAGTCTTGCACGCGTCGACCGCGGCAATGCGGCGTATCTGAAAGTCCTGATGCAATTGACGCCGCAGGACGGCGTCCATGGCAACAAGTTCAGTTTCAGGGTTTATACCGGTTCAGGAATCGACAAAATTTATTTCGGAAGCGACGAAAAACTTATTTGGAGCAGGGAATCGGGGGCCGTCAAATGACGCTTTTTCGCGCGGTCTTGGTTTTTGTTGCGGCGGTGTGTTCGCTTTGCGCGTATGGCGCGGATTTCACTCGCGAGCTCGAATATTTCCTCACTACTGAAGACAAGCACGAGCGCCTCGAAAAATACCATTCGCTCGAAAAGGCGGAGGATAAAATAAAATTCGCGTTCGAGGCGCTCGACGCTCTCTCGGGCGATCCGCAGCGCCCGTCATTGAAATATCTATGGAAAGCAGGCAGAGTCTCGCAGTTTCTCGATTCGCTCGACCCCGATGTAATTCCGCTCGAATATGTTCCCGTATTGTTCAAGGCGCTGAAAGTCGGGATGTCTCCCGTGCTTGAGGGCGATCTGCTTCTCATTGACTGTCTGCAAAAAATATGCGGATACAATCCCGGATACGATTTTGATTATATTTGTCAAAATAAATACGATGAAGTAGCAAGGATGGCACTTATAGGTGAATGGGAGAACTGGTTTGCGCTGAACAAGGCGAAGATATTGAAAAAAAGGGAATGCAAAAAAATGAATTGGGGCAAGAATGTCGCGCTTTAGTCGTCCGCCGCCGAAACGTTTTTTTATTGACTAAACTCCCAGAATTTCCTTATGCTTCATATTACAAGGAGGACGACTAATGTTTACGCGCAGAAAATTTTTAAAGGCATCCGCATCGGCCGGTGTGCTTATGGTTTTGCCCAAATGGAGCATAGGCCGCGAAATAGGCCCCAACGACAAGCTCAATGTGGCGGTCGTGGGTGTTGGCGGCAGGGGCGCGGCGGCAATCGACGCCTTCCGCAATTTCGACAAAGTCCGCTTCGCCGCGTTCTGCGACGTTGACGATGCCATGGCGGCGTCCGCCTACAATGAGTTCCCCGACGTCCCCCGCTTCCGCGACTACCGCGTGATGCTCGACAAGCTCGACAAGGAAATCGACGCGGTTACGGTCGCCACGCCCGACCACATGCATTATCCCATTTCCGCATGGGCTATCGCCAAGGGCAAGCACGTTTATTGCGAAAAGCCGCTCACGAGGACTATATGGGAAGCAAACGAACTCGACAGGCTTGCGAAAGAGGCGGGCGTAATAACCGAGATGGGCAATCAGGGCCACGCGTGCGAATCTTGGCGTGTGCTCAAAGAATGGTATGAGGCCGGAATCATCGGTGAAATCGAGGACATTTTCTTTTGGACGAACCGCCCTATATGGCCGCAGGGCCAGCTTCAGGTTCCGCCCGCTCAGCCCGTTCCCGCGACGCTCGACTGGCCTTTGTGGCTGGGCGTCGCGCCCTTTCAGGCGTACAACGAGGCAATCGCCCCCTTCAACTGGCGCGGGCTTCGCAATTACGGCACGGGCGCCGCGGGCGACATGGGCTGCCACTTCATGGACATCCCGTACTCCGCGTTCGATCTCGGCTTCCCTAAAACGGTCCGTGCCAATTCGACACCTTTCAACGATTACAGCTGGCCTGCAGATTCCACCACTTTGATGGTGTTTGAAAACGCGCGCGGCGTGGGCGGCAAAATCGGCATGCACTGGTATGACGGCGGTCGCCGGCCGAAATCGGTAAAGCGCGTTTCGCAGGACCTCATAGACCCGGACCCCTACGATCCGTGGAACAGGGCCAACTGCATTTACGTAGTCGGCACAAAAGAGACCGTCCTGTGCGACGTCGGCAACATCTGCATGATACATCCGCGCGAGCGCATGGTGGAAATGACCAAAAACGACGCTTTCCCGAAGCCTTCCGTTCCGCGCTCGGTGTCTCCTTGCAATACGCACATGGAATGGGCCCTGTGCTGTCTTGAAGGCAAACAGCCGCCCGGCAATTTTTCATATGCAGCCCCGCTTACGGAAGTGGCCCTGCTTTCAATCGTGTCGCTGCTCGACCCGGACAAGGATTTGGAATACAACCCCGAAAGCCTTTCGTTCAAAAACAGCGAGGTGTGCACCCGCGCGGTGAAGAGCCTCTACGACTACAACAAAGAATATTTGCCCTGAAACGGGCATTACTAGGTGGTATAAACAGCGCGCCGGCGGCTAAAACCCGCCGGCGCGCCATTTTTGTGCGCAAAACGGGATTTTTGCAACATGCTGAAAATAATGATATTGCGTTAATTTTATTCTTGACTCCGCTTTGTTTACAGTCGAACATGCAAAATGAAATAAGTTCCGCAAGTGTTTAACATATATCGAGTTATATTTTAAAGCGGCGAAACCTTCATATCAACGTCAACTCAGCCATGAAATATTTGTTCGACAGACTGCCGCCGTATGCGGCGCCCGAATCTGACGGCGGCGGAAAAAGGCCAGCGCAGGGTTTTTCCGGAAAATCGCCCCGCAGCGTGAAAGTCCGTTTTTCCGGCATCCCGCAAGGTCCGGCAATAAGTTTTGGCAGGCGCTTCGTATTCCGCGCCGCCGCCCCGCGGCACAAGTTTCGAACGTGAAGATTTGGCAGGGGGGAGACTGAAATTATCATCGGTTCCGGCCCCCTGCCAATCCGGCCAACCATACCGGAAGGTTAGTTGATTGTGATAATAGCGCGCGGCCCTTTGGGGCCGCGTGTCTTTTGCCGATATTTGTAAAATATCGCAAAGTTTTTTTCCATGTCCGCCGGAAAAGCCGCGCGCAAAAACGCGCTTTTTGAAAAATAGCTTGAAGGGCGGGGAGAAAAAACTAGTGTAACGTTTTTGAAAAAGAGGAAATTATAACGCGAATTAAAATCTCCAGTGCATAAAAGCTAAAGGAGTTAGACAAGCGGCTTAGGGAATGTAGAGTAGATGTTT
>CALXSL010000020.1 GCA_944391135.1 uncultured Opitutales bacterium
AAAGTAAACTACACTAGATCGAGGCAGAGGCGGCGGCGGGGGGGGCGGGGAGGGGGGGGTGGGGGGGGGGGGGGGGGGGGGGGGGGGGGGTAGATAGGAAGCCCCTACAACGAACGAGGCCGCCCCTAGGAGGGATTCTGAAGAAAAATACATGGTTTAAGGTTGGTTGATTGTCGGCAATAAAAATCCATAGGGAGATAATTTGTCAACCGCAAAATGCGCTGCCCGCCGAACGTCGGACAAAGCGCGGCTGTCACTTTCTGCGCCGCAGCACGGCAAAACCGAAAACCAAAATCCCCGCGATTGCGGCAACAACCGCAGGCTCGGGAACGACGTGTATGTTGTATATCAGATATTTCCCGTTGCCCAAGTCATCGTAAGACCAAGTGGAGCCGTCGGCGTTGACGTTCGACAGAACATATTGCGCAAGGTCGTTTTCGAAAGAGCCGGTCACAATCGACTCCAGCAGATACGGATCTTCGCCGACCGCTTCCAAAATTTCCATGAGCAGACTGTTCGTCAAATCGATGTTCACGACGGAATCTTCCGACGCGGCGTAGAGGCCCCCCACGTATATTGCGTCGTCCGTTGAATTGAGCGTGAGGCTTACATTCGCGCCGGCCAGCGAAAGTCCTTCCACGCGCGACGTTCCAAAGCTTGACCACGAGGCCCCGTTCGAGACCGTCAAATGCGCCTCGGCAGTCCCCCCGCCCAGCACGACGCCCGAAACGTCCGTGCCTGCCCCATCGGCTCTTATGAAAACCCGCGAGCCGGCGAAAACGCCCGAAGCGCTCTGGTACAATGCGCCGTTTGCGCTCGACGCCTTTGCGCCGCCGGCAAAAAGAACTTCCGCATCCACGCCGTAAGCCCCGCGCACGGCCTCGCCCCTTATGAGCGCCAATTCCGAAAACACGGTTCCGCCGTTTACAGTGATTTTCGAAGCTCCAGAAGTTTCGGCGGCGCTTGAGTCGTGCAGAACTATCGCGTTTTTCGCGCCGTACACGGATGAGCCCGTAAGCTCGACAATGCCTTCAGGCCCCGCCATTACGGCTGTCCCACTGTCGCCGAGGCCCTCAATACTCGAATTGGCGACGGTTACCTTTCCCAGCATTGTGGCGTATATGCCCAAGGCGACGGAGATTTTAGAATTTTCACCGATATCCACGAGGCCGCCCCTGTCGGCAGAAACGCCGCGCGCGCCTAGAGCCTTTATGACGGCGTTTGTTCCCGAATAGACCGAACCGTTGCTGCCTGCGGCAATACCCGCGCTTATGGAATGCCCGGAGCCTATTATGTTTATCCGCAGATTGTCCCCGGCCCGCACGGTGGAATGCTCGCCGGGCGTTCCCTTGTCGTTCAAAACCCTGATACCGTAAACGCGGGCGCCGCTTTCGCCGTGAATTTCCGAGCCGGAACCGAGGTTCACTTTCGCGCCCGACTGCGCGTAAACAGCGAAGTGCGCGTCGGTGTCGCCCGTGGCGCGTATTGTTATTCCGTCCGTCGCGGGGTTCGACAATGTTATGACGCCGCCGTCGCGCGCGTGCAGGCCGTACATGCCCGACACATCGACAATGTCGCCGTCCTCAAGGGTGACGAGGGGCGCAGTGGAATCCGCCTTTACGGTGGAATTATATTCGGTTGCGGCGGCGGACGCAGACAGCGCAGCCAGACATGCCGCCGCCGGCAATAGTGGTGTGGTAAATCTCATTTGGTTAGTTGGTTCCGATGGTTGAGCTGTTTTCATCGGCATTTTTTCAAATTACAAAAATTGCGGACGGGGGAAAAATGCTCAAGAAAAAAAGCACACTTCGCCTAGCGGGAGAATCCCGCCGCGATCCGTTTGAACTCCATCCAGCGCTCCGAAGGGGCGTCGGGGCACGACGCGATGTGCCGGAGCATGCTCTGCCATTCCAGGTACGCGCGCTCGACGTCGCCGCGCCTGAGAATGTCGCCCTCGAGGCTCTGGAATGACCTTCCCGCCCAGACTTCGCGCACGGCCTCGGCCGCGCCGTCGCCGTAGGTGAGAGGCACGCCGGCATTGAGATAGCCGTCAAGCGAAGCCATCGAATACGCGAGACGCGAGACGTCGGCCAGGCGCGACGACACGCTGGTTTTTGTGTGCGACAGCCCGAACCTGTGCCCCGCCCTGAGGTTTGCAACGTCGAAGGCAAGGTCTTCGAGCCCGTAAGTTTCGTCCCCGATTGCCGCCGCCACCGCAAGCCCCTCGCCGCCGTTGAAGAACGAGAAAATCCTGCCGCGCAAAGTGGGGCGCGCGCCGGGGCCAATCAGCCCCATCCTCTGCCAGACTTCGGCGACGCTCTCGCCGCGCGCCCGCAGCTCTCGCCCCAGCCCCGAGAGCTTCGCGAAATCGCCCTCGTGCGAAACGTCGACGGCGCGCGTTTTCGGATTGAAGAGCCTCGCACCGTAAGAGTCGCACACCGTTTTTATTTTTGAGTTCGATATGTCGAGCCGCGCAAAGATGGAACCGCCCTTTTCATCAAACGAGGCGCACGATGCGCCGGGATAGATTTTCTCCAAAAACTTCGGCAGGTTGCGCCTGATGTTTTTCAAGCTCAGCAGGTCGTCGGTCAAAAGCGGCTTAAGATGCGCATGTTCTTTGCGGAGTTTCTCGACTTCCTTTCGCAGTTTTTTCACGAGCCGAAACCTGTTTTGAGATTCCGCATTGGCAACATTGACGCAAAGGCCGTAAGACCCGCCGTCGAGCCTGCACGCCCTGCCGCGCTTTAAAAGCATGACGGCCGAAGCCGAAGAAAGAAAGGGAATCCACGCATCCTTCTCAAAAAACAGGACGCCCGAAAGCGGCGCGACTGCCGATGGCTTGCGCCGCTCCCAGAACATTTTGGAATTTAAAATTTCTATGCGCGAGGCCGCCTTCAGCGCCGGCGTTTTCTCATACGCTTTGTCCGCGCCGCCTTTCAGGGCCCCCAAGCCGAGCGGCGGAACGTCATCGGAAAAGAGCCTCGAGCAAAAGTCGCGGGCGGCCTTTGCGCCGTCTTCGCCGCGCTCGAAAGCGTCGCCCATAATGCGCAGAATGGAAGGCCAGTCGAGCCCGCTTGCGCGCCCGAGCTGTAAAAAATTGGCTTCCGAAAGCCGGGGCTTGCCGGGGATGGAAATAGCGTACCCTGCCTTGTCTCTGCCGCGCCGCCCAACCCTGCCGTACATCTGCAGAAGCTCGTCGGGGCGCAACGCGCGAGCCTTGCCGCCGCTCTCGTATTCGCGGTCGGTGATTATCGCGCTGCGCATGGAAAAGTTTATGCCCGCCCCGAGGCCGGTCGTCGCCACGACTACCTTGAGCTCGCCCGCGCGCGCATATTTTTCGACGACCTTCGACCTCTGCGCCGCCGAAAGCCCGCTGTGATGGTAGGCTATGCGTTTGCGCATCATGCCCGAAAGCTCCTTGCCCGCAAGCGCCGCCGTTTCGCGCGGCAGCGAAAGAAAGTCGCCCTGCGGAAGCTCCGCCGCAAGCTGCCGTGCGATGGATTCCGCCTCGCCCCTGCGCGGCGCGAAAATGAGAAGGGGCGCCATGTCGGCCTCGACAACCCTCTGCACGAGGCGCGGCCAAAGCCCGCGTATGTTTTTCGCGCGGACGTCAGGCAGGGCCTCCATCGCGATTTCCTCGAGCGGAACTGCGCGCTCGCTGTGCGAAACGAGCGCCGCGTCGCGGCCAAGACGCCCGAGCCACTTTATCACGTCCTGCGGGTTTCCCACGCTGCCGCTTAGCATTAAAAGCTGCGTTCCCGGAGGCGACATCGCGATTGCAAGCTCGTAATTCGCGCCGCGAAGCGGGTCGGCCAGAAGCTGGTACTCGTCTATCACGAGCAGGTCGGGCATCTTTTTGGAAAATATGCGCGATTTCTGCGTTTCGAGCGTCGCCACGACAAGCGGAGAATCGGTGTCGACAGAATAGTCGCCCGTCGCAATACCCACGCGCCATCCGGCAGACTTCCACTGTTCGTATTTGTCGTTGGCCAATGCGCGTGTTGGAACGGTGTACACGGCCCTTCCATCGAATTCGCGCTCGAAAAACATTTCAAAAATAAAAGTCTTGCCCGCGCCCGTCGGGGCGTGCACGACAAGGTCGCGCCCCTTGCGCAGGTGAGAGAGCGCCTCTGCCTGCCAAAAATCGGGTATGCAGACCCTCTGTCCGAGTTCGTCCATTTCAGCGGGCCGCGAGCACGGCGGCCTTTTATCCCTTCACAAACGCGTTGATTATTTCGAGCGCGTAAAGCCTGTGGAAGTTTCCGTCGCCGTACCACTTATCTATTATGGATTTGTCGATGAATGCCTCGGGGGTCATCATCTGCGAATATAGCTTTCGGCATTCCAGCACGGTCTGCGCCTCTTCGAACGCGGGCGCGCCGCTTTCGCAGAACCACGGGGTAAGGCCGCTTTCCCTCACCTTGTCGGTGTCCCTGCCCGACTTCGAGCCGCACAGCGACAGCGCCTTCCTGCATTCTTCGCCGAAGAATGAAAGCGTAAGGGTGTCGCGGTTTTCCACAAACTCGTAGGTGTACCTGTTGGGCCTTATCACGGCGAAAGCCACGGGGACGTTCCACATGAAGCCGATGCCGCCCCAGCTGGCCGTCATCATGTTGAACTTGTCCGCCGTTCCTGCCGAGATCAGCATCCACTTTTTGCCGATCATATCGACGGGGTTTTCCGAAATTTCCGAAACCTTTATTCTTTTAAACATGTCTTTACTGTTTATCGGGCGCGAAAATTTTCAACATAAAAACATTGATAAGGCCCGGCATTATAAACTATTTTTAGGGGCGACGATTGCGGCGGCAAAGGCCCCGGAAATTTCAACAAAACAAAACATGAAAAAACTTATACTACTGGCAACCATAATAATTCTCTGCGCGGTGGCGTTCCTGATGCGCGGGAAAATTGAAAGCGCCGCAGAGGCGGGCGACCTCCACCTGAAAGTAAAGGGCGCGGCCAAGGCCGTTCCGGAAGACGCGGCGGCGTTTTTCAGCATCCACACCACGAGGCAGATGCTCGACATCATGGACCGCAAAGATGTGGCCGAATACATAAAGGCGTTCAGGGACAACCCGAACCTTTCCGCGATGTTCGACAAGGTGGCGTTGTCCCTTTCGCAGGCGTCAAACGGCAAGAGCGAAATATTCGTTAGCCAGGGCGGCTATCAGCGGGCTTTCGACGAATACATGAAGCTTGCGAAAAACTGCGCGGCCGTAGGCTACGTCAGGGAGGTTGAATTTTCTAAAATGCCCGGTTTCGCCGCGGTTTGCTACGCGCGCACTGACAGGCTTAAAAAACTCTTCGACGACGGGGCCGAAAACGCGCCCGGAAAAATAACCGCGAAGCCCGTGGACACAAAGCTGGGCAATCTTTCCGCTTACATCATAAGGCTAGACGCCCAAAATTCCGTCTGCGCGGCCTTCGACGCCGAAAGGATATTCCTTGCCAGCTCGGAGACGGAACTGGCAAAATTCGCCGACGGCATCGCCGAAGCCCCAGCGAAATCCATACTCGACAACCCCGATTTCCGAAAGCTGACGAGCGGCAGCGACTCCGCCTATTTCGTATCGTTCGCGAACTTCAAGAAATGGAAGTCTCCGCAGTCCCCCGACTTCCTGCGGACAAAAGCCATGTTCGAAACCGTGCTGAAATCCGACAGGGTCAGGGCGGCCGCGGCGGTCATGGACGTTCCGGAATCGCGCGAGCTCTACACCGGCTCGCTCAAATTCCTGTGCGACGACGGCTTCCTCGTTTACGACCTTTTCAACGAAGGCAAGCTGGAAAAGTCGAACATTCTGCAGACCACGCCGAAAGATTTCATGGTATCGGCGAGTGTGGGCATCGCGCCGCTTAACGGCCCGGCGATGACGGTCATCGACAACCTCATGATGGCATCCAACCCCTTACTGTCGATGATGTACAAGTCACACCCCGCCTACGAGGCTCTTGTGGGAAACCTCACGCAGATAAACTTCGTGACCCTCAACAGCGCTCCGGACGCGCTCACCATGCCCCAGATACCCGACATGTTCGGCATCGCGTATTTCAAGGACGCCTCCAAGTTTGAAAAATCCGTGGCCGACATGATGAAAATGGGATTCACGGAAGAAAAATCCGGCGACGCCACAGTCTACACCCCCCTAAACGCCGAAATTCCCGTAGACATAGCGTTCGGCAAAACTCAGGTGGGCTTCATAACTAAAACGCGCCCCACGGAGCTGCTCACGAGCGCCATGAACGGCAAGATGGAAAACATAGCCGGCGATGCGTCCTTCAAGGAGATACTCAAAAGGATTGGAAACGGCAATTCGGTCGAAGCCGTCATAGACTACAAAAACTACTTCAAAACCGTAACCGACATGCTCGACCGGATAACCGAAATGCAGAAGGAATACGGCATGGACGGAGACGTCAATTTCGCGGAAACGTACAGCCGGATAGTGCAGTCGTGCGTAAATAACCTCAATGAATACAAGCTGGGCTACGCCGTCAGGGCGGACGGCGGCATACTCAGTTTCGACATGTGCGCCATCGTCAGCTTCGACTACGGCAAGTTCTCCAAGGAAATGGAAGGCTGGAACTGGCAGGCGCTCGAAAAGCTGCTCGACAGCGCTCTCGGCAACTATTCCGAAGCGACCGAAGGGGTGGTAGAAGAGCTCCCCGACAATTCGGCGCTCGTTCCCGAAACCGACGGCGGCGAAGACGCCCCGGAACCCGTGATGAACGAAGTGGAATAACTTTTAGAATCATTCAAAAAGACAAAGCGCGGCCAATTGGCCGCGCTTTGTCTTTTTATGCATTTTCACCGCGCGCGTGGCGGCAGCAAATTGTAATGAGAAATAAAAGAGGCAGCACCCTCAATACGCTTTCAGCATATATGACGCATATAGACGGACTCTCCAAGGGCGCGTCAAAATGCGCCTCGAAAGAGGTTTTGAAGGCTAGGCGCGGCAGGACGAATAGATAACGCGGAGCGCTTGCCCGAAGGGTGCGACGGGTTGCGCAAGCAAACGCGCATCAACATACTTGAGAACGTGACTGATGCGCATAGCCTTCGAAACAAAGCGTCAGGCACAATTTGTGCTCGCTCAGTAGTGCAAGTTTGTACTTGCATTTTCAGCAGAAAATGTCTCGGACTGAAGGCTCTTTGCCTTAGGCAAAGCTACTCATGCCGCCTTCACTCCATGAACGCCCTTCGGGTGACGGCTATGCCGCCACATTTCACCTCGCCTTCGCTCAGTGATCACGCGCCCTATTTGCGGAAGTATTGTTCCATAGCGGCTTTGACGATGGGTCCGGCTGTCTTGCCGCCGCCAACGTCGCCGGGCTCCTCGCCCTCAATCATGACGCTCATTGCTACCTTCGGGTCGTCGGCGGGGGCGAAAGCCACCATCCACGCGAGAGTAAGCGGTCTGCCGTTGACGGTGACCTGCGCAGTGCCCGACTTCGCCGCGATAGTGACGCCCTTAATCCGCGCCCTGCGGGATGTGCCGTCGGTCGATGACAATACCATGCCCTTCAAAATGGTCTCGTACTGCTCTCTGGTAAGGCCCAGCTTTTCGCCGCCGTGGTATTCCATGTCGGTCACGCGGGTAGGGTCGTGAACAATCGACGCCTTGGTGCGGGTCTCGCCGCGCGCGAAAGAGGCCGTCATGCAGGCCATCTGCAGGGGAGTCTGGAGGAGGTCGCCCTGTCCGATTGAAATATTGGCGGTGTCGCCGTTGACCCAGCCGCCCCTGCCCCTGCGGCGCTTGTATTCGGGCGTGGGCACGACGGTGTAAGGGGAGTCGCCGATTTCAATCCCCGTACTCGAATCGAGTCCCATTTCCTTGGCAGTCGCGGCTATTGCGCGGTGCCCGCAGTCAAGCCCCGTCTTGTAGAAAAACACGTTGCAGCTTAGCGCCAGCGCGCCCTCAAGATTCAGATTGCCGTGGCCGTAGCGGTTGTTGCACGGGAAAAGCCTGGAATCGACCTTGTAGTAGCCGTTGCATGTTATCACGGTCTGGTCGTCTATGGCGCCCGTCATGAGGCCCGACATCGCCGTGACAATCTTGAAAGTCGAGCCGGGCGGGTAAAGGCCCTGCGTGGACCTGTTGAGCCACGCGCCGGCCTCCTCGGCGGCGGCGTATTCGGCGTTAGACTTGTACACGGTGTTTGGGTTGTAGGATGGGCGGCTTGCGAGGGCCAAAACCTCCCCCGTTTTCACGTCGAGAACCGCGGCCGCCCCTTTGCGGTTGCCGATGGAATCCTCAATAACCTGCTGGAGGTCTATGTCTAGCGACGAATTCATGCTCTTGCCCTTTTTCGGGCTGACGTCCATGATGTCCTCGTACTTGAAGCCCTCGTTGTCCACGACCATAATCTTGAGGCCGCTCTGCCCCGAAAGCATGTAGTCGAAAGCCCTCTCTATGCCAGACCTGCCGACCTTGCCTACGCCCGCGAAAGTGCGCAGGTCTTCGCCGGGCATGCCCTCGGAGTCCACTCCGTCGGAGTTGCGCACGGTGCCGAGCACGTGGGCGGCGATGTCGCCGTAAGGATAGTACCGCTTGGTGTCTGTGTAAAGCTGCAGGGGCGAGTTCACGGGAATCCTCTCGGCGAGAATGGCGTGCTCGCGCGCGGTAAGCTCCCTGATGAGCGGGAACGGCAGAAGCGGGTTTATCCTGAAATGCCTGTTGTAGTTGTCCTCGGGCATCTCATAGTTTGAGCCGAGGATTTTGTTTATCATGCCAAGGTACCTGTTGAGCACGTTGGCGCGCGCCTGGTGCGTCATTTCCGAAACCTCGCCGTCCTTGAAACGGGGCGTCTCTCCCGCGGCGCGCATGGCGTCGAACTTTATTTTCTTAAGGCGCGAGTATTCCTTGCGAAATTCGCCGAGTATCTCGTTGAAATAAATGCCTACGGTGAAAAACGGCTCGTTGGTGACGAGCAGCTTGCCGTTGCGGTCGTAGATGTCGCCGCGCGCACCGGGCTCTATGACGCGCCTCATGCTCTGGCGCTCGCCGCGCTTCGTATAAAAGTCGTAAAGGAAAATCTGCCGGTAGCCGAGGGCCGCAATCAAGGCCAGAAACGCCGCCGCGAATATCCAATAGAATATCGGTATGCGGGAATTGTGCCTGGTGGAGTAGCGCGCGCTTTTCATCAGTCGCCCTCCGATACCGTTATGTCAAGCCCCAAGGCTCCCATGATGGAAACCGGCAGAGAGACCGTGAATTTTGCGCAGAACGCGAGGACGGCGGCTGACGCGAGCATGTCGGCGCCAAGCCTCAAAGCGTACTGCATAAAGCCCGCGCCGTCGCCCTTCATGAACACCGCAAACACGAGGATTATCACGAGGTTCGCGGCCTGAGAAACGCCCATGATACCCAGGCTGTCGAGCGTCTTGAACCTGTAGCGCCAGCCGTGAATCCAGAACGCCGCCAAAAGCCACACGAAGGCGGTCATGCCCGTGCGCACGGGCGTGGTGGCCTCGGCGAAAAACGCCGTTACGCCGACCACGAAAAGCATGCCGCCGAAACCGAGAAAGAGCGCCGGCGCCACAATGAAAACGGCCGGAAGCATCAGGCAGACATACGGCGCAAGCTCCGAGTTTACGGTCGATATTATAAAGACGTAAAGCAGGTTGAGCGCCAGCAGAAAGGGTATGCGTATGTCGAACTTCCTGAACATTGCCGGATTATAGATTATCCCAATCAAATCGGGACAAAGCACGTTTAATTAAAAGACCGCGGCCCGCGCCCGTGCGCGGCAAACGGCAGGGGCCGCTTGAAGAAGATGTATGCCAAAGTTCCTTCACCGGCATGCCTACTCCTCCATGAGGTCTGAAACGGGTATAAGCACCGCGACTTCACGCACGCCGCCCAAAGTTCTGGGCAGGCGCACGGTTCCGGAACGGAAAATGCCGTCGGGCTCGAGCGTCAAATCTATCACGTCGCCTATCAGGATTCCGTCCGGGAAGCTTCCCGCGAGCGGCGAGGTAACCAGCTGCAAAGGCTTGAGCGTGCTGGCCTTCAAGTCCGCCGGCACGTCGCGCACTTCGCCGCGGGCGTCCTGAAAGGACAGCGAGCCGGCGCCCTGGTAAATGACGGGGCGGTCTTCGCCCAGAAAATGCGCGGCCATGCGGAAGCCCCTGCTGCTTACAAGCTCGACGACCGAAGTGTATGTATTGGCCTTCACTACCCTGCCGACCACGCCTCCGCCGTAGATTACCGCATACCCCTCCCTTATGCCGTGGGCGGCGCCCTTGCGTATTATGAGGTGCTGCCACCATGCATTGATGTCGCGGCGCGCGACGCGGGCCACTTCCATCTTGAATTTTTCCTCGCCGGGCAGCGACAGGATTTTTTCGAGGCTTTCGACCCTCGACTTCAGCGCCTCGTTCTCGGTCAGCTTTATGGCGTAGCCCGCGTTGAGGCGCGCCAAGTCGCGGCCGACTTCGATGAGCTCGCTCTTGGAGTAGTTCATGCGCAGATCCCAGAACTTTTCCAGGTCGTTGAGCTGGGACGGGATCGCGTCGAGCGGGGCGCGGAACTCCTCAAAGGCCTTGCCTGTATAGTGGCGCACTACTGCGGGGGCGAGCAGGCACGCGGCAAGCACGCCTGCAAATATCGCGATGTTGCGAACCGCTGTAAACTTGCGCAACGCCAAAATAGCCCCTCTTTATTAAGAGTTTTCCTTGGCCCAGAACTCGTAGTTTTCAAGCACGGCTCCCGTACCGTTTACGACGGCGCGCAGCGGGTCGTCGGCGATGAAGCAGGGCAGCCCGGTGGCGTCGCTAATCCTCAGGTTGAGGTTGCGGATCAGCGCGCCGCCGCCCGCGAGCACTATGCCGCGCGTTACGAGGTCGGCGCTGAGTTCGGGCGGGCACTGTTCGAGCGCCTCGTGGATAACGTCGGTGATGGCATTGAAAGAGTCGCTGAGGGCCTCGCGGATTTCCTGCGAGGTCACATAAAGGGTTTTGGGCAGGCCGGCGACGGCATCGCGGCCCTTCACTTCCCACGTGAGCTCCTGCTCGAGCGGGAACGCCGAGCCGATGTTAATCTTGAGCTCTTCGGCCGTGCGCTCGCCTATGATGAGGTTGTAGGCGCGCTTCATGTACTGGGTGATGTTGTTGTCGAACTCGTCGCCGCCTATGCGCACACTCTTCGAGTAAACGACGTTGGAAAGGGATATGATGGCCACTTCCGTCGTGCCGCCGCCGATGTCGACAATCATGCTGGCGGTCGGCTCCTCGATGGGAAGCCCGACGCCGATGGCGGCCATAAGGGGCTCGTCCTTTAGCACCACCGAGCGCGCGCCGGCGCGTATGGCGGACTCCTGCACGGCGCGGCGTTCAACCTCGGTTATGCCCGAAGGAACGGCAACCACCACGCGGGGGGCGACAAATTTCCACTGCTTCGCCGCCTTCTCGATGAAGTAGCGCAGCATTATCTCGGTCACTTCGAAGTCGGCGATTACGCCGACCTTCATGGGGCGGATGGCCGTGATGTTGCCCGGGGTCTTGCCGAGCATCCTTTTGGCTTTCTCACCGACGGCCACAACCTTCTTCGAGTTGTTGTAGACGGCCACGACGCTGGGCTCGCTCATGATGACGCCCGAGTCTTTGGCGTAAACCAGCGTGTTCGCGGTTCCCAAGTCTATGCCTATGTCGTTTGAGAGAAAATCTTTTATTCCCGCCATATTATGATCCGATTTGTTGTGTTTTTGCAGCAGTCCGCGCGGAAAAACCGCATTGGCCTTTTGCCCGCGCATCAGCTAAATAGTTGAAGTATCGGAGAACAATCCCATACTCAATATTGTCTGAAAGAAAAATCTTTATTATTTGGACTATTGTCAACATTTTAAACATTATAGTATTTATCGTTTGGGTTGGCAGAAAACCGAAATGAGCTTTAAAATTATGAATTTCTTGTTTGGCGCAGTGATTTTGGATTATGGCAAAGCTTGCGAAGCTTTAAAAGGCGTGAATTATACCGGAGGTCTATTCGCGGTTTTAAGGCGAAGCAAACGCAGTCCAATAATTCAAAAGCGCTTGCCAAATATGCCAATTTAAACGGTAAATACTATAACATGCACTATTAATGAAACGCGCGCTTTTTCTGTTGTTCATCGTATTTTCGTCGATTTCGGCTTTCGCCGACGCCGCCGTCAAATTTTCGGCCTCGACGGGCGCCGACGAAGTGTCGGCGGGCGAGACCTTCCAAGTGGCGCTGAAGTTTGAAATTCCAAAGGGCTCGCACATATACGGCCCCAATGAAAGCGAGATAGGCTCGCCCACCACGATAAGCTTCGAATTCCCCAATGGGCAGAACTGGAAAGTGGGCAAATTCAACTGGCCCGAAGAAAAGCCCTTTTCGTTCATGGGCATCGACGGCATGGGATACTCGGAAGACACCACCGTCACCGTCCAGATTACCGCCCCAAGTGAAATAGGCGCGTTCAGCGAGGAAAAAATCAATGTCCGCGCCGACTGGCTCGAATGTTCCGACCTCTGCGTGCCCGCACAGGGAGAGTCGTCGTTCACAGTGCTCACCGCGAAAAGCTCTGCGGGGGGAATCGGCATATGGGGCGTTATTCTTTCGGCGTTTCTGGGAGGCATGATTCTAAACCTGATGCCCTGCGTGTTCCCCGTCATCGGGATAAAAATACTCTCGTTCGCGCAGCACTCAAACGAGGGCAGGCGCAAGGCGCTGATTAGCGCGTTCATTTACGCGGTGGGCATTATATTGAGCTTTCTCGCACTCGCGGGGGCCCTGGAAATTCTGCGCCATTTCGGCAAAAACCTCGGCTGGGGCTTCCAGCTCCAGAACCCCGTGTTTACGGGGCTCATGGCCCTGCTCTTTTTCGCGATGGCCTTGAGCTTCGCGGGGCTTTTTGAAATAGGCGTTGGCGTAGCCGGCAAGGCCATAGAAAAGGAGATGAGCCTCGGGCAAAAGGGCAACAAGTATCTGGGCGCGTTCGGCTCGGGCGTGCTGGCGGTGCTCGTGGCAAGCCCCTGCACCGCGCCTTTCATGGGCTCGGCCCTCGGCGTCGCGCTAACCGCCGAAATTTCCATCTGGATGACTTTCGCAATCTTTGCGTCGCTGGGCGCGGGCATGGCCTTCCCCTATGTTCTGCTTTCGGCGGTTCCAGCGGCGGTCAGAATGATGCCCAAACCCGGCAAGTGGATGGAGGTTCTCAAAAAGATTCTCTCCGTACCGCTTTTCGCCACGGTCGGATGGCTCGGATGGATTTTCTACATGCAGACCGGAAGCCTCGCGCAAATTGCGGTTTCGCTCGCAGTTCTCGCCATCGGGCTTTTCGTTCTGGGCAGGTTCGCCTCGCCGCACCATTCGCTCAAAGACAGGCGCGCGGCCGCGCTCGCTTGCCTCGCGCTCGCTGCGGTATCGATATTCATCATATTCAAGCCGGTAGACGGTACGGAAAATTCCGCCGCGGCGGTCGATAAGTCCCAACAATGGTCTTTGCAGAGGCAGGACGAACTTTTGAAAGAGGGGCGCATTGTCTACGTGGACTTCACGGCCTCGTGGTGCCTCACATGCCAGTACAACAAGACGGCCCTGCACAGCGCGGCGGTGCAAAAGGCTTTCAAGGAAAACGACATCGCCCTGCTCATCGGCGACTGGACGAACAAGGACCCCGCGATTCTTGAGGAGCTGAAAAAATTCGGGCGCGCGGGCGTGCCGCTGAACATACTGTATTCGCCCGACCCCGCGAAAGGGCCCATAGTTTTGCCCGCCATACTCTCGGAAAGCGCCATACTCGAAGCGATTGACAAAATAAAACAATAATGCATACTTCCCCGCCCATATGAATATAGAAAAGAGCAGATTCCTCGACTGGCAGAAGGCGAGCGCCATTGCCGCGGACTACTCAACGCCGTGCTACGTCTATGACGAAGCTACCATCGAAAGGCAGGCGAAGGCCGCCCTGGCGTTCCCCAACGCGTTCGGCATTACGGTGCGATACGCCATGAAGGCCGCCTCTAACGCAACGGTGCTGAAGATTTTCAGCGAGCTTGGCCTGCACATAGACGCCTCGAGCGCCTTTGAAGTCAAGCGCGCGATGCTCGCGGGCATTCCGGCCGAAAACATTTCGCTTTCCTCCCAGCAGCTGCCCCGCAACCTCGACGAAATCGTCGCGATGGGCGTAAAGTTCAACGCGTGCTCTCTGCACCAGCTTGAAAGCTACGGCAGGATAGCGCGCGGCTCTGAAGTCGGTGTGCGCATCAACCCCGGGCTCGGCTCGGGCGGCACGAACCGCACGAACGTCGGCGGCCCCGCCTCATCTTTCGGCATATGGTTTGAATACATCGACAAGATCAAGGAAACCGCCGCGAAGTACGACCTTAAGATAATACGCATACACACCCACATAGGATCGGGCTCCGACCCCGCCGTGTGGCAGAAGGTAGCAAAGATGAGCCTCGACACCGTGGCGATGTTCGACGATGTGCGCATACTCAACATGGGCGGCGGCTTCAAGGTCGGCAGAATGTCCAACGAGGTTTCCACAGACCTGCAAGCGGTCGGCGCGCCCGTCGCGAAGCTCGTCGAGGAGTTTTACGAAAAGACGGGCAGAAAGCTCCATTTCGAAATAGAGCCCGGCACATTCCTCATGGCCAACAGCGCCGCTGTGCTCGCCACCGTGCAGGACATGGTGGACACCGGCAAGGGCGGCTACGAATTCCTTAAGCTCGACACGGGCATGACCGACATTCTGCGCCCCTCGATTTACGGCGCGCAGCACCCTATTTCAATCCTTTCGCCCAAGCCGGAGACGGAGACACGCGAATACGTTGTCGCGGGGCACTGCTGCGAAAGCGGCGACATCCTAACCCCCGCCCCCGGAGACCCCGAAGGCCTCGCCCCGCGCAGGATGCTCAAGGCGAAGATAGGCGACCTGTGCGTAATCGACGGCGCGGGCGCGTACTGCAGCTCGATGAGCACGTCCAACTACAACTCATACCCCGCCGCCGCCGAAGTCATGCTCATGAAGGACGGCTCGGCAAGGCTCATCCGCAGGAGGCAGACCCTCGAACAGGTGCTGGAGAACGAAATTTCATGATTACGAAAACGTCGGAAGTGAGGGTCAGATTCGCCGAGACCGACGCGATGGGGGTGGTCTACCATTCCAACTACCTGCCGTGGTGCGAGGTCAGCAGGATAAACCTCATATCGAGCATAGGCCTAAGCTATAAAAAGCTCAGCGAAGAAGGCTACCATCTGCCAGTGCTTGAGGCGCACATGCGCTACAAGTTTCCCGCGCGCTTCGACGACCTCGTGGAAATCAAGGCGACTATAAAAGACCGCCCCGCCCTGCGCGTAAAAATTGAATACGAAATCACATCGGACGGCAGACTGCTCGCCACGGGCTACACCATGCACGCCTTCGTGAACAAAAGCGGCATGCCCGTAAAGCCGCCGCGAGAGTTCATAAAAACCATACTCGACGCGTACGACGCGGACGAAAAATGAAAATCGCGCTCCAGATTCTAGTAATGTTCGCGGCGTTCTTCGCGGCGTTCGCGGCCCGCAACTGCAATCTGGAGAACCGCGCGCCCCACGCCGACGAGGGCGAGCAGGCGGCCACTTTCATGAAGCTTTTTGAAAGCGGCGAATACAGCTACAACCCCAACGGCCCGCACGGGCCCACGCTCTATTATTACGCCGACGCCGCTGCGAAAATTTCCGGCGGCAGCGACGGCGCAAAAATAACAATCGCGCAATTGCGGCAGTATCTGCTGCCCGTGCTCTTTCTCATCTTCGCCATACTCATTTTCGGCGCGCGCGACATGGGGCGCATGGGCGCGCTCTGGGCGTGCGCGGCGGCGGCCATGTGCCCGCTTGTAGGCATATATTCGGCCTACTTCGTGCAGGAGATAATACTTGCCATGTCGGTGCTGGGGCTGGCGCTCGCCACATGGGGCTTTTTCTGCCGGCCCTCTTTCAAGTCGGCGGTATTCATCGGGCTCTTCGCGGGGCTTGCGCAGGCTACAAAAGAAACCGCCCTGCTCTTTTACGCGGGCATAGTAGTTTCGACAATCGCCGCAATGTTCATAGACAAAGGCATTTTCCAAAACCTGCGCTCCGAGCTTAACAAGAAAGCTTTTGCGGCGGCCTTTCTTTCCCTCGCGATTTTCGCTCTCATTTTCTGCGCCTTTTACTCGTCTTTCGGCAAAAACTTCGGCGGCCTTTGGGACGCCTTCGCCAGCTACGCGCACTTCAGCGAAAAGGCGGGCTCGGAAGATTTCTCCAACGGCTTCCTCTATTACTTCAAGCTGCTGACGCTCCAGACGTCCTCGGGCGTCAAGTTCGGATGCCTGCCGATTGCAATATTCGCGCTCTGCGGGCTCTGCTGGGCCATATGGCTGCGCATGAGAAACGACGCCGAAAACCTGCGCGAAAGCGCGTTCGTTATTTTTCTGTCCGCAAACGCGCTGTTCACGACGCTGTTCATGAGCTTTGTGACGTACAAGACCCCGTGGCTTCTTCTAACACCCGCAGTGTTCATGTGCGCCGTCGCAGGCTACGGCATAGCAAAGATGCTTTCCGTAAAAAACATTTTTGCGTGGCTGGCGATGCTGGCCGCCGTCTGCGCGCTGGGCTGGTGGCAGTACAGGCTAAACTACTTCGCGATGGAACGCTTCCACAGCGACCCCCGCAACCCCTTCCTTTTCACCCACACCGTGCCCAACTACGGCAAAATGATAGACCGCATAAAAAGCGGCGCGAAAGTTTCGGAATACGAGAACGACATCCCGATAGCGTTCATCACCGGGCACTCGCCGTGGCCCGCCCCGTGGGACTTGCGCACGTACCGCAACGCGGGCTTCTGGTCGGGCGGCGCGACGCCCCAAAGCCTCGACGTTTTCGAAATAATAGTCTGCGACTCAACAACCGAGCCCGCCGTGCTGTCAATGATAAGGCAGGAAGACTACGTGCAGGAGTTCTTCGGACTGCGCGACAACTACCTGCTTACTTTCTTTATGAAAAAGGGCCTTTTCAACAAGGCCATAGAGGAATAATTTAACCGAAAGGAACCGTTTATGAAAAAGATGCTGAAAATTTTCGCATTACTAATAATCGCGCTCGTCGTGATAATCGGCGCGGCGCTCGCCTATGTTCTCAACAGCACATCCTTCCAGACGGGCATGGCCAACGACGTGCTCGCCAAACAGTTCAAGGGGGCGAAAATAGAAAAGCTCGACGCGGGCCTGGGCAAAACGGTCGTAACCGGCATAGTGTTTCCGCTGCCCACGGGCGAGGTGTTCACCGCCGACAGCGTCGAGGTGGAATACGCCCTCACGGACCTGCTTGACGACAAGATACATATCAAGAACGTCGACCTCAAAAACTGCAGGCTCGCGCTCATAGACTACCTTTTGAAAAAATCCGAAGAGCCCGCGGCAGCGGCCGCCGAAAGTTCCGCCAAAACCGAAGAAACAAAACCCGCCGAACAGACGGCGCAGACGCCAGCAACTTCGGAGAAGAGCGAATTCAAGTGGGACATCATCCTCGACAAGCTCACTGCCAATCTCGCTGTTACTTCGCCCGACGGCTCCAGCGTCGACGTGAAAGTGCAGGCCACACAGGTCGAGGTTAAAAAGCTCCTGCCCAAAAGCGGCGCGTTCGCCGCGGAAGTCGTGGCGAAGGCCAAAGGCTTCAAGCCCGAAAACTTCAACCTCGACGCGACGCTCCTGCCCGACGGCGACAAGATGTCGCTCAAGCTCGCGCTCAGGCACAATTCGCAGGATCTGCTTCTGGCATCGGGCAAATTCTCGCAGGACTACATGAACGCCGACGCGGAAGCCAAGCTGGACATCGACGACACCCAGGTAAAGCCGCTCGCAGCGGGCTTCGGCTTCGGTGACATTCCAAGCTTCAAGACCTCGCTCTACGCGAAGGGCTCGGTGCTGGACGCCGCCGAAAAGGCCGAGGCGCAACTCGTGTTCAAAAGCTCCGCAAGCAACCTCAAGGCGGTCAACCCAATGCTCGAGCCGATCGGCGAATGCGGCGCTTCCGGAGAAGTGCTCCTGTCGAAAAACGGCAACGTGCTGTCGTTCTCGAAAATAGACATTAACGTTTCCGAGGGCGGCAAAAACATTGTCTCCGCAAACGCGCCCAATTCTTTCTCGATAGACTTAAAAGACCTCTCGAAGCTTCCCGAGGGCGAGCTGGCCGCTGCGACGATTTCCATTCCCGCGCGCCTCATTTCGGCGTTCCTGCCCAAGGAAATAAGCTACAAGGCCGACGACCTGCGCACGAAAATAGCGGTGGCTCGCGGCGCGGACAATTCCATAATGGTTCGCACCACGTCGCCGCTGACGCTCTCGAACGCGACGGTTTCTAAAGACGGCAACGTGCTAATAAAAGACCTTACCGCCCTGCTCGACGCCTCCGCCAATGCCGCGTTCAACGGCGATTTGAGCGCGAATGCTAAGCTGAGCATCGCCGAATCGGCCGACAGCGCGCTGGTGGCCACCGCGGCCGCCGTGAAGAAAGGCAATGACATTTCCGCCGACATCACAGCCGACGGCTCGCTCAACCCGCTGATTTCCCGCGTGGAAATGATTTCCGGCTACGCCATCCCCAAGGAACTCAAGCTCGCGCTGAAAACTTCCGCCGCGTTCGACGGCAAGGTGGCCACGCTCAAAAGCCTTACCGCAAATCTCTTTGGCGAAAAGAACGCGCAGCTTCTGGCAGTCAAAGACGGCGGCGCAATCTCGTTCAATACCGAGACAAAGGAAATATCGGTGCCCTCCAAAAAGCTTTTGAGCGCGGAAATGAAGGACGTGCCGTTCGCCCTGTTCAAGCCCTTCCTCGCGGGCGTCGACGTAAACGCCGAAACCATATCGCTCTCCGCCGAAGTCGACATGCCTCAAGCCGACGTGTTCGAAGTGGGCGCCAACGCGTCGCTTAGCCGCATCTCGTTTAAGAAGGACGGCGAGACCCTCGTGCGCTCCATCACGCCCAACGCCACTGCGAAGGTCGTTTTCGACAAGGCCAAAATGACCATGACCGCCAACATCGAAAAGGCTGAAGTGTCCGACGGCAGCTCGGTTTTCGCGACCGCCAGCGCCGCGATGGACTGCGACATGAACAAGAAGACGGGCAAGGCGACCTTCAAGGCCTACCTCCAGATCCCCGCCATCCTCAGCCAGCCCGCGCTGGCGAAGTTCGCCAACATGTCGTCGGGCAGCATTGAGGCCGACGGCGAAATAACAATAGAAAGCGCGAAAATCAGCGCGCAGATGCACAATGTGGCCGCAAAAAACACAGAGGGCAGCATTGGCAACATTGCGGCCAGCCTCGCGGCGAAATATAACAAGGACTTTTCCGAAATCTCGGCCGACGCCGACGCGGTTATAAAAAGCACGCGCGGCGAAACTTCCGCAAAGCTCAATTTGAAAAACGCCAAAGACACGCGCGTGACGCTCAACGCGGGCACGCTTGTCGTTGACGACCTCATGCTGCTTGCGAACGCCTTCATGAACCCCAACTATGAGGCGGCGAAGGCGGCAAACGAAAGCGCCGACACGGGCCGGAAGAAAATCGTGCGCCCCGCCCTTGCACAGGAGGCCCCGAAGAGCGCCGCCGAAAAGTACGCCGTAAAGGACGAAAAGGCTTTCTGGAACGTCGGCCGCGCGATTTACGTGGACGCAACGATAGGAAAGGTCGTCAAGGGCGGCAAGACCCTAGTCGAAAACGCCGAAGCCTCCATGCTCTGCGAAGAAACGAAGCTTGCGATATCTAAGCTCGCCGCGGACATCATGGGCGCGAAACTGACGGCCGCCGCCGACATGAAGTTCGACAAGAACGCGCAAAAGCCCTACACGCTCGAAAACACCAAGGCATCGCTCGAAAACTTCGACGTCGCACAGGTGTTCGAAGACCCCGCCAACGCTATGGTTTCGGGCGTGTTCAACGCTTCCGGCGAACTCAAGGGCTCGGGCAACAACATGGAGCACATGCTCGCCTACATGACGGGCAATGCGAACATCACAGGCAAAAACGGCACCCTGCGCCTAATCGACGGCAAGTCCACGATAGGCACTGTGGGCACGGCATTGCAGATTGCGGGCGCATTCCTCGGCAACCGCGCAAACGAAGTTGGCGCAATCGGCGATATAATAGACATGCTCAAAACCCTCAATTACAGCACCGCCGCCATCGCCATCGAACGCTCCGCTCCAAGCTACGACTACGTGGTTAAAACCGCCGAGTTCGACGCCGACGACCTCATATTTTCGGCCAGCGGCGGGAAAATAGCGTTCAACCCCGACGTGCCCTTCAAAATGCAGGAAATAAACATCCCCTTCTACATGCTCGTCAGGGACGGCTCGGGCGCGCAGGTGATGATGAGGAAAATAGGCACGGCCACGGACGCCTCCGACGTAAAGGGCTTTAACAAGGGACCGAAGTTCAGCATAACGGGTACAATAGCGGCACCCAAAAGCAGCCTCGCCGAAATACTCGGCGGCTCGAAAAGCGGCTCTTCCTCCGACTCCGAAAAGAAGCCCAGCCTGATGAACCTTTTCAAATAGAAATGAAACACACCACAAAAAGCATTATAAATAAAAAGGGCGTGGAAAAGCTCGTGATGATCACGGCTTATGACGCCATTTTTGCAAGGCTCGCCGACAAGGCCGGCGCCGACCTCATACTCGTCGGCGACTCCCTCGGCAACACTTTCCTCGGGTTCGACAACACCGTGCCCGTCACGATCGACATGATGGTCCACCACACGGCGGCGGTGTCGCGCGCGAAGACCAACGCGCTGGTCGTGGCCGACATGCCTTTCGCCTCGGCCCACCATTCTTTCGACAGGCTGCTCGACGACGCCAAGCGCCTCGTGCAGGAAGGCGGCGCGCAGGCCCTCAAAATCGAGGGCGGCGCGATTATCGCCGACAAGGTCAAAAGGCTCGTAGACGCGGGCATAGCCGTGATGGCGCACATAGGGCTGGAGCCCCAGCAGGTTCTGCGACTTGGCGGCTACAAGAAGTTCGGCGCGAACGACGCCGAGCGCGCGAAAATCCTCGCGGACGCCAAGGCGCTCGAAGAGGCGGGGGCCTTCTCCATACTTCTCGAAATGACGGACGCCGACACCGCGAAGCTCGTCACGGAATCCGTAAGCGTGCCCACAATAGGCATAGGCGCGGGAAGCGCATGCGACGGCCAGGTGCTGGTGTGCGCAGACATCCTCGGCCTTTCGGAAAAAGTGCCGCCCTTCGTCAAACAGTACGCAAAACTCGGCGAAACCATAGAGGCCGCGTACAGGAGCTACGCCGACGAGGTGCGAAGCGGGAAATTTCCACAGGGCAAATGAGCGCGGGAAAAAAGCACGTCGTAAAAAAATCGAAAATCCACGGCAGCGGCGTATTTGCTGCGTGCAGGATTTCCGAGGGCGAGCGCATACTCGAATACCTCGGCGAGAAAATCGGCAAGGAGGAATCCAACCGGCGCGGGCTGATATACGAGGAAATGTCGCGCAAATCGGGAGGCGGTGCGGTCTATATCTTCGAGCTCGACGACGAATACGACATCGACGGGAACTTCGAATACAACGACGCAAAATACATAAACCACGCCTGCCGCACCAACTGCGAGGCCGTCAACGAGGACGGCTCCATCTGGATTTACGCCACGCGCGACATTGAAGAGGGCGAGGAGCTTCTTTACAATTACGGCTACGCCTTCGAGCACTGCCTCGACCACCCCTGCAGGTGCGGCTTCCCCGAATGCGTCGGCTACATCGTTGCCGTTGAGGACAGGAAAAAGCTGCGCAAAATTTTAAGAAACAGGCGAAAAAAACTCAACCCGGAAGAAAAAACATGCACTGCCCAAAATGCGGAACCCAGCTTAACGGAAACGGACAATGCCCAAACTGCGCGGCGGGAATGAAATATAACACCCCTTACGCCCAATATCAAAGCGACAACGGCGGCGGCTGCTGGGGCATAGGCGGCATAATAGCCTCGGTAGTATTGGGCTTTCTGTACATGGCCTCAATTATGCTCGCCGGGGTAATGCAGCTGTACAATCCCGCATTCATGGATTCGGAAGGCGGGGAGATAATCATCGGCGTCTGCATTTTGGGCCTTATGGGCGTCAACGCGTTCGTCCTTGTGCTGTCAATGATCGGCATTTTCACAAAGAAAGGCCGAACGCTGGCGATTATAGCCACGGCCTTCAACGCAATAGAAATCGTCGGAATCCTCGCATTGATAGTTGTCGGCAATATGATGGATTAAGGCGCCTGCCGCAACATATTTTCCGCATCTAAGCGGCACGATATATTGCGCCGTTTGCAAAAAAATCGAAGGCATGCCGGCAGGCGGAACAAATGCGGGAAACGCCGCATGCGCCCTAGAACTTGGCGATTTCCGTAAAGCGCTGCTCGCGTATCAGCGTGACCTTGATGGGTATCGAGCCCCCGACGGACTCCTCTATGCGCTCGCGTATTTTGCGCACTGTTTCGTGGGCCTCAACCTCGTTCATGAGGTCGGGAGCTACAATCACGCGCAACTCGCGCCCGGCCTGCAGCACATACGCGCTGGTCACGCCCGGGAACTCGTTGGCGATGTTTTCCAAAGTTCTGATCCTCTGTATATAGCCGTCTGTGGCCTCCATGCGCGCGCCCGGCCTTGTGGAAGAAAGGGTGTCGGCAATCTGCAGGATGGTGGCGTAAAGCGTCTGGGGCGCAACCTCCTCGTGGTGCGCCGCGACGGCGTTTACGACAACCTCGGATTCCCCCAAACGGGCGAGCAGGTCGGCACCCGCCAGCGCGTGCGACTTTCCAGAATCGGACATCACCTTGCCGATGTCGTGGAAAAGCCCTATGCGCTTTGCGATGTTCGTGTCGCACTTGAGCTCGGCGGCAATCATCGCGGAAAGCTTGGCGGTTTCGATAGAATGCAGCAGGGTGTCCTGGTTGAGCGAAAGATGGTAGCCGAGCTTGCCAAGAAGCGAAACAATGTCGCTGTGGACGTTCGAAATTCCCAATGATTCAACGGCTTTCGAGCCGAGTTCAAAGGTGTGCTCGTCTATGCGGCCCTTCGCGTTCTCCACAGCCGCCTCTATCGTCGCGGGGCTTATGCGCCCGTCGTTTACAAGCTCTTCGAGCGCGATTTTGGCGATTTCGCGGCGGGTCGGGTTGAACGCGGAAATCATGACGACTTCCGGAGTCTCGTCTATTATGAGCGTGGTGCCTGTGGACGCCTCGAAAGAGCGGATGTTGCGCCCCTCCTTGCCTATCAGCCTGCCCTTCATGGCTTCGTCGGGAATCTTAACCATGGCCGACGTGACCGACTGCGGCATGTTCGGCGAGAGCCTCTGCATGGCGTCTACGAGTATGCGCTGGGCCTCCTCGTCTACCTCGCGCCTAGATTTTTCCAAAATTTCGGAACGGTAAAGGGCGAGGTCTTCCATCGACTTCTTTTCGACCTCCCTCTTGGCCTCCTCGCGTATCTGCTCCACATTGAGGTTGGCGATTCCCGCGAGCTTCATGGCGTACTGCTCGGAATAGCCGCGGTACTGCTCCTTCATTTTGGCGTAACGCAGATACTCGGCCTCCGCCCTTTCGGCCACGCGCTTGGCGTTTTCAAATTCGGCCTTGGCGGCTTCGAGCTTTTCCTCCTGGTCGCGCTTGACGTTGCGCGCCATGGCCAGCATTTCCTCGTACTCCGCCTTGATTTCGAGCTCGCTCTCCTTGAGGATCATTTCGAGCTCGTTGCGCTTCTTCTCGTATTTGACGAGCTCTTCGGCGCGGATGGCGTCGGCGTTGGCCGCCATCTTGCTTTTCATGGAGTTTAGCCGCACCGCCATTATGACTAGTTCGGCAAAGAGGACCGTGGCGACAAGCCCCAGCCCTATCAAATTCCATTCGCTAACTTCCAAACCCCACATATCTTATGCTTATTGTAGTTGCATTATCGTCCAAAAAGGCTCCAATGCAAGAAAATACGCCCTCGCCTTGCCGGGGCTTTCCGCCACGCATAAATCCGCCATGGAAACAGCTCGCACGCGACATGCAAAGCGAATCCGCGCAAATGGGAACAAAATGCCACGGGCCCGTGTCAATTTCAATCAAAGACCGGAGACCCGCTGTCTCCGAAAAAAAATGTGTTAAACACGGCAATGAAAAGCTCGAACGACAGATTGGATTCCGAGGAAAGAAACGAGCTTCCGTATTCGGATTTCGGCATTCCCGAGACAAGGGAGTTTCCCATGCCAGACGCGGCGCATGTGAGAGCGGCGGAAGCCTACTTCAGGTACGCGCCGGAACAGTACAGGGGCGAACTGGCGCGCAGAATTCTGAAAAAGGCCGAAAAATTCGGCGTCGGCGTAAAGAGCCCCACCGTCCTCGAATGGGCACAAAAGGGCTGAACCGAGCAGGCTATTGCCCCGCCCATTCCTTAGCGCCCCTCTTCTTCAATTCTTCCGTAAACGCCTCGGCCTTTTCAAGAGCTTCCATTTCCTCCTCAGGGCTGGCGTAAGCGTGCCTGTACCCCTGAACCTTGTTCCATTCCCCGCGCGTAAAATCTGGAAATTCCACGGGGGCGCTGTTGTTGTCCATGGAAATCTCCCCGAGTTCGGCGAGCGCGCACCATTCGGCGAGGTCGTAAACGTCCATGTCGAGCGGCAGACCGTTTTGCAGGCAGTACACGAGGCGGCTGTCCATGATGAAATCCATGCCGCCATGGCCGCCGACTTTGCGGGCCTTTTCGCCGTATTTTTTCAATATCGGGTGCCGGTATTTTTCCGCGAGCGCCGCCGCGTCTTCGCCCGAAAGGAAGGAGTGCGCGCTTGCGCCGGGATTGGCCTCTACCCCGCATGCGGCGAGCTGCGCGGCGTCGAGCGCATAGCCTTCAAAGGGATATTTGCTGGCAAACCCCTTCGTGCCCGTCATCTGGTAAAGGCGGCTGTACGGCTGGGGCGTCATCACATTGTGCTGTATTTCGATGACTTTGCCGTTTTCCGTGCGTATGAGGGTTGTCGTATGGTCGCCGTTGCGGAAATCCCCGCATTCTGTTCCGGTAGCTTTGCGCACATGTTCAGCTCCGACCGCGGATTTGGTGTCCATGGCGACAAGGGTTTTCATGCGGTCGCCCCTGTGGATGTCCAGCGCCTGAGCAACCGGGCCGAGCCCATGGGTGGCGTATACGTCGCCGCGGTGCTTCATGTTATATTCCAACCTCCAGCCCAGTTTGTCGGCTTCGTCTTTTTTTGAATAATGGCTCCAGTATGGGCTTAAGTCGTGGATGTATGCGCCTTGCGCGCGTATGACCTCTCCGAATACGCCGTTCTGAACCATGTTGAGCGAGTTCAGTTCAAAAGTGTCGTAGCAGCAGTTTTCAAGAATCATGCAATGCTTGCGCGTTTTCTCCACGAGGTCCACAAGGGCCCAGCATTCTTTAAGGGTCATCGCCGAGGGGACTTCAATCGCGACATGCTTGCCGTTTTCAAGCGCGCAAACCGCCACGGGGAAATGGTGGAGCCAGTCGGTTGCGACATATACCAAGTCTATGTCGTCGCGCCTGCACAATTCTTCATAACCCCTCTCGCCCGAATAAACGGAGGCTTTGGGCATGGAAGCCTTTTTTAGCAGCTCCTGGCATTTCTCGGCGCGCCCCGCGTCGAAATCACACAAGGCGACAATCTGCACGCCGGGGATATGGGTAAAGCGCTCGACCGCGCCGGGGCCGCGCATGCCCAGCCCCACAAATCCGACGCGCACAACTTCAAGCTTCGGCGCGCGCAGTCCGAGCGCGCTGCACTGCCCTTCGGGGCGTTCGGGGGTTTCCATTACAATTGTTCCTTTCTTCCATTTCCATTCGGTCCCATTGTCGGATACTTGCGCATCCGGCGGCTGAAAGCATGTGCACGCCGAAAACAGCGCGCACATGCCGGCCGATAAAATCCCCATCCATCTCATAATGCAACCCCGTTATTGTGTTTTTTCTTTTTCCGGCCGCCTTTCACTTGACCTTAAAAAAATTGCAGCGCGTCACTTGAACGACACGCTTTCCGGCCCCTCTATATAGACGAGCTTTGGAGAGGCTATTGCGGGAATTTTTGCGGCAAGACCATTTCCCATGTAATCCGTAACTTTTATCATGCCGCCTTTCACTTTCAAGGCCGCCTTCGTTTCATTGGGCGCCCAGAGCGCCCAGACTTTTGCGCCGCCGGGCTTTGTCCATTCCGCGAGGTACGCCCCGCCCGACTCCTCAATTTCCGGGCGCGTCGATTTACCCGGATACATTTTCGACAAAAGCTTCCAAGCCTCAAACGCAGGCTTGGGCTTCAAATCCTTATGGACGACGCCGAAATGCGCTTCGGGGTTGGATTCGTCCCATTCGCCCGCGCGGAAGTTGTACCAGAAAACCCTGTCCGCGCCGCTTGCCAAGGACACGATGAATGTCACGGGCAGGTTTCGCGCCTGGACGTCCTCGCCGATCGATTCCTCGCCATTGGTATAGACAATGACATTGCCCTTCAGCGAACTGTGAAGTTTGTAAATGCCAGCTACCGCCGACCTGTAGCCGTCCGCACCCGCCTCAATGAGCGGGATGAACTCGTCGCCGTCTTCCAGAAATTCGGATGTTAAAAAGCGGGCCGAGGGATTTTCCATTCTGAAGTCGAACTTTCCGACGAAATCTGCGGCGGCCTTCTGCCATTTTTCCTCTTTGGGAACGCCGTCCTTGCTCCACCAAGTTTCCCAGCCGACGTGCATTTCCTTCAAATATTTGTTTCCGACGTCGCGGCTTTCAGTTTTGCCGTCCGCGCCTATATAAGTTTCTTTGAAAAGCGGCAGACCCTTTGTCGGGAAAATTATCGTTCCGCCACGCGCCACATAGTCTATCAGATGGTACATGTGGCTTTCTGGAAAATCCTCCGAAAACGACGGGACCAAAACGGGGTATTTTTTTGTGTCGAGATTTTCAAGCTGCGAGAGCTTCAGCGTACGAACTTCCCTGAAGCCGCGATACCCCGATACCGATTCGAAATCCTCAACGCCCGTATAGCCCGCGGCTGGGTCGCTTACGACGGCAAGCGCGGTCTTGGCGGGGGCTATTCCGACGCGCTCCAGCGCGGGCGTCAGTGTTTTTTTAAACACCGCCTTTGTCATTGTGGGCCAGCCGACTTCCGTTATCCATATGGGTCTATCGGCGACGCCGTACTTTTCCATCAGCTTTTTCAGGGCGCTTATTTCCTCCATGATTTTTTCCGGCCTGCCGCCGCCTCCCCAATTGTAGGGGTGCACGTTCATTATGTCGAAGTGCTTCGCCGCCCCCGCCTTAAAAGAGTCTTCTATGAACTCGAGCGGAACTCCCGCAACCCCCGCGTAAAGGACTTTCAGATCGGAATCCACTTTTTTAATCTCGCTCCACGACCGTTCCAAAAGCCTAGCGTAGTCCGCCCCTTTGGGGGTTTCTTCTTTCCAGAACTGAGCGAGGTTCGGCTCGTTGTAGACTTCCCAGTAGCGGATGTCTTTCCGGTAACGCCGCACGACCGTACCGACATAGTTTCCCCACTCGTCAAGATGTTTGTACGCAGGGGTGGCCCAATCCGTTATGTACACAAGGATGGGCAGGATGTTCACGCCGCTTTCCTTCGCGAGGGCCATCATGGAATCGATATGGGAGAAATCCCACCTGCCCTTCGACCTTTCCATGCCGTCCCAGTCGAAGTCAGTCCTGAACCACGTTATGCCGGCCCCTTTCGCCGTTTCAAAGGTTGCTGAAATGTAGGACGTCTCTCCCGACCTGCTGACATGCGCGCAAACCGCATAAGGATTTTCAATTTCTCCATGCCCCGCCCAAACCTGCGCGCAGAACGCAAGCGCTGCGGCAGACGTAATTTTTATGTCCATATTGCCATTCTCCTCTTCTTACATCCTCGACACAACGCACCCATGTGAAGACAGCCGCGCCGAAAACACATTCATTTGATAACTCATAAGACGACAATGTCCATAAAAAAAGCAAAAACAATTTTACGCTAGGCTTTTAAGGGCGGCGGCGATGCGCCTGAGCACCCTGTCCTTTCCGAGGACTTCAAGCATCGGGAAGAGGTCGGGGCCGCCGGCGTGGCCGGAAACCGCAAAGCGCGTTATCGAGAAAAATTCCGTGGGCTTGACGCCCTTGGCCTCCGCGTAGGCGGCAATTGCGTCGTGCGTCTTTTCGGCTTCGAGGGAGTCGAGCTTTTCGAAAATCTCTTTGACCTCCGCGAGGCGCGCGAGCGGGTCGCCCTTCTTGAACACGCGCTCCTTGGCGGTTTCGTCGAAGGCGTATTCGTCGGTGAAAAAATAGTCCACCATCGACGGGAAGCTTTCCATGTTAGAGGCCTTGGGCTGGCAGAGCGCGAAGACTTTTTTGACGTATTCCCCGTCGGAGCCCAAGTCGATGTTTTCCGCTTCCTTAACGGTTTCAAGCGCGAGGGCGCGGAACTTGTCGGCGGGCAGCATACGGATGTGCTCGGTGTTGAAGTGGGCCATCTTGCGCTCGTCGAAACGCGCGTTGCTTTTGACGATTCCGGGGAAGTCGAAGAGCTTCGCGATTTCCTCGGCGGACATTATTTCCCTGTCGTTCTTCGGGTTCCAGCCGAGAAGCGAAAGGTAGTTTACCACCGCCTCGGGCAGGAATTTTTTCTGCTGGTATTCCTCGATGAGCGCGCCGCGGTCGCGCTTGCTCATTTTGCCCTGACCGTCGCTCTTGAGGATGAGCGGGATGTGCGCGAACTGCGGAAGCGGCGCGCCGAAAGCCTTGAAAAGTTCGAGGTGCTTGTTCGTGTTGGTCAGGTGATCCTGCCCGCGTATGACGTGCGTGATTTCCATGCAGATATCGTCGACGACGTTGACAAAATGGAACACGGGCGTTCCGTTCGAGCGGAAAATCGGGAAATCTTTTTCTTCGGTGCGAGCCACGTTGCCGTAAACGGCGTCGTGAAGAACCTGCTCTTCGCCGGAGACCTTGAAGAATACCGCGCCGTCCTTGTCGTAGGCCCTGCCGTTCTTGCGAAGAATTTCGAGGTACTTCGCATAGATGTCGTCGCGCCGGCTCTGGAAGTAGGGGCCGTATTCGCCGCCGACGTCCGGGCCTTCGTCCCAGTCCATGCCCAGCCAGCGCATGCCGTCCTTGAGAACTGTCAGGGCCTCCTCGGTGTTGCGCTCATGGTCGGTGTCCTCAATGCGAAGCACGAAGGTTCCTCCCGTGTGGCGGGCGTAGAGCCAGTTGAAGAGCGCGGTTCTCGCGCTGCCGATATGAAAAAAGCCCGTGGGGCTGGGTGCAAATCTTACTCGTGTTTTCATCTTTTTGAAATTTTTTATATGTGTTTTATTCCGGCCTGTTTGATTTGTAAAATTCATAAACGCAGCGGAATGCGGGCGTGAATTTTTTCGGTGCGTCCTTTACCATCCGCTCGAACTCGGAGACGGCAACCCATTCAAGGGACTCCACTTCGTCGGGGGGCGGGGTAAATTTTTCGTCGCCGCGGCATTCCATTTCGTAGACGAATGTGAATTCGTTGCCGGTCTCGCGGCGGGCGGAAATTTTGCCGATTTTCTTCAGGCGCGAAACATCAACCTTAAGCCCGGTTTCCTCGGCCATCTCGCGGACGACGCCCTCGTCGTAAGTCTCGCCGCTGTCGATGTGCCCCGAGCACGACGTGGTATAGACGCCCGGGTAGGTGTCCTTGTCCATGGAGCGCTTTTGCAGGAGAATCTTCCTGTCCGCGCCTACGCCAGCGAACATCAGCACGTGCGCGGAGCGGTGCAAAAGCCTGTTCGCGTGGACGTGCGAGCGGGGCGCGCTTGAGACAACCTCGTCGTTCTCGTTTACAACGTCAAAAATGTCGTCGGCCATGTCCGAAATCCCAATTCAGCAGGCTGTGAGCCTACCGTTCTGCGCTGACGATTGTGCGCTTCATTTTGCCGATGTCGTAGTCGCCTATTTTCAGCTCGCGGCAATAGTTGAGCAGCGCGGGCATCGGGTCTATCTCGTCGAACCTGAATGCGCGGCGGTACTTGTTTATGGTTTCCCATGCGATGTAGTCGAGCGCGACGGGGTTTGCGCTCATCAGGATTATGTTCTCCGAGAACGTGCAGCGCGAGTTAAACACCGCGCCGCCAACGAACTGGCCGCGCTGGAATGTAAGGATGGTGAATATCTGCGAGTCGCGAAGCTCGGGGATTGAGCAAACCTCGGCCGCCGCCATCGAGGCGTTCGCGGGGGTTTTCAAAAACCTGTCGTTGTTGGACATGTTCCAGATGCTCGTATTGCCGAGCGCCGCGCAGACGCCGAGGCCTTCCATGTCGGTTATCATGGGCAGGTTGATCCAGAAGTCGACCGTGAGGAAGAGCGGCACCGGCAGGTAGCTTTTGCGAAGCTCCGGGTTGTATAGGTCTAGCGGCTGCGCGCCGCGCACGCTTTTGGGCATGAGCGGGTTGTCGTAAAACCACTGCTTGTTGAAATACTTTCCGCTTTCCACGTCGACCACGGGCGCGCCCTTGAAGTCGTCCGCAACGCCCTCGCGCAGCTGCGAGATTTTCGGCAGATAGCCCGATTCGCGCAGCTTGCGGCGGCTCATGTCCACAATCGTGACGTCGCCGCGCTTGTATCCGCGCCTTTCGAGCTGGTCGATGACTGCCTCGGTCAGTTCCACGGGGGTGGCCATTCCCGCGCCCGAATTGGTGTACACCTTTATGCCGACCCTGCCCTTTTCGCCCTTGCGTATCTTGGCGCCGTAAGATTTCTCGTAGGCCCTGAACATTGCGGCCACGGCCCTGTCGTAGTCGTCCTGAGTCCAGTCGGACACGCGGCATTCGAATATTTCGCCGCGCATTTTTTCCGGGTCGAAGGGCTTCGCCTCTTCGTCCTGTCCATAGGCGCAATGGCCTGTTGCCGCCGACAAAAGCAGTAGCGGCAATGCGAGCTTTGTAAAAAATTTCATCATATTAAGGTTGCCCGTGCCAAAAAAATTGGCTTAATCTGTGTTAATAAAGATCCTTAAAAAGCAAAATTCCGGAGATTATGCAAGCAATGAAGTTCATTTTTAAACGGGCGGCGCTTTTGTCGCTTGCCGGCATCGCATTGTTCCTGAGCGCCTGCGGCGAAAAAACGCCCGAGCAAATAGCGGCGGAAAACAGGAAAAAGGCCGACATCGCCATACGCCGCGCCCAGGTGCTCCTGTTCGACGAAAAGAACGACGACGCCATATCGATTCTGGAAAAGGCCTACGAGGAATGCGGCGCGAGCCCCGAGCTCTGCGAACAGCTGGCATACGCATATTCGCAGCAGGGCAATTTCCCGATGGCGGCAATGTATTTTGAAAAGGCGTCCGACATGAAGGACGGCGACGCCGAGCTGCTGATAAACGCGGCGAGGTCTTACGAGCGCTCAAGCGTGACAGACTCGGCCGCGAAAGCCTACGAGAAATACCTGAAAATAAAGCCGCAGGACGGCATGGCGTGGAAGTCGCTCTCGCAGGCCTACATGAAGCAGGAGAAATTCCAGGAGGCCCTAAACGCGCTCATGGCTTCCGTCAAAGCCGACGGCCGCAACCCCGACACGATGGAGGCCGCCGCGATAGGCAACCTGTTCCTGAAGCTTCGCAACACCGTGCAGGCGCGCAGGTGGCTTGAGGCCGCGCGCGAAGCTTCGCTCCCCGAGAACGTCGAGGTGCGCAAGGAAATTTATCTGGGCCTCGTGACGGTATATCTGGCCGAAAAGGAAACGGCGCTCCTCGAAAAGGCCGTGGCCGAACTCGACAAGATAGACCCGAACCTCGTGAAGGAAAAGTATCCCGAACTGCACAGGCAGCTCGCGGAATTCCGCCAGCACCTCAAGGATGCCGAGGACGCCATCAAGGCCGACGAGCTTAAGAAAGCCGAAGAATTGAGAAAGGCCGAGGAGGAGAAAAAGCTCGCCGAACAGAAGGCCGAAGAGGAAAAGAAGGCTGCCGAAGAGGCCTCAAAGACCAAAGAAGCCGAAGGCGACTCGGCAAAAACCGAAGGCGAAGCCAAAACGGACGGCGCGGACGCCGAAGGCGGCGAAGAATCGGGCGACAAGCCCATGAGCGGCGAAAACCTGCAGGTGCCGCTCAAGGACGTAGAGCCGACCGCCGAAGAGCAGATGTCGCCCTACGACAAGTTTTTGAAGATGTCGGCCGAGTACCTCGAAAAGGGAGAAAACAAGATGGCCGAAAGGTCTGCGCACCTCGCCATAGCCGAAGACAAAAACGCCCCGCAGGCGTGGCGCGCCCTCGCAAAGGCATACGAGGCCCAGCAGAAGGACAACGACGCCTACCTCGCCGCGCGCGAGGCCTTTGTGCGCGACGCCGACGACATCAACAACGTCCTCTACTACATCCGCACAGCCAGCCGCGTGCAGAACAGCGAAAACTTCCTCAACACCCTTTACCGCGCCCACGAAAAATTCCCGAACAACCCGGAAATCATGCTTGGTTTGGCGCGCACATACAGGCTTCTGGGCGACCACCGCAACGCAAAATTCTTCTACAATTCGTTCATAAACGGCACACCTAAGGAGTACCACCTCTACCAAGAGGTCTACGACGAATTTGAAGAAATGCTCGCGGAACCGCAGAACAAGTAAAGTTTTTCGCAAGAAAACCGAATATACCCAATATAACAAACGGAAATAAAGATACGGGCCGCGCGGAATTCGCGGCAGGCAAACCTAAGAAGTGGCGAGAATAAAGCAAAGCAGCGTTGAAGAAGTCAGGAATAGGGTCAACATAGTTGACCTTATTTCCGGTTATATGAGCCTGCGCAAAGCGGGCTCGTCGTACAAGGGCCTTAGCCCCTTCGCCACGGAAAAGACACCCTCTTTCTTCGTATACCCCGACAAAGGCTTTTATTATTGCTTCAGCACGAGCCAGGGTGGCGACATATTCAAATTCGTGCAGACCAAGGAAAACCTGAGCTTTCCGGAGGCCGTCGAATTCATCGCCAACAAGTTTTCCGTAAAGCTGGAATACGAAAGCGGCGGCGGAGGCCCCGCCCCGTCGTTCAGAAAACAGCTTTACGACATCCACGACGACGCCGCCAACTGGTACGCCGCGCAGCTCTTCGCCGACACCCCCGAGGCCGCCGCGATAAGGAAATACTGGGTGGAAGACAGGGGCTTTACGCTCGAGGACGCCCGCGAGCTTCGCATAGGCTTCGCCCCCGTCAGCTCAGACCCCTTAAAAAGAATCCTCCACGAAAAGAAATACGCGCCCGATGCTATAGCCGCCAGCGGAATATTCTCGGCGCGCGACGGCGACACAAACCTGCGCAATTTCTACCCGCGCTTCCGCGGCCGCATGATGGTGCCGATTTCCGACATCCAAGGCAGGGTCATAGCCTTCACTGCGCGCAAAACGCAGTTCACGCCCGTGGCCGCGCACGAGGAGGGCAAGTATGTTAATTCTCGCGAAACCGACATTTTCAAAAAGAACCTCGTGGTGTTCAACATGGACAAGGCCAAGAACGCCGCCAAGGAAAAGAACTACTGCATAGTGGTCGAAGGCCAGCTCGACGCGATAAGGATGTACTGCAGCGGCTTTAAAAACGCCGTGGCAACGCAGGGAACCGCCGCCGGCCCCGAGCACTTTGCGCTCATGAAGCGATTCGCCAACAAGGTCGTTTTGCTTTTCGACGGCGACAGCGCGGGCCGCCACGCCGCCCTCCGCGTCCTGCCGCTCTGCTTCAAGGCCGAGCTTGAACCGCTCGTGGCCGTCCTGCCCGACGGCGAAGACCCCGACACATTCATAAAGAACAATGGCGCGCCCGCCATGCGCGAGCTTGTCGAAAACAAAAAGCGCACGGCGCTGAGCTTCGCCGCCCGCATGCTTCTGTCTGAAACGCCCAACCCGACTCCCACGGACAAGCGCGAGGCCATGAAAAAGCTTTTTGAAATAATCGACAACTGCCCCTCGCGCGTTTTGCGCGACGACTACCTGCGCGAAGTGGCAAACGCCATGATAACCGACTACGCGGCCGTCGCCGAAGACTACCGCAAATGGCGCAAAAGCTCCCCGACCCCCTCGAAGGTCGAAATCGCCGAAATGCAAAAAGAGGCCAAAGGCGGTCAAGGAATGTTGACAAACACGTATCAGGACGCTTTATTGGTTAGTCTGCATTATGAGAATGTCGCGGAAGCTTTGTCGAAAATCATCTGCGACGCATGGATTGCGGAAGATTCGGTTGAGGCTAAAACCTTCAGGCGGCTTCTGGCTCTGTACCGCGAGGGGATTGGCTTCTCGCTGGCAGAGCTCGACGCGTGCTTCGAGGACGAAGCCGAAAAAAACCTCATCTACAGGATCTACTCGGCAGACAAATCCTCAATTGACAACCCGGCCAAATACGCAAACGAATGCATAATAAAAATCTATAAAAAGTTTCTGGCGAAGGAGATGGACGCGCTTAACAGGAAGCTGGCCGAAGCCGATAACAATAACTCGGAGGACAAGTTCAAAATATTGGCAAAAATCAGCGAACTGCGCAAGGAATCCAGAACCCCTCCCGCCCAGATAGAAACGCTCTAGAGATTCATTTTTACAGAACATGGCAAGCAAAACCACAAAGAAAACCGCGACAAAAACGGCAAAAGCGAAAGCTCCCGCCAAAAAGCCCGAGGCGAAAAAAGCCCCGGTGAAGGCGGCCGCAAAGGCCCCCGCAAAGAAAACCGCAAAGCCCGCAACCGCCCCCAAGAAGACGGCCCCCGTAAAGAAAGCGGCGCCCGCCAAGAAAACGGTTCCGGCGAAAAAGGAGAGCCCCAAGGCTCCCGTCAAGAAGACCAAGAAAGCGGAAAGCATTGCCATCGAGGCGGCCGACGCCGTCATGGCCGAAAAGCGCCCCGCGAAAAAGGGCGAAAAGAGCGGCGCCGGAGCCGACCACAAGAGGAGGCTCAACGACAAGATACGCCAGCTCATCCACCTTTCCAAGGAAAAGGGCTTCCTTACAAACCAGGACATCAACAAGCACCTGACAGAAACCCTCAGCGACCCCGGCGAATTCGACAACGTCATCAATATCCTTGAAAACCTCGACGTCGAAATACTCGACAACGACGAGGAAATCGAAAACTTCAAGACCCGCCGCGAAGAGACGGAAGAGCGCCAGACGCGCGCCCTGCAGTCGGACACCCTCGACGACCCCGTCCGAATGTACCTAAAGCAGATGGGCCAGGTGCCGCTTCTGACCCGCGAGGAGGAAGTCTCAATTTCAAAGCGCATCGAGACAGCCGAGAACAAGGCCATAAAGGCCCTATTCTCCGTGGCGCTTACCAACAAGTTCCAGATTGACATCGCCCAGAAGCTTTCCGCCCGCGAGGAGCGTTTCGACAAAATCGTGCTCGACAAGAAGGTGGACAGCCGCGAGAACTATTTCAAGGATCTCCCCAAGTTTATAGATGAGGCCGTAGCGATAGAGGAAAAGCTCGAGAAGTCGTGGGAGAACGCCGAAAACACGGACAACCCGAGCCTCAAAAAGCGCCACATGACGCTTTTTAAAAACCTCGAATCAAAGCTCAAGGACGTCTACATCAAGGGCTTCAAGTTCAAGCTAAAAATTTTTGAGGAATTCCTCGACGCCCTCTCGCCCACGCTGCGCGAAATCGAAGACTGCCACCATAAGCTGCGCGCCATCGAAAAAATCGGCAAAAAGACGAAAATCGGCGACAGCGCCGAAATACAGGCGCGCCTCGAGGAAATCAGGAAATGCCACCGCATAGAGCCACTCGAACTCTGCGAGCTCGTAAAGACCGTGCGTCAGGCAATGCGCGAAGCCCACAGGGCCAAGACCGAAATGGTGCGCGCCAACTTGCGCCTCGTCATTTCCATCGCAAAAAAGTACACCAACCGCGGCCTCAACTTCCTCGACCTCATTCAGGAAGGCAACATGGGTCTGATGAAGGCCGTTGAAAAGTTCGAATACCGCCGCGGCTACAAATTCTCGACCTACGCGACCTGGTGGATCCGCCAGGCCATCACGCGCTCAATCGCAGACCAGGCCCGCACAATCCGCATTCCCGTGCACATGATCGAAACCCTCAACAAGGTCATGCAGGTGCAGAAGCAGCTTCTCCAGGAGCTCGGCCACGAGCCCACACCCGAGGAAGTCGCGAACGAAATGCAGTTCCCCGTCGAGCGCGTGCAGTCCATCATGAAGATGGCCCAGCAGCCCATTTCCCTCCAAAGCCCCGTCGGAGACTCCGACGACACAAACTTCGGCGACTTCATCGAAGACAAGGGCGCGGAAAACCCATACGACATGACCGCATATTCGCTCCTGCGCGAAAAGCTCATGGATGTCCTCGACTCCCTCACGCCCCGCGAGCGCAAGGTGCTTAGCCTGCGCTTCGGCCTGCAGGACGGCTACTCGCGCACGCTCGAGGAAGTCGGCAAGCAGTTCAACGTCACCCGCGAGCGCATCAGGCAGATAGAGGCAAAGGCGCTGCGCAAAATGCGCCACCCCACCCGCATACGCCAGCTGCACGGCTTCTTCGAGGCCGAAGGCGGAAGCGCCGGCCCCGGGTTCGACCACTTCAAAAAAAGCAAGCATGAGAAGTAGGCCGCTCTGCCAAAAACATTCAACGCGCAACGCCCTGAAGGCATGCGCGTTAATTTTGTGCGCCTCGGCCGTTTTCACGTCGTCGCTCTCCGCGCAGTCGGTGCGCAGAAAGCTCACCGACCGCGTCGCCCCCTCACCCGCCATGCGCGCCCTGATAGAATCCATGCCCGAACGCGACATCGACCTGTACCTCGGCAGAATTGTGCGCATCGACGACGAATACGCCATCGTCCATGTGGCCTCCTCCGCCACCGTCAAAAACCGCGCCGCCGTCTACTACGCCTGCGACGTAACCATGACCCCCACCGCCATCCTCGAAAACATGCGCGTCTCACACCGCGCGTGCTCCACATTCAAAGTCGTAAACGGCGAAGCGCGCGTAGGCGACACCGTCATGGTAAAATACCTCGCCCCCGAAAAGGACGACCCCAACAAATCAGAATAGCATTCTATAATATAGAGGGGAACTTTTCAGTTCCCTTTTTTTGAGGCTTTTTATATAGGGGGCGCATTGCTGCCCCCTAAACCCCCGCTAGGCGCTAACAGCGCCGTGGCATAGTGACCTTGTATTAGGCGTATCTTCCGCATTGCATTCGCAATGGCTGAATTGTTGCTTGCTTATGTTTTCTCTTATAAGAAAAAACGACAAAATGCGACCTATCCTCAGCTTCAAGCCTTTATTGCCGCCGCCCTTTATAATTGGGCGGCTAAAACTATATGCATGCATATAGTTTTACAATAAAGCCTCGGGACGGTCTTTCCGCGATTCGACAAAGTTTGGCTCCTAATCACTTTGCCCGTTAAGCGGTTTTGTTACCTGCTCATTCACTGACGTTCATTCGCACTGCTGCATGGATGGGCAATAACGAACTCATCAAAACAAAGAATACAGTCAGTTCGCTTGCGCTCCATATCGCTTTAGACTGGCGATCGCAATAGCGGTCGCCACATGATGCGCCGTTTATCGCGTGTGCATTGCACACCGATAAACGGTGAAGCTACCGTAGGCAGTTCGCGTTTCTTTCTGTATGCAAACAAGCAAAACCAAAAGCTACAAATAATTCAGCCATTGCTTTAGCAATGCGGAAGATACGCCTAATACAAGGTCACTATGAATGGAAGCTCTGCTTCCTAGCGGGGTGCTTGAGGGGCAGCAATGCGCCCCTCAATACTAAGCCGCGGGGCGGCGATGAGCCCCGCGTTTCACAAAAAAGGGCGTATTTATTTTTCGGGCTTGCAAAGGGGTGGTAAAAGGAGAAATTCGTTGGGGGATGGATTCATTATTGATAAAGGGCGGAGTGAGGCTTGAGGGGGAGGTCTCGGTGTCGGGGGCGAAGAACGCGTGCCTGCCAATGTTTGCGGCGGCGCTATTGACGGACGAGAAGTGCGTTTTGAAGAACGTGCCGGATTTGAGCGACGTGCGTTTCATGGCGGAGATTGTGGGCGAGTTGGGCGCGGAGGTGTCTAACCCGTCGAAAGGTGTCTGGGAGATTTGCGCGAAGGAGGTTTCGCACATCGCGCCGTACGAGCTTGTGAGGAAGATGCGCGCGAGCATATGCCTTTTGGGGCCGCTTTGCGCGAGGATGCGCAGGGCGGAGGTGTCGCTGCCGGGCGGGTGCGTCATAGGAGCGCGGCCCGTGGATTTGCACATCAAGGGGCTCAAGGCGCTGAACTGCGCGGTCGAGATAGAGCGCGGCTACATAGTCGTGGACGCGCGGAAGATGCGCGGTGCAAACATATATTTGGGCGGACGCTTCGGGAGCACGGTTACGGGGACGGCCAACGTTGTGATGGCGGCGGTATTGGCGCCGGGCACGACCGTCATAGAGAACGCGGCGTGCGAGCCGGAAATCGCGGACCTTTGCAGGATGCTCGTGAAGATGGGCGCGCTTATAGAGGGCGCAGGGACGCCTGCGATAACTATAACGGGCGTGCCGAAACTGGGCGGAACGGAGCACTCGGTGATGCCGGACAGGATAGAGGCGGGCACGTGGATGGCGGCCGCCCTCGCTTCCCGCGGAAAGGTTTTGATAAAGGGCGCGCAGAAAAAATACCTAGGGTCCTTTCTGGACATCTTAGAGCGCGCGGAATGCCCCATAGAAATAAAGAGCGCGAACTCTATCTATATAGACGCTGGCAGTTTCAAGCTCAAGCCGGTGGAGGCGATAACGCTGCCCTACCCGGGGCTTCCGACCGACTTGCAGGCGCAGATCTGCGCGCTGATGACGCAGGCGGATGGCATATCCATCATAACCGAGAGAATTTATCCCGAAAGGTTCATGCACGTGCCCGAACTCGCCCGAATGGGGGCGAACATCAGCCGCGAGGGGCCCAGCGCCATCATATGCGGCAAGACGAAGCTTTCGGGCGCGCCGATAATGGCCTCAGACCTGCGCGCGAGCGCGGCGCTTGTCATCGCGGCCCTTGCGGCGAGCGGCCAGACGCAAATCCACCGCATATACCACCTCGACCGCGGGTACGACTCGATTGACGCCAAGCTTGCCGCGCTCGGCGCGAAGGTCGAGAGGGTAAAAAATCCGGGCTGAAATTATTATCTATAAAAAATGTTGAAGTTTTTACGATAGTCGCTTTTATATGGAAGCACATAACAGAAAAAGCACTATACAAATTAATGACCAATAACAGACCCTATAGCGGCGGCGGCCGCGATTACAAAGGCGGCAGAAACTTCGGCCCCAGAAGAAACGAAAGAATAAGAGCGCCCAAGATAAGGGTAATCGGCGCGGACGGCCGTCAATTAGGCATAATGACGCCGTATGAAGCCTTGGGCATCGCCCGCAAAAGCGGCCTCGACCTCCTTGAAGTTTCCCCCACTGCCGAACCGCCAGTCTGCAGAATCCTCGACTACGGCAAGTACATGTACGAGGAATCGAAGAAGCAGAAAACGCACAAGACCACGACCGTCAAGGTGAAGGAAATAAAACTTCGCCCCGGAATTGAAGCCAACGACTTTTTCACAAAAATCCGCAACGCCGAAAGGTTCCTTTTCAGCGGCAACAAGCTAAAGATAACGCTCATGATGCGCGGCCGCGAAATGGAATACAAGGACAAGGGATTTGAAGCGGTCAAACGCGCGATAGCCGAGCTTAGCCATGTCGGACACGCGGACTCCGAACCCAAACTTATGGGCAGAAACATAGGCGTCTCGATGTCGCCCCTGCCCGTCAACCAGCGCAAGCTGAAGTTCTCTCAGGATACCGACGAAATGCCCGAGGACGACTCCGAGGACACGGAATAATCCGCTAAACCATGGCCGCTATCACGAGGCGCAGTTTCCTATTTGCCCTGGGCGGCTTTTTATTGGCCGCCCCGGCCGCTTCGGCGATACAGATAGGCGGCATTGAATACATGTCGCTTGCGCAGCTGGCCAGCCTTTGCGGCATGCGCTATAAGACGCTCGTCAAGAACAAAACGCAGGAGGTCTACAGCAAGCACACGCGCATGACCTTCAACCTGCACAGCCGCTCGATGAACTTGAACGGCATGACGGTATATCTCGGCCATGCTGTGGCGCTGTACAAGGGCGTACTCCAGATTTCCAAACGCGACTACCTCAAGACGATAATCCCGATAGTCTTTCCGCAGAACCTCGGCAAACCGCCGAAACTTTTCAGCATCTTCATAGACGCGGGCCACGGAGGCAAAGACTTCGGCGCGCAGAACAAGGCGCTCAAGATAAGCGAAAAGAACGTTGCGCTAGACATCGCCGCGCGCTTGGGACGCGAGCTTGAGAAGAACGGATACAAGGTGTCGTACACCCGCACCAAAGACAATTTCGTGGAGCTTGCGGACAGGCCAAAAAAGGCTAATTCGGCAAAGGCCGACCTGTTCCTGAGCATCCACTGCAACGCCGCCGGCGACAAATCCGTCAGGGGCATCGAAACGTACTCGCTCACACCGAGATGGATGCCCTCCACAGCTTCGGCCAAAATGTCGAAGTCCGATTCCGTCGAGCATCCAGGCAATTCGAGGGACGGCTGGAACAAGCTTCTGGCCTATTATATACAGCGCGACATGGCAAAAGCCACGCGTTCGCCCGACCGCGGCATAAAGAAGGCCCGCTTCGCGGTGCTCAAAACGCCCAACATGCCATCTGTGCTCATCGAAACCGGGTTTATTTCCAACAACACAGAAGGAAAGTTGCTCGCCACTCCCGCGTACAGGCAGAAAATAGCCTCCGCCATCTGCGCCGGAGTCATGACCTACCACAACTCCCTGCGCAGGCTCGCCAAGAAATAGTCTTGGTTCAATTTTAGATTGTGTTGTATTTCAGACGCTTTGTTTCTTGACATTGTTTGTTTTATGCGTTTTTTCATTGGCTAACCGCATAAACAAGATGAAAAGCCATTTTAAATATTTAACAGCCGCATCGCTTTTTATGGGGGGAGTTTGCGCTTCCCACGCCGCGCCTTATGAAGGCACGATTTACTGGACGAGCCAGGACAACCAGCCCGGCGACAGAATGGACAACCAGACAGCCTTTTCGCCCGACGGCAACCCGGACAACAGGTTTGTAAACCCCGGAGACGTCAACTGGGAAAACTGCGACGTTGTTTTTGACGCCCAATACACCGGCGACGGCTCCGGAACTTCCAGCAGTCAGGGCGTAAACCAGATAAGGGGGCCGCAAAACAACCTTATTATCAAAAGCTTCACGGTAACCGACAATTGGAACGGAAGCATAGACAACAATAAAAACGCCCTGTGGCTCAACGGCTGGGATGCCGATCCCGGCAGAAAAATCCTTCTTACCGTCAAAGAGGATGTCAACGTCTATTCCGCGGTAGGCGGCAGCAACCAGCCGCAGTACTGGGGGCTGAGCGCGCGCAATGTAAATATAGACATTGCAAACGACGGCAGGGTCGAAAGGGGCGTAAGGTTCACGGGGCTGTCGTCGCTGACAACGTCCGGTGACTTCACCGTAAAAAAAGCGGGCAACGTCCACATGGCCTACGTCACCTACGGGAGCAACCCGAAGGATTTCGGCGGGATTACCATCGGCAGCAACATGACGATGACCGATATCGGCGAATTTACCGCAAACGGATCCAGCAAATTCGAGATAAAGAAGGATCTTAGCATAACCAATGCCATGTACATACGCCTAAATGAAATTCGCTTTGTGGTGTCGGGCGGCGGCGAGCCCGTAAACGACGAAGTGACGAGCGGGATATCCGTGGGCGGCAACGTCAACGTTGACACCGCATGGGAATTCAACACAAACAGCGCCGCCGCGTTTAACGTGGAAGGGAATGTTACCCTTAAAAATATAGGCACCATAAGCGGCGAAGGACAGTACAGCGGCGGCATACACCTTTTCAATACCGGCGAATACTGGGGCAAGCGCGTCGGCGGCGTCGACATAGGAGGGAATTTTGTCATCGAAAATTCCAGGCTCGACGCCCACAACGCGGGCGGCCTCAAGGTAGGCAACGACTTTATAATGAAAAACCTGCCCAACACCGCCTCGGGTATCGCAATGGGCAGCATCGGCAGAAACGGCGACACCCTATTCGGCGGCATTGAGATAGGAAGAAACTTTCAGGCGGTGTCAATGGGCAGCATAGACATGACCTACCACGGCTACCTAAAGGTCGGCGGAGATTTGGACCTTACCGACACGTCGATAGCCGGCTGGTTCGGAGGCGCGGTCGAGATTGCCGGAAACGTAAAATCTACGGGAGACGTCAACCTGCAGTTCGATGCGGTGGACCACATTTCCGTCGGCAAAAATTTCGGCCTCAACAACCTGTTGGAAGCCCGCGAAACAGATTATGTAAAGGTGGGCGGAGACTTCAGCATGGCTGCCGGCTCGGAAGTAAGGTCCTTTTCCAAGGGCGGCGTCAACGGCGGGGCCGCAAGCGAGACCAACGTCGGATTTCAGATAAACGGCTCGCTCAACATGGAGGACGGCGCGCGCTTCGGCGTATTCTTCTACAACACTTACGCCAAAGACTCTTTCATGAGCGCAAACGGCGTTAACGGAATCGGCGTTTTCTACCTTTCAAAAGAAAAGATACAGGGCAACACCGACACGTTTTCCAACACGCTGGTGTTGACCAATACGAAAGACGCCTCGTTCCTCGGATCCGTGTATCAATACTACCACACAGGAGAAGAAACCCTGCCACAAATGCGCATGAACATCATAATGAACGGAAGCGCCAAGCAGGTGCTCAAGATGTACAACGACGCCCAGTGGTACGGCAAAGTAACCGTCAACAACGGAACCTTCCTCCTTACGAAAGACAATACAAACACAAGCTCCGTAGATGTCGAGGTAAACGCCGGCGGCCGTTTCGGCTCAAGCGAATTTGAAACTGCGAACATAAACAGCCTGAATATAAACGGCGGCGCCATCGTGGCCTACGGATGGGACGAATGGTCAGGATACACCAATGCGGTCAATGTCGACGGAGAAATAAAGATCGGCGACGCCGGTATGAGCATTCTCTTCGACGGCGAAGGCGCGGAAGACATCTTTGTGGACAATTTCATAACATGGACTTCGGTTTACGACGACAATAACAGGAAAGTCTTTGAAGACGCTTTCGCGGACGGAAAAATAAGGCTGTTCGACTCGAGCGGCAGGGAATACGAAATCAAGGACCTTTCCGCAGACGGCTGGAAGCTGGCCTTCACTTTCGGACAGCAGATTGTGCCGGAACCCGCAACTGTCGCCACGATATTGGGCGCCGTCGCGCTCGGATTCGCCGCGTGCAGAAGGCGCAAATAGCCCGAATTTGAAACAACAAAAAAAAATCCCGCCGGCTGGCGGGATTTTTTTGTATAAACGCTTTCCGTTTAAAACTTACACGCCTAAAGCGATTTTATAGATTTCGCCATGACATCGGCGGCAAGCTGAAGGTCGTCTTCGCCGTGCGCCGCGCTCATAAAGCAGATTTCGAACGCCGATGGAGCCAGATACACCCCGTTATCGAGGCAGTTTTTGAAAAACTTTTTGTACGTCTCAGTCGAAGACTTAAGCGCGGTCTCGTAGTCCACAACCTCGTTCTCGTTGAAGAAGAACGAGAACAGCGACGCCGCCATGGGCGTCTGCACCGCCACGCCCCTCTCTTTCGCCGCACCGCGCACGGCATCCACTATGAACATCGATTTTTTCTCGAGCGCGTCATAGGGGTTGCCTTCCCTTATCATTTTGAGCGCGGCCACGCCCGCAGCCATCGCAAGCGGGTTGCCGCTGAGCGTACCCGCCTGGTAAACGGGGCCGAGCGGGGCTATGTATTCCATGATTTCGCGCCTGCCGCAAAACGCGCCCACGGGGAGGCCGCCGCCTATTATTTTGCCCAGCGCACAAAGGTCGGGCATAACATTTTCCCTCGCCTGCGCGCCGCCCGCCGCCACGCGGAAACCCGTGATTACCTCGTCGAAAACCAGAAGAGAACCTTGCCGCGTGCAGGTTTCGCGCAGGTGCTTTAAAAATCCGGGCTTCGGCGGAATCAGACCGACATTCGCCGGATAGGGCTCCAGTATTACGCACGCGATTTCGTCGCCGTATTTGGAAAAGCATTCGTCTATCGCGGCAGTGTCGTTGAAAGGAAGGACTATCGTAAGGCGCGCAAGGTCGGCGGGAATACCTGCGGAATCGGGGTTGCCGAAAGTGAGCGCGCCGCTGCCCGCCTTGACTAGCAGGCTGTCCACATGGCCGTGGTAGCAGCCCGAAAATTTCACAATCTTGTCGCGCTTAGTATATCCGCGAGCCAAACGTATGCAAGACATCGTGGCCTCCGTGCCGGAGTTTGTCATGCGCACCATTTCCGCGCACGGAATCATTTCGTGCACGAGTTTCGCCATTTCGACCTCGGCGGCCGACGGAGTGCCGAAAGACGTGCCGCGCTCGAGCGCCTTGCGCACGGCCTCGCGTATAACGGGGTTGTCGTGCCCGAACAGCGCGGGGCCCCATGTGCAGACGAAATCTACGAGCGTTTTGCCGTCGACAGTTTCCAGTTTCGCCCCGTGTGCCGCGCGCGTGAAAAAAGGCTCGCCGTCCACGCTTCTGAACGCGCGCACGGGAGAGTTCACTCCGCCCGGAATGTATTTTTTAGCCTCTTCAAAGAGCTCTTTCGAGGACATTTTTTCAAAGTCCATTACTGAATCCCCCTTTTTATCGCGATTGGAATTTTCCTGTCGGTGGAATAGGCTGTTTTCGAAACCTTCGGGCCTATCGGATACTGCGAGCGTTTGTACTCCGCGCCCGCCACCTTGCGCGCAACGTCTTCGACGACGTCGCGGTTGAAGCCCGCCCCGACGATTTCCGAAACCGACTTGTACTCCTCTATGTGCATGCGCAAAATCGCGTCTAGAATGTCGTAGGGCGGCAGGGAGTCTTCGTCGAGCTGGTCGGGGCGGAGTTCCGCCGACGGCGGTTTGTCTATCGTGTTCTGCGGGATTATTTCGCGCCCCGCCCTTTTGTTTATAAGGTTGCAGAGGCGGTAGACCTCCGTCTTGTAAATGTCGCATATGGGCGCGAAGCCGCCGCAGGTGTCGCCGTAAAGCGTGCAGTAGCCGACGGCGCATTCGCTCTTGTTGCCCGTGGTGAGCACCAGCGCGCCGAACTTGTTCGACATCGCCATGATTGTCAGGCCGCGCGCGCGCGACTGTATGTTTTCCTCGGTGACGTCCGGCGCGAGCCCCGCAAAAAGCCCCGACAGTTCGGCCTCCGCGCCCGCCACGGTTTTTTCGATTGATACCGTGTGGAATTCTATGCCCAGATTTTCGGCTAGCGCGCGGGCGTCGTCCCTGCTGTGCCGGCTGGAAATTTTTGAAGGCATTGAAACGCCGATAACGCGTTCCTTCCCGAGCGCCTCGACCGCTAGAGCGGCCACGAGCGCGGAGTCTATGCCGCCGCTTAGGCCTATCAGCACGCGGTTAAGCCCGCACTTGTTTACGAAGTCGCGCAGAGACATGACGAGCGCTTTCAAGATGTCTTCGTCGCCGTTGAAGTCGTGCGAGTCGCCGTCGTAGCCTTCGAGATTGTCGATGTCGACAACGGCAAAATCTTCTTCGAACTTTTTAAGGCACTTGGATTTCTCAACCGCCCCGGACGCGTCCACGACCGCGCTGCCGCCCGCGAAAATAATTTCGTCGTTGCCGCCGACCAAGTTGCACCACAGCAGCGGCGCGCGGACTTCGCGCGAGACTCCGCAAAGCAGCCCGCCGCGCCCGCGCACGTTGTCGTTCGTCGCCGAAAACACGCTCGCAGAAATGTTTATGAGCAGGTCGAGGCCGCGATTGGTGCCGCCGTTAAGCGCGGAAAAATGGTCGAGCGGCAGGCAGACATTTTCATAGCGCGCGGCCGTGGGAATGGACGGGAGCGTCCAGATGTCCTCGCATATCGTGACCCCGATTTTTTTGCCCTTGAAGCCGACGATGGAAAAGCACTTGCCTGGGTCGAAATTCCTCGCGTCGTTGAGCGCGCCGTAATTGGGCAGGAGGGTCTTGTCGCAAACGGCCTTGGCTTCGCCGTTTTCAACCCAGTACGCGGAGTTGAAATGCCCCGCCGCGCCGCCGCTTTTGCGCGGGCAGCCGATGAGTGCGGGCAGCGGGAGCCTCGCGGCAAGCTCTTTGAGCTTCTCCTGCGCGGCCTCTACAAACCTGTCGTAAAAAACGAGGTCCTTCACGGGGTAGCCCGTAATGGCGGATTCCGGGAACACCGCGAGATCCGCGCCTTCACTTGCAAATTTTTCGCATGCCGCGACGATTTTTTCGGCGTTCGAATCGAAGTCGCCCACGCGCGTGTTTATCTGTCCTATGCCAATTTTCATAAGCGTATTTTTGGCATTTTCCCTTTGCCGGCCGCTTTGGCAACGATTATTTTGAAAACCTGTAAACCGTCATAGATTCGTACAGCTCGCCGGGATACAGCGCGACCGACGGGAAGTGCGCCTTGTTGGGCGCGTCGGGCCAGTGCTGGGTCTCCAGGCAAAAGCCGCTGTGGGGCCCGCGCTTTTTGCCGCTCTTGTCCTTCAGGTTTTCAATAAAGTTGCCCGTGTAGAACTGCACTCCCGGCTCCGTGGTGAGAACCTCCATGCCCCTGCCCGACAGCGGGTCATAGACCACCGCCGCCTGAACGAGCGAGCCGTCGGGGTTAGGCAGCACATAGTTGTGATCGTAGCCGCCGTGCGCGTCCACAATCAGCTGCGACTCCGCCTCAACGCCGTCGCGTATCTTCCTGAACTTGCGCAAATCGAGCACCGTTCCCGCCACGGAAAGAACTTCGCCGGTCGCAACCAAGTCCAAGCCGGCGGGGGTATAGAATGCGGAATTGATTTTAATGCGGTGGTCGAGGATATCCTCGGCCTTGCCCGCGGACAGGTCGAAATATGTGTGGTTCGTGAGGTTGCAGACGGTCGGCCTGTCGGTATGCGCGGCGTACTCGATGACGAGTTCGGCGTTGTCGGTCAGCTTGTAATAAACCGTAACGTCGAGGTTTCCCGGAAAGCCGCTTTGCATGTCGGGCGAAAGGTAATGCAGACAGACGCCCTTCCAGCCGGCGCCCGTGCAGGGAGTCATGTCCCATATGGCGTTGCTGAAAGCGTCCGAGCCGCCGTGCAGGGTATTTTTGCCGTTGTTGGCGTCGAGTTTGAATTTCTCGCCGTCGAGGGAAAACTTCGCGCCGCTTATCCTGCTGCAGCAGCGCCCCACGAGCGCCCCCAGATAAAATTTCTGCTTCGCGTATTCAGCGGGAGTCTTGCAGCCGAGGACGATGTCGCCCATCTTTCCGGCCGAGTCCGGGGCGAGGAGTTTCGCGATAATCCCGCCGTAGTTCATGACTTCCATTTCGAGTCCGCCGTTCTTAACGACCAATGTATTGTATTTAGCCATGGAGACCGTTATGTATTTTTGTCTGCGGCTTTCAATCCTTAATGTTTTTAACTTGAGAATCGCCCGCAAAATATTCTAATTTTTTATCAAATGAAAAAAGCACATATCATCATGGGGGCTATCATCACAACAGGCAGCGCGTTCGCCGCGGACTATTCGGGCGACATTTACTGGACGAGCGCAAAGAACCTCGTCAACCTCGACGACAAGACCGCGTATTCGGCCGACGTCGACGGCAAGCTTGTGCCGGTAACCGAAGCCGACGGCATAGACTGGGCGGCGGCAAACCTCATTTTCGACGCGACAAAAACCGGCGAAAAGGTGAACGCATTCAACGGCCCCAAGAACCCAATGACCGTAAAGAATTTCATCGTGAACGGCTCGTGGGCAACCGCGCGGGGCAAAGACCAGTACGTTTGGTTCGCCGAAAGCGCGACGGGCGCGCCGCTTACAATCGAGGACACCTTCACGATAGAGTCGAGGACGCTCGGGCGCGTCAACGGAACATACGGCCTCGAGGCGGGCAGAATCGTCGTGGTAAACAAGAACAAAAACGACATCAGGGTGGCGCTCGGCGGCGAAGTCATGACGTCGGGAACCTCCGGCTTTTCGTATGTGAACGTGAACGGCAATTTCGACATGGCCGGAAACATTTTCCTGCTCACAAACTCAAAGAACGCCGTCGGAACAAAGAACGCGGGCACATTTGAAAACCCCGAATTTGTGATAGGCGGCGCGATGACGATGCGCCCCCTGGGCAACCTGACGCCCACGTGGGAGATGCAGTTTTTCAACAGCAACATCGAAGGCGGCGTAGCGCGCCACTTTACGAAGCTTGCCGGGCTTAGGGGCATTGGCAAAATTGCCGTAAGCAAAAGCATGAACGAGAAGGCCGAATCGACATATATCTTTACAACGCCCAAAGGCGCGAGCGCCGACTTCGACGGCAGGATGGTCTATTACGCCGACCACAATTCCGTCAGAATAAACTTTGTCATGGCGGGAGACGGCGAGCAGGTTCTGCGCATGGGCAAAGGCAGCGTGTGGAAAGGCTCGGTCACGGTTGAAAAGGGCATTTTCAGGACTATGATACCCGGCGGTGCGAACGTTTCCGTGGACGTGACGCTCAACGCGGGCCGCTTCGGCGGAGTCGGAGAAGAGGGCGACGCGGGCCGCATATTCGTCGAAAGCCTCAAGTGGAACGGCGGCGCAATTTACGCAAAAACCGAAGACGGGCTTACATCCTCCATATTTGTGAAGAAGCCCATAGAGCTTGCGCAGAACGGCGCGGCGATTTTCGCGCTGGACACCGACGAAAACCTCGAAGGCCAGTGGACGGGCTCAATGCTCGAATGGGCCGAGGACGCCGACGGGCAAAACCGCGCGACTTTCGAAGACGCCGCAAAGCGCAAGGCTGTAAAGCTTTTCATAAACGGCAAGGAGCACGAGGTGCAGGAAATGAACCTGAACGACGGCGAGCTCAACATGCTTGTCGGGAAGAAAAAATAGTCAGTTTAATTTTTGAAAAAAATCACATATTGCAGCCAGACAACTGCAAAATGTCCTTTTTTCAAAACGCCAGTGCATAACTGACGGTAGATGTTTTTAGATATTGTTGATTGTTTGTAAAGATTAAAGTT
>CALXSL010000021.1 GCA_944391135.1 uncultured Opitutales bacterium
TAGCCCGAAGGGTTGCCGAAGTTCTGAGGAGCGCTTTGCGCGAAGGAAGAACGGCAATGCTTCTAATTGCGGCAAAACCACATCAGACCATAGGCTGACAGGCAGGGGTACATCCATCATCCGTAGCGATGCGTAGCATCAGGAATGGAAGCTACGCTTCCTAGGCGGGGCGCGGGGCGGCTATGAGCCCCGCCTCTTAAACCATCATGGCGCATACGCGCCATTCACATAATTTTTTTGCGAAAATTCTTCGAAATGCCGAGACGAAGAAACAGCTTGGTTGACGGGATTGCGGTCGATTTGAGCGCGAAAAATGGAAAATTTATAAAAAAAGTTAACTAACACTAACTTTTTTTGTTTGACAAGTTAGTTTCGACTAACAATCTGTGCCCTCATATTTTCCAATTTATGAAAACAGGCAACTACATATACAAGACCATTGGCATGGGAGCAATTTTCGCTTCGGCGGCCTTTGCTCAGGATAACTCGAACTCGGCGCCCGAGCCCGCGCGTCCCGAAGTTGTTGCGGAGGCTTCTGCGGAATGCGCTCCGTGGCAGGACCGCGAAAGCCTTTTCATCGAAGGCGCGGTTGAAAGGTATATGCCCGAGAGCGGCTTCACGCCTTTCGTGAGCTGGACTGGTGAGGCATGGGGCAATGTTTCTCGCGGCTCCCATGTTGAAAGCCTTTTTGATTCGCTTTTCACTGTCGGTTTCGAGCAGGACCTTTCCAAGGCTACCGGCAAGAACGGCGTGGGCAGGATCGGCGTAAGCGCATTCTATTACGCGCAGTCGAATTCCGACAACAGCCTCGGCATCGACTCCGCGCAGGGCGGCTTCAGCAACATCGTAGCCGGCGACATGCTCAGGGTTTTTGAAATTTACTACGCCAACGACTTTGAAACGAAGATTGGCGATATAGGCTTCCGCATCGGCCAGCTCGCGGCGGACGAAGACTTCATGGGCATGGACTATTCGGACGTGTTCCTCAATTCCTCACTCGGAGCCATACCGAACGTTGCGCCCGCGCAGCTTTTCTCGCAGTACAATGTGGCTACCCTCGGCCTCGTGGTGTATTACGCCGTAAGCGATTTCGACGTTACCCTCGGCGTTTACAACGGCAACGTCGGCAACGACATCTCCAGCAACAACGGCTTCGACTACTCGCACACCTTTGAAACGGTTGCGTTCTGGTACCAGCTCGGCTACAACTACTCGCTCGGGGGCCTCAACGGCCGTGCGGTGTTCGGCGGCAACTACCACAGCGACCCCCGCAGGGTGAACTTTGACGAGATCGACGCGGGCAGCTTCTACTCGTTCTATTTCGGCCTCCAGCAGGACCTTGTCAACGACTCCGAAGGCAACGCAATCCTCGGCGCGTTCGGCCGCATAGGCTGGGCCCCCTCGAGCTCCGCTTCCGACCAGAATTTCTACGCCGACTTCGGCTTCAACTGGTTCGCGCCGATTCCCGGACGCTCGAACGACGTGTTCGCCGTGGCGTACTCGCTTATCGAGAACGAGCGCGCGATGCGCGAAGGATACGCGCACTACGAAAGCACGCTGGAAATAACCTACAGGTGCCAGCTGACGCCCGCGATTTCGATTCAGCCCGACTTCCAGATATTCCTGAATCCCGCGGATCGCGAAACCAGGGGTGCGGCCTATGTGGTTGGCGCGCGCGTGGAAGTGAATTTCTAGTTATGGCGATATAAGCAGTATAAGTGATTGCGGTGGCGGGGCCACACCCCGCCGCCGTTGATCCTTTAAGAAAGATGACAGATTATGCAATTGGCAGTGGCAGAATTGGGAAAAACGGTAGAAGTGGTTAGAATACTTGTTGAAGGCGCGGCAAAAAAGCGTCTTGAAGCCTTGGGCTTTTCTCTCGGCGGGCATATAACGCCCCTGGCGGACAACGGGGGCAACCTTATCATAAAGGTGGGCGAAAGCCGGGTTGCCGTAAACAAAGGCATAGCGATGAGGGTGCTGGTCGAAAAGATCAGCGACGTATGCCCCCAGCACGGCTTGGGGCAGTGCGACGACGAAAACACCCTGCACATGCGCGGCGAGACTGCCGACGGGAGCTGCGCCTGCTCGGCCGAGCGCCATTCGTGCGCATGCTAAAGCAGTGGATTAATGACAAGAGCGGATTTTACATGGAAAAAACGTTGAAAGATTTCAAGCCCGGGGAATCGGGCGTAGTGGCAAAAATAGGCGGCGCGGGCCAGATCCGCCGCAGGATTTTCGACATGGGCATAACGCCCAACACGGAAATCGTAATGAGGAAAGTCGCGCCCCTTGGCGACCCGATCGAAGTTACGGTGCGCGGCTACCAGCTTTCGCTCAGGAAGAGCGAGGCCGAACTTGTCGTCATGAAGGCGGGGGGGGATTCGAAATGAGAATCGCACTGGCCGGCAACCCAAATTCGGGGAAAACGACACTTTTTAACGTGCTCACCGGGAGCACCGCGCACGTCGGCAACTGGCCGGGCGTGACTGTTGACAGGAAAGAGGGCGTCCACAAGAGGGGCGGCGAAAAGATTTCCATAATCGACCTTCCCGGCATTTATTCGCTTTCGCCCTATTCCCCCGAAGAGGTCGTGGCGCGCAATTTCATTCTGGAGGAAAGCCCTGAGGCGATTATCAATATCGTCGACGCAACCAACATAGAGAGAAACCTCTATCTCACGACCCAGCTTCTCGAAAGCGACGTTCCCGTCGTTGTCGCGCTCAACATGACCGACATGGCGGAAAAAAACAACATCAGGATCGACACGAAGCTCCTCGAAAAGGAGCTCGGCGTTCCGGTCGTGCCGATTTCCGCGCTGCTCAAGCAGGGGCTCGACAAGCTTATGGACGCCGCCGTAAAAGCCGCGGGCGAAAAGCGCAAGGGCGTCTCCGTCATAAGCGAAGGCAAATACGCCGACGCGCTTTCAAAAATAGAGGAAGTGGCCCGCGAAGAAAAACTTTCTCATCCCAAATTCAAGGCGGTAAAGCTGCTGGAGGGCGACGACAAGGGAATCGACGTTTCCGACGCGGCGAAGGCGAAAATCGCCGAGATCAAAAAGGGCGTCAGGCTTCCCGCTGAATTCGAGGGCGACTTCGAGGCGACCGTTGCCAACGAGCGTTACGACATTGTGGGCGGCCGCTATTCCAAGGCTGTCAAGCGCGCCAAAAACAGCGAAAAGCTGACCGGTTCCGACAAGATCGACCGGATTCTCACAAGCCGCCTGTTCGGCCTGCCAATATTCTTTGTCCTCATGTTCTTGGTGTTCCACGTGACCTTCGGCGAGGATTTGTTCTTCCTCTCAAGCCTGGGTCTCTCGGAGGAGGGCATTCTTTCCCCCGGCGTCTGGATGCTCGAACAGACGGGAGTGTTCATCGACTGGATAAGCGGCTTCGCCACTGCGGGCCTAAATGCGGTTTCGGCCCCCGAATGGTGCCACGGCCTGATAGTTGACGGCGTTCTCGCGGGCGTCGGCGCGGTCCTGAGCTTCATGCCGCAGATACTGCTGCTGTTCCTGTTCCTTTCCATAATGGAAGACAGCGGCTACATGGCCCGTGCGGCCTTCCTCATGGACAGGATTCTGCGCAGGTTCGGGCTTTCCGGCAAGGCCTTCATGCCGCTGCTGATGTGCTTCGGCTGCCTTGTTCCCGCAATCATGGGGTCGCGTACGCTCGAAAACGACCGCGAGCGCAAGCTCATGATAATGCTCGCGCCATTCTTTTCGTGCGGCGCGAAGCTGCCGATATGGGGCATGTTCGCCATGGCGCTCTTTCCGGAGAATGCCGACTTGCTGGTTTTTGCCATATACATGATTGGCATAATCACCGCAGTCATTGCGGCGATCATCCTCAAGTATACGATACTCAGGGGCGAGGCTTCGCCGTTTATCATGGAGCTTCCCCCATACCACATGCCGCTGATTAAGAACGTGGTGCTCAACCTTTGGGAAAAGCTCAAGGGCTACGTTTACCGCGCGGCCACAATTATCGCTGGCGCGACTGTCGTCATATGGTTCCTTTCGAACTTTTCTTTCTCTCTTGATTTGGTTGAAAGCGCCTCCAAGGAAAGCATGCTCGGCTTTTTCGGCACGCACCTGCAGTTCCTCTTTGAGCCCCTCGGATGGGCTTCGGGCGACATCGGCTGGAAGGCCGTCGTGGCGGCCCTCACCGGCCTCATAGCCAAGGAAATGGTTGTCTCCACCATGGGCGTGCTTTACGATCCGGGCGTCGAGGGCGACGCGCTGGAGGACGAAACCGCAAGTTCGGCCCTCGCGCTTTCCATCATCGCGGTGTTCTCGCCGCTCGCGGCCATATCCTACATGGCCTTCAACCTGCTCAGCGTTCCCTGCATGGCGGCCGTGGCCACGGCCCACTCGGAACTGCGCAGCGCCAAGTGGACGTGGACAACCATTGCCTTCTGGATTGGCACGGCGTGGGTGGTATCCTTCCTTATTTTCCAGGTGGGCTCGCTCTTCGGTCTCGGCACTGAAATGGTCAATCCGACGCCCGGCCAGATAGAGGCCGCGGCGCAGATCGCCCCGGCCGAACCGGCCCCGGATGCTCCGGTTGTCGCGGAATAGGATTTTTATCATGGGAATAGTAGAAATAGTCATAGCGGTTTTGGCGGTTGCGCTGGTGGTGTTCACCGTAGTGCACAACCTCAAAAAACTTAAGGCCGGAGGCGGCTGTTGCGGCGGCTGCGGCGGCGGGTGCTCCGGCGGTTCCGGAGGCTCGGGCGGCTGCTGCTCTTCCAGGCACCGACACCGCGAATAATTTCACAAACCACTGTCATAATCACATAGCGGATGGAGGCCGAAACCCCTTCATCCGCTTTTTTTGTTGAAGTGGGGCGGAAAACTCCGAAAATCATAATACATGAGACTTTTATACGCGCTGGCCATAACCATTTTTTTTGCGGCAAAAATTTTTGCCGGCGACGTCCCCGTGCTGCTCAATCTCGACTCGTCAAACCATCTGAAGGCGACGCTTGAGAACGGCGAGTATTCGCTCGAAACGCTCGAGGGCGGCGACCCATACATATACATCGATTGCCCGCAGAATTCCCCCGGTGTGCTGGAGTTTGAATATTTCTGCCCGCAGGGCGTGAACGCTCTTCAGATATTTTATGGGCCGCCAATTGAGGAGCTCCGCTCGATGTCCGCCTCCCTGCCGAAAGCGGAGGGCTGGCAGAAAATTTCCTTCAATATCGGCGAGGCCTCCAGCGGCCAGTGGAACGGCGACAAGATAAGGCTCGACTTCGGCTACGCCCCGGGCGTGAAGCTGAAGATGCGCGCCCCCGTACTGCGCGAGCCCAACGAAAAGGAAAAGATGTCGGCCGCCGAAAAAAAGGCGATATACGAGGCCAAGCTCAAAGAGGGCGAGGCGTGCGAGGAATATTTTAAGCGCAGGTATCCGGCAAGGGTTCATTCGGTCACGGTCGCGTCAACCTACATAGAGATTGTCTTTGACGCGGGCGGCGTGAAGCAGGAAAACCTGAGGCTTGTGTCCTCCGACTTCTGGAAAGACTCGTGGCGCAACGACTCTTACGAAATCATCCGCAACGCCAAGTTCGGCAAAACGGCCAGGGGCACCCGCTTCCGCGTGCCGAGGTTCTATGACGGCGAAGACCTCATGTACCGCAAGTGGGCCATTGCCGACGTCTCAAAGGCCGAGCGCGTGTCGCACTACGTTTACGCCGACATTTTTGACGCCATACAGCTAAACATGCCGCCCAAGTTCACACACAGAACCAAAAAGGGCCTCACGTGCGTCAGCTGGGAATTCGAGGAAATTCTTCCCGAACTCATCGGTATGGGCGTACGCCATGTAAATACGAACTTTTTCCTCAACCACATGCTCGCCGCCGACAATGCCGAAGACGTCATCGAGATGAAGTTCAGGGGCAAAACCTACAGGCTCAACGGCCCTATTGTCCGCTCCTACGACAGGATATCGAAGTACTGCTACGAAAACCAGCTTTCGCTTACGGCGATAATCCTACTCGGCTTTGAAGGGATTCCCGAGCAGTACAAAAGCATCCTCCACCCCGAGGCCGGTTCGCCCGGGCTTTACGCCATGCCCAATTTCACATCGCGCGAGGGCTTTGAAACCTATCTGGCACTGCTCAACTTTCTCGCCGAGCGTTACAGTACACCCGAAGGCACTTACGGCAGGATAAACAACTGGATAATGCACAACGAGGTCGACTACCAGAAAACGTGGACGAATATGGGCATCCAGCCGATGAGCGTCTATATGGACCATCTCGCGCGCTCGATGCGCCTCATGGACATCGCGGCGCGCTCGCGCAACCCCGCCGCGAAGGTGTTTATCTCCCTCACCCACGAGTGGAACACCCCCTATGACGCAACTCTGCAGACCTACGCCCCGCGCGAGATGCTAGACTTCCTCGCCGACATCGACAGGGCGGAGGGCGACTTCAACTGGGGCGTCGCGTACCATCCGTATCCCGAAGACCTTTTCAAGCCCGACATGTGGAACGACAAGTCCCCGTCGAAGGGCATGGACACGCGCATCATAACATTTGAAAACATCGACATTCTCCCGCGCTATCTCAACCAGAAGAAGTTTTTGCGCAAGGGTGCTCCGCGCACAATCCTGCTTTCCGAGCAGGGATTCCACAGCGAGTATACCGATGAGGGCTTTGAACTGCAGTCGCAGGCTCTGATATTTGCGTGGCGTCACATAAAAGACCTCGACACCATAGAGGCCATGCACTACCACCGCTGGGTTGACCATCCCGGAGAAGGCGGCCTGATGTTGGGCTTAAGAAAGCTTCCCGCCGACGGAAAGCCCTACGGCGAGCGAAAACCCGCCTGGTTCACTTATCAAAAACTGGACTCTTTTGAAGATAGGCAGATGTTCAAAGATAATGAAAAGTACATCAAAGAGCACAAGAAAAAGTAATTTCCGCAAAAAAAGCGCACGCAGTTGCGCTTTTTCTGTATTTGCAACAAGCAAATAACCAATAATATGACTTATTTAATAAATTGGTTTAATCGTTTGGTTAAATTGTCTGAAACTTTTATATTAGCGTGCCGTTATACATGGTGAATGAACAACCAATAAGCCGACTGATATGCGGTCGAACTAAAGGTAACATATGAAAAACAAAACACTCATCATGCTGCTGGCTTTGGCAATGGCGCTCCCTTCTTTTTACGGAACACTGAGCGCCCAGGGCTTCAGGAACTCCTCGCGTGCCGGCGGAGGAGGTACTGGATCCCAGCATAGCGCTCCCGCTTCCCGGCCCCAGCATCAGTCGCGTCCGGCTCCGGCCCCACAGTCTGCCCCGCGCACCCAGCCCGTGCAACGGCCCCAGCCTTCTCAGCGGCTACAGTCCGCGCAGCGCACCCAGTCTGTTGAACGTCCCAAGGCCGTACAGCGCAGGGAACGTCCGGCGCCTGCTTCCCGGCCGCAACTCCAATTCAAGCCCAGCGAGTCGTCAAGCGGCTTCAGGCGAAATTCGCGTACAAACACTCCGCAGGCGACGCGCCAGCCGCAGGTCAAACCGAGCGTACAGACGAGGCCGGCCACTCAGCAGACAAGGCCAAACATAAAGCCGGGAGCGAAACCAAGTACGCCTGCCAAGCTTTCGGAAAACGCCAAACCAAAGCAGTCGAATCCCGTTCGAATAACCTCTTTCCGTGACCAGTCGCGCTGGCCGAAGAACAGGGGCGGAGCCGACAATTCTTCCGGCAAGCCCACAAAGCCCAAGCAGAACATTCAGAAGGCTCCCGAAGGCAAGCCGGCCAACAAGCCCTCCGACGGCAACAGATGGCCGCAAGGTAGGCCGGGTTCGCGCCCGTCCGGCACCACGCCGCCCGTCCAAAGGCCCGAGCCGAAGCCAACACCCGCCCCTGAAAAGCCTTCGGTCCGTCCGACGCCTCCCAATCCTTCAAGGCCCAACAGGCCGCCCGTGGTTAGGCCCGGCGGCGGCAACAGGCCGACTGTCGTCCGCCCCAACATGCCCGGCGGCAGACCGCCCGTAATAAGGCCCGGTGGGCAGCGACCGCCCCATATGGGAAGGCCCCCCATACACCGTCCGCCCACAATGCATCCGCGCCCGCCCTTCAGGCCGCCTTACCGTCCGCCTCACAGGCCGATATACAGGCCCTGGCACAGGCCCGGCTGGAATATATTCATCGGCTCCGGAAGCTTCTACTTCGGATACGGATGGAACGACTGGTATCGGCCCTCTTGGTATTATCCAAGCACGACGGTAATATACAACGAGGTGCAGCCCGAGCCGACGGTCATAAACAACTACCATGTCGAACAGCCGCTCGTGCTGAAGAATTACAACTTCTACGAAGGGATAAAATATAATCTCCTCAGCTCGCACCCCGAGTTGAAGCTCGACGTGTACGCCCCGATAGCCCGCACCATAGGCGGTTCGCCCTGCGTGTTGCTCATCCCCGACGGGGAATGGGACGGCAACTATGAAAAGGACCTTAGCTCCGCCGCCGAATACCTCGTTTCGAAAGGTTATCTGTGCGTGTCGGTGTCGTACCGGAAGTATCCCAATTCAAAGATAAAAGATTCCGTGGAAGACGTAATGCGCGCCCTATATTGGGTAAAAAACAACGCCGTGAAATACGGCGGCGACCCCAAGAGAATTGGCGTGGTCGGCGTCGGCGGGGGCGGATATCTGGCCGAGATGCTCGCCGTGAAGTCGACGCAGTCGCGGTCCGGCGATGTCAATCCCGTACTCGGAAGCGTGTCTGCCGTGGTGGCCATAGGCTCGCCCAGCGACGTCTACAACTACGGAGTGCTGGTGGGGTCGGAACGCGTCGAGAGGGACCTCGGCTCCGACTCGTCCCAAAAGGGCGTGTTCGAGGGCGGCGTTGCGGATTTCTCGCCCATAAGCCAGGTGGGCTCCTACACCCCGCCGATCCTGCTGATACATGCCGACAACGATTATGTCGTTCCCTGCGAGCTTTCCGAGCGCATGAAATTAGAATCCGACGCCAGAAGCGCCAAGGTCGAATTCAAGACCATCGACTCTGACGAGCACCGGATATGGATGTCTCCCGCCGACTCCTACAACATTTCGCCCCCGATTTGGGATGAAGTGTCCCTGTTTCTGGCGAACAAAATGAAGGTACAGTAATCTGAAAACACTATAACACTGTAAAAACAGCGGAAGCGCCGAAAAGAATTTGACTTTTTTCCGGCGCTTTCTATTTCTGTTTCTATCTCGGACGAGGTTTGCATTTCCTAGGGGGGAATGGAACTTTCGTTTTTTCGTTAAAACAAATCAAAACAGAGTATAGACAACTATGAAAAGAAGACAATTCGTAAAGGCCGGCGCTGCATTGGCTGCGGCGGCATCGCTTCCCCGTTTCAGCTTCGCGCAGGTCAAGGGCGGCGACAGGATTAAAGTGGGCCTAATCGGCTGCGGCGGACGCGGCACCGGCGCACTAAAAAACATGATCGAAGCCGACCAGAATGTTCAAGTGGTCGCGCTTGCCGACCTCTTCCCGGAAAAGCTCGACTGGGCTGCCAACGATGTGCGCGGCTTCTGTCAGGAACGCTATTCCGCCCAGGCCGACGATATCATCAAGCCCGACACCGTAAAGAAATTCGGCGGCTGGGACTGCGTTGACCAGCTCCTCGCCGAAGACGTCGACGTCGTTATCGAAGCGACGCCCCCGCCTTTCCGCACCCCGCACTACGAGAAAATCGTAAAAGCCGGCAAGCACGCCTTCCTCGAAAAGCCCGCCTGCATCGACGTGACCCAGGCCAAGAAAATGCTCGAGCTGGCCGACGAGGCCAAGAAAAAGGGACTCTGCGTGGTCTGCGGCACCCAGCGCCGCTACCATCCCTATTACCAGGAGCTCATCAAGCGCATTCAGGACGGCGAACTCGGCGAAATTCTTTCCCAGCAGTGCTACTGGAACATGGGCGGCTACATCGGCCAGTGGGTCAACTTCCCCGACCTCGATCCCGAGTCCATAGAATACCAGATTCGCGCATGGTGGTGCTTTATTTGGGCTTCCGGCGACCATATCGTCGAACAGCACGTCCATAACATCGACGTCTGCATGTGGGCCCTCGGCGACAACCGCTTCCCCGTGGAAGTGCGCGGCATGGGCGGCAGAAGCACCGATCTCCCGTGGCCCCGCTTCGGCGACCGCTTCAGCCACTTCGCCATCGATTACGACATGGGCAACGGCCTGCGCATGTCCAGCTACTGCCAGCAGGACCCCGGCGTAAACGACGAAGTCGGCGAACGCATGGTCGGCACCAAAGGCATGTGCTACTCCACCCTCGGCGGCAAGGGCGCCCTCTGGATCAGCGACCTTAAGGGTAAAAGGCTCTGGGAATCTCAGGACATCCCGGTATCCGAACTCGTGCTCGAACACAAGTACCTGCTCGACGCCATACGCAACGGAGAAAACGTCAATACGCTCAAAACCCTCGTGAACTCGACTCTCGTCGCAATCGCAGGCAGAATGAGCACGTTCACCGGAAAGAAATTCAAATACGACTGGGTGCTGGCCCGCTCCAAAGAAGACCTCATGCCCAAAAACCTCGACTTCGCCGCAAAGAACCCGACGCACGTTCCCGTTCCCGGCAAAGAACAGCTGGTGTAACGCGATTTCACCCCAAAAGCGCTTCGCAAGAAGCGCTTTTTTTTTTATGCCCGTCTTTAAATATGGGGCTCATGGCCGCCCCATGCCCCGCCTAGGCGCGAGCCGCGCCGTGGCATAGTGACGCTGTTTCATCCGTATCTTCCGCATTGAACTCGCTCGCTTGGTTGCACCTTTAATAGTCAGTTCTTTGCTGCGCAAATTCATTCTCGCCCTCCGGGTAATTTTGCTACGCAAAATTATTCTTCCCGCAAGCTGCGCAATAAATAAAGCGCACTTGCGTTTTGCCTTGCGCAATGGCTGAATTATTCGTTGCTGTTGTTTTGCTGGTTTGCATACACAGCGAAACGCGAACTTCCTACGGTAGCTTCACCGTTTATCGGTGTGCAATGCACACGCGATAAACGGCGCATCATGTGGCGACCGCTATTGCGATCGCCAGTCTAAAGCGATATGGAGCGCAAGCGAACTGACTGTATTTTTTGTTATGCAACAGACTTATGTTTTGTAAGGAGAGTTCGTTATGTCTCTTCCAAGCAGCAATGCGAATGAACGTTAGCGAATGAGCAGGTGAATATGAGCCCCGCTTCTAAAAAGGCTTATTTCCCTTCTTTAATTTTATTCCAAAGTTTGATGGCGGTTTTGGCGGAAGATATGAAGGGGGGTGATTTGCCGTTTATGTCGCGGAGAATGTCGTTTTCGCTGATGCCGCGCTGGAGCATTTTGATGGTTTCGGTGAATGCGACTTTTCGGAGGACCACGAGGGTTGGGACGTTGAGGCGTAGAAATTGGATGCTGTCGTACGCGAGGGCGCGGGCCTCGGCGTTTTCAAGGTTGGGGTTTACTTTGATTTCGCCGTTGGAGGAGTATGAGAAGAAAGTCTCGCAGCGCGGGTCATACGGGGAGACCACGCGGTTGGTTCCGCGTGCGTGGCCGCAGTGCAGCAGGCTGTCGCCTATGACGTTTAAGGGAGTGCCCTCGCTGAAGAGCAGGGACTCTTTTTTGGGGTCTTTGATGCAGGACGCGGCCATGTTGGCGTATTCCATGGAATGCGTGGAAAGGCCGCCCATTTGGGGGTCTATGTGCTCGATGTGCGAGGTTTCCATGCCGATGCGCGATTCGCAGTAGCAGCAGAGGCCGCCCTGCCTTTGGATGTACGAGTTTTTTAGTTCGCGCTTGACGTCTGCGTCTTTGAACCTGCCGTAGTTCGCCTGTGGGTGCCGTTTTTTCCACCGCTGGAAGCTTTGCGGTGCCTCGCTTTCTTTCGGGAGTCTTATGTGCCGCATACGCTTCTATTTTTTGTTTTCGGCTGACAGGGCGCGCACAATGTATTCGGCGCGGAGAACGTCGGGGTCGTCGGGGATTTTGGCGTTGAGTTCGTCGATGAGCTTTGCGGCCTTTTGGATGTCGGCGTTGTCGATGGCTTCGTAAAGCTCGGAGATTTTCGCGGCTGTGGCGCCTTCGCGGCGGGCGTTGAGAACGGTCGAAAGGATGTCGGCGGGGGAGCGACCGAACTGCGAGTCGCTCTTTTCGAATTTGCCGCTGTGGGCGGAGGCGTTGAGCCTGTACAGGTTCTTTGTCACGGAAATGACGGACGGCGAGTGCGAGGAAATTATGAACTGAGAGTTTGGGAAAATCCTCGGGAGCTTTTCGGCGAGCATCGTCTGCCAGTCGGGGTGCAAGTGCAGGTCCAGCTCGTCGATAAGCACGATGGCGGCGGCGGCTAGCGGATTTTTCATGCCCGGGTTTGCCACGACCATTCTAAGGGCTATGTCGCCCAGCAGCGCGGCCACGGTTTTTTCGCCTTCGGAGAGGTAGTCGGCGGGGATGTTTTTTGCCTTTATCCACAGCCTGCCGTTTTCCACGTACAGGCCGTCGAACTCTTCGGAGAAGTCGCGCAGGGCTTTTTGTATGTGCGCGAGCGCCGCGAAATTCTCGTTGATTTCGCCGCGCAGGCGGTTTGCTTTTTTGAGCGGTTCGCCCGCAAGTTTTTCCATCTCGTAGCGGCGCTTTTCTATGGCGGAAGCGAGCCATCCGGAGAACTTTGCGAAATTCACGCCCGCGTCGAAGGCGTTTGCGTAAATACTTGTGCGCGCGGCGGCGGGAAGCGGGGCGGGGATGCCCAGCGTGTTGCGGTCTGCGCCGTAGTACGCGAACACGGGTATTTCCACGTTGTAGCCGTTGGAGTCGAGAAGCACGCGGGTGTTGTCGCCGAATTTTCGAGCCGCGCTCATGTCGGACTTCCCGTCTGGGCCGGATTTGTTTGCGCGCTTGAAAAGGGTGAGTTTCATTTCCTCGCCGGGATGGGCGTTTTCGCGCGCGAGGGTCATTTCGAGCTTTGAGAAATCGCAGCCCACGGTGATGTCGGCGGTGCGTATCTGCCTGCCCGCGGCGGCGTAGTTGGAAATCCTCGCGGGCAGCCACGACAGCATTATGGCGACGGCTTCGAGCACGGTGGATTTCCCCCCGCCGTTTTTCCCCGCGAAAACGGTAATGGATTCGTCGAAGTCTATGTCCTCGTCGCGCAGGCCCCTGAAATTCGTAAGCTTAAGTTTGCGTATCTTCATTGCTCTTGCCGCAATACTGCCGCGCCGCGGGTTAAAATCAAACAAAAAGATTGTGCGGCGGTTCTGGGCGGGGCATAATTTGCGCCATGGAAAATATTGACGTGGTTTTAAACGCATTGCGCAAGAACAATTTTGAGGCCTATTTCGCCGAAACGCCGGAAGAGGCGAACGGTATATTTTTTTCCGAAATACTGCCGGCATTGAAGCCGCAGACGCTTTCTTGGGGAGATTCCATGACGATGCGCGAAACAAAGGTGCTCGATGAAATCCCCGCAAAACACCCGGAGATAAGCATAATCAAGACTTTCGACCCCGCCTATTCCGCCGAACAGAAACTGTACTGGCGCAGGCAGGCGCTTCTTTCCGACATCTTTTTGACGGGCTCGAACGCCGTCACGAAGTCGGGCAAGATAGTCAACCTTGACATGGTTGGCAACCGTGTCGGCGCGATAACTTTCGGCCCGAAGAACGTGGTGCTTTTCATCGGAGTCAACAAGATTGTCGATTCGCTGGAAGAGGCCTTTGCGCGCGTAAGGAACATCGCCGCGCCGAAAAACGCGATACGCCACACGAACCTGAAAACACCCTGCCAGAAAACGGGCAAATGCATGGACTGCCGCAGTGCCGACCGCATATGCAATTCGTGGACGGTCACGGCGAAGTCATTCCCCAAAAACAGGATAAAGGTGATTCTTATAAACGGGGAGTTTGGGCTTTAAAACTGGGAAGAATAAGTTGCGCAGCGTATGAATCGGCGGTCTGCGAAGACAGGCTCGCGCTCACGGTAAACGGCGTCTAATACAACGTCTCGTGGCTTGTGGAAAACTGCGGGCTGCCGGCCGTCCCCGAGGCGGCCGGCATCGCCGCCGAATTCGGGGGCTTGGCGCTGGCCTTTGCGGCCGCCCGGTGCGGAAAGTTTTTGGGCGGCCCGGGCTTTGGGCCGCTTTTTTATGAAAGCTGCTCATGGCGTTTTTTTTGCGGAGTTTTCGTGCGTGAGGTTGCCCCTGCTTTTGCATGCCGCTAACTGCGTTCATTCAAAAACTTATAAAAAGTTTTTTGACCGCGAACGAACTTTGTCTTTACCTAGAGCGTTACGGGTTTAGGATTGTCCGCAATGCAGTTGGCAATGCAAATTCGACCCGCATGAAAAACGGGCTATTAAAAAAATCTCAAACTCCGATAACCAAGCATATATCATGGCGAAATTTTACAAGTTTCCGCAGGGCGCCGTTGAGCACCTTTCCAAGCGCGACAAAAAACTCGGCCGCGCAATGGCAGAAATCGGCCCGATAAAGGCGGCGGTGCAGTCGGACCCCTTCAAATCGCTGGCATCCAGCATCGTGAGCCAGCAGATTTCCGGCAGGGCCGCCGAAAGCATTTGGAACAGGCTTGAGGCCGCGCTTGGCGGCGTTTCGCCGGAAAGCGTTCTGGCGGCGGCCGATGAAAAAATCCGCGCATGCGGCATGTCCGCGCGCAAGACGGAATACCTTCGCGGCGCGGCGGAGGCCGTCGAATGCGGGGCGCTAGATTTCCCAAAGCTCAAAAAGGCCGACGACGCCCTGTTAATCGAACGGCTCACGCAGCTGCGCGGCGTAGGAACCTGGACGGCGGAAATGCTCCTTATATTCACATTCGGCCGCCACAATATTCTAAGCTTTGACGACCTGGGCATACGCCACGGGTTAATGCGCCTGCATTCGCTAGAGGCTATATCGAAAAAAGACTTTGAAAAATACAGGGAGCTTTACAGCCCATACGGCACGGTAGCCTCGCTGTATCTTTGGAGGATCGCGGGCTAGAATTTAACCATGAGTCGCAGGAGGAAAAAACTTTCATTCACGGACAAGCTCGGTCTCGGGCTTGCGCTCGCGGTCGTATTTTGCCTCGTGTTCGCGATAATGTCGCTTAACAAACGCGATTCGCTAGCCGACCCCTACAGGGCCCGGACGGCGGCCGAAAAAGCCTATCTCAAAGACCTTCGCCAGAAATACGGCGGCCGGCACAGGGCCGTCGATGTTCCTTCCGCTGTGGACATCATACGCGAAGCCTGCGAGTTTATCGACAGTTCGAAAAAACTCAAGGGCGTCTATATGACCGACGACGCGGTTGACCTGCTTTTGGGTACCGCGATAATGGAGAGCGACCTTCAGCCGCGCTTTCAGGACGGCCGCGGCGACGCCATCGGGCTTTTCCAGATTGAATACGGCACCTATCGCGACCTTTGGAACCGCAGCATAAAGGCCAAGCATCCGGGGCTTTACGACGCCCTGCTGAGAGAGTACGGCGACGTCAAGTTTGAAGACCTGCAGCGGGACGACAGGCTCTGCGCGATTTTTTCGCGCATGAAATACGCAGAGTGCCCCGCGCCCATCCCTTCGCGCTACGACTGCGCCGCGCAGGCCGACTACTATAAAAGGATATACAACACCGCCGAAGGGGCGTCCACCGCCCAGAAGTTTCTGGAAAAACGCAACAGGCATCTTGGAAATCTTACGCCCAAAGAATAAATATTTGAACGCCTTTGGGGTATTTCCGTCAAAGACTGTGTAAATGAACCTCAAATCCTTTGACTGATATGGACGCCGCTTCACCCAAGAAAAGCGTCCCGCTTTATTATTACCCCGCTTTGTGCGTGCTTTCCATCGTCGTGCGCCTGCTGTATCTTACTCTGCGCGTGCGCGTAAGCGAGAAATCGAACGGCAACATGCGCCGGGAAGGGGCGTCCGTGCTGATTTTTTGGCACAACAAAATTTCCCTTGCACCGTATATCAAAAGAAAATTCAGAAAGCGCTTTCCCATATTCGGGCTGGTAAGCCAGAGTAAGGACGGCGAGATTCTCGAGTGCTTCTTCAGGTTTTTCGGCATAGACTCCGAGCGCGGCTCAAGCTCAAAAGGCGGGGCCAAGGCGGTGGTCAGCCTCATCAGGAAGCTCAAGCAGGGCAAGGACGTGTGCGTCACGCCCGACGGCCCGCGCGGCCCCGTTCATGAAATGAAGCCCGGCGTGATGGCTATTTGCAAAAAAAGCACCGCGAAAATTTTGTTCATAAGATGGAACATGCGGAGTGCCTGGGTTCTCAACTCTTGGGACAAATTCCAAATCCCCAAGCCTTTCTCCGTCGTGGAGCTTGAGGCCGACGAGATTGAAAACTATGTCGCGCTGGAAGACATGGCCAAACACCGAAACGTGTCCGTAGAGTCGCTTTCGGCATCTATGCTCGGCAACTGAAAGGCGGGATAATGTCTTGACGCCTCGGGTGGGTTGTGCTTATTTTATTAAGAGTAAACCCAATTTAACCCATGAAAAAAATCCCAACAATATTTGCGTTTTGCGCCCTCGCTTCGGCGGGACAGCTTTGCGCGCAGAGCGTTTCCGGCACAATTTATTGGGCTGAAACCGTAAACGGCGAGCACCGCATTGACGACAAGACCGCCTACAAGTATTCATCCGACGGCGGCCAGACATATCAGTATATTGACGCGTCTCAGGACGTTGACTGGGCGAACTCGACCGTCGTTTACGATTCCACATGGGTCGCCGACGGCATCAACGCCTTTTCCGGGCCTTCCGCCGATTTCACTATAGGCAAAATGGTCATAGCGCCGACTTGGCACGACTCCGCCGGCGCAAACAAGGCCGCGCTTTGGATGGGCGGCGAAGGCGCGGGCAACCCGACGTTCAATGTGCTCGGCGACATCGACGTGTATTCCAACGTCAGCGGGGCGGTTCACGCCCTGAACGGCTTGAGTGTTGGAGGCGATATAAACGTTTTCAACACCGACGCGCAGACGGTCGGCAAGCAGATAGAAGTTTCCTTCGGCGGCGGCCGCTCCTCCGACACAAGAAACGGCATGTCGTGGATAAAGGTTGGCGGCGGGCTGAACATAACGGGCGACGCGCGTTTCGACTTCAGTTCCAAAATGGCGGTCGGCACCCAGAGCGAAGCGAGCCTCGCCAATCCGGCGGCCGTGATAAAGGGCGCGGTCGAAATGCAGTCATACAACGGTTCGGCGGTCCCGGCGCTCAACTTTTTCTTTCGCGATTTTCCCGAAGTCGGCAAGACCCGCACAAACTATGTGAGCTTCGGCGGCCTCAACGGTGTCGGCGAGATTTAAAGCAACAGCGCCTATGCCGACCCCGACGATGCCGACTACAAAAACAAAATCAGCATCACCCTGAATAATGCCGACAATATGAGGGCCGACTTCAAGGGCAAGATAGTCAATCAGACTTACGTTGGGCACTTCACCGACGGAAACTTCGCCCTCGACATGCATATGAACGGCGGCGGCGTGCAGGTTTTCCGCGCCGAAGACGGCAGCAAATGGCGCGGGCAGCTCAATGTAAACAACGGAACTTTCTATCTTGCCAATTCAAACAATTCGACCGACATGCAGGTTGACGTGGCGGTCGCGGCCGACGCAGCTTTCGGCGCGGTAGGTCTTGACTCCGACATCGGTACCGCCTATGTAAAAAACCTCGGCATCGCCGACGAAGGCATGATAATGGTGTACGCCGATGGAAACTCAAATTCCTCAATCCACATATATGAAGCGCTGACAATTGGCGGCACATTTGATATATTTGTGGACGGCGCGGTTTCGGAAGGTGACGCGCTTTGGGACCTCTTCACGTGGGAGGCCGCGTTCGACGAGGCAAACCGGCAGCAGCTTGTTGCCGCTTTTGAAGGCGGGAATGTAGACCTTTATGTGAACGGGCAGGTCGCCGAAATCGACGGCTATTCTTTCGACGGCAATTCCATGTCTATTGATGTGGGCCACATTGTTCCCGAACCGGCGGCGGTTGCGGCCCTCATGGGGGCGTTTATGCTTGCCTTTGCCGCTTTCCGCAGGCGCAAGTAGCATTTGAAGACGATATGTAAAAGCCCGCCATTTCGGCGGGTTTTTTTGTCTCAGGTTCAATTGGATGTTTTGAGATAAGTGAGAAAAAAGCTTGAAAACTTTGTTTTATATAATTAACGTCAGTTTAAATCCAGAACTTACGTTGCATATTAATTAACCCCTAAAGTATAACAGCCATGAGAAACATATTTGCGCTTGCGTGTGCGGCTTTGGCCGGGCTTTCTGCCTATGCCGCGGACTATTCGGCGACCATCCCTTCGGGGGACCCCTTGGAGCAATGGCATTTCAATTTGAAAGACGGCCAGGCTTTGGATCCCAATACTGCATCAGGGCAGGGAATATTTCTTTGGAATGACGGCGCCGCTCTCCCCGCGCTTCCATCGCTTGAAGATTCGTTTTCCGTTACCGCCGACACAATTACATTCAGGGCTTGGCCGTGGGACTTTGGCGGGTCCAATACAATATATGCCAAAAATTTTGATATTACGGCCAAGGAAGGGCGTTTTTTTGCAAACGGCAATGATGTTCCAACATATCTGGAAGTTGCCGAAAATTTCAAGGTAGATTCAAGTGCGCGCGGCATAGTTTTTGGCACCGCTTTCGCTTTTGGCCCGGCTGATTCCGGCAGCGTCAGTTTTCAGCGCATAACAATAGGCGGAAACCTCGAAGTGATATTTGCCGAAGGCGAAATGTCCGCCGAAAACGTGTTTTTTGTTACGAGTCCCATCGAGAATTATGCATATTCGGCGGAAGACCCTTTTATGATCATAGGGGGGCAGGCGAAGTTTAGCGCAGGCAACCGCTGGATGGCGAATAACGGAAAAGACGGCAACGACATGACGAAACCCGCTGACATGTGGGCTCAGGTGGGCGGCATTGACGCAAAAGATTTGAGGGTTTCGGCAAACAACCCTTCCACGCGCAGTTTCAACATAGTGTTCAAATCTGACGGCAAAACGCCGTTTACGGGCGGCGTCTGGACTGGCGCGATGACAAGCTTCTGGGGCAGCGATACCGCTACCGCATCTATAACGATGGACGGCGGCGCGGACGGCGGCATGCAGACAGTGCGTTTTGTCGATTACGCTTTCGGAGAGCACGACCAGGTCATGGCAAAACAGACTCTGAACATGGTGAGCGGCAAACTGGCTCTAGGAACCCAGGAAAAGACCAAGTTTACCGAAATCAACATGATGGGCGGCAAACTTTACGTTGACGACGGCAGCTACGAAGGCTTTATGACCGACGTGCTTAATCTCGACGGCGGGCAGCTTATATTTGACGCTTGGAACGGCGGCAGCGAAAGTATAGTCGTTGACGTGATAAACGGATCGCTGACCGACATAGTGATAAATTTGGATTCCGACTACTTTTATGTTGGGATGGATGTAGACGATATATCTTTCGACATGTTCCGTGGAACGACTTCCGCAGACTGGGACGCCTTAAGCAGGAGTGTAAAGTTCATGTTGGACGGCAAAGAAGTCACGGTTGACGGCCACGTTTTCAGTTTGCAGTACGGCAACGGTGTTTTGACGCTTTCGGGCGTAATTAGCGATGTGCCCGAACCCGCCGCGATAGCAGCCGCCCTTGGCGCGTTCGCATTGGCTTTCGCCGCGCGCCGCAGAAGGAAATAAACGGCAAGACGGCTTTTCGTCAGAGAGCCTCGCGCAAATTCGCGAGGCTCTTTTGCATTTGCAATTGCTTTTGTTTCAAAAAGGGGGAACGATATCGAACGAAAAATGTTTTTTAGTGTCAAAATATGCAAAGCAATAAGGGCCAGAATTTTGGGAATATTTTTTTAAATGCGGCGCGGTTAGGGTAAATGGATTCCAATAAAAACAAAAATGCGCTGAATCTTTTCTATGAAAGGTTCGGGCTGTGCGTCATAAGCGGCGGCTCCGGCGGCCTTGGCGTGGAATTTCTCGAACTCCTTTGCGGCCTCAATAAAAATATGGCCGTAATAAATTTGTCGCGCCGAGAGGCTGAAAACCCGGGTTTTTCGACTTTTATAAATATTTCCGCAGATTTTGCCTCCTGCGCCGACCTGCCCGTAATAGGCTCGAAGGTGAAAGCCGCTATTGAAGGCGCAAACTCTTCCGGCCGGGTTCTGCTTATAAACAATTGCGGCATCGGGGAGTACGGCGAATTTTGCGGTACGGATCTTGAGCAGCTGCTTGCCATAGTCCACGTCAACAGCGTGGCTCCCGTTTTCCTTTCGAAGATTGTGGTGCCTTTCATAAAACAAAACGGCGGCGCGGTGCTAAATGTCTGTTCAACCGCCGCGTTCCAGCCGACCCCCGTGATGGCGGTATACGGCGCAAGCAAGGCTTTTTTGCTCAATTGGAGTATCGCGCTGGCGGCGGAAATGGAGGGCGACGGCTGTACCGTTACCGCTCTGTGCCCGGGCCCGATGGACACCGAATTCTTTGCGCGCGCCGGTTACGACTCGTCCATGCTGCCCGATTCCATAACGCTCTCCACGCGTGCTGTAGCGGAATACGGCCTGAACCTTCTGATGCGCGGCAAGACGCACGGCGTGGCCGGATTCAAGAACAAGGTTTTAAACGCCATGTCGCGGATGCTTCCGCTTTCGCTCTCGGGAAAAATGGCCAAAATGGCGATGGAAAAGTCTTTTGCGCGTTTTTTGAAAAAAAATAAAAATTTTCAAAAAGATTGGAACAGCTCAAAAAAAGCGCTGTCCTAAAAAATGTCCGGCAGTGTTAAACAAGCTGTCAGGCAATGGGTTAAAAATTGTTTTCATAGTAGGCCAAAGAAATCTTTGGCATTTTGGGTAGTCGCGTCGGCGATGTATTGGGGGGAGACTCCAAATGCTTCGCCGGCGCTTCTTGCCGTATAAGGAAGCAGCGAGGGCTCGTTCTTTTTGCCCCTGAACGGCACGGGCGCGAGGTAGGGGCAGTCGGTTTCAAGCATCAGCTTTTCAATGCCCTGCGCCAGCATGGCTTCGCGCATTTCTTCCGCGTTTTTATAGGTTATTATCCCCGTGAAGGAGCCCCGCGCGCCGAGGTCGTTGAGCATTTTCATCTGTTCCGCCGTTCCGCTGTAGCAGTGGAATACGACGTTGGAAAATGGCACGCCGCTGGCCGATATCGCCTCAACGCACTCGTCGATTGAATTGCGCGCGTGTACGCAGACTTTTGTATTGAACTGCGAAGCCAGCATGAGGTGCCTTTTGAAATTCTCCATCTGCCGCGCCTTGACCGCTTCGGCCTCTTCGGGATCTTTGGGCAGCCAGTAGAAATCGAGCCCCGTTTCGCCTATGGCCACTGGTGCGGCTTTGCCGGTAAAGAAAGTTCCGAATGCCTCAAAGGCGTCCGCGTACTCAGGCTTTATTTCGGTGGGGTGTATGCCAATTTGCCACGATATGTCGGGGGTTTCCGCGCAAAGCTTTTGGTAGACGGGCCATTCGGCGGGGTTGGTCGAGCATGTTATTATGTTTACGAGGCCAGCCTCGCGGGCGCGTGTCAAAATTTCTTCGATTTCGCCGTTAAAAATGAAGTCCTCAAGGTGCGAATGCGTGTCTATCAAATGCATAAATCTGAAAATTTTATAAAAAAAGCTTGAACTCTTAACGATAATTATTCTTGTTAAGGCCAGTCAGTGATTTTAAAAGAAAGGAAATAAATATATGACATCTCTTATAGGCAAAAAGGCGCCCGATTTCAAGGCGAACGCAGTGGTTAACGGAAAAATCGTGGAAAACTTCACGCTCTCGCAGTTCGAGGGCAAAAAGTACGTGGTGCTCTTTTTCTATCCCAAGGACTTTACTTTTGTGTGTCCGACGGAAATTCTGGCTTTCCAGAAGGTCCTGAAGGATTTTGAAGACCGCAACGTGCAGGTTATCGGCTGCTCGACCGACAGCGAATTTTCGCACGTCGCGTGGCTCAACACCGAGCACAGCGACGGCGGCATCAAGGGCGTTACATATCCGCTGGTTGCCGACATAAACAAGACGATCGCGGCCGACTACGGCGTGCTTGCGGGCGAAACCGACTACGACGACGAAGGCAAAATGGTTGTCAACGGCGAACTCGTCGCATATCGCGGCCTCTTCCTTATCGACAAGCAGGGCATTGTGCACCACGCGGTGATAAACAATTTCCCGCTCGGCCGTTCGACCGTCGAAGAGCTCAGAATGGTTGACGCGCTGCAGCACGTTGAAAAATACGGCGAGGTCTGCCCGATGAACTGGGAAAAGGGCAAGGAAGCCGTCAAGGCCGACCACGAAAGCATCTCGAACTATATTTCGAAGCTGTAAGGGCAGTATTTGCATAAGGCGGCGCGGCGAAAACAAAACCGCCCGCCCGCGACGCCCGACGGCAAACACAAACTTTTGCCGGCCGGGCTTTTTTTCTTGTTTACACTCCCAACCCACAGGGTATTTTAAAAGGCATATGGAAGAAGTTATAATAATAGGCAGCGGCTGCGCCGGAATGACGGCGGCAATTTACGCCGCGCGCGCAAGCATGAAGCCGCTCGTTTTCGCCGGGGCACAGCCCGGCGGCCTGCTTACAACAACCAGCGACGTCGAGAATTTCCCCGGCTTTCCCGCCGGCATCAACGGCTTCGACCTCCTTTGGCGTATGCGCGAACAGGCGCAGAAATTCGGCGCGAAAATCGAAAACGGCTCCGTCAAGAGCGTCGATTTTTCCGGCGAAATCAAAAAAGTATTTACAGAAGATGGCCTTGAGTTCCAGGCCAAGCGCGTGATTATCGCGACGGGCGCAAAGCCCAGAATGACTGGCGCGAAGGGCGAGGCCGAGCTTTACGGCGGCCGCGGCGTTTCGGCCTGCGCGACCTGCGACGGCGCATTCTACAAGGGCAAGGACGTCATCGTTGTCGGCGGCGGAGACTCCGCCTGCGAGGAGGCCCTCTTCCTTACCCGCTTTGCTTCGTCGGTCAAGCTCGTGCACAGGCGCGACCAGCTGCGCGCCTCTAAAATCATGGCCGACCGCGCGCTTTCCAACGAAAAAATCACCCCGCTTTGGTTCAGCGTGCTCGAAGAGGTCCTTCAGGACGAAGAGGGATTCTGCCGCGGCGTAATATTGAAAAACGTACAGACGGGCGAGCTCTACGAAGTTGCGTGCAAGGGCGTCTTTGTGGCGATCGGGCACATCCCGAGCACCGCTCCGTTCAAGGGACATGTCGACATGGACGAGGAGGGCTATATAATTCCTGCGCCCGGAACGGTCGTGAACACGAGCGTCAAGAACGTCTTCGTTGCGGGCGACTGCAGCGACAAAAAGTACAGGCAGGCGGTTATCGCCGCGGGCATGGGGAGCATGGCGGCAATCGAAGCCGAAGCCTCCGTGTAGGTGGGGGCGCGTGAAATCACGCGTGATGCTCCGTTTTGAAAGCAATTGGCACTGGTCATGTACATAAAGTACACTCCCATCGCCAATTGCTTTCAAATACTCGCCTGACGCGCATTTTGACGCGCCCGGGGGAGTGTAGACTTGTGTGAGGTGTTTTATTCTAAGGCATATCCTTTATGCGGGCTTGCGGGCCCGCAATCGCGGAAACTTCTGCTTGAGAAGTTTCCGTTTTTCGTCTAGCTTATAGGGGATATGGTAAAAATCTCCGTAGAAATCGAAAATTCGCTCACGGGCCTTCTTGAAGACCATTTTTGCGAATTCGGCGTGTCCAACTGGGGCATAGAAAGAATCAACGACAAAACTCCGCCCGAACTTTTCGGGTATTTTGAAAACGACGCCGAGGCCGACGAGTCCTACAAGTCGCTGCGCGATTCGTTCCCCGAGCTTCCTGAATTTTACGGCATGGAGCAGGTCAACGACGTCGACTGGCAGAACGAATACAAGAAATTTCTAAAGCCCTGGAATTTTGAAAACCTGCACTGGGTCCCGCTTTGGATGCGCGGCGAATACGAAGTTGGGCGGGGAGATTTGGTCCTGTACTTCGACGCGGGTCTGGCGTTCGGCACGGGCGACCACCCGACCACGCGCCTGTGCGCGATGAGCATGCTCGAATATGCGAAAGCTCAAGATGTTTCCGGCAAATACATTATAGACGCCGGGTGCGGCTCGGGCATACTGGCGCTCAGCGCCAAGCTTCTGGGCTTTGGCAAAATTCTCGGATTCGACCGCGACGAGGAAGCCGTGCGCGTCAGCAAAGAGAACGCCGCGCTCAACGGCATAAGCCTCGACGGCGTGACCTTCGAACATGCGGGCATTGAAAAGGCGCTTGCCGGGCAGAAGGCCGACATAGTCCTTGCGAACATCATTTCCGACGTGCTCTGCATTTACGCCGACAACCTTATAGACGCGGTTAAGGACGGCGGCCTGCTCGTGTTAAGCGGAATCCTTGCCGTCGAAAACGACAAGGTGAAGGAGTATTTTCTCGACCGCGCGGGCGACCGCGTGGCGCAGTGCGAGGCCATGGACATGGGCGAATGGTCGCGGCTTGAAATAAGGTTCAAGTAGGCGGAGATTGCGCTGTGCGGGTGTCGGCGGGACGGCTGAATCGCCTGAAAGGATTCGGATTGGACGCACTGTTTCGCAGTCGGCGAACAGAAACAGATTAGAAAAAACAGAGCCGAGCTGCTGCGCAGCCGGCGAACGGAACGGATTAATGAAATCAGAGCCGCACTGCTTTGCAGTCGGCGAACAGAAAAAACTATAAAAGAAATGAAAATATCTGAACTGAAAAATTTTCGCGAGGCGGACGGCAGGCAGGGCTTCAATGTTGTCGCGCTGCTGAAAAGCTCGCAGGTGCGCACCGCCAAAAACGGAAGCGAATTTTTGATGCTGGAGTTTGGCGACAACAGCGGGAGCTTTTCGGCGATGTGCTTCGACGGCGCGCCGAGCTTCGCCGTTTTGAAGGATTCCGCGCCGGGTTCCGCGTTCGAGGTCTCCGGCACGTCGGATTTTTACCAGGGCAGGTTCAGTCCGAAAATCGACGGGGCGCGCAAGCTGGACGAGGACGAGCTCGACGCCGTCGCCGACAGCCTTGCGGAAGTTTCCCCCTACGACCCCGAGTCAATGCGCGCGGAGCTCATGGGGCTTATCGATTCAATCGAAGACGAGTCGCTGAAAGCCACCGTGCTTTATGCAATCAAGGATGCAGGGGAAAACTTTTTCACGAGCACGGCCGCCACTAAAATGCACCATGCATACGTATACGGGCTGCTTGAGCATACGCTCAAATGCGCTCGCATGGCCAACGCGCTCCTGCCGCTATATCCGGAAATCGACAGGGACCTCACGCTTTCGGGCTGCATACTGCACGACATCGGCAAGGTGCTTGAATACTCGCAGGGTCTCGTGTCCGACAGGACGCGCATAGGCATACTTCACGGGCACGTCGTTCTGGGCTACCGAATAGTCCGCAAGGCGGGGCTTAAAAACGGGCTGAAACCCGGCCTTCTGGAAAGGCTGGAACACATAATTCTCAGCCATCAGGGCGAGCTTGAATGGGGCGCGGCCGCGCGCGCGGCCACTCCCGAGGCCGTGTTTGTCGCGAACATCGACAATTTCGACGCCAAGATGGGTGCGGTTCAGGCCGCCTTGCGAAGTGCGGGCGACTCCGAATTCGTTGAAGTCGGCGCACTGCGCGTGAAAGTTCTGACGGCAAAGGTTGAACACTGATGAAAATTTCAATTTACATAGCGACGTCCAACGCGCACAAGCTGCGCGAATTTTCGGAAATGTTCCGCGGCGCCGGGCTCGACTGCGAAGTGCGCGGCGCGGGCGATGTTGTGGGGTACGAAGCTCCGGAGGAAAACGGTTTGAGTTTTGAGGAGAACGCGCTGATAAAGGCAGACGCCCTCAAAAAGCTCGCGCCCGCGCATGCGTATGTGATGGCCGACGACAGCGGGCTTGTGGTGGACGCGCTCGACGGCGCGCCCGGTATTTATTCCGCGAGGTACGCCAAGGCTTTCGGCTCCGACGCCGACTTGAAGAACAACGAAAAGCTTTTGAAGGACCTGGCCGATGTTCCGGACGAAGAGCGCACGGCGCGCTTTGTCTGCGCAATTGCCTTGATTTGCCCCAACAATGCGGTAAAGATTTTCGAAGGAAAAATAGAAGGGGTTATTAACCGGGGCGAGGCCGGCGCAAACGGCTTTGGCTACGACCCGCTTTTCTATCTTCCCGAACGCGGCATGACCACGGCCGAGCTCGACTCCGCCGAGAAAAACAAAATCAGCCACAGGGGCCAGGCCTTTCGGAAGCTCGCGGAATTTCTAAAAAGTCAACAGGAGTAACAATCATGAAAAAATACATCGCAACCCTTGCGGCGGCCTGCGCGTTTTGCTCTTTCGCAAACGCCCAGAGCGTCAAGCAGGAGGACTGGGGCAAAACGAAAAACGGCGAACAGGTGAAAATGTTCACCCTGAAAAATTCAAAGGGCATGACCGTAAAGGTCATAGACTACGGCGCGATTATCACCGAGATACAGGCCCCCGACAGAAACGGCGAGTTTGCCGACATCGTCCTGGGTTTCGACAACATTAAGGACTACCAGGAGCTCACCGACTATTTCGGCGCGGTCGTGGGCCGCTACGGCAACAGGATTGCGGAAGGCAAATTCAGCATCGGCGACAACGACTACACCCTGCCGCAGAACAACGGCGTAAACTCCCTGCACGGCGGCAAGGTCGGCTTCGACCAAAAAGTCTGGAAGGGCGAGGCTGTCGCGACTGGCGATTCCGCAAAGCTCACGCTAAAGCTCAAGTCTCCCGACGGCGACCAAGGCTACCCCGGCAACCTCGACGTTACTGTTACATATACTCTCACGAACGAGAACAAGCTCATCGTGAACTATAAGGCGACTACCGACAAGCCGACCGTCTGCAACCTCACGCAGCACTCCTATTTCAACCTTTACGGCGCGGGAAACGGCAACATCCTGGGCCACGAGGTGATGCTTAACGCCGACGCGTTCACGCCCGTCGACGAAACGCTCATCCCAACCGGCGAACTTAAAAAAGTGGATGGCACGCCTTTCGACTTCCGCAAGCCGCGCCCCGTGGGCTCGCGCATCGAGAAGGCCGACGAACAGCTCATAATCGGCGGCGGCTACGACCACAACTGGGTGCTAAACAAAAAGTCCCCCGGCGAAATGTCGCTCGCCGCGCGCGTTTACGAGCCCGTCAGCGGGCGCATGCTCACGATTGAAACCACCGAGCCCGGCATCCAGTTCTACAGCGGCAACTTCCTCGCGGGACAGACCGGCAAGGGCGGCAAGAATTATTTCTTCCGCTACGGCATGTGCTTCGAAACCCAGCATTTCCCGGACTCTCCGAACCGGGAAAACTTTCCGTCCACGCTTCTGAATCCCGGCGAAACCTACGATACAACCACGGTATTCACATTCGGCGCGCAGTAAATTTGCAGCATTGCAAAAGCAAAAAGCCCCGCAAAATTGCGGGGCTTTTTTTGTTTTGGGATTGCGGCCCGTATTTGTGCGGATTCCGCTCTGAATTTGCGATGTTAAGTCGGCCTGCTTCAAGCCGCTTTTCATCGGGAACTTCAGTATGCGTGCAAACAAAAGGCTTCCCGTCGGAAGCTTCTTGGCTGCGGTACCGCACGCCTGCGCGTCTAAAATTCAAGCGAAAGTTTGCGGAAATTTAAGAAACATCAATCCTCAAATATATTATATATAGATACTTGCGAATGTGACCGAATCTATTGGATCTCCGCGCAATTTTTGAGGGGGTTTAGGGATTGTTTTTATTCCTTGTAAATATCCATGCCGCAGCGCGCGCAGTCGAACTTGAGGCGCAGTTTTATGTTTCCGCTTTTCAGGTACATCGGTTCGCTGAAATTTTCAGGCTTCCTGTTTTCTTTTTTGCACATGTCCAGTTCTCGCAGAATGCAATGCTTGGTTGTCATCACGGGCTTGCCGCGCATGTCGGTCTTGCCGCTTTCGGGGGCGTATTCGGAAATTTTGAAGCCCATGCGCGCATAAAAGGCCTCGGCCTTGCGGTTGCGCACGTTCGCGCGGTAATCGCAGTCGAAGGGCGGATTTTCAAATTCAATCTTTTGCGCGGGGCGGCGTTTGTAAGCCGTGCGCGCGGCCTCGTATTTTTTGAGGATGTCGGCCTTGAGTTTTTCAACCAGCGTCCGCCGCAGGGCGTTTACATCCGCGGGCTTCATGTGCGGAAAGCTTTTCACTTCCGCGCGAATTTGCGCCGCCTCGAAAAATGACGCTCCCAGTTTGGAAATGTTTTCCTTCAGTTTTGCTTCGGCCGCCTCTTGGTTTTGAGCGGTCTCCACGGAAGCTTTTGCGATTTTCTCCACGGCTTCGGCATGGCGGTCGTCGGCGGTCTCAAACTTGAAGATGTAGTTTTCTCCGTCCTCGCCTATGCTTATGTTCACGGGCATCTTGCGCACGGCTTCGGGCTTGAGCAGCTTCTCGAACGCGGCGTCCCTGTTGCGCCAGATTTTCGCGCCCGCGGGGATGAAAATGCGTTCGTCCGGGCGGCCTACCAGCACCCTGTCGCCGTCCACCCTTTGCACGCTCGAGCCCAGCGAAAAATTGCCGGATTCAAAGAACAGCCCGTCGCCGTTCGAAAATATCTGTGAGGCGTTTCTGAAAAAGAATCCGCCGCCGAACGCCTTTTCAACCGTTCCTATCGGCTCGCCGCGCGCCTTTGGCGTGGCGAAGCTTTCGTTGCCGCCTTGCGTTCCGCGCAAATGGTATTCGGTGAAAAGCCTGTTGAATGTCTTTTGCGCGGACGGCTCGAAAGCCGCCGAGCTTTTCCCGTACGAAAGTTTTTTTACGCCGCGCTTTTCGAGTTCGGCGTCGAGCCTTTTGCGGTACAGTGCGGTGATGTTCTTCACGTATTCCGCGTCCTTTAGCCGCCCCTCTATTTTGAAAACGCCGACGCCCGCGTCTAGCATTTCGCCGAGCCCTTTCGAGCGGTTCATGTCGCGCAGGCTCAGGTAATGCGCCGGTTCCATGACTTCTTTGCCCTCGCTGTTTTCAAGCGAATAAGGCATTCTGCACGGCTGGGCGCATTCGCCCCTATTGCCGCTCCTGCCGCCGACCGCGTGGCTTAGGTAGCACTGGCCGCTGTACGACACGCACAGCGCGCCGTGCGCGAAGCATTCTATTTTGCACGACACGCTTTTGGATATTTCCGAAATTTCGTCGAGCGAGAGCTCGCGCGCGACGACAATTGTGTCGAAGCCGCAGGCTTCGAGAAAGCGCGCCTTGTCGGGCGTCGCCAGATGGCACTGCGTGCTCGCGTGCAGGGGCATCGGGGGCAGGCCGCATTCCAGCAGGCCGAAGTCCTGTATGATGAGCGCGTCCGCGCCCGCCCTGTATACGCTCCAAGCGAGCCTCGCTGCGGCGTCGAGCTCGCCGTCGTCCAAAATCGTGTTCAGCGCGACATAGACTTTGCATCCGAAAAGGTGCGCGAATTTGCAGAGCGCCTCGATGTCCTCCACGGGGTTTGCCGCCGCCGCGCGCGCGCCGAATGCGCTCGCGCCTATGTACACGCTGTCAGCCCCGGCGAGTATTGCGCTTTTGGCAATTTCCGCGTTTTTCGCGGGGCTGAGCAGCTCGACTTTTTCAGCCATTGCCTTCTTCTTTTTTCTTGGGCCATAGGAACAGCAGCCCGGCGAATATCGCCGTGAGCAGTATCAGCACCATGTAGCCGTTGGTGAGGGCTCCCGTGCCGAAAAACACGGAGTCGGGGCCTTCGGGGCGCTCGAAAATCTTCCTGTACGAGAGCATGAAAAACACCGATCCAGCATGGAAGGCGATGGGCCCCCACAGCATTTTTGTCCTGATGTAGACGAGGGCGAGCACCGCGCTGAACATGAAGAGCGCGAAAAACTGCACAGCATTGAAAGTCATGCATATGCCGATTGTGTCGTAGTATGCCACGAGAAAGCCGACGTCCCAGTTGGCGACGCCGTAGCCGCCGTTGGGCAGGGCGTCCATGACTCTTCCGGGAACCTTGAAGTGCTTGTACGCGAAGAAAAGCGAGGTCAGTATTATGGCCGTCACCGGCCCCCACGCGGTGTAAAACGAGCGCATGATAAGCCCGCGGAACACGATTTCCTCCAGAAAGCCGAGTATGATGCCGCCCAGCAGGGAGCTTATGATTATGTCGGCCATGTCAACGGACTGCCTCAAATGCATGCCGTAGTGAAAATACTGGCACACGCAAACTATGGCGGACATTATGACGCCCGTGAGGAATGCCCTGCCGAATGTGGCGGCCCCCGCTTTCGAGGCGGGCAGTCCGAGATTCTTCCAAGAGAACATGCCGCAGCGCTTCATCATCCACGGCAGCCCGATGATTATCGGCGCCCACCGCAGGCGGTCGTAGAAAACGTCCATCCTCTTGCCCAGCAGCCAGTCCATTGTTTCGCTCGGCGACACCGAAGCCCACCATTGTATGAGCCAGTAGAGCGGCGCGGTAAACGTCGCCGCGAACAGCGACGCGAAAATGTAGATGCCAAAAAATAGAAATACGCCTTCGTACGAACGCTGGTCCGCATTGAGGCCGAAAAACATCATGCTCTTTTCCCTTTTCAACATAGGAGGGAAAGTCAATGCCACAAAGGGCCGCATTTCAATCTTTTAAATCAGTTCTTTGACGACCTGATTATGAGTGCGACGCCGGCGATTTGAAATATTATGTTGGGAATCCAGATGAGCAGGTCCGGGCGTATCGTCGGGTATTTTTCCAGCCACGATATTAGCACCGTGAGCAGATAGTAAGACATCGCCAGCGCAAGAGCTATGCCCACGTTCGCGAAAGTTTCCGAGCGCGACGCCTTGATGCCGAGCGGGATTGCCAGCAAGACCATCGAGAATATCGAAAAGGCCATCGCGAAATTTTTCTGTATCTGCAGCTGCACCTCGATGCGGTCGCGGAACGCGAGTTCGGGCGTTGTCTCGCCTTCGCGGCGCGGATGCCAGGTGTCCCGCGCATCCAAAAGCTCGCCCAGCGTCATGCGCTTGAGCTGTTTGCCGCTTTTGTCCATCGAGCCTATGATATCGCCAAGGGGCAGCTTTATGACGAGTTCGTCGAAGCGCGCGGTAGGCAGGGGCTTGCGCAGGTCTTCGGGGTCGTCCTGCCGCGAGCGTTCCGCCGTGCCGTTTTTGAGCGTCAAAAGTATTTCGTCAGCCGCGTCGTCGTAGCTGAGTATGCCGCGGTCGGACTGTATGGCGACCGTCGCGCGGCCTTGCCCGTCGAGCTCCCATATCCTGAAACCTATGAGGTCGCTGCCTTCGGCTTCTTTTGCGTATATCACGTAGCCCGGAAATTCCTTGATGAAGGAGCCGGGGGTGATGAACTGCAGCGGGTTGGCCCTGATGATGTTCTTTAGGGCGTTCTTGTAGGCGTAGTCGGCCGCCGGGGCGTAGTAAAAGTTTATCGCCAGCGAAAAAAGCGACGCGCATATGGCGAGGAAAAACACCGGGGCGGCCATGCTGTAAAGCGAGCGTCCGCAGGCCTTCATTGCGACTATTTCGCTTTGGGCCGACATCCTGCCGAACACAAGCAGTATGCCCGTGAGCATGCCAAGCGGAAGCGCATAGGGTATCACCCCCGGAATGATTAGGGCGACTATGTACAGGAAGAACGATATGCTCATCCTGCCTGCGGTGAGGTCTCCCATGACCTCCTTGACCACATTGCCGAGCACCAGCACGAACACGAAAAGCGCTACGGTGCCCAATGCGGACGCCGCCACCTGCTTTAGTATGTATTTGTTGAAAGTGCCCATGCAGTAAAGGCGTTATTTAGCGACATTAATGCCCCCTTAGGCAATCTTAAAAATTTTGTCCGGCCGATTTTTGTGGAAAATATATATGCTTGTCAGCCGCTTTTGCGTGTCTATACAATAATCGTTATATTTTTAATTTAACAATACGGCCAATATGAAGATAGAAAAAAAGACCTCGAAGGACAGGCAGATCCTCAGGGACGCCAACAGTTGCCCCTTCTATGTGGGCGAAACCGGCGACGGCATGAAAAGGGCCATACTCTGGCACCTCGAAACTTCCATAGCGCGCGACCCGAGTTCCGCCAGCACTTGGGACTGGTGGACTGCCACCGCCCTCTCAATACGCGACCACATAATGGGCAGGTTTATCGACACCATGGGCAGGCAGCACGAAAAGGACGTGCGCCGCGTGTACTACCTTTCGCTCGAATACCTCGTTGGCCGCCTGACCGAAGACGTCCTCATTAACACGAACCTCATGGGCAGCACCAAAAAGGCGCTCAAGGAGCTCGGCCTCGACTACGACACCGTCATGGGCGCGGAAGTTGACATGGGGCTTGGCAACGGCGGCCTTGGCCGCCTCGCCGCCTGCTTCCTCGACTCCCTCGCGACCCTCAATTATCCCGCGATAGGCTACGGCATCCGCTACGAATTCGGCCTGTTCACGCAGAGCTTTGAGGACGGCAGGCAGGTTGAATCGCCCGACAACTGGCTCAAATACGGCTCTCCTTGGGAGATTGTCCGCCCGCAGCACTCGGTTAACGTGAAAATCGGTGGCGTTGTCGAAAACTGCATAAACGACAGGGGCGATTGGGTTCCCGTGTGGAAGCCGCGCGGAGAGCTTGTCGGCATCCCGTGGGACATCCCCGTCGTGGGATACGGCGCCGAAACCGTAAACTTTTTGCGCCTTTGGGAGTCGCGTGCGTCGAACGAGTTCGACCTCGGCGCGTTCAACGAGGGCGGCTATGCGCAGGCCGTCCACGACAAGGCCATGAGCGAGACGATTTCGAAGGTGCTATACCCCAACGACAAGACCGAAAACGGCAAGTATCTGCGCCTAACGCAGCAGTATTTCTTCGTGTCGTGCTCGCTTCAGGACATCATCCGCAGATACCTTGAAAGGCATCCCGACTGGTCGCAGTTCACCGACAAGATTGTCCTCCAGCTCAACGACACGCACCCGGCAATCGCCATTCCCGAGCTTATGCGCCTGCTTATGGACGAGCATGGCATGGACTGGGACACCTCGTGGGGCATCTGCGAAAAGGTTTTCGCCTACACGAACCATACGCTTCTGCCCGAAGCGCTCGAGAAGTGGTCCGTTTCGTTCTTCGAAAGGCTCCTGCCGAGGCACCTGCAAATCATTTATGAAATCAACAGGCGCTGGCTGGAATTCGTCAAGGCGAAGTACCCCAGCGACCCGCACAAGCTCGAAGTGCTTTCGATTATTGAAGAGGGCTCGCCCAAGATGGTGCGTATGGCCTATCTGTCGGTTGTCGGCAGCTTCAGCGTAAACGGCGTCGCGGCGCTCCACTCGGAGCTACTAAAGGAGAGCGTCCTCAAGGACTTTTACGACATCACTCCGGAAAAGTTCAACAACAAGACCAACGGCGTCACGCCCCGCCGCTGGCTCAAGACCTGCAACGAAAAGCTCTCAGACCTTATCGACACAAAGATCGGCGGCAAGTGCTGGCCCAAGGACATCGAGCTTCTGCGCGGCCTCGAAAAATACGCCGACGACCCCGCATTCCAAAAGCAGTTCATGGACGTCAAGCGCGAGAACAAGGTTCACATGGCGGGCATAATAAAGGAAAAATGCGGCGTCGAGGTCAGCCCCGATGCGATTTTCGACGTCCAGATAAAGCGCTTGCACGAATACAAGCGCCAGCACCTTAACCTCCTGCACATCCTCACGCTCTACAAGCGCCTGCTCGATAATCCCGATTACGAGATGGCCCCGCGCGTGTTCATTTTCGGAGCCAAGGCCGCACCCGGCTATGACATCGCAAAGAACATCATCTATGCCATCAACAAAATCGGCGAGAAGATCAACGGCGACGAGCGCATCAAGGGCAAGATAAAGGTCGTGTTCGTGCCCAACTACAGCGTCACCGCCGCGATGAATATTATCCCCGCCGCAGACGTATCCGAGCAGATTTCCACCGCAGGCAAGGAGGCCTCCGGCACCGGCAACATGAAGCTCGCCCTCAACGGCGCCATCACAATCGGCACCCTTGACGGCGCGAACGTCGAAATCATGGAGGAAGTCGGCAAGGACAACATCTTCATCTTCGGCCTCACCGTCGAGGAAGTACAGCAGCTAAGGGGCTGCGGCTACAATCCGTGGGACTACTACAACTCAAACAAGAGCCTCAAAACCGTCATAGACTGGCTCTCGTCCGACTACTTTGTTCCCGGAGACCCGCACGCTTTCGAGCCCCTGAAAAAGTCCATCCTCGACTGGGGCGACCCCTTCATGGTCTGCGCCGACTACCAGTCGTACTGCGATGCTCAGGACAAGCTAGACAAAGCTTTCCGCGATAAAAAACGCTGGGCGAAAATGGCCATCCTCAACACCGCGCGCATGGGCAAATTCTCGTCCGACCGCACCATACGCGAATACGCCGACGACATCTGGCACCTACCCCACGCGTAATAACCTACAAAGCTTAAAAATGAGGGCGCATTTATGCGCCCTTTTTTTTGCCGCTAGAAAAGCGGGGCTCATAGGCGCCCCGCGCCCGGCCTGATATTAGGGGGCGCATTGCTGCCCCCTAAGACCCCCGCTAGCAGGCACGCCTGCACTTGACTCGTGTTTGCTACCGCAAACCATCTCGCCCTTCGGGTCTTTTGCCTTCGGCAAAATCTCATTCGCGCCTCCGGCTTGAATTCGGAACTCCGTTCCTCATTGACGTTGGTTATTCTGAATCTTCCGCATTGCATTCGCAATGGCTGATTAGCGGATATCCGAAAGCAGTAGAACTGAAAGTAATGACGAACAAGCCAAGTCTCGTCAGAAAGGTTTATACGCCGGGCAAGCCCGCTAATGCGCGGACATGCCCTAAAAATGCCCTTTGGGCATTTTTACGAATAAACCTTTCTCTCTCTTCATAATCGCTGTTGCGCTTATGATTCCAGTGTGTAAGCGCGATGCCGCAAAAGAGAATACTATCGTTTTACACAATGCTTTTGGAATGCGGAGGCTTTCGCAACGGTGTTATTGCGACATTCTGATTTGGTTAAACCCCACTCAACAGCAATGCGAAAGAACGTCAGTGAATGAGCAGGTAATTAAACTGCTTAACATGCTAGGTGATTAGGAAGCAAGCTTTGTAGACTCGCGAAAAGACCGCCCCGAGGCTTTATTGTAAAACTATATGCATTGCATATAGTTTTAGCCTGCCCGATTACAGGGGGCAGGCGGCAATAAAGACTTGTGGCTGCGAGACAGGTCGCATAATGCCATATTTTTCTTATAAAAAAACATGAGTAACAAATAAATCAGCCATTGCGAAGCAATGCGGAAGATGTGCCGAACTCAAGGTCACTATGCCACGGCGCAGCTTGCGCCTAGGCGGGGCGCGGGCGGCAATTCAAGGCGGAGCCGCGAATGAGATGCGAACATCGTGAGCAGACCCCGTAGGGGCGTTCATGGCGCGAAGGCGCCGTGAGTGGATTTGCCGTAGGCAAATAGCCGAGCAGAGCGAGCGCCGAGACGAGCACTACTGTGCGAGCGAGCACAAACGGTTTGCGAAAGTAAACGCGAGTCAATGAGCCCCGCGTTAAAAAAAAGGTTTCCTGTAAAAATGAAATCCGCGCGAAGGCAAACCTTCGCGCGGACCAACTCAACTAACCAACCATATGAATCGCCGTCTATTAAACGGCGAAGTCTGAAATTTTTTTACATGCGCCTAAAAATCCCTGACGGGTGGCTTGTGCATGTGTTCTAAAGAACTATGATAACTAAGACGGCAGATTTTTAGAAAAATTCAATCTCAATCAGAATCTTAATGATTTCTTAATGGCTTGATTTATACATATTTACACATGCGGAATTTGGGAAATCAAGTGTTTTTTCTTGAGAGGGTCGCCTTTTTTGTTTTTTGGGGATTGTGTGGGGGCTTTCGCCATTTACATCTGGACAAGTGATCGGGTGGAGCTATATTTAATTCTTGTTCGGGTCGCGTGTGCGAACCCGTTGGTATTTAAAAGGAAGAGAGAGGAAAAACATGGATAATTTGTCCCGTAGAAAATTTCTGGGGAATGCGGCTAAACTGGCCTTGGCGGGCGTGGTGATGCCGCAGATTCTGCCGTCGAGGGTGCTTGGCAGGCAGGGGGTTGCGCCCAGCGGAAAAATAAATTTCGGCCTTATCGGCAACGGGCTGATGATGCAGCTTGGCGGCCACAGGCAGTATTTTTCGTCGTCTCCCGATACGCAGGTATTGGCGGTTTGCGACGTTAACGAGGGGCATATGGTCAACGCAAAGAACGAGGTCGACAACATCGCGCGCGGCAGGAACGACATCGGCTTTAAGGAGGCCGACATGTACATAGACTATCAGGAACTGCTCGACCGCGACGATATAGACGCGGTCTGCATTGCTACGCCCGACCACTGGCACGTGCCGATTGCATTGTATGCAATACAGCGGGGCAAGGCGGTTTATCTTGAAAAGCCCATGACCCTCACGATAGAGGAGGGCAGGATTCTCGCGGATGCCGTGAAGAAATACAAGGGTGTTCTGCAGGTCGGCTCTCAGCAGCGGAGCGACTGGACGTTCAAAAAGGCGGCTGAACTTATCCGCAACGGCTATATCGGCAAGGTCCACACGATAAACTTAGAATACGGAGATTTCCCTCCGGCGAATTACGGCCTGCCCGAACAGCCCGTTCCCGAGGGTTTCCACTACGACAAGTGGCTGGGCCCCACCCCGTGGTATCCCTACAACGAGGAGCGCGTGCGCGGCGACTTCGGCGGCGGCTGGCGCTGCTTCCTTGACTACGGCGCGCGCAAGGAGGGCGACTGGGGCGCGCACCACTTCGACATTATCCAGTGGGCGCTCGGCATGGACGACAGCGGCCCGACCGACTTTTATCCGGCAGGCGCGAACGGCTCGCCATACCGTCATTACGTTTACAAGGACGGCCCCACCGTCAACATAAACGCCCCCGTGAAGAACGGGCAGATGATACAGTTTACGGGCGACGAGGGCGAGATTCTCGTCAGCCGCCCCGGATGGGCCGGACAGTTTGAGGCAACGCCGGGAAGCCTTGCAAACATGACGATTAAAAACACCGACATACGCCTGCACAGGTCGCTGGACCACAGGCGGGATTTGCTGAGCGCGATAAAATACGGCTCGCAGAATATCTGCCCCGCCGAAGTCGGGCACAGGTCGTCGACGGTCTGCCATCTCGCGAGCATCAGCCTGAGGCTGAACGCGCACGTCAAGTGGGATCCCGTCAAAGAAAAGATAACGAACAACAGCGAGGCGGCCGCGATGGCGAGCCGCCCCCGCAGGGCCCCATATTTCCTCGGAGCGTAACACCATGAAAATCTTTAAAATAATCGCATTGGCGGCGGCCGCGTTTTGCGCAAGCATGGCGGCGGCGCAGGACGACATAAGAAAACTCGAACAGGACATGTCTTCGGACAACGCGCACGTGGCCGACGCCGCGCGCATGAAGCTGGAGAAGCATCCCGATTCCAAGGCGGCCGAAGAAATACTGGTCAAAATGCTGGGCGTCCAAAAGGATTCCAAACTGAAAGCGGGCATAGCCTATTCGCTCGGCGAAATGAAGTCTGAAAAGGCCTTTTCAGAGCTTGAAAAGCTGGCCAATAAAAAGGGTGACATGCAGTATGCCTATATTTTGGCATTGGGCAATTACGGCACGAAGCAGGCTTCGGCGGCGCTCAAGAAAATGGACAAAGGCGAGATTGTGGAAATCTCACGGCTTGTTGCGGAAGGCCCGCGCGCTAAGGACGGGTTTACGGCGGTTCCCAAATCTGCGGACCGTTTTGCAAAATCGGATGAAAATGTTCAGGTTGAAACCATAAGTACGCTCGCGCCCGACGAAAAGGCAAGGGCCTTCCTCCTCGAATTTTCCCCGGACTCTCCGAGGGTAGCGATGGCTCAGTGCTTTGCGCTGGCGAAATTCGGCGGCAAGGATACCGCTGCGAAAATTTTCGCAATCTGCGGCGGCCTCGACGAAAACCTTGTAGTCCGTGCGCTGACTTCCGCCCAGGGCGAAGGCGTGGACGACGAAATTCTCGAACAGGCCGCAAAGGGAAATCCGGTTGCGGTTCTTGCCGCCGGAGACAGGGGGCTTATGGCCGCCGAGGCTGCCGTGCTGGAGCTTTGCGCCTCCGAAAACGAGGCGCTCTCAAGGGCAGCTTTCGCAAGCCTGCAGAGCATAGGTGCGGAAAAAACCTTTAAGCAGTTCGTGGATGAAATCGCGAAAGGCGACGAAAACGGACTCGCGCAGAAGGTGAATGCTTGCGTGAAAATTCTTTCGCGCCAAAACGACGCCGGCAAGGAAAAGCTTAAGGGCATCCTCTCTGCCGCATCCAACAGCGCTAAGGACAAGGGCAAGAACGCCCTCGAAAAAATAGCGTCGGCAAGCTGAAGATGTCCGGCAAAGGGAAACTCTTTTTGGGCTTGGACTGCAGCACGCAGTCGTTTTCGGCAGTCGCGGTAGACGCCGAAAACGGCACTGTGCGCGCGTCCGCGTCGGTCAATTTCGGAAAAGATCTGCCACAGTACGATGCGCCGTTCGGGTATGTTCAGGCTTCCGAAAGCGAGTTTTTCGCCTCGCCGCTCATGTGGCTCGACGGCCTCGAACTGCTTTTGGAAAGGCTCGCAGGGAAGCTCGATTTGTCGAAAGTTTGCGCTATAAGCGGCTCGGTACAGCAGCACGCGAGCGTCTGCCTGAATTCCGCGGACGCGTTCTCAAAAATTGAAGAAGGCGAAAAACTTTCTGCGCAACTGGGAAAATTTTTAAGTCGCGAAATGTCGCCCATCTGGATGGATGTTTCAACTTCACAAGAATGCGCGGAAATAGCGGAGGCGGTTGGAGGAGACGAATATGTTCTGCGCCGCACGGGATCGGTGATGACAGAACGCTTTACGGGTGCGCAGATAAGAAAGTTTTTCAAAAAATCCCCGCAGGCTTATGCCGCCACAAAACGCATACACCTGAACAGTTCGTTTCTTTGCTCCGCGCTCGCGGGGAGCGACGCGCCAATAGATTTCGGAGACGGCGCGGGAATGAACCTGATGAGTCTGGAAACGCACGGCTGGGATCCCGTTATGCTTTCGGCGACCGCCGCCGGCCTCGCGGAAAAGCTCCCGAGTCTCGTTCCGTCCGATACATGCGTTGGAAATATCTCGCCGTATTTTGTGAAAAAATACGGTTTCAATGAGGAATGTAAAATCGTTGCGTTCACTGGCGACAACCCGTCGAGCCTCGTCGGCACGGGCGCGATGGTGGGCGGAAGGGCGACGGTAAGCCTCGGTACCAGCGACACTTTTTTTGCCTCTGCGGCGAACCCGACGCCCAATGCTGGCGGCCACATATTCGGCAACCCGGCGGGCGGATTCATGGGTCTTGTTTGCATACGCAACGGTTCGCTCGCGCGCGAAAAAATGAAGGAATCGCTCGGCGTGGACTGGCATTTTTTCGACAATGCCGCGTTTGAAAACTATTCGCCCGCTGATGACGGCGACATCATTTTGCCTTTTTACGGCGGTGAAATTTCGCCGAAGCTCAAATCGTCCGCGCCTGTCATAATCGGCTCTGAAAGCTTCAAAAGAGACAAGGCGGCTTTGGTGCGCGCGCTTGTCGAGGGGCAGGCGATGAACATGTACGTGCAGGCGCGCAAGATGTCGGCCCAAACGCCCGACACGATATTTCTGACCGGCGGGGCTGCGAAAAGCGGCGGCATCGCGCAGACGATCGCCAACGTTTTCGGCGCGCGCGTCGCGAGGCTCGAAAGCGAAAACTCGGCCGCGCTCGGGGCGGCAATGCGCGCGGCGTTCAATTGCGGCGCGGATTCGTGGGAGGGTCTCTCCGAAAAATTCTGCAAGCCGAATTCTTTTAAGGAGCCCATGGCGGGGGTGACGGATATTTTCGCAAAGAAAACCGCCCGCTTTGAAGCCGCAATGAAAACGCACTACGGGGTTTAGTTTTCCGGCCCTAACGAGTTTTAGGCGTGTGCTTAAATTTGGCGGTTAGGCGCATTGCGTTTTTCACCTTATGCGCGAGAATGCCAGCGCTCCCGCAATCCCGGCAAAAATAGCCGCGCATACGGCGGCTTCGGGCAGGGAAGCGGCCAGCCCCCGGGAAATGTCATTATCCGCGTCAAAGACAGGCTCGATAAAATTTTCAATTCCTTTGTCGTCCAGCCAGCTGAGCACAAGCGTTTCAACCCCGGAATCCGTTCCGATGTCCAGGGTAGAATCGTCTTCCGGATCCGTCGCGTCCATGACTGACGCAATTCCCGAAAACCCGCCGGCAAGGTCGCTTTCAATGTCCGCATTCCGAATTTCAATGCCGTAGGCCGCGCCGCGCGCAATGGCCGCGCACGCCAGCAAGGCTGCAAACATATTCCGCACATTCATGGCAATGTGTCCTTTTTAAAAATGAAATATGATTTAATATGTTTAAAGCGAATGTCAACCCAATATCAGGCCATGTCGTGCAGCAGGGTGGTCAGGTACGGCATGAGCTGTTTCTTGCGGCTGACGATTTTTGGAAGCTCGTAGACGTTGCGCTCGGCGTCGCGCGTGTAGTTTATGCGCGAAACGTAGTCTTCGCTGCCCGCGATTATCATAACCGAGTCCTGCGACATCACGTTTGTGACGAAGAGCACCGAGAACAGCAGCCCCTTTTCCTTCCGGAAATTCTCCAACGCTTCCTGGAGTTCCTCGCGCCTCTTGTAGAAGTTCGAAAAATCGAGCTCCTCAACCTGCGACACCGAGAATTTGTATTCTCCCTCCTCGTAAATCTTGCAGTCGGCGCAGACCACGTTTTCGGGGGTGTCGGAAACTATTATGGAGTCGGAGCTGAACAGGTAGTCGGCCAGTTCGCCTGTGTCTGCCGAAAGCATCTTGGAAAGCCGCGCGATTTCCTCCGCGTCGTCGTCGGTGGAGGTGGGGCTTTTCAGGTTGAGCGTGTCGCATATTATGCCGCTGAGCATGAGCCCGGCGGTCTGTTCGTCGGGTTTTATGCCCGATTTCGCGAAAAGCTGGCTGATTATCGTGCAGGTTGACCCCACGGGTTTGTTGAGGAACAGTATAGGGTTTGATGTGGGCGTGTTGCCTATCCTGTGGTGGTCTATTATTTCCAGAATCTCGGCCTCTTCCGCCCCGGTCACCGCCTGCGAGAGCTCGTTGTGGTCAACCAGCACTATCTGCGGCTTGCGCACGTCTAGCAGGTCGGTGTTAGAGAATACCCCCTCGAGCCTTCCCTTGGCGTCGCACACGTAGATGGTCTTGCCGAAGAAGTCTTTTATGCGCGCGGAAATTTTTGAAAGCAGGTAGTCGCGCGTGACGGTGGTGAGGTTTGTGCGCATCATGGGGCAGGCGCGCGTGGCCATGCGCACAAGCAGGGCCGTTGTGGCGGAGTCGTAAGGGCACGATATTACGCTTACGCCCTTCATTTTCGCCATCTCGATGACCGACGGGTCGATGTCGTAGCCGCCCGTTATTATGATGCCGCGCACGCCCATCTGTACCGCCTTTATCTGGATGTCGAAGCGGTCGCCCACCACTATGAGATTCTGCTCGGGCCTCAGGCCCTCGTCCTCGATGAAGGAGCCGAATGAGGAAACTTCCATCGCGCCTATTCGTACGAACATGTCCTCCATCTCGTCGGGGCGCGAGGCCGTGTGCACCGTGGCGTTTAGCGTCTTGATTACGTCGCCGAGGGTGGCGCGAACCTTTCGCACCTCGCGCACTTCGCGGGGGCGGGGTATGAAAAACTCGCCGAGGTCGAACACCGAGATTTCGCCGATGAGCACGCGGTCGTCGTCGAGTATCGGGATGGAGCGTATGTCGTACTTGTCTATCGCGTCCATCGCGGCGAAGGACGAGACGTCCTTAGAAAGGCTTATGACGTCGCGCTTCATGATGTTCTGCGCGCGCAGCCGCACGTCGCCGACAAATTCGGGCAGGTGCGCCGAGAACCTCTTCAGCACCTTGTCTATGCGCGCGTTGGAATTGCCGCAGCGCGCCGCGACATAGTTGTCGAAGCCGAGCGCGCGCTTGAACGCCGCGTAGGCCATGGCAGCGCAAATCGAATCGGCATCGGGGTTCTTGTGCCCCAATATGTATACAGGATTCATTATGCCGCCACAATAGGCGGGCCCTCCGCGAAATTCAAGAAAGTAAAAGACGGAAGGATAAAATCCCAACTAAACGTTTAATGTGTTGTCTTTAAGGATGCGCGCCGTCCGGCGGAAACGGGCCATGCCGGAAATTCAATCGGATTTTCAGTCGGGCGCATATTTTACGATGGTTTTACAATGAGACTGTGGTCGCTGCATCCCAAGTATTTGGACACAAAAGGGCTTTTGGCGCTTTGGCGTGAATCCCTGCTTGCGCGCAAGGTTCTCGAAGGCGGCACAAAAGGCTATAAAAACCACCCCCAGCTTTTGCGTTTTAAGGCGACCCCAGACCCCGTTGCCGCCATAAACGCGTATCTCGCCGAAGTTTTTTTAGAAGCGCAAAAACGCGGATTTTCTTTTGACGCGTCAAAATTGGCCCTCGTTTTGCAGTGCCAAAAAATAAGTGTTTCCAAGGGGCAGGTGGAATACGAGAGGGCTCATCTCATCGGCAAGCTTGCGCGGCGCGCGCCGGACGACGTCAAAAGAATTTTGCGAGGCAAATCTCCGAATGCACACCCCTTGTTTATTATTGTGGGCGGCGACGTGGAGCCATGGGAAAAGTTGTGACTTTCGCCGCACTTTCGCGTGAGAAAAAGCTCGAAAAGGCTGCTGCGGAAATATAACAAATATTCCGCAACACTTTTATACAAGACATGGCATTTTTCGCAACCGGGGGCGACGGCGAAATACTGGACGCCCTTTCCAAAACAGACGTCCGCGCGATAGGCGCCGCCAAAAGCAGGGCGGAGCTTGAGGATATTGCCGCCCCCGTGCTCGGATTGAAAAAACTGTCTTTCAGCTTTTTGCTTCCGGCCGTCGGACTGTGTCTTGCCGTGCTGTGGGCGGTATTGCTTTTCGTCGTGAAAAACGCGCCCGAATGGACTTTTTTTGTCACTCCCGTTCTGGCCGTAGCATGCTTCGTGTTGCATGGATGCCGCACCGGGAGGCGCGACAGGGTTTTGAGGGCGGTGCTCCTGCGAGCGGCCATGCTCGACAACGGGATGGAATACGGCTGCGGAATCGGCTCGCGGGATTTGCTTTCTTCGCTGTCCCGGGAATTCGAAAGCTTTTCAGTCGGCGACGAAGACAGGGAAATAACCTTGTGCGCAAGCGGGCGAATGGGCATGGGCGACGGGGAGGCGGTTTCATTTAACGCGTATACCTTCAAGTATGTCGTGGTGCGCTATACGACGGACGCCAAGGGCCGCACTAGGAAGACGAGGGAAACGCGGCGCCATTACTGCCTGCATCTGCCTGAGTTCAAGTACGCGCCGCCGCTGGACATACGCAGTTCTTACGGGCGCCAATGGCCGGCGCGCTCGCGCGTGAAATGGACGACCGAAATGGCGGCGTTCAACAAAAAATACAAAGTGGCGTGCTCCGAAATGACCGAATGCGCGAAATTCCTTTCGCCCGCCGTGGTGCTCGCATACCAGAATGCGGCGGAAAGACTCGGAGACCTTTCCATGGAGTCGCGCGGGAGCGGCGCGCTGTTCGTCTCCAAAGACGCCGACATGCTCGCGCTTCCAATCCGCGTCAAAAAATTCGTTGACGGCAGTATTTTGTTGAAAGACGCCCTGCAAAAAGATTTAAATTTTCCCAACCTCGACGTGATGGGAAAGCTCGTCCGCGAAATAAAGCGTTTCAACGATTCAAACTTCTAAAGCCATGGAACTTTTCATAATGCTTGCGGCCGCAGCCGCCGTCATAGCGGCTTATGTCGCAATAGTCTACAACAGGATAGTCGGCGGTACAAACCTTGCCAAGCGCGCGTGGGCCAACGTCATATCGTGGCAGCGCAAGGAGCTGCGCGCGCTCGAAATGATGGCCGACAAAATGCGCGAATACGCGGCCTTTGAAAAGTCGACTCTCCAGGACGTAACCAGACTGCGCGAGAGCGTGCAGAGGCTGGACGGCGATACCATAGACGTCGCCGCCCTAAGGGAGTCGTCGGACATCGCAAGAGGCATCGTGGCGAAGCTCGACGCCCGCAGGGAGGCGTACCCCGAACTCAAGACCGACAAGCTGTATTTGGGGTACATGAAAGAGGTTTCCGAGTCTGAGGCGCAGATAGCCGCGTCGGTGACGGTTTACAACAACACGGTCGAGTCGTTCAACAACCTTATACAGTTTTTTCCGAACAACATCCTAAACGCCGCTTTTTTCCACAGGGAGCCGATAAAGGAATTCACCGACAGCCGCTCGTCGAAAGAGTTTGACTACAGCCCGAATTTTTAGGCAGCAAAGAACGGAAATTTAAACAGTCCTCCAATGGGCGGTTTTTTGAATTTGGAGAATATATATGATGCATATGAAAAAAACAACGATACTGCTGGCGTCTCTCGCCGCCTCATTATGCTGTCTGAACGCGGCGGAGGACATTTTCAAGCCCGTCAGGGATACGAAACTGCGCGCCCCCGCCTATCCGCTCGTTACGATAGACCCCTACGCGAGCGCGTGGTCGTTTTCGGACGCCCTCAACGGAGACTCCGTCCGCCACTGGACGGGGCGCGAGCACCCGCTTGTCGGCGCCGTAAGGGTGGACGGAAAAGTCTACCGTTTCATGGGCGGCAAAGGCGCGAATTACAAAACCATAATCCCGATGTCGGCCGCCGAACGGTGGGACGCCGCCTATACCAAAACGTCGCCCGGTGGCGACTGGACTTCGAGGTCTTACGACGACTCGTCATGGAAGCGCGGCAAGGCGGCTTTCGGTACGGCCGACATGCCCAACGTTTCCACCGAATGGAAGGACGCAGACATATGGGTGCGCCGCACATTTGAACTTCCAGAAGACTTGGCGGGCAGGGATGTCGACTTGGTGTACTCGCACGACGACATGTTTGAACTCTACATCAACGGAATAAAGCTCATTGACACGGGGCTAACGTGGAAAAACAACGTGGTTTTCAAAATCCCCGAAAATGCGCTCGCCACATTGAAAGAAGGCAAAAACGTTATCGCCGCGCACTGCCGCAATACGGAGTTCGGCGCGTATGTTGATTTCGGTCTGAGGGAAAACGTTCCGGCAAAAAGCTTTGAAACGCCCGCCGTGCAGACGGCCGCGCATGTGCTTCCCACGCAGACCTACTATTCGTTCGAGTGCGGCCCCGTCACGCTAGACGTCGTGTTCACCGCGCCCCTCCTGCCTGACGATCTTGAGCTCGCAAGCCGTCCCGTGAACTATCTTTCGTACCGCGTGAAGTCCAACGACGGAAAGCCGCACGACGTGCAAATGTATATCGGACTTTCGTCGCTCTGGGCCGTGAACGACATAGACCAGCAGACGTCCGCCGAAGCGGAAGATTTGGGTGGCGGTATTATTTCCGCAAAGGCGGGTTCCATAGAACAAGCCGTCCTGCAAAAGACCGGTGACGACGTGCGTATAGACTGGGGCTATGCGTATCTCGCCGCGAAGGAGGGCAAAGGCGTTGCCGTGAATGCCGGCCCCGGCGCGGCCCTTGAGGCGCGGTTCGCCAAGACGGGGTCGGTTGCGGGCGCGTCCGGGGAAATAGACCCCTTTGAACACGCCGTCATTGCGGTGTCGGAAAATTTCGGGAAAAGCTCCGAAGCTGAAGGCTTTGTCATGATAGGCTACGACGACCTTTACTCCATAAAATATTTCGGCGAGGACCGCATGGCCTACTGGAAGCGCGGCGGCGAAGTGTCGATGGCGGACGTTTTGAAAATTGCGGCGCAAGACTATAAAAAGCTGATGAAAAAATGCCGAATTTTCGACCAAAAGCTTATGTCCGACGCCGAGAAAGCCGGCAACAAACAGTACGCCGAGCTTTGCGCGCTGGCGTACCGCCAGGCGATGGCCGCGCACAAGCTGATAACAGGACCGTCGGGCGAACTGCTTTTCATATCGAAGGAAAATTTCAGCAACGGCTGCGCGGCCACGGTCGACATCACCTATCCTTCTTCGCCAATGTTCCTTGTTTACAATCCAGAACTGCTCAAGGGCATGATGAACCCCATATTTCATCTTTCGGAAAGCGGCAGATGGAGCCATCCATTCGCCGCGCACGACGCGGGCGTGTATCCGCATATTTTCGGGAACGTCTACGGCGAACCCATGCCGGTAGAGGAAAGCGGAAACATGCTTATTCTCACTGCGGCAATTGCGGCAGTCGAAGGCAGCGCCGAATACGCGAAAAAGCATTGGGATACTCTCACCACATGGGCGAATTATCTCGCCGAAAAAGGTCTAGACCCCGACAACCAGCTTTGCACCGACGACTTTGCCGGTCACCTCGCGCACAACGCGAACCTTTCCATCAAGGCGATAATGGGCGTTGCTTCCTACGCGAAGCTTGCGGGCATGCTGGGCGACAAAAGCACGGAAAAGAAATTCATGGCTGCGGCAAAAGACATGGCCGGGAAATGGAAGGAAATGGCGTCTGACGGAAGCCACTACCGGCTGGCCTTTGACCGCCCCGGATCGTGGAGCCAAAAGTACAATCTCGTTTGGGACAGGCTCCTTGGTTTCAATGTTTTCGACCCTTCAATAGCGCAAACGGAGTCGGCCTCCTATCTCGCAAGGTGCAACGAATACGGCATTCCGCTCGATTCGCGCAAAACCTACACGAAGTCTGACTGGATAATATGGTCGGCGTGCCTCAACGGCGACAAGGAGTATTTTTCCGAAATGGTTGCGCCAGTATATAAATACGCCGATGAAACCAAGACGCGCATGCCGCTTAGCGACTGGCATGAAACGACGGACGGAAACAGCGTCGCATTCCGCGCCCGATCGGTTGTCGGAGGCTACTACATGAAAATGCTCGAAGCCATGCTGGAAAAGCGGAAATAGCGGCTGCGGCTTTTTATATGTTTTGAATCTTCCGCATTGCGCGTTGCGCAATGCGGAATTTTACCGTCTTGTCTTTGCGGTAATTCAAATGCGCACACTGTGCCGTAGCGGGCCGCCGTTTGTCATTGGCCGGCGTTTTCCTCATTTTCCGTTTGGCCGACAACCTGTTCCGCGTTGTTGAAGACTATATGTACGCCGTTGTCCAGCTTGACGCTGTATTCGGATTTTGTGGGGATTCCGGCAAAGTTCTGCGAGTCCTTTTGAAAATGGACTATTTTTACGCCCGGATACGTTTCCACCACATATGCCTTTATGCTGTCCGGAGCCTGCGACGCTTCCGGGGCGATTCCCCCCGGAGTGCTTTCCTCGACAACCGCCGAATTGCAGCCTGTGAAGGCTGCTGCAAAAACGGCCGCCGCCATAAGTGTGTAAATAACCTTTTTATTCATGACAGTTCTTTCGTATAAGCTTATGCCGCAAAATAAGGCCGTCCGTATCCGGCGGCAAGGCTTAAATAAAATGTCGCTGTTTGGCGTTCGCTCGCCCTTTGGGTAAATCACTCGCGTGATTTATTCCGCTCTACGTCAAAGATTGTGGAATGGGAGAAAAAAAAGAGGGCAAAGAGAATAAAAAATGTTCTACAATGC
>CALXSL010000022.1 GCA_944391135.1 uncultured Opitutales bacterium
TTTGAAAATTATCGATTGAGGGTCCTTGTCCAATGCGGCGTCTTTCATTAAAATCCACTGACTTTGGTGTTGACCCTGTTTTTTTGAGTTTTATATACAAAAAAACACGCGCCGTGTAAAGTTTTTATTAAAACAATTTTTTCAGCCAATTAGTTAAGCTCAAGCATCATCGGCATGCGCAAAAGCCCGCATCCCCGCACTGACAAAAAAAGACGCCCGCACGAATGCGGGCGCCTTAAATTGGTGGGCCGGGAGGGGTTCGAACCCACGACCAAGCGATTATGAGTCGCCTGCTCTAACCACTGAGCTACCGGCCCTCTTCCTAAAAAAAGAAGAAATAACCACTTTGCAGTTTGCCCCAAATCTTGCAAGCACAATTTTTCGAAAAAAAACGCCTGCATAACAGGGGCGTAACGCACATTTGATTTGTTGACAGCCCCTTTGTCTTCTTTCAGTAAGTACGTATGATCAAAAAACTGTACGACATGGGCTATGAAGAGTTCGCCAAGCGCGACGAACTGCGCCGGACGCTTTCCCACGCGCTGACCGACGGGCTGTGCTCCAACGCGAAAAAGACAATTCTTTGCGACTTCAGCGCAGACGGCAGGTCGTACACCGGCGCACAGATCCTTTCTACCGCCATGGCGCTCGCCCCGCGCCTTAAAGAATTGGCCGACGGCCCGCGCATGGGCGTGGTCATCCCCCCGTCATTCCTCGGAATAGTATGCAACTACGCGTGCATATTCGCCGGGCTCAAGCCTGTAAACCTCAACTTCACGCTGGGCGAATTCGCCGCAAAAAGCTGCCTTGAAACGGGCGGCATAAAAACTTCCGTTTCCGCAAGGCCCGTCTTGGAAAAGGTGCTCAAAGCCAACCCCTCCTTCCCCGCAACCGAACGCCAAATAGACATCCTCGAAGTGCTTTCGGAAATTCCCCGCGAGGAAATCGCGCAGATTGCGGACGACACCATGGAAGGCGCGGAAAGCTTCTGCGAAAAGTACGGGATAAAAAAATACGGCGACAACGAGGTAGAGGCCACGCTCGTCTTTACGAGCGGCAGCGAGGGCGCGCCGAAGGCCGCGATACTCACCGAGCGCAACATTATCGCAAACTGCCTCCAGATTAAGGCCAGCGAGGTTTTCGCACCCGACGAAGTGCTGCTGGCAAACCTCCCCATATTCCACAGTTTCGGCATGCTTTTCGAAGTCTGGTACCTTGCCATACACGGGCAGGAAACCGTCACGCTCAACAGCCCGCTCGACATAAAAAACAACATCAGGGCCGTGCGCGAAAAGCGCGTCACCGCAATAATAGGCAGCCCGACTTTCCTGCGCGCGTACATAAAGCACGCGGCGCCCGAAGACATGGCGACCGTGCGCCTGGCCATCGCCGGGGCCGAAAAGACGCCGCACGGATTCCACGAGCTTTGGAACGGACTGTTCAACAATTCTTTCCGCGAGGGCTACGGGCTGACAGAGGCCACGCCCGTCGTCGGCGTCAACCTGGCGGAAAAAGATTTCGGCTATTTTTCAACCGGCTCGCGCAAGGGCGCAATCGGCAAGCTCTTCCCCGGCATGCAGGCTGCAATACTCGACCCCAACAGCCTAGAAGAACTCGGTTTCGGCGAACAGGGCCTGCTGGCGCTGCGCGGCCCCAATGTGTTCGCAGGCTACCTGAACAACCCCAAGGCCACGGCGTCGGTCCTGCACGGCGACTGGCTCGTGACCGGAGACCTTTCGCGGCTCGACGAGGACGGATTCGTATACATCGACGGACGCCTTTCGCGCTTCTCGAAAATAGGCGGCGAGATGGTTCCGCATACGACGGTCGAATCCGCCCTCAACAAGGCTTTCGGGCTCACCGGTACCGACGTTCCCACCATCGCGATTTCCGCGCGCACGGACGAGAGCAAAGGAGAGGCGCTTGTGCTCCTTACCACGATGGATATAAACCTGCACGACGCCAAAGAGGCCCTGCGCCGGGCGGGCATAAGCAACCTTTGGCACCCCAAGCACCTCGTGAAGGTCGACGCGATTCCCCTTCTGCCAAGCGGCAAGTTGAATCTTAAAAAGCTGTCCGATCTCGCCAGAGAGCATACGGCTTAGGCCGCGCGGACAGTCCGGTATGCAAATATTTTTTTACTTAAAGGCCCGATGAAGCTGAGCCTTTAATTTGTGTTGCCGTAATTTCCATCTTTCCATTCCGCTTTAAGACGGTTAAAAAAAACGCGCGAACATTCTTGCATTTTCCGAATTTAAAGCGATTATTCCGGGCTTTCATAAAAATAAGACGCCACAAAAAGCGCTCATGCCTGTCTTTAAATGCCAGGTAGTACGGCATTTACGCGCAGAAAATACAATGGGGACAAAAAACAGAATTTCGCTATGGTACAGCGCGCCGCTTCTGAGCCTGCTGTTTTTCCATCTTGTGTGCGAAAGCATGGTGATCCCGATTCTCGAACCCACCCTCGCAAATCCCCTTGAAGGTCACGACATGGTGCCGGGCTTTTCCGCCGGCATGCACAAGATTTTATACGGCTTCGCGCTCTCCGTCTACCCCATCGTGGTTTTCTGCTGCGCCCCCGTCATAGGCGCGCTCTCCGACAAGCTCGGCAGGCGTCCCGTCCTGCTCGTATCGGTAATCGCGGCGGCCGCCGGCTCTTTCGGACAGGGGCTGGGCATGGAATTCTTAAGCCTCCCTCTCTTTCTTGCGGGGCGGACGCTCGTAGGCGCCTCCGCGGGCGTGGACGGCGTGATACAGGCTGCCCTTCTCGACAGGTGCGTCGGCGAAAAGCAGAAGAACTTCTACCTCGGCGCAACGCTGCTTGCAATGAGCATAGGCTTCATGTTCGGCCCGGCATTCGCCGCGCTCGCAATTCGGCAGGACGCCGCTACACTCACGTGGAGCCTCCCATTTTTAATCCTCGGCTTCATATTCGCCGCAATGTATCCCGTCATCGCGAAAAACCTGCCCGCAAAGACTGCGGCAACAGAGGCAAAAGCGCTCAAGATAGACTGGCTTTCGGGAATACGCGACATCGCGAAGCTCAAAGAATCCAAAGAGGCGCGCGGACTTATCCTGATGTTCGTCCTCAGCCAAACCGCCAGCGGATGCTTTACCGCGACCATCCCCCTTATCCTCACACAGACTTTCGGTTTCAGCATAAAAATGCTCGCGGCGTTCATCTCCGTGGGCGGCGTTTTCGCGGGCATTATATTCGGCTTCGTCGGCCCCCAGATGCTCTTGCGCTTCAAAAAGACCTCCGCCCTGCGCTTCGCCATGTGCATGTGCGTGACCGCCGTAATATTCCCCTTTATCGCAAGCAGCGAAACCATATGGGTGCTGACATGCATCCAGGCCTCCGGCTTCGCCCTCAGCTACTACGTGATGCTCTCCATTTTCTCCGAATCCACCGACGAAAGCATGCGCGGCTGGATTCTCAGCGTGCTCTCCTCAATGTGGGGCCTGACCATGGGCATGGGCCTCCTCCTCTGCGGCCTGCTCGCATGGATATCAAACTGGGCCGCCCTCGGCGCCTGCATTGTCCTCGCCGCCGCCAGCCTCTACCTGAGCCTCGCCAAAATCAAAAACTTTAAAATGCATATAAGCTGAAATAAATGCAGGGCGCATTGGGTCCATAATACCATTTTAAATGCGGGGCTCATAGCCGGTTTAGTATTGCGGGGCTCATAGCCGCCCCGCTCCCCGCCTAGGAAGCAAAGCTTCCATTCATTGTGACGCTGTTTAGTCTGTATCTTCCGCATTACATTCGCAATGGCTGATTTATTTGTTGCTCATATTTTCGTTTACAAGAAAAACGATGAAATGCGACCTATCCTCAGCTTCAAGGCTTTATTGCCGCCTGCCCTCTATATTTGGGCAGGCTAAAACCATATGCATGCATATGGTTTTACAATAAAGCCTCGGGGCGGTCTTTTGCCGATTCTACGAAGCTTATTCACTAATCACTTTGCCTGTTAAGCGGCTTATATTACCTGCTCATTCACTGACGTTCTTTCGCACTGCTGTTGAGATAGGCTATAACGAACTCACTTTGCTCAACTCAAGCTCCTTGCAAAACAAAAAAACACAGTCAGTTCGCTTGCGCCACATATCGCTTTAGACTGGCGATCGCAATAGCGGTCGCCACATGATGCACCGTTTATCGCGTGCGCATTGCGCACCGATAAACGGTGAAGCTACCGTAGGCAGTTCGCGTTTCGCTATGTATGCAAAACAGGCAAAATCAACAGCTTCAAATAATTCAGCCATTGCGTTAGCAAGGCGGAAGATTCAGATACAAACAGCGTCACTATGCCGCGGCGCGGCTCACGCCTAGGCAGAGGTTTTAGGAGGCGGCTATGAGCCTCCTTGCCAATAGCGACGATAAAAAAGCGCTTCCTTAGAAGCGCTTTTTTGCTTACATCGCAAAATAGTTTTTGGCGTTCTCGTATGAGATTTTCTTTGCGAGGTTTCCGATGAGATTTATGTCGGCGGGGAGGAGACCGCGCTTCATTTCCGTGCCCAAAATGTTGCAGAGGGCGCGGCGGAAGTATTCGTGGCGCGAGAGCGACAGGAACGAGCGCGCGTCGGAGGCGCAGCCTACGAAGCGTCCGGGAACGGCCATTGACGACATCGAGTCGAGCTGGCGCTTGATTCCGTCGATGTTATCCATCACGCCCCACCATGCGCCGCCCAGTTGGAGCTTTCCCGCAAAGTCGGAGCCTTGGAAGTCGCCGAGGATGGAGGCCATCATGGCGTTGTCTTTGGGGTTTGAATTGTAGAAAATGGTCTTGCCCAGCTTTCCCGCAGTATTGAGCTTGTTCAAGTGTCGCGATAGCGACAGGGCGTAGTTCGATTCGCCGATGGCGTCGAAGCCCTTGTCGGCGCCGACCTTTTTGTACATCTTTTTGTTGGTGTTGCGCATCGCGCCGATGTGCAGCTGGCGCACCCATCCCTTGTCGTGGTCCATCGCGGCGCACTCCAGTAGTATCGCCGACTTGAACGCAAGAACCTCGTCGGCGGCAATCTGCTCGCTTGACGAAATTGCCTTTTTGAAAGTGTCTTCGACTTCGTAATAGAATGCGTTTTTAAACCAGACGGTGTCGATCTCGTAGTTGGAAACGCGGCAGCCGACGGAATGGAAATAGTCATGGCGGCGTTTCAGCGCGTTGAGGAGGTCGTCGTACGAGCGTATTTCAAGACCGGTAATGCGCTCGAGCTGCTCAAGGTAGTCGGTGTAGTTTTCGCTCTCGATGTTGAATGCGGCGTCGGGGCGGAAGCTCGGAAGCACCTTTACGGGGAAGCCGCTTTCGTTTACTTTGTTGTGGAATTCGAGGCTGGAGGTCGGGTCGTCGTTCGTGCAGACAACTTCGGCTTTGCTCTTCAAAAGGATGTTGCGCGCGCTCATGTCGTCGGAGAGCATTTCGCCGGTGCGCTTCCAGACTTCCTCGGCGGTGTCGCCGCTGAGCAGGACATTGTCTATGCCGAAAAAGCGCGACAGTTCCATGTGCGTAAGGTGGTACATGGGGCTGCGCAGAAGCTCGGGCATGGTCTCCGCGAACTTCTGGAATTTTTCGCGGTCGGGCGCGTCGCCCGTGCAGTAGTATTCGTCGACGCCGTTGCCGCGCATCACGCGCCATTTGTACGAATCGGCGCCGAACCACAGCTGCGCGATGTTGTCCCACTTCTGGTCCTCGGCAAGCTGCTGCGGATTGAGGTGGCAGTGGAAGTCTATCAACGGCAGGTCTTTTGCGTAATTGTGGTACAATTCGCGCGAGTACTCGTTCTCCAAAAGAAAATCGGCGTCAATGAATTTTTTCATTTGCAGCAAATATCGGCATAGATTGCCTTACGGTCAAGCCCAATCAAATGTGCAAACCGCGTTTTTTCGCCGCGCGCCGAACTGTAAAGCGCGCGCAAAAAACTCCGAAAAAATATATGTAAAAATTTGAAAAATTGTATCGCAAACCCGAAGCTTTGGGTTTTTGATTTTTACCTGTATTTTATGAACAGCGCAAAAGCGGCAGTTATCGACTACGGAATGGGCAACCTGATGAGCGTGCTCAGGGCTTGGCAGTTTGCTGGCGCGGACGCGAGGATAATCTCCGCGCCGGCCGACATACAAACCGACGACATCCTTGTTTTCCCCGGCCAGGGCTCCATAATAGACACCATGAAGCTGCTCAAGGCCACGGGTTTCGACAGCGCGATAAAAGACTGGGTGGCCGCCGACAAGCCGTTCTTCGGCATATGTCTCGGTCAGCAGGCGCTCTTCGAACACTCGGAAGAGGGCGATGTTGAAGGCCTCGGAATTTTCAAGGGCTCCGTCAAAAGGCTCAGGCTCCCCAAGGGCTTCAAGGTTCCGCACATGGGTTGGAACAACGTGTCGTTCAGGCGCGGGGGCCGCGAAGGACTCCTCGACGGTATAAGCGACGACGACCAGTTTTATTTCGTCCACAGCTACTATGTGGACACGCCCGACGACGGCATAATATTGGGCACTACGGAATACGGCGGCCAAAAATTCGCCAGCGCCATAGCGAAAGGCAGGCTTGTTGCCACGCAGTTCCACCCGGAAAAAAGCCAGCAGAAGGGCCTGTCCCTTTATAAAAACTTTATCCGCTCGGCCCGCTGAATTTTTTTATTGCGCGCCAGTCCGCGTTGTAAGATTCTTTTAATTCCCATAACTTTAACTGTTTACTAAATGAGCGACTCTGAAAAAGCAAAGATCATACTGAATGGAAAGGACTACGAATGCCCGGTCATCGTCGGAACGGAAGGCGAGAGGGGCATCGACGTTTCCAAGCTCAGGTCGGACACGGGCTATGTGACGCTTGACGAAGGCTTCGGCAACACTGCCGCCTGCGAGAGCTCCATAACCTACATCAACGGCGAAAAGGGTTACTTGCGCTACCGCGGCATCCCCATCGAGGACCTTGCGGAAAATTCTACGTTCATCGAAACCGCATACCTCATAATTTACGGCGAGCTGCCCACGCGCAAGCAGATGAGCAACTTTTCGCAGAAAGTTCTGCGCAACGCGAATCTCCACGAGGGCATGATGCAGTTCTTCGACGGCGGCTTCCCTTTCTCGGCGCACCCGATGGCCATCCTTTCGGCGCTCCTCAACTCCGTGGGATGCTACTACCCACATATGGTAACAAACCAGCGTGAGCAGGACCTCGAACACTTCGACGACGCCGCCGCGCTTTTGCTGAGCAAGGTGCGCACAATCGCCGCCATGGCATACCGCATGAAAAACGGCCTGCCCATGATATACCCCAAGCGCGACTTGGGCTATAGCCAGAATTTCCTGCACATGATGTTCACCGAGCCGTACCACGAGTACTACCCGCACGACGACATCACCAAGGCGCTCGACCTCATACTTCTCCTGCACGCCGACCACGAGCAGAACTGCTCCACATCGACCGTGCGCACAGTCGCAAGCTCGGGCGCGAACCTCTTCGCGTCGGTATCCGCCGGCGTATGCGCCCTGTGGGGCCCCCTGCACGGCGGCGCCAACATGCGCGTGCTCCAGATGCTCGAACAGATACACAAAAGCGGCGACGACGGTTCCAAGTATGTTGAAATGGCCAAGAGGGGCGAAACCCGTCTGATGGGCTTCGGCCACCGCCTCTACAAGACCTACGACCCGCGCGCGGTAATCCTGCGCAAGGCCGCCGAAAGGGTGCTTAAAATCATCAAGCTAAAGGACCCCCTTCTCGATATCGCCCAGCGCCTAGAGGAAAAGGCCCGCAGCGACAGCTATTTCGTGGACCGCAACCTCTATCCGAACGTGGACTTCTACAGCGGCATAATCCTAAAAGCCATCGGCATGCCCATCGACATGTTTACCGTCATGTTCGCCATAGGCCGCATGCCCGGCTGGATAGCCCACTGGCACGAAGTCGCGTCGAACCCAAAAGGCAAGATAACGCGCCCGCGCCAGATATACCAGGGCGAACCCGAGCGCAAATACGTGAAAATGCGCTTCCGCGAAGGCGAAATCCCGTCCGACTACGAAGCCGACGAACATAAGTCCTTCGGCGACGGATCGTCCGAAAACGCCTCGGCTAAAGCTTAATAAGAAAGCGCCTTGTTTTAGGCGCTTTTTTATTGCCATGGTTTATAAAATGCTCGGCTATTGTACTTGCTTGCACGGCAGTGCAAGTTTATACTCGCATTTTCAGCAGAAAATGTCTCGCCATTCGGGTGGCGGCTGCGCCGCCATACTTCCCCTTCGCCTTCGCTCGGTGTTCGCGCCTACGGCTTGAATTGCCGGGCGAGAGCCTCGCCGGGCATTGTGGGGCTTAAGCCCCGGCAGCCGGATTTGCTCCGCAAATTCTTCCGCATTCCCCCATTATACACGGCAGGCTAAAACTATATTCAATGCATATAGTTTTACAATAAAGCCTCGGGGCGGTCTTTTGCCGATACTACGAAGTGTATTTTCTAATCACTTTGCTTGTTAAGCGGCTTATATTACCTGCTCTTTCACTGGCATTCTTTCGCACTGCTGTTTGGAAAAGACATAACGAACTCACCAAAACAAAAAACACAATCAGTTCGCTTATGCTCCATATCGCTTTAGACTGGCGATCGCAATAGCGGTCGCCACATGATGCACCGTTTATCGCGTGCGCATTGCGCACCGATAAACGGTGAAGCTACCGTAGGCAGTTCGCGTTTCGCTATGTATGCAAAACAGGCAAAATCAACAGCTTCAAATAATTCAGCCATTGCGTTAGCAAGGCGGAAGATTCAGATACAAACAGCGTCACTATGCCGCGGCGCGGCTCACGCCTAGGCAGAGGTTTTAGGAGGCGGCTATGAGCCTCCTTGCCAAAACTAAAAGCTTACGAGCTTACCGTCGACGAGCGACACGATGCGGTCGGCGATATCGAGGATGCGGTTGTCGTGGGTTACGAGCACGACGGTGACACCAAGTTCTTTGGCCATTTTTTTTATTATTTCGACAATTTCGCGGCCGCTTTTCTGGTCGAGGGACGCAGTTGGCTCGTCGGCAAGGACGATGCCGGGTTTGCGGATGAGGGCGCGGGCGATGGCCACGCGCTGGCGCTGGCCGCCGGAAAGCTGGGAGGGACGTTTGGCCGACTGGTCGGCTATGCCCACGGTTTTGAGGACTTCCAGGGCCTCGATGCGCGAGCTTTCGGCGGTGGCGTCTTCGGCGAAAGCGAGGGGAAGCTGGACGTTTTGCAGGACGCTTATGGAGTCGAGCAGGTGGTGCGACTGGAAGATAAACCCGAGGTTGCGGCGCAGGCACATGAGTTTTTTTGGCGTCGCGCCCTGAAGGTTTTCGCCGTCGATGGTGATGTCGCCCTCCTGAATGGTGAGCTGGGCGCCGATCAGCTTGAGCAGAGTGGATTTCCCGGAACCCGACGGCCCCATAATTATCACGATTTCGCCGGGGTAGAAGTCGAGGTTTATGCCGTGCAAGACCTCCTTGACGCCGTCGCCTTCCTTATAGGAATGGCGGACGTTTCGCACGCTTATTATGGGTGCGGTGTCTTCAAACAACTGTTCCTGTGGGTCCGGCATTTTTAATTGTTAAAAATAAAAATGCCGCCGGGCGGCCATTGCGAGCCTATTTTTTCAAATTTTAGCCCTCAAAAACGCATGTGCAAAAAATGCGCGGGCGGATAAAAGCTTCCGCCCGCGTTAAAAACCGCATAAGATGCCGGGGATGCGAAACCTATAATTTCTGTCCGTCGGCCAAAAGTTTTTCGCGCAGCTTCGGGTAGTCGACATCCTGTACCGCGACATTTTCGTCTATCGCCATCGAAGCGGCGGTCGCCGCGCTCTGGCCGAGCACCATGAACACGGGTTCCATGCGTATCGAGCCGAAGGCCACGTGAGACGCCGAAAGCGCGACAGGAACGAACAGGTTTGAGCATTCAGCTTTCTTAGGCACGATGCTGCGGTAGCTCACGGGATAAGAGCTTGGCACGCCCACCTCAAAACCGCCCTCATTAATTATTTTGCCGCCGCGAATTACGCGCTCCACATGGTGCGAATCCATCGTATAACTGGCAAGCCCAACGGAATCTTCCGCCACAACCCTGCCCTGGCAGTTGGCCTGCGTCATCACGTAGTCGGAAAGCAGGCGGCGCGCCTCGCGCACATAAAGCTCGTGCGGCCAGTTGCCTGTCTCGGGAAATTCTTTCGCGTCGAGACCATACTCGCTTACGCGCTTTCTGAGCTCTTCGGGTATTGACTCGTCGTTGGCGAGAAACCACATAAAGCCCTTCTGATAGTCCACGTGATCCTGGAAAATCTTTTCGCGCTCCTCGTACGAACCTTCCGCCCAGCCGTAGTTGCCGCCCACGTGGTCTATGGACACGGGCCCGGCGTTGTTGCAGTCGCCCTCGTTTATCTTGACGGGACCGGAGCCGTATTGCAAATCCCAGACAAAGCCGGCGGGAGCCGCGTTCACATACCGCTTTAGAATTTCGAAACGCTCCGGCCTGTAATTGTCGGGCTTGGGCCACGGGGTCTTTTCGTTGACCTTGGTCGCCCACATCCTGAAGCAGTACGACTGAAGTTTTTTGTCGCCCCTGCCCCGCTCGAAAAAATCACAACGGGACAGCCCCTCTATGAGTCCGCTGAGCGCGTATCCCGGAACCACATAGGGGTCGAACTGGTGCCGGTATTGGTGGCTGCTTTCAGAAAAATGAACCCCGTTAAGGGTTTCGCGGAACCTGGCGTTGTCCTCGCGCCCGACCATATAGGAGCAGCCCGCCATCGCGTACAAATCGCCCTCGTAGGTTGCGTCCACAAACATTTTTCCTTTTGCGCTGTCGCCGTTTTCAAACGCGATTTCCGCTATGCGCCCCGCTCCGTCTTTTGAGACCTTCTCAAGACGGCACTCGAAATAAACGGGAACTCCGGCTTCGGACAGCATTTCAAGGAAAGTATTTTCCGCATCGCTTGGCCGGAAACCGGTGTATTTGCCAAGCTTTTCATAGAACTCAACCGCTATACCCCCGATTTTATTGTCGCCGCCGAAGTCGCTCTCGGTAAGCCCCGACGAAGTGAGGCCGCCGACATGCCTGCGGAACACGTAAAGCGCGGCGCTTTTGCCCATGCGCTTCGCCTGTATGGCCGCCGCCACGCCGCCGGGCGTGCCGCCGTACACGACGACGTCGTGCTCGCGCGCCTGCGGAAATTCCGGCTTCGGCACGGGATAATAATATTTAAGCCCGGGATTCGGGGTGCCGGGCGCGGCCAACGCGGGAACGGCATTGAAGGCATCGCCGCCTGAGGCGTCCGCAAAACTTTTGCCCATGGCGGAGGCGCCGTTTTCAAACAAAATTTCCGTCACATTTCCCGATTCGTCCTTTTTGACATATTTCAGGCTGTGCCCAAAATATACCGGCACATCCGCCTCCGAAAGAACCGCCAACAGAACATCTTCGGAGGCGCCTTCGGCAAAGCCGCTTTCAGCGCCGGTCCTTTCGGGAATTTCGGGGGAAAGGCTTTTCGCTTTGCTGCCACGTTCCGAAGCGCCTTTTTTCAGCGCGGCAAATGCCCCGCCGAGACTCGCGCCGGGAACGTAAAGCGCGGCGCTTTTGCCGGAACGCGCCGCCTTGACCGCCTCCGCAACGGCCTCCTGAGAGCAGCCGTAAACAACCGCGTCATAAAGCCGTGCGGCCGGGGTTTCCTCCCTGGGCGGAGATTCTTGCGATTGCGCGCCGGCTGCCTGATGCGGCGCCGCTCCCGCGAAATATGAGGCCGCGCACAGCAACCCTAAAAAAAGCATATTTTTCATTTTTTCATGAGATTTGAAAATGGGCATAACGCAAAGCTGCCCCGGCACGGAAGCGGCTTTGCCGTTTCCGCCGGATTATTTTCTGCCGCGATACGCCGCGAAAGCCAAAGACAGCACGCCGAAAATCGCGGCAATAGTGGAAGGTTCGGGTACAACCGTGCCAGCCAGCTCCACAGAGACGGAGCCTCCGTTGTTTATAAGGGAGATCTTGTCCAAAGACTGCTCCTCGCCGTTGTACATCACCCTTAGCACGGCTTTCGACCAGTCGTAGGTGTTCGACTCAATGCCGCTGAAAATCACATAGTTTTCCTCCAAAGAGTCGCCGACGGAAAAGAACTCCGGCAGCAGGTCTATCACCAGTTCCACACGGCCGTCTCCGAAAACGTTCAAAACGTCAAATGCCGTAATTTCAGAATTCGGGGCCGCCGAAAGCAATATCCGCGACTCCCCTTTTATTTCAAGCGAATCGGCGTAAAAAACGTCCATGTAATTGAGGTTGGGGTCGTAGTCGCTCTTCAGGTCTATTTCCAAAGTTCCGCCTTCGAGCGTCACGCTGTCGAACCTTTCGCCGGGGTTCGACACGCCGATATGCCCCGACTTCACCGTCAGCGTCAATTTGTCGAGCGCCAAGTTTTCCTCGTTATCGGGACTTGTCAGGCGCAGATACTGTTTGCCGCCGCCTTCGCCGCCATCCATGACAAGGTTAATTCCCACGGGGGTGTCGCCCATGTTATACTTGCCTATAAAGCCCGACCAGCGGCCGCCTTGAAATGCTTTGCCGTCCTGCGCCTGAAAGTACAGGTTCGATTCCGAAGCGCCGCCGTCGCTGTTGCGCATAACACCGCTTCCGTCCAGCCCGCCAAGGCGTATGTAGGCAACCGTAAAAGTGTCCAAAAGAAAGCTGGAATTGAGAATGAACCTCTGGTTTTCGACGCTGCCGTTCATCCTCACTACGCCGCCAACGTCTAAAGACCAGTTGCCGGTTCCGTATTTTTCATTAGGGTCGTAGCACATTTTTATCGCCCCGAGATTGTTGAAAACAATATCGCCTTCAACGGATATATTTTTGAATCCGTATCCGTACCTGTCTCCGCTTATGCCGATTTGCGCGGTGCCGAATATCACCGCGGCCCCGTCGGTCGCGTTGTCGTAGCGTATGCCTCCTTCGCCCACTTTCAAGGTCGGCCCGGCATAGCTTGAAGAGTCAAACGCGCCCCCCACAATCATGTTGTCCTGCTCCTGGCTCGTCGTCCACCATACCATCGAATCCTTTTCCCTTATCGTGAGGCTGCGCATTTCCAAGACGCTGTCTTTGCCGCAAAGCTTCACGTTGGGCATGGCGCTGTCGTTCATTACGACATCCTTTGTGGCGTCGGGCGTGCCGTTGGTCCACTGCCCCGTGTTCCAAAATTCGCCGTCCATGATTATTTCGGAGCCGGACACCCTCGTCCATTCGGTAGTGTCCGCATTTCCTTGGCCCGCAAACGCGGCAAGGGCAAGCATTGTCAATATATTAGTTTTCATAAATGCATATCAAGATTGACTGTTAACCGCAGGACGCGGCGGGAAAGCGCCGCACTACTGCCGTTTTTCCTGATAAAACAAATGGAAACCGTCAATTTGAAAATGCCGGATACGCACGCAGTTGTCTAGTTAAAGCAAATTCGCCCGCGCAAAAGCCTGCGCGGATTTCCGAGGCGCCGCGCCGGAAAATTTCGAACGCATTCCGGCGCGCAACGCCGAAATCCCGCAAAACGGCGCAAAAAAAAACGCGCAGGCCTAAACCTGCGCGTTTTTTTCAAAAGCAAAAGATTATATGCGTCCGGCAGAGCCGAGGACGTTGTTGATCTTGTGCATGTAAAGCTTCTTGAGCTCGTCGCGGGCGGGGCCAAGATACTTGCGCGGGTCGAATTCCGCAGGCTTCTTGGCGAATACTTCGCGCACCGCCGCGGTCATGGCCAGACGGCCGTCGGAGTCGATGTTGATTTTGCAGACCGCCGATTCCGCCGCCTTGCGCAGCTGTTCTTCCGGAATGCCGACAGCCGCTTCGAGCTTGCCGCCGTATTCGTTGATGATGTCCACATACTGCTGGGGAACAGAGGAGGCTCCGTGCAGGACGATCGGGAAGCCGGGAATGCGCTTTTCAACTTCCTGAAGGATGTCGAAGCGCAACGGGGGCGGAACGAGCTTGCCTTCGGCGTTGCGGGTGCACTGTTCGGGCTTGAACTTGAACGCGCCGTGCGAGGTGCCGATGGAAATGGCGAGGGAGTCGACGCCCGTTTTCTTGACGAAGTCTTCGACTTCTTCGGGACGCGTGTAAGAATGCGTTTCGTGCGAGACTTCGTCTTCGATGCCCGCGAGAACGCCGAGTTCGCCTTCGACGGTTACGTCATATTTGTGGGCGTAGTCGACAACCTTGGCGGCGAGCTCCACGTTCTGGTCGTAGGGGAGCGCCGAACCGTCGATCATGACGGAAGAGAAGCCGTACTCTATGCAGGACTTGCACAGTTCAAAAGAGTCGCCGTGGTCGAGGTGCAGAACGATCGGAACTTCGCAGCCGAGCTCCTTTGCGTATTCGGTCGCGCCCTGGGCCATGTAGCGCAGAAGCGTCTGGTTGGCGTACTTGCGCGCGCCGCTCGAAACCTGAAGGATTACGGGCGATTTTGTTTCGACGCAAGCCTGGACGATGGCCTGCATTTGTTCCATGTTGTTGAAGTTAAACGCGGGGATCGCATATTTGCCTGCGATAGCCTTTTTGAAAAGCTCGCGTGAGTTAACCAAACCCAGTTCTTTGTATGATACCATATTTTTGCTTTCTTAGGTTAAAACACTTTATCAAAGAACTATTGCCGAAAAATGCAACAAAGAATTTTGACGCAAATCAGGAGGGTGCGCGAAAACCATAAAATCGGAAACAAATCGTTGCACGCAAGCGCCAATCTGAAAGCATACCCAAATTTCCAAATAACGTCGCGTTTTCGCTTGGACATATTGCCGTATTTGCATGTTTGAATTTGCCGCACCTCATCAGCCCCGAAATAGTATATATCCGAATCAAAGGTTAATTTTCGTAAAATACTACATGCAAACCGTTAAGCACTTGACTTCCACATTTAACCGGCTCAAAAAAACCATTTGCTATGAATTTATTAGGAAAAACAATCTTAAGCACGGCCATATGCATAAATGCAATCCAATTTGGATATGGCGAAGTAATAACTCCCGAAAGCCCCGACTCAGGCTTTGGCTATAAAGTCCAACTGGCGGAGGATATTGCCCTGATCAGAGGCGGCTGGGGATGGCAGGGAGAGGAAAACACGGTAGCAATATACAAGAATATTGAGAACGGACATGCCACAAAAACGCTTACACTAGTTGCCTCGGATTTAAGCGGACAGGCGTACTTCGGCGACAGCATTGAAATATACGGCAATACAGCATACATAGGCGCCTCAACAGATAACGGCGGGGTATATGTGTACAGAAATCTCGACACGAGGACGCAAACAACCGAAGACCTCAAGCTCGTTTCGTCAAACCCCAATGCCGGCCTGTTTGGATGTTCAATAAGCATCGACAAAGACATCGCCGCCATATGCGCGCGCGGCATGGGGAACGCAAGCGGCAAAGACGGCTTTTACGGCGCAGTTTACATTTATAAAGGCATTAACGGAAGAACCCAAACTACCGAAGACCTCGAACTTGTGGCAACCGGCCTTGGCGAGTACGACGCATTCGGCAGCACGGTAAGCCTCAAAAATGACACCGCCCTTGTTGGCGCATGGGATTCTAAAAAAGCCTATGTTTACAGGAACATTTCCACGAGGACAAAGACGACGCAAGACCTTGAACTGACATCGTCGAATGCCTATTATTTGTCGCGCTCCGAATTAGGCGGATTTGGCAATGCCCTTGCCATAATGGAAGACAACACCGCCCTTCTAGGGGCGAGCAGCTACCTGCAAAACGCCGCAGACGGCGCATTTGGCGCGGTTCTCGTTTACCGCAACATAGACACAAGGACGAAATCCACGGAAGACTTCGTTTTGAGGCCTTACGAAAGAACCGACAATTTCGGCTGCGGCATAAGCCTGAGCGGGGAAAACGCCATAATAGGGGCGAGCGACTGCGCCTACCTATACATGGAGATCGAATCAAAGCTTAATGAAAACACATACGAAGACGTCGTAATATACCGCCCAGGCGGCATCTTTATGTCGAGTATCGGCTTTGACGGCGACACTTTCATCCTTCCCGGACGCGAAGCCGCCTACACCGGCAGTATAATGTCAATAACCACCCTCGACAAGGGAAGCGCAAGCAAGACGATAGACGGCATAAGCTTCAGCTCGCGCCGGGACTGGATAATAGGCGAAAACACAAGCTCAAACAAAGTTACATTGGCGGGCAAAGACAGCTATGCGCGCATCTATGTGGACGGTAAAGCCGTCTATATCGGCAAGAACACCGCCTCCGACGGTAACACCCTCGTCATCGAAGGCGAACTTTCAACCAAGAACGTCTATGTAGGCTCGGTTGACGGAAACATCGGAAATTCGCTTGTCTTTGCCAAAACGGCAAATTTGGAGAACTTGGGAAACATACTATTAAGCGAAGGCAATTTCATCATGTTCGAGTCGGACTGGTCGGACGAATCGGATCTGTTCAAATTTCTCGGCACGACAAACCTGATGGTATGGGACGAGCTTAAAAGACAATGGATAGGCATGGATGAATCCAACTACCTGGACTGGCTTGCCATAAGCAAAACCGACAGCGGCGGCATGTTGGTAGCATACGGGGCAATTCCCGAGCCCGCGGCATTGGCGGCGATATTCGGCGCGCTCGCTCTGGCTATCGCGGCATACAGGCGCAAGAAATAGCTTATCGCAATTCCACAAAAAATACGCGTCCGGCGTGGATTTTTTTGCGCCCTTATTTTCCGCTTGTATTTGCAAAATGCCCGCAATATTTTTCAAACCATGAAATATTTTTTAATTCTCATTACGGCGCTGCTCCTCGCGGGGTGCTCCTCGCTTTTTGACAAATCGCAGGCCCTCAGGCCGGGCATGACTCAGGCGCAGGTGCGCGAAATTCTAGGAGAGCCCGCCAGCGTGCGCTCCGACCCCGCACAGTGGGTCTACTACGGCGACTACAAGATACAGGTCGTATTTGGCGACGACGGAAAAATGCTGTTTTTCACGGCAGATCCGCTCACGGGGGCCGAGTCTCCGCAGGAAACGTCTCGCCGACAAGACCAGCAGAAAAGAGACATGCAGCAACTCGACCGTTCATTGAACGATCCCACCAGAAACCAGTCATGGTAGCGCAATCCCGCTTTGCATAACGAAAAGCCCGCAAATTCTGCGGGCTTTTTTTATGCAAAACCAGCGTCAAAATTAACAATAAGCATTATTGATATCGTTATTTTCCTTGCTTGCTCCGCCCTGAAAAATTATTTTTTCTCATTGATAATAAGACATTTAAGATCGCAAAAAAATAAATGTTTGACGGAGTCCGAGGTATGATATGAGAATGCGATCAGAAAACGAAAGAAGGCTTCCAAGGCTCCTCAAAGCGGGGCTGCGGAACCAGAGGGAAGCAGGTGAAAACCCTGCACAGAACCCGCTGCTGTAAGTCTCTTTGCATTCGACGCATATGCCACTGCCGCAAGGCGGGAAGGCGCGGAGAATTTTGGGGGGCGAGTCAGAAAACCTGCCTTCTTCCGGGACATAAAGACTAAGCTTCCGGGGATTGGGGCTTATTGCGAATATCAACTATACAAACCGCCCTGAAAAGCGGCGCAGCTTCGAATTAAATTCGGGGCTCGTTGTTTTTTTGACGACGGCAGACAGGGAAAATTAAATGAATTACGACGCGATAACCATAGTGAAAAGGGACGGAAAAACCGAATCCTTTTCCATAGAAAAGATCAAAAAAGCCATAGCGAAAGCGTACAGCGCGGCGGGAATCCGCGACGAAAACGGCGTGATAGACACAATTTCAGAACGCGTCGCCGACGCGATACGCAGCGAGCAGATATCCGTCGAAGAAATACAGGACATGGTCGAACGCGAACTCATGGTCGCCAACCAGTTCGTCGCAAAAAAGTACATAATCTACCGCCAGTGGCGCAACACCGAGCGCGAAAAGCGCACGTCGCTCAAAACCATCATGGACGGCATTGTCGCGATCGAAAAGAACGACGTGAATTTGAGCAACGCGAACATGTCTTCGCACACACCCGCGGGTCAGATGATGACCTTCGCTTCGGAAGTGACGAAAGACTACGCGTCTAAATACCTCATCGGCGTCAAGTACGCCCGCGCGCACCGCGAGGGCGACATCCACATCCACGACCTCGACTACTACCCGACGAAGACAACGACCTGCATACAGTACGACCTCGCCGACATTTTCGAGCGCGGCTTCCACACAAAGAACGGCAGCATACGCACGCCGCAGTCCATACAGAGCTATGCGACGCTGGCGACCATCATTTTCCAGACGAACCAGAACGAGCAGCACGGCGGCCAGGCGATACCCGCCCTCGACTTCTTCCTCGCGCCCGGCGTGTTCAAGTCTTTCATCAAGCATTTTGAATCGGGAGTGCATTTCATATGCACGCTCCGCGGCATCGCGCAGCCCGACAAGAAAAAGATGCGCGAAACGCTCAACGCGAACATCAAGTCGATAGACGTAACCGACGAGGAAGTAGCCAAACTGCAAAAGGCGATAGCAGGGCTCGGCGTAGAGCTTGCGGAGGCCGAAATTTCCGCACTCGCAAAGGAGGCGCACACGTCCACGCGCAAGGACACGCACCAGGCCATGGAGGGCTTCGTGCACAACCTCAACACCATGCACTCGCGCGGCGGCAACCAGGTCGTGTTCAGCTCGGTAAACTACGGAACCGACACATCCCCTGAAGGCCGCATGGTAATCAGGGAGCTGCTTTCGGCAACATCGCACGGGCTGGGCAACGGCGAAGTTCCTGTGTTCCCCATCCAGATTTTCAAGGTAAAGGACGGCGTATCTTTCTCCGAAAAGGACTACGAAAAGGCCACCGCGAACTTCGAGGCCGCAATGCGCGGCGAAATCAAGTTCGAGGCCCCAAATTTCGACCTCCTGCTGGAAGCATGCAGGACTACGTCGACATCGCTCTTCCCCAACTTCCTTTTCCTAGACGCCCCTTTCAACAAGCATGAAAAGTGGGACGCCAACGACCCGAAGCGCTACCTCTACGAAGTGGCGTCGATGGGCTGCCGCACGCGCGTGTTTGAAAACCTGCACGGCGAAAAGACATCGCTTGGCAGGGGCAACCTTTCGTTCACTTCCATCAACCTTCCGCGCCTCGCAATAAAGGCTGTGCAGGAGGCCGAAGACCTCTGCCCCAACGCCGACAAGCACACGCTGCGCAAGGAGGCCACTTCCATATTCCTCGAAAACGTCCGTTCAATGGCCACATTGGTCGCCGAACAGCTCTACGAACGCTACTGCTACCAGCGCACCGCGCTAGCGCGCCAGTTTCCCTTCATGATGGGCAACGACGTCTGGAAGGGCGGCGGCGCACTTGGCCCGAACGACCACGTGGGCGACGTAATCAACAGCGGCACGCTCGGCATCGGCTTCATCGGCGGGCACAACGCGATGGCCGCGATATTCGGCGAAGGCCACGGCACAAACAAGGAGGCGTGGAACACGCTTTACGAGGCAGTCGAAGTCATGAACGAGGTCGTGGACAAGTTCAAGCGCAAGTACAAGCTCAACTACTCCGTGCTGGCCACACCCGCCGAAGGGCTCGCGGGCCGCTTTACGCGCATGGACAAACGCCGCTACGGCGTAATCCAGGGCGTCAACGACCGCGACTACTACGTCAACTCTTTCCACGTGGACGTCGCCGAAAAGGTTTCCATCATGGAAAAGATCAAGATGGAGGCCCCCTTCCACGCGCTGACCCCCGCCGGGCACATCACGTATGTCGAGCTTGACGGCGAAGCTAAAAAGAACGTGCTCAGCATTTTAAAAATCGTCAAGGCGATGAAGGATTCCAACATCGGCTACGGTTCGATAAACCACCCTGTGGACACCTGCAAAAAGTGCAATTACAGGGGTGTGATTTATTCTAAGTGCCCCACCTGCGGCAGCGAAGACATCCTCAGGATGCGCCGCATAACGGGCTACCTTACCGGCAGCCTCGAAACGTGGAACTCCGCGAAGCAGGCCGAAGAAAAAGACCGCGTAAAGCACAGCTAAGGGCCCCGCCCTTACGCGACAAGCGCGAAAATCAACCAAGACGGCGTCCGAAGATGAAAACGGCTTTGAACAAAAGCTTCCCTTCCCCGACCCCATGCGTAAAGCATGAGGGCGGGAAATACGGAAGACCAGTGCAATGCCGCGCCCACCGCCCGAATGCGGCCTTCCCCAAGGGATACTATCCGGCATGAACGGGCTGCGCCTGCTGAACGTCTACCCCGAGACCATCTCCGACGGCGTCGGGCTGAGATACTCGATATACCTTTCCGGATGCTCGCACTGCTGCACCGGCTGCCACAATCCAGGCTCGTGGAGCCCCCTTGCCGGGGCGATTATCGACGACGCCATTGTGGAGCGCATAATTTCCGAAATAAACGCGAACCCCCTGCTCGACGGCGTTACTTTCAGCGGCGGCGATCCATTCTTCAACCCGGAGGGCTTTTACGGGCTTCTCAGGGCAATAAAGCTTGGCACCGGCAAAAATGTATGGTGCTACACGGGTTTTTTATACGAAGAACTTGCTTTTGTTGAAAAATACTCTAAAGCTCTTAAATACATAGACGTATTGGTTGACGGCAGATTCATCAAGGATCTGCATGACCCGAGGCTCTATTTCAGGGGCAGCTCCAACCAGAGGGTGCTCGTCCTGAAAGACGGCGAAGCGGTCGGCGAATACAGGTTTTAAGGGATTTGGAATATATGCAATGGTTGAATAACTTGTTCTTCGGGACGGGCATAGCGCACTGCGTCGTGGCCTTCTCGGTCGTCATCGCGCTCGGCGTCCTGCTGGGAAAATATGTCAAGATTGCCGGCATATCCTTCGGCATCACGTGGATATTGTTCGCCGGCATAGCGGCAAGCCACTTCGGCATACGCGTGGAACACAACGTGCTGCACTTCCTCAAGGAATTCGGCCTGATTCTGTTCGTCTACTCCATCGGCCTCCAAGTCGGCCCCGGCTTTTTCTCGTCCTTCAAGAAGGGCGGCCTGCAGATGAACTCCATAGCCATGGTGGTTGTGTTTTCGGGCGTCGCGCTGACAATAGCCCTGCACTACGCCACGGGCATACCGATGTCCACAATGGTGGGCATACTCTCTGGCGCGGTTACCAACACGCCCGGCCTCGGCGCGGCCGAACAGACCTTCACAGACCTCAAGGGCGCAGGCGACCCTACAATAGCCCTCGGCTACGCGGTGGCATACCCCCTCGGCGTTGTTGGCATCATCATTTCCATCATCGCGATGCGCTTCATATTCAGGATATCCTTAGACGCCGAACGCAAGGCAGTTGAAGACCGCACCAACACAAACGTCGGCGCGCACCGCTGCACGATAGAGATTACAAACCCCTCGCTGCACGGAAAATGCATAAGCGACGTCAGCAAGCTCATAGACAGACATTTTGTGATTTCGCGCATCATGCGCGAGGACGGCAAGATTGAAATTCCCCTCTTTGAAAGCATACTCAAAAAGGGCGACAAAGTGCTCGTTGTTTCAGAAAGGAAAGACGCCGACTTCCTCTGCGCGTTCATCGGCAACCGCATCGACATGGAATGGAACACCATAACCAGCGAGCTTGAAGCCCGCCGCCTTGTCGTTACAAACTCCAAGGTACACGGCAAAAGCCTCGGAACTCTCGGGCTCTGCGGACGCCTCTCATTCAACATCACGCGCGTCAACCGCGCCGGCATAGACCTCGTCGGGCACCCGAGCCTCGAGCTGCAAATAGGCGACCGCGTCACCGCCGTTGGAACACGCGAAGCCCTCGAGTACCTCGAAGTGCTGCTCGGCAATTCCGTCGCAAACCTCAGGCATCCAAACCTCGCACCCATTTTCATCGGCATATTCCTCGGCGTGCTCGTGGGCAGCATCCCCTTCATGATCCCCGGCATTCCCCAGCCAATCAAGCTGGGACTCGCGGGCGGCCCCCTCATCGTGGCGATACTGCTCAGCCGCTTCGGCACAAAACTCAAGCTCGTAACCTACACAACCGCAAGCGCGAACCTAATGATACGCGAAATAGGCATCGCCCTGTTCCTCGCGGGCGTCGGCCTCGGCGCGGGCGAAGGCTTCGTCGAAACCATCGTCAACAGCGGCGGCTACAAATGGGTAGGCTACGGCGTGCTGATTACCGTAATACCCCTTCTCATCGCAGGCGTCTACGGCAGGCTAATCCTGAAAACCGACTACTTCACCCTAATGGGCGTTATATCCGGCAGCATGACCGACCCGCCCGCAATCGCGTACTCGAACGGAGTCGCCGGCAACGACCTCCCCTCCGTCGGCTATGCCACAGTATACCCCCTTACAATGTTCATGCGCGTCCTAACAGCACAGGTGCTCATAATTTTCTTCGTGGCATAAAGCCGCAAAATAAAATTTGAAAAAAAGGAGGCTTTAAATAAGCCTCCTTTTTTATGCCGTTTATTAACGCGGGGCTCATAGCCGGCCAAGTATTGAGGGGCGCATTGACTCGCACCCCCTTGCGGGGGTCGTTTATGCTCGCCCGCACAGTGGTGCTCGTCTCGGCGCTCGCTTTGCTCTGCTATTTGCCTTCGGCAAATCCACTCACGGCGCCTTCGCGCCGTGAACGCCCTTCGGGCAATTTTGCTTCGCAAAATTGTCGTATTGTACTCGCATTTTCTCACGAAAATGTCTCGCCCTTCGGGTGGCGGCTTCGCCGCCATACTCCCCCTCGCCTTTCAGGCTGATGTTGTACTCGCATTTTCAGTAGAAAATGTCTCGCCCTTCGGGTGGCGGCTTCGCCGCCATACTCCCCCTCGCCTTTCAGGCTGATGTTGTACTCGCATTTTCAGTAGAAAATGTCTCGCCCTTCGGGTGGCGGCTTCGCCGCCATACTCCCCCTCGCCTTCGCTCGGTGTTCGCACCTCCGGCTTGAATTGCCGGGCGAGAGCCTCGCCGGGCATTGTGGGGCTTAAGCCCCAACAGGCGGATTTGCTACGCAAATTCTTACGCCTCCTCCCCCATTATACCCGGGCTGGCTAAAACTATATGCAATGCATATAGTTTTACAATAAAGCTTCGGGGCGGTCTTTTGCCGATACTACGTAGTTCTATTCATAATAACGCATGTTAAGCGGTTTGGTTACCCGCTCATTCACTGGCGTTTTTTCGCATTGCTGTTGAGTGGAATTTAACTAAATCAGAATACTACAACAACACTGTTGCGTAGCCTCCGTATTCCAATGCCATTGTGTAAACCGAACGTATTTTCTTTTGCGGCATCGCGCTTACACACTGCAACCATAAGCGCGGAGCAATTATGAAGATAGAGAGAAAGATTTATCGATAGAAAGCCGCGGGCATTTTTAGGGCATGTCTGCGCTTCAGCAGGTTTGCCCGGCCGATAAGCTTTTCCGACGAAGTTCCGATATCCAAGCCATGCTTGGCGCGCCCTCATTCCCATGCGTTTTGCCCCTTTAGAATTTGGGCAGAAACGCGGAGAGGATTTTGGCGGACGAGGCCTTGTCCATGCCGCTGTGCTGCATTGTCCATGCGAGGGATACGACGGACTTCACCTTCCAGTCGTCGTTGAAAGACTCGCAGATATTGGCGGCCACTTTGAAAGCTGATGCGGCCAGGTCTTTGTTTTGGCCGGAGATTTTTTCAGCGACCGCGCAGAGGTTGTCGAACGCAAGCTTTCCGTCGGAAAGGTGTATGTTGTTGATGAGGAAGTCCACGGCTTCGGAGGCTTTGCCCATGTCGGCGTAGTTGGCGGCGATCAGGGAGGAAACCTTTGCGAATTCGGTTTTGGAGAGGGGCGAGTTTATGGCCTCGATTGCGAGATTGTTGAGGGCCTCGGCGACGTCCTTGTCTTCGGCGACCGCGACGCTGGCGAGGGTCGCAAGGCGCATTGAGTCCTTCGCTGCGGGGGATTCGAAGCCTTCAACGTCTACATTGAACACGTCAAGCGCAGAGAGGTCTGAGACGTCTATGCGCGAAATTGCCTCGATGAACACCTTTCCGTTTCCAACAGCGAAAGCCTCTTTTGCGATGTTGGCGTTGGCCAGATTGCGCGACGGAACGTCTTTGAGCATCTTTGAAATTTCGACGGCTTCGGCGAATAGGCCCTGTTCGGCGACTCCTGCGGCGAGCGAGCACAGGAACGCGCTTTTTTCGCCTTCGTTGGGGATTTTCGATGCAAGGCCTATGGCGGCGGTGTAATTCTTTTCCCTGCTGGCCTGTTCGGCGATGTCCTGGAATACGCCGGAGAATATTTCCGGGGTTTCGAGGGTCTTTGCTATTTCCACGGATTTGGATATGTCGCCGATGTTGGCGTAGGCGGCGGTCATGTCGGCAAGCGCTGTTTCCCTTACCTTTGCGCTGCTGATTTTCATGATGTTTTCAAGGGCCAAATCGAGGCTCTTTTTAAATTCCCCTATGATTTTCGGGGATGAGGCCTTGGCCTGCAGGGCCATGGCGCGCAGATTAGAAACGGCGCGCAGCTCGTACGCCACAAGCTTGGCGTCGCTTTCGGCCTTCGCAAGAAACGCGGCTTCGTCGGATATCTTTTCGACAGGCGCGGGAGAGGACTTCTGCATGAGCATATTCGACTTCATGTCGGGGGATGCGGACTTTTCCCTGGGAGCGTCCGCAAGGGCGGCGCGCTCGGCGAGAATCCGGCTTTTGAGGGGGGCCGACTTTATTTCAAGCACGCATGCGTCACACATGTCCGAGAGCCTTTCGACGCTGATGCGGTCTGTCGGCTTCGCGGCGAGTACCTTTTGGGCGAGTGTGTCGAGGGCAAGGTCGCGCGCCGCTTCGTCCTTCTGGGAAACCGCTATAGTCCACGCGAGGCTGGCGGGCTCGAAAACTTCGAGCGAATACTTGTCAAGCGAGGGTATGACGCGCTCGAACAGGTCCACATATGTGCAAGGACCTATGCGCAAGTCGCGGTCCGTAACCACTTTGAGCGCGATTGCGGAATCGGGGTACTTTTCGATGACCGACTGCACCGCAGCGAACGCCTCGCGGCACAGCTTGTCGGCCGAAGAATAGTCGGCCTCATTGAACGATTTCGCCGCAGACGCCACTTTCTGCGCCGCGTTCACATATTCCCTGTTTGCGTCCTTTTCGGACGACGCCGAGCAGGCGCTTACCAGAGTCGCGACGGCCGCGACAGCCAAAAATGAAAATCTATACATGGTTAAAATTCTGTATTAGGGGGTTAAAATGTAAAGCCTCTTATTCAAAGCGTAAGTCGAAAGGCATGCGGGCGTAAATTTTGCTGCGCTCGTTGAATTGCGCGAGCACGGCGAGGGTGTCCTTTACGGAGCGCACTTCGCGGGGAAGCTCGAAAGCGTACTGGCCTGGCGGCATGAATTCTTTGAAAAGCTCTTTGAACGGGTCGTATTTGGGGTACTGGTCCACGGCGAAGGACGTCAGGCCTGCCTTTTCCGCGGCCGACGTTATTGCGTCGCCAAGGCCGCCTATTTTGTCGGCGAGCCTTAAGTTCATGGCCTGTCCCGCCGAATATATCCTGCCGTTGGCAAGCGCCCGCGCCTCCTCGACACTCATTTTGCGCGAGTTGGAAACCAGCCGCACAAAATCGCCGTAAACCACGTCTATGAGCGACTGCAGCTTGGCCACTTCCTGCTCCGACATCGGGCGGGCGATGGTGCCGATATCGGCGAAAGGCGCCGTTTTCACGCCGTCAAAAGTTATGCCGAAATCTCCCGCGAGCTTCTCAGCCGAAAAAGCGAGGCCGAAAACGCCAATCGAGCCCGTTATGGTTTGCGGGGTGACGATTATCTCTTCGGCGGCGCAGCCGAACCAGTATGCGCCGCTCGCGGCAATGCCGCCAAAAGAAGCTACCACGGGCATTTCCTGCGCCGTAAGCTCTATCTCCCTGCGGATTGCCTCGCTGGCGAATGCGCTGCCGCCTCCGCTGTCAACGCGGATTACTACGGCCCTTATATTTTTGTCCCTGCGGATTTCGCGGAAAAGCGGGGCGTAGTATTCGGCCGAAATTGTGTTCATGTCGCCGCAGCCGACGATATTGCCCCTCATGTAGACCACCGCCACTTTGGGAGCGGATTTGGGCTGCTGAACATCGATGGAAAAAATCGAGTTCTGCAGGAAGGTGTCGCCGGAAGATCCCACGGTGTTGGCCATGAGGTCCAGAATTTCGTCCTCGAACATTGCGTCATCGACCAGGCCCATTTTTATTGCGTCCTGCGCGGTGAACAGCGCGCCGTTCTGAGCGATGGAATTGAGGGTTTCAATCGGAATGCCCCTCGAAATTGAAATTCGCTCGACGATGGAATTCCATATGGCCTTGAGAATCCCCTCGAGGTGAACCTTGTCTTCGGCCGACATTTTGTCGGACGTGAACATCTCGCCGAAGTTTTTGAACTCTCCGCTTTTGACGACCTGCACATCGACGCCGTATTTTTTCAGGGCGTTTCCGAAGTAGGGCGAAGTCGCCGAAAGCCCCTTGAATTCCATGGTGCTCTGCGGGTTCAGGATGACCCTGTCGGCCGCGGAAGCCAGATAATAGTCGCGCAAAGAGGGATATTCCAGATACGCGAAAACTTTTCCGCCCAAAGATTTGAAACGTTCGATCTGCGCGCGTATTTCCGATATCTGGGCAAACGACGGCGGGTCGTAGGCGTTGTCGAAAGAGCCGTGAATGAACAGCACGCTCTGCCCGTCCCCGCCCGAAACGGACGATATGCGCGCGCATATGTCGTAGACGCTCAGCGAAACGCCGTTGGTGAAGAGCGCCGACACGGACCCCGTCTGCGAGGTTCCCTCGACGATGTTCGTGCCGAGGTCGTAAACCAGCGCGCCGCCAGGCTTGAAAGTCTCCACGTTTTTCTGTCCCACGGAGGTCATGACAGACTGCACCGCAAAAAAAACCATGAAAATAAAGCCCAGAACGGGTATCACGAAAAAGAAAATGAAGAGGGCGACAAGGTTCGCCGACAGGTTGGAAAGGAATCTCAGCATGATGGTATTTCGTTAATGTTTTCCAGGACGATTTCTAGCGCCTTTAGCGCGGCATAGGCCCGCTTTTCATTGCGGGGCTTCGAAACGTCCAAATCAAGTTCAAATGTTTTTACACTTTTGCCGCGCGTTGCCAAGCCAAAGAATACCGTGCCCGCTACATCTTTTTTTTGCGGCGGCGTGTTGGCGTCGAGGAAGCCGGTGGCGGAAACGGCAATGTCGGCGTTGAAAATTTCGAGCGCGCCGCGCGCCATCTCGGCCGCGCATTCCGGACTCTCAGCGAAATATTTTTCCAAAACCTCGGCAGGCACATGCAGTATGGCGCGCTTGGCGTCGTCGCAGTAGCACACGGCGGAACCTTTGAAAACGCGGCTGGCGTTGCCGACCGACACGATTGAGGATGCGACAAGGCCGCCCGTGCATGATTCCGCGGCGCACAGTTTTTTGCCCGTATCCGACAGCCTTTTGACGATTTCAAAGGCGGCGGCTCTCAGCAGGGAGTCTTCCATTGATAAAAGTGTATGCATCAAAACCCTTTTTATATCAAGAAATATATGAATTTTCATCTTGATACGCCTAAACGTTATGAGTTTTATAAAAAGGCATGCTAGCAAGGGTAAATTCGGGCGCGCTGATAGGGGTCGAAGCTCTTTCGGTCGAAGTTGAAGTCAATTCGGGCGAAAAGGGGGAACCGCGCACATTCATGGTGGGCCTGCCCGACGCCGCGGTTAAGGAATCGCTCAACAGGGTGTCGTCGGCGCTCTCGAACAGCGGCTTCGCCATGCCCATGACCAAGATGACGGTAAACCTCGCGCCCGGCGACATCAGGAAAGAGGGGCCGATTTACGACCTGCCAATATCGCTTGGCATAATCGCGTCCACAGGCGGCCTGAACGACTCAAAGCTCAAAGATTTTGTGATAGCCGGCGAGCTCAGCCTTTCGGGCGAGCTTCGCGCCATATGCGGCGGAGTATCGCTCGCCCTTCTCGCCCGCAGCTCCGGCAAACGCGGCGTAATATTGCCGCCCGAGTCGGCCGCGGAAGCCACGCTCGTGGAGGGCATTGAAGTCTACACCGCCAAGAACCTGCGCGAGCTCGTGGATTTCCTCAACGGGAAAATTGAACTCGAACCGCTGAAAGACTCGCCCTTCAGGCGCGCCGCCGAAATGCCCGACGCCTTCGACTTTGCCGACGTCAAGGGCCAGCACCAGGTCAGGCGCGCGGTGGAAGTCGCCGTGGCGGGCGGGCACAACCTGCTGATGGTAGGCCCTCCCGGCTCCGGCAAAAGCATGATAGCAAAGCGCATACCGTCCATAATGCCCGCGCCGTCTCTCGAAGAGTTTCTGGAAATATTGGGAATATACTCCGCGTCCGGCCTTTCACAGTCGTCTGAAAACAAATTTTTCAAACGGCCTTTCCGCGCGCCGCACCACACCATAAGCAGGGTCGGGCTTTCAGGCGGCGGCCCCAACCCCAAGCCCGGCGAAATATCGCTCGCGCACAACGGCGTGCTGTTTCTCGACGAACTCCCGGAATTCGGCAATATCCTCGACAACCTCCGCCAGCCCATGGAAGACGGGCGCCTGACCATATCGCGCGCCGCGGGAAAAGTCACCCTTCCCTGCAAATTCATGCTCGTTGCCGCCATGAACCCGTGCAAATGCGGCTACCTCGGCGACCCTCGTAAAAAATGCCGCTGCACCCCGGCGCAAATCCAGCAGTACCGCTCGCGCGTGTCCGGCCCGCTCCTCGACAGAATAGACATACACGTCGAAGCCGCAGCGCTTCCCCTCAGCGACCTTTCAAAAACGGAAAGGGCGGAATCTTCCGCCGACATAAGAAGGCGCGTAATCGCCGCAAGGGATATCCAGGCTGCGCGATTCTCCGGCTCCCAACAGACTTCGAAAACGAACGCCGCAATGGACTCCCGCCTGATCCGCAAACACTGCGCCCTCGACGCAGAACAGTCGAACATCCTCTCAACCGCAATGGAAGAGCTAAACCTCTCCGCGCGCGCATGGGACAGAATCCTCAAAGTATCCCGCACCATCGCCGACCTCGACAACTCCGACAAAATCCAAACCCAGCACCTGCTGGAAGCAATCAACTACCGCTCCCTGGACAGAACTGTTTGAGTTTTTCTAAAAGCGAGTCTCATGGCCGCCCCGCTCCCCGTCTAGCAGGAGTATTAGGGGCGGCAATACGCCCCCTAATATGTAAGTGCAAAAAAAGCGCTTCTGGCGAAGCGCTTTTCTAATGTTTTTTTATTTATCCAAAGGCAGGAGCCATATGTTGCGGTATGCCAGTGGACAGAGGTGGTCTTGGAGCATTATGCGCACTTGGGTGGGGTACTGGCGTTCCATATCCTGTTCGGGCTGGACCTTGTCATGGACGAGTATGCCGTTGTGGTAGACGGTTATCGTGGGAAGATTTTGAAGCTTGCCGTTGTCGTCGTAGGTGGCGGGGGCAAACTCTATGTCGTATGTCTGCCAGACGTCGGGTTCAAGGCTGGTGGGATAGGGATTGGGAATGCGTGCGTAGATGGAAGCCGCATGCTGGGCGCTTGTGTTGGGGTCGCCGAAAGAGTCGAGCACCTGCACTTCGTGGGAGTCGATAAAGATGCCGGAATTGCCCCTCATCTGCCATTCGCCGTAGAAGGGTTCGATGGGCATGTATTCGACATGGAGCCTGAAAGGGCCGCCGAAGGCGTCCTTCGTGCGTATGGAAGAGTCGTAGTGGTCTTCGTATATGTCCTTGGGATTTTCGATGAGCCCCTTATTGACATTCCACTTCACGAGCATGGCATCGCCTTCAATATCCCATGTGGCGGGCGCACCGTCTTGGAACATTTCCCATTTGTCCGTATTTTTACCGTCGAACAAAACGATTGCGCCTTTGGGCGGCTTAGCTCCGCGCGTCTTGGGCTTTATGTTGAGACGCTTGAGGTTTATCTGGATGTCGCCGCCGTCGTCGCCTTTGCCTTTTGCAGTGATTTTTTTCGAAGTGATTTTGCCGTTTAGCTTGAAATCGCCGGAATCCTTAAGGTCTATGCCGTCACCCTTTGCTGAAAGGTTTTCGGACACGCTGTAGATTTGGATGTCGGGCGAAAGCACGGACGACTGAAGCTTGAGCCTGTAAATGTCCTTGTCGCGGTATACCTCGGCAAAAATCTTGTTGTTTTTTGAAAAAATAGGACTTTTTTCAGCTCCCGGCCCTTTTATTTCGCCTTCGTAAAACCCCACAAACTGGTCTTTTGCAAAAAGCGAAAGCGCCGATAGCCCCATCAATACTGTGAAAATAAGCTTTTTCATACGATATGATAGGTTGAACGTTTTTTGGAAAAGGTCAAATATTTCCTATAACAGTAAATATTTTCGTTATTGCTTATATTTAATGTTTACAAAGCCTGAAGCTTTAATTATGAGTGGGCGGACAATCGCAAAAGAACAAAAAATAACACCCCAACTATAGATGAAATCCTCAATAAAAATGAAGGAATGGGAGGGATTTAATCCCGGAAAATGGGTCGACGCCGTAGACGTGCTCGACTTTATCAAGACCAACTACACGCCGTACACGGGCGACGCCTCTTTTCTGAAGCCTGCAACAAAGCGCACTGAAGAAATCTGGAACAAAGTTCTCGAACTCATGAAAGAAGAGTCGCGCAGGGGAGACCTCCTCGAAGCCGACGTTTCAACGCCCTCCGAGATTGATTCGCACGGCGCGGGCTATATAGACAAAGAAAAGGAACTCGTCGTTGGCCTGCAGACCGACGCCCCCCTGAAGCGCGCGATTATGCCCTTCGGCGGCTACCGCATGGTAAGCGCCTCGTGCGAGGCATACGGCCTCAAAGAGGATGAAAACATCAAGAAAATTTTCACAAAATACCGCAAGACGCACAACGCGGGCGTGTATGACGCCTACACCCCCGACATCCTCGCGGCGCGCAAAAGCGCGATAATAACGGGCCTGCCGGACGCCTACGGGCGCGGCAGGATCATCGGCGACTACCGGCGCCTTCCCCTCTACGGCATAGACAAGCTCATAGAGGAAAAGCACGCCGAAAAGGCGTCCAGCGACAACGCGATAATGACTTCCGACCTCATCCGCGAGCGCGAAGAGCTCTCCGAGCAGATTGAAGCCCTGCACGCCATCAAGCGCATGGCCGAAAGCTACGGCGCGGACATTTCCCGCCCCGCCACAAACTTCAGGGAGGCCGTACAGTGGCTATACTTTGCGTACCTCGCAGCCATCAAGGACCAGAACGGCGCGGCGATGTCGCTGGGCAGGGTCACGACTTTCCTAGACATATACGCCGAGCGCGACTTCAAAAACGGCGCGCTTACAGAAGACGAGGCTCAGGAAATAATGGACGACTTCATCATCAAGCTGCGCATGGTGCGCTTCCTGAGGACGCCCGAATACAACGAACTTTTCAGCGGTGACCCGGTATGGGTTACGGAGTCCGTGGCCGGCATGTCCGAAGACGGCCGCCCGATGGTCACAAAGAATTCCTTCCGCCTGCTCCAGACGCTCCACAACCTCGGGCCGGCACCCGAACCGAACATCACAATACTCTGGTCGGTTAACCTGCCCGAAGGCTTCAAGGATTTCTGCGCGAAAACCTCCATACAGACCTCGGCCATACAGTATGAGAACGACGACCTCATGCGCCCGATTTTCGGCGACGACTACGGCATAGCCTGCTGCGTGTCCCCCATGATTATCGGCAAGGAAATGCAGTTCTTCGGCGCGCGCGCCAACCTCGCCAAGGCCCTCCTTTACGCCATCAACGGCGGCGTCGACGAAAAGAGCATGGTGAAGGTCGCCCACGGCTTTGAGCCCATAACTTCGGAATACCTCGACTACGACGAAGTCTGTGAAAAATTCGACGCCATGATGGAATGGCTGAGCAAGACCTACGTGAACGCGCTGAACATAATACACTACATGCACGACAAGTACTATTATGAAAAGGCGCAGCTCGCGTTCATGAACAAGGACGTCGTGCGAAAGCTCGGCTGCGGCATCGCGGGCTTCTCCATCGTCGTCGACTCCCTTTCGGCCATCAAGTTCGCAAAGGTAAAACCCGTGCGCAACGAGCAGGGCGTGGCCGTCGACTTCGTAATCGAAGGCGACTTCCCGAAATACGGCAACAACGACGAGCGCGTCGACTCCATCGCGACAGCCCTAGTGCGCCAGTTCATGGACAAAATCAGGCACCAGCCCACCTACCGCAATTCGATACCCACGCAGTCGATTCTCACGATTACTTCAAACGTCGTTTACGGCAAAAAAACCGGCACAACCCCCGACGGGCGTCCCGCCGGAGTTCCATTCGCCCCCGGAGCCAACCCCTTCCACGGGCGCGACGAGTGCGGCGCACTCGCCTCACTCTGCTCGGTGGCAAAACTTCCCTTCGAGCACGCCAAGGACGGCATTTCGAACACCTTCTCAATCCTGCCCGGCTCGCTGGGCAAGAGCGAAAGCGAACAGATCGGCAATCTGCGCGGCCTGCTCGACGGCTACATGTCAAAGCACGGCCAGCACCTCAACGTGAACGTCCTCAGGCGCGAAGTATTGCAGGACGCCATGGACCACCCCGAAAAATACCCGCAGCTTACCGTGCGCGTCTCCGGATACGCCGTGAACTTCGTGAAGCTTACCAAAGCGCAACAGCTCGATGTGATTTCGCGAACAATGCACGAAAAACTTTAACGAAACAAAGCGTCTCATTTGAGGCGCTTTTTTTGTTTTTAAATGCGGGGCCCATAGCCTTCACATAAGCCCTGCCTAGGAGGCGCAGCGTCCATTCCTGATGCGAAAGCATCGCTATGGATGATGGGGTTTCCCCTGCCTGTCAGCCTATGGGCTTATGTTGTTTTTGCCGCAATTTGGATTATTGGGGATTTGGCCTTCGCGCAAAGCGCTCGCAAAAAAACACACAGGGCATCGTTTTAAACACGAACGCTCATTGCACCTAGGGTTTGTCTAACAGAGCGCGCCCTCGGGCGCGCTGTGACTTTAAATATAAACCAATAACTTTCGGAAATCCGCAAACCAGCCATTGCGAGGCAATAGCGGAAGATCCAGAACAACCAAGGTCAAGAAGGAATGAAGTTCCGATATCCAAGCTATGCTTGGTGCGCCTAGGCGGGCGCGTGGCGGCTGCGAACCCCGCATTATAATAGAAAAAAAGGGCGCAATACTTGCGCCTTGCTAAATATAAAAATCTTATGCTTTCAAGCGTTGCCGTGGGTTGAGTCGGCGGCGCGTTTTGGGAAGCATATTTTTTCGACTGCGGATTCGAAGTCGTCGACGCCGTCGAGGATTTCGATTTCGAGTTTTGTGTAGAAGAAGGGGATGGCGGCGGGGTAGTCCGCGCGTATTCTGACGGCGTCCTTTTCGGTGGTAACGACAAATTCGGCGCCTTTGTTTTTGGCGTTTTCGAAGAACTCGTCAAGTTCCTGGTCATCGAACCTGTGGTGGTCGAGGAAGCGTTTTTTGTAGATAATTTCGGCGCCGAGTTCGCTTAGGAAGTTCTCGAAGCTGTCTGGAGCGGCGATGGCGGAGAAGCACGCGATTTTGGCGCCTTTAAGCATGTCAAGCCCGGCGGTGGAGCCGCTTGAAAAAGCGACCAGGTCGGTTGTTTTATGCGCGCACTCTATAATTTCCGCGGTGGGGTTGTGGGTGCGGATGAGACGCTCGAGCTCGGCGTCCTTTTTGCCGTCGCTTTTCGTGACGAATATGTAGGACGCGCGCTTGAGGTGGCTTACCGGCTCGCGCAGTATCCCGCGCGGAAGCAGGTTCATGTTGCCGAATGGGTTTGTCTTGTCGACGAGCAGGAGCTGGAGCTGCCCGCGCAGGGGGAGGTACTGGAAGCCGTCGTCGAGGATGAGTGTGTCGGCGCCGAACTCGGTTATGGCGTAATGCCCCGCCTTGACGCGGTTTTTGTCGACGACAACAACGACGCCCGGGAGGTTGCGCGCAAGCATGTAGGGCTCGTCGCCGGCGAACTCGGAGTCGAGCAGCACATTTTTGCCGTCGGACACCACTTTGGGCTTCGGAACTTCTCCGTGGGTCAGCCAGCGTTTGAATTTTGTAAACATGCCGTCGGACTTGCTCTTGTATCCGCGGCTTAAGATCGCCACTTTTCTGCCGCGCTCGGAAAGGGAGCGGGCAAATTTTTCAACGATGGGGGTTTTGCCCGTTCCGCCGACCGTAAGGTTGCCGACGACGACGACAAGGCACCCCAGAGGGGCGTCGCGCAGAATGCGTTTTCTGTACATTGCATAGCGCAGGCGCACAATGCCGGCAAAAACATAAGAAAGGGCCTTTAGAAAACCGCCGTAAACGGACGCGGCAAAGCCCTCGCGCCGGTCGTATATCACATCGACGGTCATTTGGGCGAATTTCTCCGCAGCGCGCGACAATTTGCGGCCTGTTTTCTCGAAAAATTTCAAAGCGTGAAAATTAAAAATAGCGTTTGTAGATGCATATCGGAACAAACGCCACTTTTTTCTGAAAAATCTTTAGGCGAAAACTAGCTGCTGCTCGTCGCCCTGTCGGCTTTTCTTGTCGAACGCGGAGCGTAAGAGTCCTTTGCGGCCTTTACGGCGTCCTTGAGCTTTTCCGATTTGGGCCTGACCATTGATTCGTACATTTTGATCACTTTCAGGGCGCCCTTGTTGTCGCCGCCTTCGTTAAAAAGCTTCGCCAGCGGAATGACTATCCTGTCGAGGCATTCCTTCTGTATGCCGGTACTTATGCGCAGCACATCGGTGTATATCGGGAAGATGTCGCTTTTATCTTCAAGACTTCTGAATATGTTTTTGAGCGACCCCTGGTAAATGCGGAAGGCGAGCCCCGGGTCTTCGCGCATAATGGCGCGCATTTCCGCCATAAAAAGCCTGTTCGACTCTTTCTGGTTTCTGCGCGCCTCGAGCTGTTTGCGGTAGATGTTAAGCAGGTTTATGTTTTGGTCGGGATATCTTCTGAAAGCCTCGTAGCTTCTGCGCCACAGGCCGTCGAGTTCCTGCTCGCTGGCGCCGAAGCGCGCGCGGGCATAAATAAAGGCGTGGTATGCCTTCCAGTTTTCGGGGTTGGATTTTTTCGCCTTCTCCGCAAAAACTGCAGCGTTTCGGAAATCGCCCGTTTTAAAGAAAAGCTCTTCAGAGAATCTCAGGAACATGTACGATTCTATGCCGTCCTTTGTTACCATGTGGCGTCTGTGGAGCATTTCAATATCGAACATGTTCACATCCTTCCATGTCTGCGGGTCTAAGGGACGGCCGTACATGGACTTGCTGTTGCCGTTCCTTGCGACTTCAAATTTCCACAGACCGGGACGCGCCATATAGGTTATCCATGTTGAGGGTATCCTGTACTTTGAATCGTCCTCGTCGATAAGTTCGCCGAAGAACAGGCACGGAATGCCGCTGGCATTTGCCGTGCGCCACGCATAAAACGGCTTTTCGGAATATATCGCGCCGTATTTGCGCATGTTTTCAAGGGTAAAGGGCCTGTCGGACGGCCAAACCGTCCAGCCTTTTTTACCGTCCTGCCTGTTGCGGTCGGTTTTGAATCCCGAAGTCATTCTGTCAAGCTCGAACGGGGCCATGTTGGGGCGCCGCAGGGATTCGAGCTCGGAAATGGGCCCCGGCACGCCCACCACCCATATCAGCTCGCCCACGGTGAGCTTGTTAAGCGGAAACACAGTGCCCTTGCCGCCTTTAACGTCAGCGGCAAAATATTTGAACATCTCGACGGGATCCTTTACGGCCTCGGGCGATGCGGGCATGCAGGTCTGCGGCCAATGGGGCGGCGGCGGGATGTCGTAAACCAGCGAAGTGGCCAACGCCATGCGCAGGTATTTTTTGACATTGTCGGGGTCGGCCGCATAAAGCACCGCCACAACGTCTGACGCACTCTTGACATTGTCCTCAGGCTTTATGGTTTCGTAGAAATCATAGAACGCGGGGAGGTCTTTTAGAAGCTCCCGTTTGACGTCCTTTGGCATCGCCGCGCCGTCGGCGGCGAACATTTCGGCGGCAAGCGCCGAATAAAGCCAGCCGGCGCCGTCGTCGTAAAGCTGTTTGGCGACGAGATCCATGGCCTGCCCTCTGGCTTTTTTCGCGAATTCCAGCCATGACTGCGGGTCGTCTTTGGAAACGAGGCCTTCCAGTTCGTCGCCGCTTATGGGGGATGCGGGATTTTTCGGGAGGTCGTCAAACGCGTCTTGCTGTGCGAAAACCAAAGGGCATATTAGTAAAAGTAGAGAAGAAACAAATATGCCTTTCATGCACGTAATAAATCGGCTTTTTGCGCGCAAGTCAAGCAAAGGGGGGAAACGCAGCAAAAAAAAACACCGATAAGGCGCATAAAACCGCGCAAATAAGCCGGCAAAAAAAGAGGCCGCACGGGGCCTCTTTTTTTTGACCATCACTACTCCCTATTTCCTTCCGCACCATGCGGCGAAAGCCAGCGCAAACGCGCCCAATACTGATGCGACTGCGGCGGGTTCGGGAACGACAACTCCGTCAAGCGTCACATAAACGCCCCCGGAAGAGTCGCCGCTGAAACGCACCAGCTTTTCAAAGCTGTCGGATATGTCTTCGCCTTTGTACATCATGTTCGGTATATATATAGATTGTTTTATGTTGTTGCTGTTACGCAATTGGGATAACAATTCATGGGTATTTGAGTTTCCTTATAAAAACACGGCTGAAATACGTCAATTATCAAGTGATTGTAATAAAAGTTTTATCTAGTTAAAATAAGACGGAATGTCGTTAATTAAATATTTTTTACTTAACAAGCTCAAAACCGGATATTGCGGCCTTCGTCCGACAACGAACATTTTTTTTGCCGCGCTCCGAACGGGCAAAAAAAATCCCGCCATTGAAGGCGGGATTGCGCAAATATATGAGTTTAAAAACTACTTCAGCGAGCCGTAGCAGGCGGTGTCGCCCAGGAACTCCTCGATGCGCAGCAGCTGGTTGTATTTCGCAACCCTGTCGCTGCGGCTCATGGAGCCCGTCTTGATCTGACCGGAATTCGTCGCGACCGCGATATCAGCGATTGTAGTGTCTTCGGTTTCGCCCGAGCGGTGGGAAATCACGGAGGTATAACCGGCGCGGGTTGCCATGTCGACGGCGTTGAGGGTTTCGGTGAGCGAGCCTATCTGGTTGACCTTCACGAGAATCGAGTTCGCCACGCCCATTTCAATGCCCTTCTTGAGGAAGTGCGTGTTCGTGACGAAGAGGTCGTCGCCGACGAGCTGGGTCGTCTTGCCCATCTTGTCGGTAAGCTCTTTCCAGCCCTTCCAGTCGCTTTCGGCGCAGCCGTCTTCGATGGAGAAAATCGGGTACTTGCTTTTCAAATCCATAAGGAAGGAGACCATTTCGGACGAGCTTTTTACGGATTTGTCGGACTTCGCGAACGTGTACTTGCCGGTCTTCGGGTTGTAGAACTCGCTGGAAGCCACGTCCAGGGCCACCATTATGTCCTTGCCGAACTTGTAGCCCGCGCCCTTCACCGCTTTCGCGATGGCCTCGATCGCGTCCTCGTTGCTGTCGAGGTTCGGGGCGAAGCCGCCCTCGTCGCCTACGGCCGTCGAAAGGCCGCGAGCCTTGAGGACTTTTTTAAGTTCGTGGAACACTTCCGCTCCCATGCGCACCGCTTCATGGAAATTGGGGGCGCCGACGGGGACTATCATAAATTCCTGAATGTCGATGGGGGCGTCGGAGTGCGCGCCGCCGTTGATGATGTTCATCATCGGTATCGGAAGAACTCGGGCGTTGGGGCCGCCGAGGTATTTGAAAAGGGGCTGGCCGAGGGCCTTGGCGGCGGCGTGCGCCACGGCGAGCGAAACCGAAAGAATGGCGTTGGCGCCGAGCTTGGCCTTGTTTTTTGTGCCGTCCATTTCAAGCATAAGCTGGTCGATGGCGGCCTGGTCGCAGGCGTCGAAACCCATGAGTTCGGGGCCTATCTTCGCGTTGACGTTGCTGACGGCCTTGAGGACGCCTTTGCCGCCGAAGCGCGAATTCTTGGCGCCCTTGGCGTTGGCGTCGCGCAGTTCTACGGCTTCAAATTCTCCCGTTGACGCGCCCGAAGGCACCGAGGCGCGCCCTATAACGCCGCTCGAAAGCTCGACTTCCGTCTCGACCGTCGGGTTGCCGCGCGAGTCTATTATCTCCCTGGAATTTACGTTTACTATAGTTGTCATGTTGTTTCCTTTGCTTTGTAAAAAAATGAAATAAAAAAGTTAAGCGAGACTAACAAACTGGCAAGCCTTTTATGCTTGTTCCGCCTTAATTAAGACACCTTTTAATCGAATTAGTGCAAAAAAACATCGGCTGGCCGCATTTTTTATGCGCGCCCGCCGAAAATCCGCATTAAACCGCGCCGGCGATGGGAAACGCTATCTACCGCCCTACTCTTTCAGCTTCGCCTGGGCGTCGGAGAGCATTTGCGCGGCGGATTCGTCGTCGGGCTTGAGTTTCAAAACCTTTTTGGCGGCGGCAATAGCGCCAGCGTAGTCGCCCAGCGCATGCGTTGTCCGCATCGCCAAGCGCGCCCTGATGGTCGCCTAATTTCAGCTTCGCCTCCGCAGACAAGGCATAAGCCTCCAAGTTGTGCGGCCACTCTTTAATGCCGGCACTTGCGTCCTCCAAAGCCCCCTTACCTGAAACGCACCAAATCAACAAGCATTATCCCAAGCCAACTCTGCGAAAATTGGGCCGGGCGGAAGAAAAATATTGAAAGCCGGGAAACGAGATGCTACCACAGTTCAGAACAAAAGCGGTTTCCCGTGCTGCGCGCCGTTGCATGGTGCATTGGTTTTGCGGTTTTTTTGGGATCTGCCTCATATTTAAACTAATACGGAAAAAAAAAGGATACAACAATGTCAAACAAACCTCTCAATGTAGGACTTATCGGCGGCGGCGGCGGCGCGTTTATCGTGCAGCCCCATCAAAGGGCGATCAACTCCGACGGCACCCGCCGCGTAGTTGCCGCGGCGCTCCACCCGAATCCAGAAATCGCCATGAGCGAGGCGGCCAACTGGCCCTATGAGCTCAAGGGATATCCGTCGTATGTCGAAATGCTCGACGCGCAGAAGAACCTTCCCGAAAGCGAACGCCTCGACTACGTAGTCATTGTGACCCCCAATTTCGTGCACTTCGACCCCGCCATGAAGGCGATCGAAGCCGGCATTCCGGTAGTCTGCGAAAAGCCGCTGGCCGTCAGCACCGAAGAGGCCCAAAAGCTCGTCGAAGCCGCAACGTCAAAGGGAATCCCCTTCGCGGTAGCCCACACATACCTCGGGCACTGGACCACATGGCTCTCTCGCTTTATCGTCACAAGCGGCCTTCTCGGCGACATCCGCTGGGTTGACGCCTCCTACATCCAGGGCTGGCTCGCCAAGCAGATTGAAAAGGCCGGCGGCGAAGGCGGCGCAGACTGGCGCACAGACCCCAAGCGCTCAGGAAAGTCCCTCGCGGGCGGCGACATCGGCACGCACGCGCTCATGCAGCTGCGTTTCGTGACAGGCCTCGAAGTCGAAAGGGTCTCGGCGCACCTCGAAACTTTCGTCAAGAGCCGCATGCTCGACGACCACTTCACTACCTACTGCGACCTCTCCAACGGCGCGAAGGCCCTCGTGCGCGCGTCGCAGATATGCATCGGCCACAAGAACGACCTCGCTATTGAAGTCGCCGGCACAAAGGGCACCCTCGTATGGCGCCAGGAAGAATCCGAAAAGGTGACAATCATGCTCCCCGGCCAGCCCGACCGCGTTTACTGGCGCGGCGACGTGCAGCCCAACGACGGCTTCTTCGGCGACATCCCGGAATGGCTCCTCAAGGAACCCAAGATCCCCTCGGGGCACTTCGAAGGCTTCCACGACGCCTATGCGCGCATACACCGCAACTTCGAGCAGGACGTCCGCGCATGGAAGGCCGGCAAGAAGTTCTCCTACGACCACGAAAGATACGCCACCGTCATCGACGGCCTCGTCGGCCTCCAGTTCGTCGACGCCGCAGTCGAATCCAGCAAGAAAGACGGCGCGTGGGTCGACATGCCCAAGGTAAAGTAAGCGCGCAACCAAATATTTGAACGCAAGGAAACCGCCCACCGGCGGTTTCCTTTTTTTTTGCATCCTTAAATGCGGGGCTCATGCCGCCCTGCATTTTATGCGAATTTAGAGGCGAATTCCTTGTGGATGTTGTCGAATGAGCCGTTGCTGAAGAATGCGCAGACGCATTTGTTTTGTTCGTCGGCAATGTCTTTTTCGAGCGTTTGCAGGAGTTCCGCGTTGCGCTGGAATGCCTGGAATTTGCCGGGATTTTGAGCGGCCATTTTGGCGGTATCCATGCGGTCGGAAGCGGAGAGCTTCGAGGCGTTCACGGCGCCGACATACACGCGGTCGGCGGTCGAAAGGGCATCGAAGAAGGCGTCCTGCAGGATTCTGGTTTTGGCTGTGTTGCTGCGCGGTTCGAAGGCCGCGTATATTTTGCGGCCGGGGTATTTCTGGCGCAGCGATTCTATTGTAAGGGCGATGGCGGTAGGATGGTGGGCGAAGTCTTCGACGGCGATGATTTTGTCGGTGTCGAGTATGGTTTCCTGCCTGCGCTTGACGCCCTTGAAGCGCGAAAGCGAGCGCGTTTCCACGTCTAGCGGCTGGCCGCCCGCTATGAGGGAGGCGCCTACTATTGCCATTGCGGCGTTGCGGGCGTTGTACATGCCCTGCATGTTCCATTCGACGCGCTTTTCGTCGCCCAGATAGGTTATCCTGAACGATGAGGAGCCGCCGCTTTGGACGAAGTCGCTGATGCGCACGTGGCACCTGTCGCTTTCGCCGACGCATATGCGCTCGCACCACGGAGTTTCCTCGAGTGTGCGTATGTTTTCGTCGTCGCCGTTTTCGACGATGACGCCGAGGGGCGAGACAACCCTACGCACGTGGGTGAAGGTGCGCTTCACGTCAATCAGGTCGCGGAAAATGTCGGCGTGATCGAATTCCATATTGTTTATGAGAAGCACGCGCGGCTTGTAATGGATGAATTTGCTGCGCTTGTCGAAAAACGCGCTGTCGTACTCGTCGCCCTCAATTACAAAGGGGGCATGCCTGATGTCGCCGAGGTTTGAGCCGCCCTCGGGCAGGTCGCGCGGGATTCCTCCGATAAGCCAGCCGGCGTCTATGCCGTTTTTGCGCAAAAGGTACGAGGCGATGGTTGTCGTGGTGGTCTTGCCGTGCGTGCCGCTTACGACGAGCGAGCGGCGAGTGCCGATGAGCTTGTCGCCGATGAGCGCGGGCAGGCTCGTGTAGTCGTACTGGTTCGCAAGGACAAACTCCAGCTCGGGATTCATCCTGCTTATCGCGTTGCCGACGACCACAAGGTCGGGGTTGAACGCGGCAAGCCTGTCGGGGCTCCAGCCTTCGTGCGCGGCTACGCCGGCGCCCGCGAGCGCGCTTTTCATGGGCTCGTACATGCCGGTGTCGCTGCCGCTTACCGTGTAACCGAGCCTCTGCATAAGTATGGCCACGTTGCCCGTGGCGGTTCCGCAAATCCCAATAAAAAATATTTTCATCGTTTTAAAATAGAATTAAAAAAGTCGAGCGAAAGCTTCCATGTTTTCTGCTTCAAATCTTCGGGCGAGAGCCAGAACGCGTGGCTGTCGCCGTCAAAATAGACCGCCCTGCATTTCAGGCCGAGCTTTTTGCATTCGCGCTCGACGTCCTTGGAGTCGGAGGCGGGAACGACGCCGTCGTTTTTGGCGTGAATCAAAAGCATGGGCGGCGCGCTTTTGTCCAGATAATATATTGGCGAAAGCTTTTCCGCGCGCGCTTTTTCGGCGCCCGGAATCTGCCTGTACCTGTCGTCCTTTACAAAACTGCTGACTGGTGCGAGCCCGATTACGGCCTGAACATCGTCCTTCGTGCCGTCCGAAAATACGTCGCCGAAAAGTCTGCCGTTGGAGGAAAAGGCCAGCAGCAGCGCCAGGTGACCGCCGGCCGAACCGCCGATTACACCGATTTTGCCGGGATTGCCGCCGTACTCTTTGGCGTTTTTGCGCAGCCAGTAAAGGGCGCGCTTTACGTCTTCGGCGAATGCCTCGGGCTGGTTTGCGGGGATGAATCTGTATGTTGTGCTGGCAACAAGATACCCGTTGCGGGCGAGAAATTCCGCGAAATGCTCGTGCTCTTTTTCAGAGCCGCCCGCCCAACCGCCGCCGTGTATCATCAATACGCACGGCTTGGTCTTCTTCATGGTCTTGGGGTTGAAGTACAAGTCGAGCTTCACGCGGCCGTCGGGACATTCGGGGAAAAACCGCATGCCTTCTATCCGCTCGACGCCGCCCTTCCCGAACAGTTCGCCCTTCAGGGTTTCCGAACGCGATACGGCGCAGGAAATCAAAACGAGGAGCGCGGCGAAAACGCCTTTAAACAAATTGGAAGTCATTGCTTTAGTATTTTGTCGAAAAAGTTAAGCGCGTCGTTCCATGAGCGCAGGCGCAGCGGGTCTACAGGCTTGGTATTCCAGAATGCGTGGTCGTCGGCGTCGTAAAGTATCATTTCGCATTTCAGGCCGAGCTTGTCGTAGGCCTCTTTCATTTTTTGCGATTCGGAAACGGGCACGACAGGGTCGCGCTCGCAGTGCAGCAGGAGCATGGGCGGGCTGTCCTTGCCGACGTGCAGAAGCGGCGATATTTTCTCGGCGTTCGCGCCGGGAAGCCTTCCGTAGCGCGTCATGTCGGTCACGGGGGCCATCGGCACTGCAGCCTGAACGCGGTGGTCTGTGCCGTCGCTGAAAATCTGCGGGAACATTTTTTTCGTGTCGCATACCGCGAGAAGCGCGGATAGGTGTCCGCCCGCCGAGCCGCCCGTAACGCCGATTTTGTCCGGATTGCCGCCGTATTTTTTCGCGTTATTGCGCAGCCAGTAAAGGGCGCGGACGGAGTCCTCCACGCAGGCGTTGAGCGGGTACTCTGGCAGGAGCCTGTATGTAGTGCAGGCAACCACGTAACCGTTCGACGCGAGGTAGGCCGCCATCATGCCGAATTTTTTCTCGTTGCCCATGCTCCAGCCGCCGCCGTGTATTATCAAAATGCAGGGGAGATTGTTGCCCGCGACGTCCTTGGGGTAATATACGTCGAGCTTCACATCCGGGTCGGGGCATTTTTTATAGAAGCGCACGCCCTCGTCCATCGCTATATTTCCGGGCATGTCGAACGTGACGTAAATCTGGTTGCCCATGCGCTTCGGGCTGTACTTGGCTTCGCAAACCCCGCATGACAGCGCGAGGCATATGAGGAAAAGTGCGGAAAATAAATTCTTCATAAGCGGGTCTTGTTTCTGACAATCTTCCATAAATATGGAATTTTTCAACAGATAAATTATAAAAGGCGCGCTATTACGCATAGCAGAACGGCATGAGCGCAAGAGACAAAACTGAAGCGGCAAACGCGGCGGCAACGCTTTTATTGGAAAGCGCCCCGGAAGTTTTCATGAAAAAGCCCGTCAGCAGCCCGCAAAGCGACGAAACAAACGGCGCGGGATTTATCAATACAAGATACAAAAATATGCCGCACCCATAAAGCAAACCGGGGCTTCCGGCAATAAAGCCGAGAATCGCCGTAGAGGCCAGCATCAGCGACACCATGAAAAACAAAATAGATGGCACCCTCAATACGCGCGATTCGCTTTTCATCATGCGCCCGAAAGCATAGGCTGTATAAAAGACGGCAACGCCTGCAAAAAGAATGGCAATGGTCGATGGGAAAGCAATCCGACCAGGCGCGCGTAAGATGCCCAAGCCTAATATGGCCGTATAAATGAGTATCATAAAAATATTGGCCAAAGACAGGACAACAAGGCATGCCAACCTGATTATCGGCCGGAGAACTGCCAACAGGTTAAAATTTTTCATTTTCCGCAAATTATCCGCGCCCGCACCGCTTATCAACTTAAAACTTGAACCGCTCTGCTATCGGCGCTTTTTTACTTGAGAACGCCCCTCCCCTGTGGAAATATCGGATAATTGAAAAAATGAAAACAACGCCCCCGGACATACGCATACTGTCGGAAGACGTCGCGAACAGAATCGCGGCGGGGGAGGTCATTGAGCGCCCGGCGGCGGTCGTAAAGGAACTCTTGGAAAACGCCATAGACGCCGGGGCCACGCGCATAGACATAGAATTCAAGCACGGCGGCAAATCCTTCGTGAAGGTGCTAGACAACGGCTGCGGCATGACGCGCGAGCAGGCCCTTATGAGCCTCGAGCCCCATGCCACGAGCAAGATACGCGAGCCCGAAGACCTTTTTAAAATTTCCAGCTACGGGTTCCGCGGCGAAGCCGTTCCGTCCATCGCGAGCGTAAGCAAGTTCACTTTGCGCACGCGCCCGGAAGGCTCGCAGCTGGGCACTCATATAGACATTTACGCGGGCGAGGTGAACGCCGTAAAAGACTGCGGCATGGCGGCGGGGACCGAAGTCATCGTCGAAAACCTCTTCTGCAGCGTGCCAGTGCGGCGCAAGTTTTTAAAGACCGACAACGTGGAGGCCTCGCACATAACGAAGCTTTGCAGGCTCTATGCGCTTGCGCTGCCGCAGCTCGCGATAACGCTCATAGAAAACTCGCGCGTCGTGTTCCGCTCCGAACAGGACTTGGGCATAATGGACAGGATAGAGCGCGTCTACGGCCGCGAAATTTCCTCGAAGCTCATGGAGCTGAAAGAATGTGTTTTGGGCGACCTGAAGGTTTACGGCGCGATACTCAAGCCCGGCGAATCTTTCGCCACAAACCGCAACGTGTGCTCCTTCATAAACGGCCGTCCCGTCGACAGCCGCGCGGTGTATTCTGCCATAAAGGAGGCATACGGGCAGCTGCTGCCAAAGGGCAGGTACGCGGCCGCATTCCTCTTTATCGAAATGGACCCCGCGTCGGTCGACGTGAACGTGCACCCGGCCAAGCGCGAAGTGCGTTTAAGAAACGAGTTCGCCGTGCGGGACTTCCTTCTGGAAGCCATGACAGTGAAACTCAAGGCGTACTCGCTGGCTGCTATGGGCCTTGAAGAGGCCCCGAAAGCCGAAGGCGTAAACCATACGGGAACTGCGGCGGATGAAACGGCAAAAGCATGGGAAATCCGCCCGGCAATAAGGCCCGTTATAACTCCGGTTTGCTCCCCCAGGGTTATGCCGGACGCTATTTCCAAACCCGCGCCCGCATTTTCGCCGCAAAACACCGCCGAAATTCAAAAAACGGAAGCGGAAAAAAGTTTTCAACAGCCGCCCGTATCCCAACAAAATGCAGCTCATCAGAAGCTTAATACCGCGCCCGCAGAAAAGACGGCTCTGCCGCAATGGCGCTACATAGGCGCGCTCAAAAAGCGGTATGCCCTGTTTGAAACGCCGAAATCCATGACGCTCATGAACGTGTCGGCGGCCATCAAAAGGGTGCGATACGCGGAAATCATTGAGTCGCTCGAAGGCTGCCCGCCGCAGTCGCAGGGCCTGCTCATTCCCATATCGCTTAAATTTGAACGCTCTGACGACGAATGCTTCGCCGCTAACCGCAAGGCTTTCGAGGCGTGCGGCTTCGAAATAGAAGATTTCGGCAAATGCGTGTACAGAATAGTGTCCGTCCCCGCATGGGTGGCCTATGAGGCCGCGGAAAACTTCATCCGGGATTTCGTTGAGCTAGCGCGCGACGAAAACAGGAACGTCAAACGCGAGCTCAGCGCGGACATGTTCGCGCGCCTCGCGGTGCGCAGAATCGGCTCCGCGGGCTTCGCCGTTACGGAAGCCTCGGCGCAGGCGCTTCTCGAAAGGCTTTTGCTGTGTCCATCGCACGCGTCGTCGCCCGACGGCAAGCCGACCATAAAGGAAATCAGCGAAGCCGAAATTTCCAGGATGTTCGCACTTTAAAAAAAGGAGGCAAACATACGGCTCTAACCGAATCCTAACAAAAAATAACTTGAAAGGAAACGGCCAAAGGCATGTTATTGAACTTTTAACAAATCCGGCAATGCTCAAATATTACAAGTGGTCTTTCATAATAATGTTTCTGGGGCTGGGCCTAGCGTTCTGGCGCGGCGTGGCCGCCGACGAGGGCGGCCTCCAGATGATGTTCTTCGCGGCGATAATCATGGTGCTCGAAGTGAGCCTCTCTTTCGACAACGCGGTAATCAACGCAACGAAGCTTGAAAAGATGTCGCCCATATGGCGGCACAGGTTCCTGACATGGGGCATAGCCATAGCGGTGTTCGGCATGCGCTTCGTGTTTCCAATCGCGATTGTCGCGATATTTTCGGGCATAAGCTCCATGGAAGTCATAAAGCTCGCCCTGCACAACCCCGACGAGTACGCCCGGCATCTGCACGAGGCCCACATAGGCATCGCGTCCTTCGGCGGAGCATTCCTCATAATGCTTTTCTTCGAATTCATGTTCGACGAAAAGAAGACCCTGCACTGGATAGCCCTGCCCGAAAAAATCCTCGCCAAAGCCGCGCGCTTCAAATGGGCCCCCACAGCCCTTGCCGTAATAGGCATTGCGGCCGTCCAGCCCTTCCTCACCCCGCACGACCGCATGGAATCGATAATAGCCGGCGCGGCGGGCATAATAATACACCTTCTGATACACGGCATAAGCGCGAAGCTCGAATGCATGGCCGCCAAGGAAAGCGCGTTCGCCCTGAAGCACGCGGGCCTCGCGGCGTTCATATACCTCGAACTTATCGACGCCTCCTTCTCCCTCGACGGCGTGCTCGGCGCGTTCGCCCTCACCAAGGACGTCGTTATCATCACAATCGGCCTCGCGGTCGGCGCATTCTTCGTGCGCTCCATGACCATCATGCTTGTCGAAAAGAAAACCCTCGAAAAGCTGCTATACCTCCAGCACGGAGCCTACTGGGCCATCGGCGCGCTCGCCGTAATAATGATAGCCTCCACCATTGTCCCCATACCCGAAATCTTCACGGGCCTCATCGGCATGGTGCTCATCGTCCTCGCCCTAATATCCTCAATAAGGCACAACAAAAAGCTTGAAGCCCTGCAAAAACCATAAACTGCAGGATAAAATTTCACAAAAAGAGCGCCTCAAATGAGGCGCTCTTTTTGTTCTTTAAAGCGGGTCTCATAGCCGCCCCGCTCCCCGCCTAGGAAGCAAAGCTTCCATTCATTGTGACCTTGGGTTATATATATCTGCTGCATTGCTAACGCAATGGCTGAACTATTCATTTCTCTTGTTTCCTTTATAAGAAAAAACATGACATTGTGCGACCTATCTCGCGGCCACAAGTCTTTATTGACTCGCACCCCCTAGCGGGGGCCGTTTGTGCTCGCACGGTAGTGCTAGTCTCGGCACTCGCTTTGCTCGGCTATTTGCCTGCGGCAAATCCACTCACGGCGCCTTCGCGCCGTGAACGCCCTACGGGCAATTTTGCGAAGCAAAATTGTCGTATTGTACTCGCATTTTCAGTTGAAAATGTCTCGCCCTCCGGGTGGCGGCTGCGCCGCCATACTTCCCCTTCGCCTTTCAGGCTAATGTTGTACTCGCATTTTCAGCAGAAAATGTCTCGCCCTCCGGG
>CALXSL010000023.1 GCA_944391135.1 uncultured Opitutales bacterium
ATGCGAGTACAACATCAGCCTGAAAGGCGAGGGGAAGTATGGCGGCGAAGCCGCCACCCGAAGGGCGAGACATTTTCGGTGGAAAATGCGAGTACAACATCAGCCTGAAAGGCGAGGGGAAGTATTGAGGCGGAGCCGCCACCCGAAGGGCGAGACATTTTCGGAAGAAAATGCGAGTACAACATCAGCCTGAAAGGCGAGGGGAAGTATTGAGGCGGAGCCGAAACCCGAAGGGCGTTCATGGAGCGAAGGCGACATGAGTAACTTTGCCAAAGGCAAAGAGCCTTTAGGCCGAGACATTTTCGGAAGAAAATGCGAGTACAGACGAGCACTACCGTGCGAGCGAGTACAAGTTACGCCTGATGCTTCGTTTCGAAAATCATCCGCACCAGTCACGTACTCAAGTACGTTGATGCTCGTTTGCTATCGCAAACCGTCGCACCCTACGGGCAAGCGCTCTGCGCTTGTCTATTGACTCGTTGCTCTCGCCCTTCGGGTGCGGCATCGGTCGCATCTAAACGCCCTTCGGTTGTTTTCGCGGCTTCGCCTTGAATTCCTGCCGCGGATGATTTTCAAAGCCTCGCCTGAGGCGCAACTTGACGCGCCAATACAGCACATGCGTTGCATGTGCGGTAGTATAACCCTGTTTGATTGTAAGGGAAGTGTGCATTTAAAAAGGCAAAGCGTTTTGGTGAAATCGCTTTGCCTTTTTTTATTGCGGAAACCTGTTTGATTTTTGCTATTGCGCCGCGCTCTGTTCGGGGGCGGGTTTCAGGGCTAGCGCGTTGGAACTCAGCACCTGTTTCCAGACTATCCAGAGGGAGAATCCGCCCGTCCAGTAGGTCGAGTCGCGCAGGTCGCCCATGCTCTCGGCGCCGAGTTTTTCCATCTCGCGTGCCAACATGGCGTGGTTGTTTTCCACCGTCACGGTGTCTTCAAACATCGAAGCCGAAGTCTCGTTCTGTTTGTCGGGGTTGCCTGTTATTATCGGCAGGAATCCGAAAAGGTAGTAGCCGTAGTTTTCCGCCGTTACGGCCGCCACGGGCTCCTTGCCGCCGTTTTTTATGCCGGGGGCGAATTCGGTGCTCACTTCCGTTGTGGCGCAAGCGCCGAGCATTGCGGACGCCGCAAGCAGTGATAATATTTTAAAAATTTTCATTTGCCGCCCTCCTGTGCGATTTCTTCCGCGGGCTTTTCGACGCCCGTGTTTATCGTGGCGGAAACCTGCACTTCTCTGTACCAGTATATCCCGAAAGTCGAGCCGAAGAGGGGGCTCCATTTGAAAAAGCAGGTCGAGGTGTTTTGAACCTGCAGGTCGGCGAGCTCGGTCGAGCCGAGCTTTTCGCATTCGCTGTTGAGGGTCTTCATGGCGTCCTCGACATTCACGTTGTCCGAGAACATGTCAAAAGAGCCGTCGCCTTCGCCTCCGCTGGCCAGCGGTATCCAGTTGAAAAGGTAATAGCCGTAGTTTGTTACGAGCACGCGCTTGTACTGGCCGTCTATGTTTTCTATTTTTGGCGCATTGTGCGCGCCGCTTTGGTCGACGCCTGTGCACCCGGCAAGGGCGGAAAGCGCCGCGGCGGATACCGCCAGAATTTTTGGGTATTTCATAACGCTGATGAAAAGTGTTTTATGTTCATGGCACCTTGGCTGTACGGCAATCCTTTGACAAGCAAAAACGGACGCGCCGAATATATGCGGCGCAAGCTGCGCGATAATGCCTGCGGTTTTCATTAACGAGGAATGTTAAGGCTGCGTAAATTTTTCAAGGCAACCGGCCTGCTGGTTTGACAGGCGTTTGTTTTGAGAGTATCCATAGAAAACAATGAAGGGCGTTTATATGAAATTTCTCGGTCTGGCGGCGTCAATGCGCCGTTTCGGCCTCCTGTTAATGCGTGTCGCGGTATTCGCGATATTTTTCTGGATAGGCGGGCTGAAGTTTTTCGCCTACGAGGCCAACGGAATCGTGCCGTTTGTCGCAAACAGCCCGTTCATGAGCTTTTTTTATTCCAAGCCCGCGCCGGAATATCAAAAATACAAAATGGCAGAGGGTGCGTACGACGAGCAGAAAACGCAATGGCAGCGCGAAAACAACACCTACGGATTCTCGAAGGGGCTTGGAGTTCTCATCATGACGATAGGAACATTCGTGCTGCTCGGCGCTAAGTTCAAGAGAGTCGGGCTTGTCGGGGAAATCCTCGTGATAGTTATGACTTTCGGCACGCTTTCGTTCCTCGTGACCACTCCGGAAGTCTGGGTGCCCGATCTCGGAGGTGCAGACCACGGCTTTCCGTTTCTTTCCGGCGCGGGTCGTCTTGTGATAAAAGACATAGCCATACTGGCGGGCGGTATCATCCTGCTTTCCGATACTGCGGCGTCGCTGCTCAAAAATTATGGAGGCTGCCGCTGACGTTTTTTTCTATGGGGGGGCGCGCTTAGAGTTCCGGATGCGGAATTATACCTTTGTGCAATTTCACGCACGGCCGAATAATTTCTGGCTTTTTTTTAGATAAGTGCTCTTATGTAATTTTTTTAAGGGGAGAACCATGTTTGCAAAAGCAAAAAGCTTGTACGGGGGCCTGTTTTTAATAGCCCTCATTTCGTTCACCAGCCTTTATCTGGCCGAACTGCCGGTATTGGCGCACTTGGGCATAAGCTCGCTGGTCGTTGCCATAGTGCTTGGCATCGTTTACGGGAACACCGTCCACCACAGGACGCCGTCGGAATGGTTCGCGGGGATTTCCTTTTCGCAGAAGCGGCTTTTGCGCATAGGCATAATCCTCTACGGATTCAGGATAACATTCCAGCAGATTGCGGAAGTCGGGCTGGGCGCGCTTCTCGTTGACGTGATAGTGGTTTGCGTCGTGCTTGTTGCGGGCTACTGGATAGGCGTGAAAGTGTTTAAATTGGACAAAAAGCTTTCCATGCTGATTTCTTGCGGCAGCGGCATTTGCGGCGCGGCGGCCGTCCTCGGCGCGGAGCCCACCATCAAGGCTCGCCCGCATGAAACGTCCATCGCCGTCGCCACCGTCGTGATATACGGCACGATATCCATGTTCCTTTCTCCGCACATTGCGCAGTGGTTCGGGCTTAGCGGCGACAGGCTAGGCGTGGCCCTGGGGGCGACAGTGCACGAGGTCGCGCAGGTCGTGGGCGCGGGCGCCGCGATAAGCGAGGAAGTCACGGGCGTGGCGGTCATCGTGAAGCTCACGAGAGTCATGCTGCTCATCCCCGTGCTCGTCGTTCTCGGCGCGATTTTCGCGGGCGGCGACGACGGCAGGGAGAAGGGCGGCAGAATCGCCACATTGCTAAAGTCTTTCCCGTGGTTTGCGCTGGGCTTTGTGCTGGCCAGCGGCTTCAACTCTCTCAACCTCCTCGGCGCGGACGTCGTCGAATGGATAAGGGTGTTCGACAATTTCGTCCTCACCATGGCTATGGCCGCTTTGGGCGTGGAAACCAACATGGGCAAGGTCAGGCAGGTCGGCGCGAAGCCCTTTGTGATGGCCGCCGTTATTTATGCGATGCTCACCGTCATGATGCTTCTGCCGTTTGCGCTGGTTAAGTAAATGCGGGAAGCTTTGCGAATTGGCGGGGCGCGTTTTACGCCCCGCCTTTTTTTACGCAATTTTCAATGTTTTCCGTGCAGAAACGCCTTCGCCGGGCGTGACAGTTCGCAATTTGCAACCCCCGTTTCATCTTGACATCTCCGGCGTTTCGGACACTATGGAACGCTTATTAATCGAGTTGGAAAACAGTCCCGCGATTAAGAACAAAATATGAAAGTACTAGTAGCAGACCAAATATCGCCCAAGGGCGTTGCACTCCTCAAACAGCAGGGTTTCGAAACAGTCGAAGCCTACGGCTCCACTCCCGAAAAGATCAAGGAGCTCATTAAAGACGCGGACGCGGTAATCGTCCGCTCCGAAACCAAAATTACGGCCGACGTCCTCGACGCCGCCGACAAACTCAAGGCCGTGGGCCGAGCAGGCGTGGGCGTCGACAACATCGACATTCCCGCCGCGTCCGAAAAGGGCGTCATCGTCATGAACACGCCTACCGGCAACACAATCGCCACGGCGGAACTCACTTTTACGCACATCCTGTGCGGCACGCGCCCGATAGCGCAGGCCAACGCCTCCATCCACGGCGGCGTGTGGAACAGGAAAGCATTCAGCGGCACAGAGCTCAAGGGCAAGACCCTCGCGGTTCTGGGCATGGGCAGGATAGGCGCCGAAGTTGCCAAGCGCGCCAAGGCCTTCGACATGAAGGTCGTTGCGTACGACCCCTTTCTCACGGAAGCCCGCGCAAAGACTTTGGGCGTGGAAATGGTGGCCTTGCAGGACGCCTTCAAAATGGCCGACTACATAACCGTCCACATGCCCCTCACGGAAGCTACCAAGTACATGATAGACGAAAAGGCTTTCGAAATGATGAAGCAGGGCGTGCGCGTGTTCAACTGCGCCCGCGGCGGCATAATCAAGGAATCTGCGCTAATCGAAGCCCTCAAGAGCGGCAAGGTTGCCGCGGCCGGCCTCGACGTTTACGAGAAAGAGCCCCTCACCAAGGACAGCCCCCTTCTCGGGTTCCCGAACCTCGTTCTCACGCCTCACTTGGGCGCCTCCACGAAGGAAGCCACCGAATGCTGCGGCATTGAGGTCGCCGAAGTCATCGCCGAAGCCCTCAGCGGCGGCGCGATACGCAATTCCATCAACAAGCCCAGCGTGGACGCGGAGTCTATGAAGCAGATTTCCCCATATGTGGAGCTCTGCGAAAAGCTCGGCACCTTCATCCAGCAGATTTCCGCCGAAAGGATTGAAAAGCTCGTAATCAGGTATTACGGCAAGCTCGCGAATCTCGACAACAAGCTCCTGACGCTCGCCGTCCAGAAGGGCTACCTGTCGAAGATAGCTGAAAGGGCCAACGACCTCAATGCGCCCTCGAAGATGAAGCACCTGGGCATACAGGTGGAAAGCGTAAACAGCTCGGCCGATTCCGACTACGCGGAACTCGTAGAAGTGGAAGCCTGCTGCGAAAAGGGCACCTGCAATACGGTTGCGGGAACCATCATGGGCAAGAAATCGCGTCCGAAGATCGTCCGCATAGGCCCCAACAACGTCGAGGTGAACGCGGCGGCAAAGTGCGCCATCCTGCTTAAGAACGTGGACAAGCCCGGTATGGTCGGCGTTATCGGCACCATTCTCGGCGAGAACGGCTGCAACATCGCCAACATGACGCTTTCCCGCGACGACGACGGCGGCAACGCGCTGAGCATTTTCGAACTCGACGCGATCCCATCGGCTGAAGCCGTTGCGGCGCTCAAAAACCACAAGTGCGTCCAGGACGTCAAAGTCGTGGACTTTTCCGCATAGCGTATGAACGTGCTGGACTTCTTTATTGTCGCGGTTGCGGGATACCTCTTGGGGGCCATCCCGTTCGCCGTGATTATCGCCCGCATATGCGGCGTGGACATTTTCAAATTCGGCAGCGGAAACCCCGGGGCCACCAATGTCAAGCGCGCGTGCGGGAAGAAGGCCGGCAACGTCTGTTTCATCCTCGACGCCCTAAAGGGCTTCGTCGCCGCGGGATGGCCCCTGTGGGCGCATTTCATCGGCGTGAACTTTGAGAACCCGGCGTATCTCACGTACGTCGGGCTCGTCGCGGCCATAGTTGGGCACAGCTTTTCCGTGTTCATCAGGTTCCGCGGGGGCAAGGGCGTTTCGACGGCCATAGGCGGCCTCTGTGCTGTGATGTTTTACGCGGTTCTTGCGGCGCTTGTCGTTTGGGTGATAGTCTTCTACGCCTCGCGCTACGTGTCGCTGGCATCCATCTCGATGGCGGCGGCTCTGCCCGTCGCGGCGGCCCTTATTTACGGCTACCCCAACCTCCATGTCTATGTGGCGATAGTTCTTGCGGTGCTCATAATATTCAGGCACAGGTCGAATATTGTGCGTCTGATGAAGGGAACCGAGAACAGGTTCGACAGGAAAAAATAGCGGTCCGCGAATGTGCGGACTTTTGCGGAAACGGATTTTAATAACAGACAAGAACATGGCCGGATTGCCCGACAAGCGGCCTAGGGAATATAAAAAATGGCGAAAAAAGTATACAAAATAGGTTTTCTTGGAATGGGTACGATAGCCCAGGGCGTGTACAAGCACCTCACCAAGAAAAAGTCGGCTTTGGAAAAGGAGTTCGACGCCAAATACGAACTTGTGAAAGTCTGCGACCTCGACTTCACAAAAGCTCTCGAGCTTGGAATCCCCAGGGAAAAGCTGACAAAGAACGCCCTCGACGTTGTCGACGACCCGGAAATCGACATAGTCTGCGAGCTTATCGGGGGCGTCAACGCCGCCTTCGACTTCACCATGCGCGCGCTCAAAAACGGCAAGGTCGTCGTTTCCGCCAACAAGGCCGTCATCTGCGAAAAGGGCAAGCAGATATTTGAGGCTTCCAATTTTGAATCCTACTTTTTCGAAGCCAGCGTGGGCGGCAGCATACCGATAATCAAGGTCGTGCGCGAGGCCCTCGTTGCCAATAAGTTCGAACACATTTACGGCATACTCAACGGCACATGCAACTATATCCTCACCCGCATGGCCAACGAAGGCTCGCCGTTTGAGGAAATCCTCGCCGACGCCAAGAAGCTCGGCTACGCCGAAGCCAACGACACGCTCGATGTGGACGGCTTCGACACCGCGCACAAAGCGGTAATCCTCACGTATCTTGCCACCGGCAAGTGGATCAAGCAGAGCCAGATGATTATCGAGGGCATTCGGCAGGTGAAGCAGCAGGACATCAAGTGGGCCAAGGAAAACGGCTATTCCATCAAGCTTGTGGCCAGCGTCAACACGCGCTTCAGGGGCAAGAAGGTCTTCACTTCGGTCAGGCCCGCGCTCGTCGCGCGCGACAGCGTTCTGGGCAACGTTAACGGCGTCTACAACGCCGTCGCGGTCGAGGGCGACCTCATCGGCACCGGCATTTACATCGGCAAGGGCGCGGGGCAGGACCCGACTTCGAGCGCCGTCATAAGCGACATTTTCGACGCAATCAAGTACCTCAAGGGCGGCCCGAAAATCGGCGATCTCTGCGAGCACGACGACATCAAAATCGCCGACTTGGAAGAGGTGAAGGGTGTGTACTATGTTAGAATCTGCGTGAAGGACAAGCCCGGCGTTCTCGCGGGCATCGCGGAAAAATTCGCGCGCCATGGCATTTCTATCGAGCTGATGGAACAGTCGAAGCACGACGAGCCGAGCAAGGCGTGGCTCATTATGATAACCCACCAGACGAACGAAAAGGCCATCAAAGGGCTTTTTGCCGACCTCAAAAAGACGACGGTCGTGCAGGACAATCCCTTTGTTCTGCGCATATTCGAATAGAATTTCATATCTTTCCAAAGCGCCTCTCTGTACGGGAGGCGCTTTTTTTGTGCAAAACGCGTGGCTGGCGTTAAAAGCTTGTATATTTGCGCGTTTTTCCTTATTAACTGGTCATATTCCATTACGGAATGCAATTTAACCCCCGCTTACTCATACTGCCCTACCATGAAAACCAATACCGCCCAAAATATGTTTGCCGCGTGCGCATGCGCATTTGCGCTGTCTTCGCTTCCGGCGTTTACCCAGAACAACAGAACCTGGGATTCCGGCCGCGCTTCGGGCGACTGGGATTATTCCAGCCCCAACTGGTCGGGAAGCGTGTTTTCGCCCGGCGACAGCGCCATACTTGGGCCGCTCGCTTCAGGCCCCGCGACTTTGAATGTCGTAGGCGAAATAGAGGCGAATTCTGTAATCGTAGTTTCCGGCTATTACAAGCTTGCGGGCGGGACGCTGGACGTGAGGAACGGCCTGACTGTTTCTAGCGGCACGCTGGACATTCTTAACCTTTCCAAGCTGAACATCGACGGATCGATAGCCTTGAACGGCGGCAAAATGAGGCTTTCCGGCGGAAGCGGCAACATCGGTTTCGGCTTGGGCCAGCTCACATTCGGGGGCGGCCAGCTTGTCTTCGGCAACTCGGGCCTGAGCGACATTGTTTTTGACGGCGAGAACACCGACATCCACCGCATAAGCGCGACAGACATAAACATGGCTTTGGAGCAGGGGGTGCAGCTAATCGTCAAAAATTCGCACGTCAACAGCACGACCTCCACGCCATGGGGGCGCGGAGGCGTCTTTTATGCCGACGCAACGGCAGGCTTGGGAATGGGCGAGGCGTATTCCGACTCAAAGGTTGTTATCAAGGGAGCCGTCGGTTCGAAAATGCTGTTCCAGTCTAATTCGTCGTTCCAGAACGGCGGCGTTATATATTCCAACACCGCGAACGGCTTTAAGTCTCTCGTAAATCTTTCCGTGGGGAACACGGGGTCTATCAGCTTTTTGGACAACTACACCCGCTAGGAGGGCAACGGAGGCAGTATTTATTCAAACGGCAGCGCTTCGGAAGTCAACCTGTCCGGGGGCAGCAATGCGGAAATAACATTTTCCGGCAACATATCGCGCTATAGCGGCGGCGCGATTTACTCGCAGAGCAGCGGCGAATGGGAAACCTCCCTCGTGAAGCTGTCCGTCGGGGACAACGGTCTCATCAAGTTTGACGGCAACAAAAACAACAGCGACTACATGTACGCGGGCGCAATCTATTCCGACTCCGCTTACATTTCGCAAATCGATATAGGCGCGGGTGCGGGCGGCCGGATACTGTTTAATAAAAACCTCGCCGGTTCCGGCGGCGGTGGGCAATTTATTCCAACGCGATGACGGGCACGGCGCCGGGCATACGCTCGATCGTAAACCTATCGACGGGCGACGGCGGCAAAATCAAATTTACGGACAACAACAGCAAGGGCGACGGCGGCGCGATTTTCGCGTACGGCATCAACGGGTCGTCGATAAATATTGCCGGCGGCAAAAATTCGGAAGTGGCGTTTACGGGCAACCGGGCGGCGGACAACAAGTACAAGCGCGGCGGAGCGGTAGCCAATACGGCTTCAACCGATCCGGTTTCACTGTTAATCACAGCCGGCGAGGGAAGTGCGGTTGATGTTTCCAACAACGAAGCCAGCCGCGCGGGCGGCGGCATCTATTCTTTCTCCATTTCAAATTCCTCGGTCAGGGTGAATTCGGGCGACGACACAAGGGTTTATTTTATTGGCAATATTTCGGGAGAGGACGGCGGCGCTATTTATTCCGAATCCACCGAGCAGAATTATAATGACAGGATTTCCGAAGTCGTTGTTTCGGCCGGCGATAAAAGCGACATATTGTTCGTCGATAACAAGGCTAATGCGAACCATGGCGGAGGCATAAGTTCGGTCTCCGCCAAGCAGTCCGGCGTATCGGTTCAGACAGGGGACGGCGGCTCGGTCTCTTTTACGCATAACGAGGCAAAAAAATACGGCGGCGCTGTTTATTCTTCCGGAGGAACTACTTCGCTCGTACACATGGAAGCAGGCAAAAACGGCCTTATAAGCGTTTCAGACAACAGCGGCGCGTCAGGAGGCGGCGCTGTTTATTTGAGCGCGCAGAACGAGGGCCGCGTGGAGATAAACGGCGGAGCCAATTCCGTTGTAAAGTTTGAGCGCAACAAGGCGGCGTCCGGTTTTGGAGGCGCGATTTCCGCATACAGCAACAGTTCCGGCGACACCGTTCTTTTCAAAGTAGGTGCGGAGGGAAGGGGACAGCTGCTCATAAACGGCAACGAGGCCGGAAGCGACGGCGGCGCGGTGTATGTTTCCTCCAGAATTGCCATCGCGCGGTTTGACGGTTCAGGCGCGCATATGTTCCAATTCGACTCCAACAAGTCCGGCGGCAGCGGCGGGTTTCTGCGCATAAACGGCCAGAACCAGGCTTTCCTTTACATGACATCGGGCGACAGCGCGGACAAATCCATAACCTTTTCTTCAAATTACGCGGCCAAGGACGGCGGCGCGATAAGTTTTGCTGCGACAAACGATACGTCTAACCTCGTGATGCAGGGGTCGGGCAAATATTTCTTTACGGGGAGCATGGCGGGCGGCGACGGCGGCGCGATTTCCGCCACGTCGAAAAACGGCGTCGTCAATCTTGGTTTCGGCGGGAGCGGAAGTTTCGCCGCCCCAGCGGAGTTTCGCAACAACATATCAGGCGGCCTCGGCGGCGCGATATATGTGAAGTCTAAAGGCGCGGACGTCAACTTCACGGGGGGCGTGCTTTTCCGCGGCAACAAAAGCGGCGCCATAATAGCCGGGTAGGGCGCCAGCCACAGCGGGTGCACCGCGAACGCCATGTATGTGGATTACGCGGACTCTTCCGACACAGCATATTTTGTACTGGATTCAGGCTCGTATTTCTACGACCCGATAACGTCGTCGAATCTCGGAAGGGCCCAAATCAATATTAACCAGAACGCCGGCGCCAACGGGACCGTTCTGTTTTCGGGGGTTGACTACGCGGCCGGAAGCGACGACGTAAAAAGCATTGGCATCCACTACCGTACACAAGGGCGTTTTTGAAATCTCCGACAACGCCGAGTACGGCGTAGCAGGCTCCACCATCGGTATAAAAAGTGCTGCCACGATGCTAAGCGGCAACACGATGGGGGCCGCGCAGAACAAAGTCATCGCCAATGTCACAATGCAGGACAACGCTTCCATAAATGCGAGCGCCGGAGGCAACATGGACATAGTGGGCAACCTTGCGCTTTCCGGAACTTCAAATTTCAACATTGATTCCGCCAGAATTGTCGTCGGAGCTTCCGGCGGTTCGAATATCATAACTTCCGGCTCGGCCGTCGGCGATCTTATAAGCAAAAAAAGGCTCCGGCACATTGGCTTTCAACGCGGCCAATACCGACTACAAGGGCAAGGTGAATGTGGAGGAGGGGAAGTTTGAGGTCAACTCGGTTTTCGGCGATTCTTCTTCGGCCAGAACCGAAGTATACTCGAACGCTTCGGTCGGCGGAATCGGCCATTTGTACGGTATAACGACAGTGCTCGGCGGCGGCAGGGTGGTTTCCAACGGCACGGGCGGAACCCTGGCTTTCGACACTCTTGCGCTCAATAACGATTCGATAGTCGAGGTGGGAATCGGCGACACTTACGAAATGGATCTGCTCGACTTGAGCGCCGTGGCAGGGGGCGAAGTCTACATCGATTTCAAAGGCTTCACCGAGGTTGCCGCGGGGCTTCGGATATTCGTGGCGACAACCGTCCAGCCGTCGATGATGTCTTCCGAAATAGGCTCGTACTTCGGCTTTGACCGGACTGTGTACGACGTGATTTTCCGCATGGAAACGCAGGGAGGCAAGACCGTCATATTTGCCGACATCGTTTCTGTCGTTCCGGAACCCGCCGCTGTCGCAGCACTGTTTGGCGCGTTCGCTATGGCGTATGCCATGATTCGCCGCAGAAAATAGCGGCATTCAAACAGACTTAAAACGCGCTGATATATTCTCAGCGCGTTTTTTTTACTTAAATTGAGTGCCTGAATGCATCCGCAATTATATAAAAAGATTAATTTAAACTTTATTGTTTATTTGTTGTTTTTTTTTTTTTTATTGTTAAAAATATATTAAAAACTAAATTAAGAGTTTATGGTTATGAAGTTTGAATATATAGCGAACGGCAATAAAATATTTGCGGCGGCATGCTCTCTTTTGTTTGGATGTAACGTTTTTGCCGGGCTGTCTTTCGACGCGCAGAAAATAAAAGAGACGGTTTCTCCTTTGACGGTTTTTTATGACTTCAAGTTTTGTTTCACAAACACGGGAACAGGCCCGGTGAGAATTATCGAGCTTAAAAAATCATGCACATGCATTGCGGCACCTTTGGAAAAGTCGCATTATATGCAGAATGAAGATGGCGTTATATGCGGACAATTGCAAATAGCCGGCAAAAGCGGACGCGTTGTCCAAAGATTGGAAATCGTTACGGATGAAACAGAAAACTCTTCGTACTTTCTGGAAATAGAGTTGGATATTCCCCAGTTTGCAAGCATGCTGCCCAAATTGCTTGTTTGGCGAAAGCTTGAAGAGCCTGAAAGTAAAAAGCTGGCGGTCAGTCTGAACAAGGATTACGCCGCGAAGCTGGTATCCGTAAAATCAGATTCGGACAATATTGCGGCAAGAGTTCTCCCGGAAAGCGACGGGGATGGCGGCAGCTATGTTGTTGAGGTCGCCCCTTTGTCGACGGAATTGCCGGGCAGGTTTCTTGTTACGGCGGAAATTCTTACAACAGACGGCAAGGTCAGGCGGTTGTTTTCCCATGCGATTATAAAATAAGGGTGCGCATATTCCGCATGCGCACCCTTGTCAAAATTTCATATCTATTTTTCGGCGGCTATTCCTTGCTTTTATGCGATGGGTCCTCGCATTTTACCGGGCTGAACCTGGACATTTCCCTGTTGTAGCGCGCGACATCGTCGGGATTTTCGAACAGGCCGTTTATGAACTCCTCGCTCGGAAGCTTGTCGAGGGCCAAGTACGAACGGTCCGTACCTGACCTGGTATCCGACACTATGCGGAATCCGAATTTTGACGGAACAAATTCCGCCGTGATAGTGGGGGCCTCAGATGGGGCGGCTTTGAGGGTTTTAGTGCAAAACAGCGTGCCGTCCGAATTAAACTCTTCGGTTTTTATTTCGAAACCGCGTCCGTTTCGCGTCACGCTTATGCGAGACTGCAGGGCGCCGTCGTCATAACGGCGTTCGTAAAGCTTGGGGACGAGGCTTGGTTTTTCCGCCGTCAGCAGAAAAACTTCGTCTCCCTCAGACCAAGCCAGCGTGATGTCGTCGTCCGACCGTTTTATTTCAAGCGACTGTATTTGCCCTATTTTTTCCGGAAGGTCAAATACGAACAGGTATGTTTTGGCGAGCCTGAGCGCATTCGAAGCGTCCGAAGACCTGCTTTCAACATCCAAATGATGGGGGTTCATCGAATCAATCAGATAGATTGACGATTTGTCTATGTAAAAGTCCCTGATATTTTCAAAATTTTCGAATTTGTGCCTCCATCGGACGCCGTCGCCGGAAAAGAAGTATTCGTAGTTGTAAATCTGGTTTTGAAGCGAATCGTCGGATGCGTCCGCAAAGACTATTTCCTCCCGAAGCTTTAGAAATTCGGAGCTTAGCGGGTTCGAATATGATTTGATTTCATTTTCCAGATTTGTGTCTGCAGCCCCATAGCTCAAACATGCAAAGGCGAACGCGCATGCGGCCGGTAAAATACGTTTTTCCGTTCTAATGGTCATGCGTTCGGATCCGGTTCTTCGGGTTCAAAGTCGCAGGCAATCGGCGACAATTTTTTGATTGTGTATTCCGACGCCATCCCATTGGGCGTTCCCGTTCCGGTGCATCTCTTTTTAGGATCGTTCGGCCACGAATACTGCTGGACGGTCACAGTCAAATCCGCCAACCCGCAATGGTCCGACGAGCTGCCGCCGCCGCTGCATGTCGCCGATTTGCGAACCCCGTTTTTCGTCTGCTTGTAAACGCCGCCAACCAGCGTGCATCCACCGTCTTTCACGCTGTGTGCGGTTCCTTTTATATGCAAGTTTTGCTTGGGGCATTGGTCTGCCGCGATAACGCCGATGATGCAGATTATCGCCGCCATACTGAAGCATGCGGTTTTTTTCATATATATTAGTCTTTTGATTTTTTGGCCGGTTTTATTTCTTTTATTTCGCAGGTTAGAGGATCGTATAAATAGCGGATGTCGCGAAGCGTGGAGTTGTTGATTTTGTCTTCCACCACTATCCTTCTTGGCAATACCGTAAGATTTCGGGGAATTCTGTACACTGTGACTTTATAGGCGTCGCTTTCGCTTGTTATAATGCTTTTGATATGGGAATACGCATAGCTGCCCCATTCGTATTTTTTGCTTATTTTGTTCCCGTCCGTAGCGTAGCTTCCAAAGCTGTCCCGCTTGATAATGCCTGTTTTGGCGTCCCATTCTATGAATTTTCGGATATTTCCGTTTGAATAATCCATTCTTGACACGGATGCCGTCTTGTCATGGCTGAACCTGTAGTCCGCCGCTTGCCCGTTTCGCGCTTTCCGCACGATCATTTCATGCTTTGATTCGCCGAGGAATATCTCTTTGGCGAATAATTCCACTTTGTTTTCTTTGTCCGTTATTTCGACTTTGAAATCATATTCGGGCGAACTTTCCGATATGCGGGCTATGGAAAAAATCCTGTTTTTTTTCGGGTCAAAAATCTCGACTGAATTCGGTCTTTGCCTCACCGTGAAAACCAGCGTTTTTTTATCCCGAACCAAAGTTATGCCTGCCAATCTTCCGTTTTTATAAGCCAATTCGGTAGGGGCGGTTTTGTCCGCGTTTCTTATGATGATGGCGCCGTTCTTTTCTTCGGTGAGCGTGAATGCCGAGCCTATGCTTGCCCAGCCGTTTTTTTCCGGGCTTTTGTAAAAATATAAAAGATTGGTATCCGGTGCTTGCCAAAGATATTTGTGCGGGGCGACTTGCGCGACAAAGGAATCTATGATGGAAATATTCCAGGAGCCCTTGAAAAGCAAACTCCTTCTTTTTTCATTGCTTGTGTAAAACACGCTTCTAATCGGAATATTCCCAAAGGCAAGGCCTTCGTCCGGAATAAGGTTCAGGTCGAAAAATTTTTCAGTGTACAGTACGTATCCGTTTTTATCGGAGTAGCCTATGGAATGTTCGGGAACCCCGAAATCCAAGCCGTTGTAAATTGCACCGCAAGCATTTGCAATAAATATGCATAAATATTTTATAATGAGCGGTAAATATTTCATTTTTTAATTCCTTAACATCCAAAATATTGAAAATAATTATAATATTAAGTCAATAATTTTAGTGCTTTAATTAATAATGGCGTATGCATCATATATTTAAATATTAAATAAAATACGGGAGGCATTTTGCGTTTCCCGCTGCTGCCGCATTTGAAATTAGCAACCCCGTAAAAAAACGCTACCGTTTCCCGGAGGATTTCAGGCCGAGCTTTTTTTCAAAATCTTCTTTTGATATTCCGGTGATTTTTTCGAAGATTGCGTAGTCGAAGTTCGGGAGGTTCAGCGCCGCTTTGACATCTTTTTTTGGAGCGTTCCAAAACTCTTTTTTGCAGTCTTTGCGGTTGAGCCATTTGGGCAGTTTTATGTCGGAAATTTTAAGTCCGGTGGGCTTGTTGAACATCCGCACGCAAGGCTCTTCGGTGTTGAAAAATCCGACATGGCAGTTGCCTACATTCCATTTTCCCGCATTGCGGCTGCCCGTGTTGAAACTGCCGGTGTTGGAGTGCCCGACGTTGCCGTCGCCGGAATTGTACGAGCCCGTATTGCGGTCTCCTGTGTTGGAATGCCCGGTATTGTGGCTTCCGACATTACCGCTGCCGCGGTTGTTGTCGCCCACGTTGTCAATGCCCGTGTTGCAGTCGCCCGTGTTGAAATCTCCGATGTTGCGGTCGCCCGTATTGCGGCTGCCCGTGTTGAAATTTCCCGGATTGAAATTGCCCGTGTTGCGCGTACCCGTGTTGTATTTTCCGGTGTTCCACTCCGCCGTATTCCGGTTTTCTTCGGCGTGCTTCCAAAACTCGGCCAGAACGGTTTCGGTTACGTCGCGCAGAAGGCGTATCTGGCCGCAGCATGCCTGGTGCTCCACGCCGAAGTCGTCGCACGGCTCCATGAATTTGTGTTCGACCTCGAAAATGCGGCAGCCTTCGGAATACCACATGTTCCAGTATTTGGATATGTAGTAGCCGTCCCTGTGGAGCTTTGCTTCTTCTATTTTGGGAAGCCATTTTCCAGGCCTGCCGTTTTTTGGCAGATATGGCGCGTAGTCAAATTTCTTCGTGGGGGAATTCCCGCCGGTCTCCAAAATTTTGTAATATTTTTCTTCCATTTGAATGCGGCGTATTTTTAGGCATCCAGTCTGCCCCTGAGATCCGCGAAGGGTTTTTCAACAACGCGGGCGCTCCTTTAGGAAGCGCCCGTGTCGAACCGAAAAAATTGAAACAAAAAGCGGCGCTTATATTTTGTCCAATCCGAAGGCCGTGTGCAGGGCGTTGGCCGCAAGTTCGGCCTGCTCGAGCGAAATGCCGACCGAAATCTTAATTTCGCTCGTCGTAATAACCTGCACGTTAATGTTGTTTTCGGCGAGGACCTGGAAGAACTTTGCCGCTACGCCGCTGTGCGAGCGCATTCCCGTGCCGACTACCGAAACCTTGGCGATGTCGCCCGTGAGGGAGACGTTTGCGCCCTTGAGGTTGTCGCAGGCTTCGCGCAGAACGCGCTCAGCCTTGACGGCGTCGTCCTTGGAAACTGTGAAAGTGAGGTTGGCCTTGCCGCCGCGCCCGACATTCTGGACTATCATGTCTACGATTATGCCGGCTTCGCCGAGCTTGCTGAAAATGCCCGCGGCCGTGCCGGGTTTGTCGGGGAGGTCGCTTACCGTGACTTTGGTCTGGTTTCTGTCTACTGCGACGCCGCTTATCACGACATCTTCCAATGAAGGTGCTTCTGATTTCACTATGGTTCCGGGTTCATTGTTAAAACTTGATCTGACTTCAAATATGACGTTGTGCTTCTGCGCGAACTCGACGCTGCGCGCCTGCATGACCTTTGAGCCGAGCGATGCGAGTTCCAAGAGCTCCTCGTACGACATTTCGGGTATCTTTTTCGCGGTTTTTATTATGCGCGGGTCGGCTGTGTAGATGCCGCTGACGTCGGTGTAAATCTGGCAGATGTCAGCCTTGAGGGCCGCCGCGAGGGCTATGGCCGAAAGGTCGCTGCCGCCGCGCCCGAGGGTGGATACATGGCCGACCGCGTTGATTCCCTGAAAGCCCGCGACTATCACAACTTTGCCTTCGTCGAGGAGTTCCTTGATGTCGCCGCCGGTGATTTCGGTGATGCGCGCGCGGGTGTGGGCGAGGTCGGTGTGTATGCCCGCTTGTGCGCCGGTTCGCGACTCGGCCTTTACGCCGAGCGAATGTAGGGCCATGGCGGTGAGGGCTATGGTTTCCTGTTCGCCGACCGCGAGAAGCATGTCCATCTCGCGTTCGTCGGGATTTTCAGAAAACGCCTTAGCGCGTGCGATAAGATCGTTGGTAACGCCGCTGCGAGCCGACACGACGACCACCACCTGGTTGCCGTCGTCGACATAGGTCTTGATGCGCTTTGCCACATTGAGGATTCTGTCGGTATCTCCGACCGAAGTTCCGCCGTATTTCTGTACAATCAAAGCCATATGCTTAAAAAACCTCCAATAACGTTGCGCAATTTTTAATCAAAAAGAGATGGTTCATCAAATTTAAAAATTAGAGTACAATGCTGACAAAGTTCAACATACAGTCAATAACATATTTATATGCATGCAGGCAAGCGACTTGCGGCGCGGGCTTTTGGCTGCCTGATACGCCATGGATATATGCTCCGCAAAAGTCGGAAAAAAACGCGAATCTTAATTGCTTGCCGAACGCTTCGGCATGAGTAATGTGCCCCGTTTTCATATGTTGTTATGAGAACAAATTCAAAGGTTTCGGGACACTGTTCCATGCACGGGGCAAATACCATGCGGGGGCTGATGTCGCCCATGGCAAAATTCGTGATGGCATCAGGAGCGATAGGCCCGATGGTCATAACCGGCCCCAGGATATTCGGCGCGGCCGCATTGTTTAGGATCGCGAGCATAACGGCGCTGTGTTGGGGGATGGATTCGTTCAGCCCGATGAAGATCGTTTCCGCAATTTTGATATTCGGCGGGGTTTATCTTGTCTCTTCCGCCCCGGGAAAAATGAAAAGCGCAAAACAGGTATAGTGCGTAGCAGTGATTTTTTTCTTGGATTGTCGCCGATTATAGGGAAAATGTGACTCATTAAATTTAGACATTGGAATCAGCTTTATGAAGTTTGTAAGCACTAGAGGCGAAAGCAAGGCGCTTTCCTTTTCAGAGGCAGTGGCGGAAGGGCTCGCCCCCGACGGCGGCCTTTTCGTTCCGCAGACCATGCCGGACATCTCCCGGAAGATAGACTCCTGGGAGGGGCTCGGCTATGCCGACCTGTGCTTTGAATTCCTGAAGATTTTCGCCACCGACATACCCGAGGCCGACTTGCGCAAACTCGTCGACCGCTCGTACAGGAATTTTGACGATCCGGAAATCGCGCCCATGCGCAGGCTTTTCGGCGACGTCTACCTGCTCGAGCTCTACCACGGCCCGACGCTCGCGTTCAAGGATTTCGCCCTCCAGCTTCTGGGCAACCTGTACGAGTACCTTCTTGAAAAGAACGGCGGCCGCATAAACGTGATAGGCGCGACCAGCGGGGACACCGGCAGCGCCGCGATAAGCGGGCTGCTGGGCAAGAAGAACGTGAACATATTCATACTCTTCCCCGAGGGCAGGATATCGCCGCTGCAGGAGCGCCAGATGTGCTGTACGGGCGCGGACAACGTGTTCCCGATAGCCGTGCGCGGAACTTTCGACGACGCGCAGGCGATAGTCAAAGACCTTTTCGGCGACGTAGAATTCAAGGCCAAGTGGAACCTTTCGGCGGTCAATTCCATCAATCTCGCGCGTATACTCGCGCAGTGCGCCTATTACATATACGCGAGCCTCAAGCTGCCCAAAGCCGAGCGCGCCAAGGCGACTTTCATTGTGCCCACCGGTAATTTCGGCAACGTCCTCGCCGGCTGGATGGCGCACCGCATGGGCATGCCAGCCGCCGGCTTCCGCGTGGCGACCAACCAGAATGACATTCTCTACCGCCTCTTCAAAACGGGCGTCTACGAAGTGGGCGACGTAAAGCCCAGCTGCGCGCCCTCTATGGACATACAGGTTGCGTCTAACTTCGAGCGCTTCATATATTATTTGGAGGGCGAAAATTCCGATAAAGTACGCACAATCATGTCGGAATTCAAAAAGAAGGGCCGTTGGAATTTTGAAAACTTCAACGCAGGGGGCTTCAGCGCATCCAAAATGGACGACGCCGAAATACCCGCGGCCATAAGGGAAGTTTACGAAAAGAGCGGCGCCGTAATCGACCCGCACACCGCGTGCGGCTTCAAAGACCTTTCGGGCGAAGGCGCGAAAATCGTGCTTTCAACCGCGCATCCCGCGAAGTTTCCGTCCATTATCGGGCAGGCCATCGGCGTTGAGCCGGTGTCGCCTGCGCTTGAAAAGCTCCTCGACAGGGAGCTTGTTAAGGAAGTAATGGACGCGGACAAAGAGCTTGTCCGCAAATACGTAGAAACTCACGGAATATAAGGATTTTTGAATGAAAAAAGTTTTCACATACGACACCACCCTCAGGGACGGAACCCAGGGTGAGGGTATATCGCTTTCGGTGCCCGCAAAGCTGCGGCTCGTAAAAAAAATGGACATGTTCGGCATGGACTTCATCGAGGGCGGATGGCCGGGCTCGAACCCGCGCGACATGGAGTTTTTTGACCAGGTCAAAAAGCTCGACTTGAAGCACGCCAAGATATCGGCTTTCGGTTCGACGCGCCGCGCGAACACAAAGGTTGAGGACGACTCGCAGGTGGCCAAACTTCTCGAGGCGGGAACGCCATATGTAACAATATTCGGCAAGACGTGGCTGCTGCACGTGACCGACGTGATAAAGACCACCGCCGAAGAAAACCTCGCGATGATAGAGGACACCGTTGCGTTCCTCGTAAAGAGTGGGCGCAAGGTTGTGTACGACGCCGAGCACTTTTTTGACGGCTACAAGGACGACGCGGAATACGCGCTTGAAACCCTGAAGGCCGCCAAGCGCGGCGGCGCGGAATTCGTGACGCTATGCGACACGAACGGCGGCACGCTCGTTGACGAGTTTTCGGAAATTACAAAAAAAGTAGTGGAAGTCATGGAAGGTCTTCCGGTCGGCGTGCACTGTCACGACGACAGCGGCCTGGCCGTGGCGCTTTCCCTTGCGGGCGTCGCCAGCGGGGCGACAATGGTGCAGGGCACGCTTAACGGTTTCGGCGAGCGCATAGGCAACGCAAACCTGTGCACGATAATCCCCAACCTTGTTCTAAAAATGCACTGCGAGCTGGCTTGCGGCAAAAATTTGAAATCCCTGCGCGACCTTTCCCTGTTCGCCGACGAAATGGCGAACCTGCGCAGCAATCCGCGCCTGCCTTACGTGGGTGCGTCGGCTTTCGCGCACAAGGGGGGCGTACATGCGGACGCCGCCAACAAGGTCAAGCGCAGCTACGAGCACATCGCGCCCGAGCTTGTGGGCAACAAGACGCGCGTGCTCGTAAGCGACATGTCGGGTAGGGCGTCCATAATGATGAAGGCGCGCGAACTCGGCGTTGACGTCGACCCCAAGGACCCCGCGCTCAAGGAATTCCTCGACGAGCTTAAAAACCTCGAATTCAGGGGATACGAGTACGAGGCCGCGGATGCGTCTTTCGGCCTGCTTTTGGCCAAGTTCCTCAAACAGCACAGCGACCACTTCGACGTGCTAGGCTACCGCGTGATAGTGGAGCGTAACGAGGTCAGCGGCGAAACCCGCTCCGAGGCCAGCGTGAAGCTCAATATCGGCGGAACTGTCGAGCACACCGTGGCGGAGGCGCACGGCCCCGTCGCCGCGCTCGACTTCGCTCTGCGCAAGGCGCTAGTCAAAAAGTTCCCGGAAGTCAAAGACATGGAGCTTGTGGACTTCAAGGTGCGCATCATAGACAGCGGCGCGGGCGTCAACGCGACGACGCGGGTGTCGGTGGAAAGCCGCGAGGGGAAAGACTCGTGGGGTACCGTGGGCGCTTCCGACAACATCATAGTTGCTTCGTGGGAGGCCATCAAGGACGCCATCGAATACAAATTGTCCAAAGATGATTGATTTCCCCCGGGCAATCTGTCTTACTTTTTCCGATGCAGGAGAAGAAGCTTTTATTTGACGCGAAGTCGTCGATTAAAAATAAATTCCTAAGGTTTTGCTACGGAATCATAGCAAAGCCTTTCGAATCTTTTATGGGCATGGCCGCGCTCAACAAGGCTTACTTCCATGTGCAGGATCACCCGGATGGAAACTTTTTCGACAGGGCGCTGGCCTCGTTGGACGTAACTTATGAAATCGACGAGGAGGATTTGAAGAAAATCCCCGCGAACGGGCCGCTTATCATCGTATCGAACCATCCGCTGGGCGGGCTCGACGGCATAATACTCGGCTCCGTGCTTCTGCGCGTGCGCGAAGACTCAAAGCTCATCGTCAACGAGCTTCTGACGCGCATGAGCGAAATCGAGCCGTACGTAATAACGGTTAACGCGTTCGGCGGCAAAAAAGCCATGGCCCAGAACGTCGCCGCCATGAAGGACACCATCCGCCACCTTAAAAACGGCGGCTGCGTGGGCACCTTTCCCTCGGGCACCGTCTCGTACCTGCACAGGGATTTCTGCATCAGCGACCCCGACTGGAACACGAATATCGCCAGCATCGCCAAGCGCACTGGCGCGAACATCCTGCCCATATATTTCGAGGCCCGCAACTCGTGGCTCTTTTACGCGGCGGGCGTCATACACCCCATGTTGAGGACAATGCTTCTGCCGCGCGAGCTGATACGCATTTCCAAAATATGCAAGAAAAGGCCGGCGGTGCGCATGTATGTGGGCTCCGTCGTGCCGGCGCGCAAGGTATCAGACTTCAAGACTGACGAAGACCTCATCTCGTGGCTTCGCATAAGCTCGTACATTCTAGGCGGCCGCGACAAAAAGGGCGAGCCCCAGAGCTTTTCGCAGGCGAGGGCAATCCAGAAGAGCATCGAAAAGTTTCTGCCCAAAATCATGCAGAAAGAGATGCAGGAGCTCATTCTGCCCGTATCGCCCGACAAGATGGCCGAGGAGGTTGAAAGTCTGCCCGAGTCTGCCTGCATGATAAGGGGCGACAAAATTTCCGTCTACTGCGCCGAGGCGTGGCAGATAAAGAGGATCCTCGTCGAAATCGGCCGTCTGCGCGAAAAAACCTTCAGGGAGGTAGGCGAAGGCACCGGCAAGAGCTTCGACATCGACGAATTCGACCAGTACTACCTGCACATGTTCATGTGGGACCACGAGAACAAGGCGATTGTGGGTGCGTACAGGATAGGCCGCACCGACAAGATTGTGAACGCCATGGGCGTGCAGGGCCTTTACGCCTCGACGCTTTTCAGGATGAAGCCCGAGCTTATCGCGCACATATCGCCCGCGCTCGAAATGGGGCGCTCGTTCATCGCCAGCGAATACCAGAAGAAACGCTCGACGCTCGCGATACTCTGGCGCGGCATAGGCGAATACATATACCGCAACCCGCGCTACAAGACCCTTTACGGCCCGGTGAGCATCAGCACCGACTACCATTCCATTTCCAAAGACCTCATCGTGCAGTTCCTGACGGAGCACAAGACCGACGAGGAGCTCGCAAAGTTCGTCAAGGCCAAGAAGCCGCCGAAGGTTCGACTTAAAAATGCCGAGCGCAAGGCCCTCTCGGGCTCGCTCGATATCGAGCACATCTCGGCGCTGGTTTCAGAAGTGGAAATAGACAACAAGGGGCTGCCGACGCTGCTTAAGCATTACCTCAAGCTCGACGGGCAGCTGCTCGCCTTCAACGTAGACCACGATTTCGGCAGCTGCATAGACGGCCTCATAATGGTCGATTTGATGAAAACGGATGTTAAGCTGCTTAAGTCCTACATGGGCGCGGAGCAGGCAGAAGAATACCGCAAATCCCACGGCGGGGAAAACCCCGAGTCCGCAGAACCATCCGAAAAGGAGTGACGTTATGCAGTCGGTCAATCCGGCAGTCATGCAGGTTTTTGAAGTCATGGGGCTGACGGCCTTCTCGATTTCCGGCGCCATAGCCGCGTACAGGCGCGACCTCGACATCATCGGCTATATCGCCGTGGGCATAATCACGGGCATAGGCGGCGGCACCATACGCGACGTAATCCTAGACCGCCCCGTGTTCTGGCTCAACGACCCCTACCTGTATTCGCTCAACATCTGCATAGCCGCCTCCATTTTCACGTACATAGTCTCGAAATTCATGAGCTACCACGAAAAGACCGTGAACTGGTTCGACGCCGTGGGGCTCGCGCTTTTTGCTGTGCAGGGCTATTCTATGGCCTATGCGTTTTTTGAACACCGCGAGGTGGCCGTGGTCATGGGCGTTATAACCGGATGCGGCGGCGGCCTTTTCCGCGACATCTGCCTGACGCGCCAGCCCTTCATATTCCGCGGCGAGCTTTACGCCTCGGCCGCCATAATCGGCCTGATTTCCATGGCCTTTCTGGACAGCGCGATAATCGCTTTCTGCATAATCTTTGCCCTGCGCGCGCTCGCCATACGCTACCACATTTCGCTCAAGCGCGACATCGCATCGTAAATTTTGCCCGCATTTAAACCGAAGGCCCTTTAGGCGGGAAGTTTTTTTCTGGAAATCCGTAATATTGTTCCATAAAAAACAGTCCTATCTATGCAGTTTTTTTAATCTGCAATGTGAAAGGAAATCAACTATGGAAGCTGATACGGGAATATGGGGCGCAATTGTCGGCGGCGGCCTTGGGATTATCGGGGCGCTTGTCGGAATATATTGCGCCACGCGCGGAGTTGTTAACATGATTTTTTCGGACGAATCCCTGACTTTGGAGCAGCGCCGCGACAGAATTATAAATTACGCCAATTTCACTTTCATTATGGCGTTCTTCGCCGCGCTTTGGATTATGGTCTCGGCGGCCAATTGGATATTCAGGCCTTTCAGGGACTCCCCTGCGTTGAGTTTGACAGCGACACTCTCGCTTGTCTTGGTGCCTTGGTTTATAATGGCGGCCGTGACATATTTAACCAAAGGCGGCCGCGAGCTGCTTAAAATGTCATACGGCGACGTTAAAAACTAAGCCATGGCGCAAGTCGCGCCGTGCCCGATGCCGTTGGATTGTGAAAAAAAGCGCGGGACGTTTCTGCCCCGCGCTTTTTCAATTGTTTTTTATCCTTTCGGGAATACGGCGAGAAGCACCGTCTTTTTGCCGCGGAAGTTGCCGTCGCCGTCCGTCGCCGTGACAAGCAGCCGGTAAAAACCGGCGGCCGGAACTTCTATGTCGACGGATATGGGCGCCAGACCGCCCCCGCCTTGGACGTCCTGCGTGGACTCCGCCTTTGCGACAGGCTCCGCGCCGAGTTTGGCATTTTCGTCGTAACGGCGCAGTTCGAGTTCGAGCGAAAGATTGGCTATCGCCTGCCCGGATACGATGCGCACGTCTATCTGTTTTGAGCCCGCATCTTCGAATGTCAGGCAGGAATCGTCGGCGAACTTGATATTTACGGTAGGGTTTGCCGCGGCGCACAGCGGCGCGAGAAGGCAAACGCAAACAATGAGGATGTTTCTGATGTTTTTCATTTTTGCGGAATAAGGTATTGGGGCAGGGGCCCCGCGTTGAAGTTGTACTTGCCAGACTTGACCTCGACGGTTTTTTCAGACCCCTGCCAGTCAACCAGCGTGTATTTGCCGCTGGGTATGCTTATCGGGGCGATTTCAAAATTCAGGTCGTGCTTTGCCCAGCCGACAATTACGGGGTCTTTGTCCTCACCGAACTGGTGGATTTCCACAAGCGTGTTGTCCTCCGCCAGCGACTGCTTCCATTTGCGCTTGCCGAGCCTGTTTGTAAGAACCGCCGCGGCCACATAAGCGGGCTTCGGCGAAAAGTCCTCCCTGATTAGGCCGAAGTTGTGCTCGGGGTTCGTCGGGTTTGTGCCGTCGTCCTGGAAGTCGTACCAATAGATCGCCTCAAAAGTGCCGAAGCGGCGCGAGAGCAGGTATGCGCGCGCGAGATAGAGCGCCTGGAACGGCTCGCCGTCGGCGAATTTCACGGGCGAGGAAAACGCGCCGTATTCCGTAACCCACACGCCCAGCTCCTTGCCGTTGTTCAGAATGTTGCGCTGGTCGCTTACAAGGCTTTTGAGGTGCTGCGAAACAAGGGGAATGTTTACCCTCGGAATGGGCGCGCCCGGCACCGGATAGCCCATGTCGGGCGTCAGCGGGGGCGTCATGTAGGGGTGTATGCTGAAGCCGTCCATGCTGTTGAGGCCGCCGTGGCGGATGACCTCGTTTACGTAGTCGCCTCCCGGGCCGCCGCCTCCACCGCCGCCTCCGCACCCTATCACGACGCTATCGGGGGCTATGCCTTTTATCGTTGTGAAAACGTCCTTAAGCAACAGGGTGTAGTTTTCGGTGGACGGGTTTCCCCACGCGTGGGGTTCGTTCCAGACCTCCCATTCCTTGACCTGTTTTTTGTAGCGGCTCACAACCTCTTTGACATAGTTGGCGAATAGCGCCCTGGTTTCGGGGGTCTGCGGAAAAATGCTGTTGTCGGGGTTATTAGCGAATTCTTCGGGGTAGGCCTTGGCGTTGCCGTAGTCGAGAATGATAAGCGGCGAAAGCCTCAGCTTTGCGGCCATGTTTATCACGCGGTCCTGCTGTTCTTCGAAAACGAATTCGCCGGGAACGCGCTCGACCTGCTGCCAGTACATTTCGTCGCGTATGCGCGAAAACCCCGCTAATTTTATCAGTGAAAGAACTTTGCCGACGCGCTCTTTTGTGGAGTCGCCGCGCGCGGTAAGATGTACGCATACGCCGAAATCGGAAGGCCCCACCGCCTTGCGCGGCGGGACTACGGCATAGGACACTTTTTTTGTTCCGAGGACGTTTTCTTGAGAATCAAGCGCCGACAATGTTATTTCATACAGCCCCGGCTTGGAAAGTACCATGGGCATTTTGACGTCTGCAGCTCCGCTTTTGGGAAGCGACACCGTGTTTGTCGATATGACTTTTGGCATCAGCAGCGCGCGGTTGTCGTAGCCTCTCACTTCGGCTCTGACGGAGGCGGCGCCCTTGCTTTGCGGAAGCGTCACGCGGAGTTCCTGAAGGCCTGGGGTTGAACTTATCAGGTTGTAGTCCTGCCCCGAAGCAACGATTTCAAGCGAAGGGTCCGCACCCGCGCAAATGGCGGAAAACACGACGAAAGCGGCCGCAAACCCGCATGCGTATTTCAAGTCAAAAAAGCGTTTTACCATAAAGACAGACTAAGTGCGTGGGTTTTTATAGTCAAAATAAAAAGCAGCGGAGCAGATATGAAGCCGTTTTAGCTTTATAAAATCTTGAGAGCATTTGAGCCATGTTTTGCGCATTTCAATAAATGCTTGCATTCCGTTTAGCCGGCCCGTAATTCCGTCCGCATGAAACGTATTTTGATTGCTGTTTTGATATGCTCAGGCCTTGCCATTGGCGGTATCGGAACCATTGGAGGCTATATCTTTTTTAAGTTTTGCGGGGGTCTCAATAGTGCGGAAATGAAAGAGGACTGGGACGGCGAATACGCAACAGTGCATCCCGACATTTCGTACGGTGAAAAGGAAAGAAACCGTTTTGACCTGTATGTTCCCGCAGGAGCGTCAAAAGACAAGCCTGCCGCCGTCATGCTTTTCATACACGGAGGCTCGTGGATGGGCGGCGACAAAAGCGAGATTGCCTATGCGTGCCGCCGTTATGCAAAGGCCGGGTATTTTACGGCTGCAATGAACTATTCGCTGATAGATTTGAAAAACAACAAATCGAATATTCCGATGATGCTGGACGAAATAGGCCTTTGCCTTGGAAAGATAAGGGAAAAGACGGCGGAGCTGGGATACCGCATTGACAAAGCCGCGTTGTCCGGATTTTCGGCGGGCGGGCATCTGGCGCTTCTTTACGCGTATTCTCGTGCGGAAAGCTCGCCGCTGCCGATTGCCTTTGTCGCGGAACAGGTGGGACTGGTGAGCTTTGTCGAAGACTGGGATGACGCTGAGGCGGATTCCCCGGAAAAAATATCGGAAGCTATAAAACTTGTGGAAACAGCCGCTGGGCGGGAAATTAGCGAAGACGCTGTTTTAAACGGAGAGGCCAGGGGCATAATGGCTTCCATATCGCCTTTGCAATTGGTTAATGAAAAAACGCCGCCGACGGTGATGGGCTATGGCGGAAAGGATTGGCTTGTTCCTTTGGAAAACGGCGAAAAGCTTGCGGCCGCCCTCGAAAAGTCGGGCGTGGATTTCATATTTATACGTTATCCAAACTCAAGCCATATGCTGGAAAGCGACGTTGATTCGACGAAAAAGTACCGTGAAAGCGTTCTTGCTTTCGCCAAAAAATATTTCGGCTATTGAACGGATTTTTAGGCGCAAAAAAAAGCGCGGGAAATTTTCCCGCGTTTTTTTGCAAGCGTTCGTTCGGAAACCGACGTTTACGCCATGTCGATCTTTTCCGAGAGGTAGGCGAAGAGTTCGGCTTCGCTCATGCGCACCTGTTCGGTCGTGTCGCGGTCGCGCAAGGTGACGGAGCCGTCGCCCTCGATCGTCTGGAAGTCTACCGTAATGCCGAAAGGAGTGCCGATTTCATCCTGGCGGCGGTAGCGGCGGCCGATTGCGCCGGAGGCGTCGAAGAACACGTTCCAGCGGCGGCGCAGCTTCTTGTAAAGCTCTTCCGCGCGGCCGTAGAGTTCGGGCTTGTTCTTGACAAGCGGGAACACGGCGGCCTTGAAGGGGGACACCCTCGGGCTGAACTTGAGCAGGACGCGCTTTTCGGCCTCGCCCTTGTCGTTCGGAACTTCGTCTTCCGTGTATGCGGCGGTGAGCACCGCGAGCAGGGTGCGGTCGACGCCGAGCGAGGGCTCGATGACGTGGGGCAGATACTTTTCCTTGCGCGCCTCGTCGAAATACTCGAGGTTCTTGCCCGAGGCGTTCTGGTGCTGCGTAAGGTCGAAGTTGCCGCGCACCGCGATGCCCTGAAGCTCCTGCAGGCCGTGCGGGAACCTGAAAGTGATGTCGGTGCAGGCTTTCGCGTAGTGCGCGAGCTTCGCGCAGGGGTGGACATCCTCCTCCAGCTGGCCGGCGGGAAGGCCGATGGAAACAAACCACGCCTTGCACGCGTCAATCCATTCGCGGTGCATGGTCTGCCAGTCGTCGTGCGGAGATATGAAATACTCGATTTCCATCTGCTCGAACTCGCGGCTGCGGAAAATGAAATTGCGCGGCGTTATTTCGTTTCTGAAAGCCTTGCCTATCTGCGCGATGCCGAAGGGCAGCTTCACGCGGGATGTGTCGCAGACGTTTTTGAAGTCGGCGAAAATGCCCTGCGCGGTTTCGGGGCGCAGGTAGGCAACGGCGGTTTCGTCGCGCAGCGCGCCCACGTATGTCTGGAACATCAGGTTGAAGTCGCGCGGCGGCGTGAGCGTGCCGACGTTGCCCGTTGCGGGCGATGGGATGAGGTCGTACTCGAAAGGCTTGGCGTCCATGTAGTTCTTGAGAACCACCGGGCCTAGTTCGCCCTGCTTGGCCAGCTTGCGCTTGAGCTCCGAGGCCTTCTTTTCGGCTTCCGCCTGCATGCCGTCGTCCTCAAGGACGCTCACATAACCGACGGCTTCGCCGTTGACGGTAACTTCGGAGAAGAAAATCTGGTCGGCACGGTAGCGCAGCTTGGTTTCCTTGTCGTCCACCATGGGGTCGGAGAAGCCCTCTACGTGGCCGGAAGCCCTCCAGATGTCGGGGTGCATTATGATGGATGCGTCGAGGCCGACGATGTCGTCGCGGCCGTGCACGAAGTCTTTCCACCACGCCTGCTTGATGTTGTTTTTGAGCTCAACGCCCAGCGGGCCGAAGTCAAAGAAACCGTTAAAGCCGCCGTAAATTTCCGACGACCTGTAAATAAACCCCCTGCGTTTGCAAAGGCCCTCAATTGTAGCCATGTCTACCATAAGTATGAAAATTAAATCGGAAAATTTACAGGCGTCTGTAATTTTGGCAAGTAAATACGTGCCGCGCCGGGCCGTTCGCACAGTCCAAGAAAAAAACGGCAAAAGAACTTTGCCGCTTTTGAATGTGTTGATAACTATACCCTCGTGCAAATCCGCTTGGCTCAAGGCATTCCAGTGCGCATATGCCCTAGTTGCAGTTCTGCAAAATTTCCTCGGCCAGACCGGCGATTTTGTCGTTGGCGAAGCTTGACATGGGGTATATCTGCTTGGCCCTTATGAAGCCGAGCAGGGCTTCCCATTTGTCGCCGTTCTGAAGCGATTCCTCCGCCTTTGATATTGCCGCGGCAAAGTTGGACGCCCTCAGCGTGAGGTCGCTGCGCATGCGGTTAAGCTCCTGGTCTTCCGGATACATCTGGTAGACCTTTTCGATTATTTCCCATGCTGCGAAATTGTTTTTGAGCCTTGAGAGCTCCTTGGCCTGGCCTATGGAGGTTTCTATCGTTTCCATGCGCTTCATGATTTCCATGAACTGGTCGCTGCGCGACTTGTCCATTGCCAGCGCCGCGGCGAACCTGAAGCGGTCGTTGAATATGCCGCGGAAATCCTTCTGCGCGAAAAGCCTGTCGAAGTCGGTCGTGGCCACATCCTTGAGGTCCACTTTTCCTATCATCGTTGAAAGGAATTCCTGGATTTTGGGGTTTGTGGGCCAGAATTCTACGGCCTCCTGAAGCGCCGTTTCCACTCCGGCCTGGTTGCCGGTCTGCGCCGCAACGAGCGCCTTTTGGAGGGCGAGGTTGCTAAGCTGCTTTGAGGTCTGGATGAAGGCCTCAATCTGCCCCGAGTCGAAGTCGGTGGCGTATTCCTGTATTTCCTTCAGGATTTCCTCGGCCCTCTCGACGTGCTTCACTTTGACCGCGTTTATAAGTTTGTCGGTGTCGCGGATGTATTTAAGTATTTCACGCTTGCGTTCAAGCGGGAAGGTCTTGATGGGGGCGAGGTGCTCGCCTATGAAAAATGCCTCCATAAGCCTCTGCGTGGCGGAGTGGTACTCGCCCTTGGAAATGAGGTAGTCGGCGGCCTGCACGCCGTTTGCCGTGTCGTTTATCGCCTCTTTGCAGAGCGCGTCTATGGTCGAAGTGGTAAGCTTTATGTCAATGCCGCCGAACATCTGCTGTTTGAGCTGGTCGGCCCCGTCGAGCTTCCCGTCTTCAGCCGAGAAAATATAGCGGTAAAAGTCGTTGGCTATCATAGAGTGGTAGTAGCGGCGCTGGATGAAAAACTGGAGGATGAGGCTTTGGAAGTCGAGCTTCTGGTTTATGCGCGACGAAGCCTCGTACGACTTGTTTTCCTTCAGTTTGGATTCTGTTTCCTCAAGGCGTTTTTTAACGGGGTCTAGCTCGTATTCGCGCGAGGGCGGCGGGGTTGCGTCCTTGCCGCGCATCATCGCGATGAAGTCCTGGCGGTCGGCGCTGTTGATCGAGCGTATGTCGCTTTCCCGGCGCTTGCGCTCCTTTTCAAGGTATTCGTTCTGGAGGGCCAGCCTGCTTATCTTGCGCGTCGTCTGCCAGAAGTTGATTACCTTGTCGGCTATAGTCCGGCACAACTGGTCGTCCATCGAGTATCCTTCGGCCTTGAACAGCATGCGCCACGCGTCCGTGACGCGCTCGTCGTCGCTTCCGCCGCCCTTGCCGGCGAGCCTCTGGCTTATTTCCACAAGAAGGTCGTTGTAGGCGAGGTCTTCCGCGGAGGTCGCGGGCTGGGCGTTCAGATACTTTTCAAACCTTCCCTTGACTATGCGCACCTGCGCCTCGTCGGCCTTTTGCCCCATTGCGTCCGTCAGGTTTCCCTGCGTGCTTAGCAGGGATATGATGGCGTTGCTGTCCCCGGCTCCGAGGCTGTTTAGATTGAGGGGCATCATTCCTGCGGAGGGCGCGCCGCCTGCTAGTGGAGAGCCGGAAGGTTTTGCCTTGGACGTTTCCTTTGCCGCTGCGTTCGTCGCCTCCGGCTGTGGAACTGCCGCCTGCTGAGGCGTTTTTTCCCCCGCCGGATTTGCCGGAACGCTTCCTGTTTCAATATTGCCGTCCGCAAATGCGGGCACGGCGAGGATAATTGAGAGTATGAAAAGCTTTTTCATGCTACATCTTTCTGAAGTTGGAAAGGACGAGTTTCCCCTCGCCGTCGATTTTCACGGCGAAGCGGTATTTCTGGCCCGTCATCGGGTTGAAGTTTTTCGTGTCCTCCTGAACGAAAAGCGGCAGGAGCGCGCCGTTTTCCGACACCTGTACGAGCAGTATGCGGCCGACGCCGCCCTTGTACGCCAGCTGCGAATCCACGCTCGCGTTTATTGAATACGAGTTTCCCGCAAAAGATTTTGGGGCGTCGAAATACCTGTCAGGAAGGTCGGATCCCGAGCCGGACATTCCCTTTGAAGGTTTGAACGCTATTATCAGGGCAACTATCGCCACGGCTATTACGGGAAACGCCGCTGCAATCATTATTGCTTTGTTTTTATTCATAAGATTTTTTGTGTGGTTTGTTAAGAACATGTATGGCCGCCGCGCACAGGATCAGCGCCAGGTCGCGCACTATGGCTTCAAAGTATTGCCCTGTGCCGCCGTTTCCGAAGCATCCGCAGGATATGTCCAGGCCCCTTGCCCATGCGGAGGAAATCAATATGATGAATACGGCCATCATGGCCGCCGAGGCGATGAGCCCCGCGTCGAGCCCGCGGCGCGTCAGGAGAAATATTCCCACGACGATTTCAAAGGGGGGCATGAAATACGCGGCGGCATAGGCCGTCCAAACAGGGAAAACCCGGTAGTTGGATATGTCGGCGAAAAATTCGTCGGGCCTCGCGATTTTTGCGCAACCGGCGTATATGAGCACTCCGGCAAGTATTATTCTCAAAAGCCACGATATGACTGTTTTCAGCGTTTCCATTTTGTCCAGTCGTCCTTAAATATGTAAACGTTTTCAATGCCGCATTCGTTCCTGAGCCTGTCGGCTATGTGCCTGCTGGAATTGCATCCCGAGGAGCTGCAGTAGACAAGCACCGCCATGTCGGGCGTCCACGCGTCGAGAAAGCCGCCCAGCTGTGAATCAAAGGAGGCTTCGGAAAGGTTTACGGCGCCTTCGACATGACCCTTTTCAAATTCCGCCGGGCTTCTTGCGTCGACGGCCAGAAGGTTTTTACCGAGCGACTGGATTTGCGTCGCTTCTATCTCGTCCTCAAGGAGGCCAATGCGCGGGGCGTTCGGGTTGATCATGAAATTTCCGAACGCCGCGCACGCCGATACGGCCGCCATTATGATAAATTTTTTAAGCATTTTTTAATTGCGCTTTGGCTGTCCGTTTGCGCCCCTATTTCTTTGCACCGATAACGCCGGCCAGTTTTACATGAAGTCCGCCGCCCTTCTTGAAAACCTCCGTCTTTATTCCCGATACGGCTTCGCCCTTGGAATTCAAAACCCTTACCGTAAGCTTTTCCAGGTCCAGCGTTTCCATGCCCCCCCTGATTATGTTGTACGAGCCTATGATATTTCTTATTTTTTCGTCCAACACAAGGTCAATATAGTATTTGCCGCCCGCCAGCTTGGCCGTGTCGTCTATCCTTATCGCGCCGCAGTCGTTGGTGACGTCGCTGTATATTTTGAACACGAAGCGCCCGTTTTTCCACGCGAGGCTTTTCATCCCGAGGGTCTTGTTTTCGCCGACGGTTATTTCGCCTCCGGCGAAGCGAACGCTGTTGAGCCCTCCGAACAGCGACGGCGTGCTTATTTCGAGCTTTCCGCTTATCATGTCGAGATCGCACTCCTTCATTTTTGAGTCAACGCTTCCGTCGGCCATTTTGCCGATGTCCAAGAACTGTATGGTCTGGCTTCCGCCGTTCCCGCCGTCCATGACTATTTTCGCGTATGGGCCTCCGCGGAAGAAGCTGCTGAAGGCGCCCGTCCATTTGCCGCCCGTGAAGGCCCGCTTCCCGTCGGATCTGAATATGAGGGTGAGGCTGCGGGCGCCGGGGTCGTTTGTTGACACCAGAAGCTTTTCCCCGTTGAGCCCGCCCAACTGGATAAAAGCGTCCACGGACGGTACGCTTTCCTGCGTGCCTGCCGCGTTGGCAAGCCACCGCCCGTTTGGTTTTGTGAAGTTTACGGTTCCGCCGACGACCATGGACGGGTTGGCTTCGCCGTAGCGCTCCCATGGGTTGAACACCGTTTTGATGAAGCCGCAGCCGTCGCTGTCGCCCATTGTGAAATTCGCGTTGCCGCCTATCAAAATTTTGTCAAACCCCTCGTATGCGGCGGAATTTCCGAAGTTGAAGTCGGCGCGCTTGTGCACTTTCACATTGATATCCTCTTCTATGCGGATCGTCGACGGGCTGGGTTTCTGGTCTTTCCCTTTTATAAAGAACCCGCCGTCGTAGTCGCTTTCCAAGGTTATGGTTTTTGCGTACATTGTGGAATCTTCCAGTCTGTTGCCCATGGCGATGAACCTCGCGTTCTGGCCCTTGTATGCAAAAGAGTCCTCGTTTGTTGGCGGCTCGTCCTCCTCGATTTCCCACAGGACAAATTCGCCGTCTTCGCTGACGCCGCTGTCCCAAAAAAACATCTTTTCGCCCGGAGTGCCCGGCCCGAATTCCAATGCCTTCGTAAAAAACGCCGCCGGACACAAGGTTTGGCATGCCGTTAAAACTGCGGCGCAAGCGAATGCCGAAGCATGATTGGACGTGCGGTGCTTCATTCTATTATCATTCCCCAGGCCTTTGCAAGGGCCGTTGTAGGCAGCGCGACCATGAATCTTGGCGTCGGAATGTTTTCCTTCGCCTTTTCGTAGGGGTATGCCACCTGGTTGAGGTAGTCGCCGACATATTGCGGGTATTGCATCATATAGAATTTGTCGACGGGCGGAGGGGCCCATTCCGGGTCGCTCGGGTCGGGCATGAACGTTATCAGGTATTTGAAAAATTCCGCCGCGAGCTCCAGCGACTCGCGCGTGATGTCGTGCCCCTTGTTTTCAAATGCCTTGAAAATCGTGCAATACTGCATGTCGATCATCTTCTGGTAAAACCTCTGCGCCGCCGCGTAGCCGTATTCAAGCTCGCCGGTGCTGACGAGCCACAGAAGCTTTTTGCCGTTCGGGGTAGGGATGTCGTAGGATGAGTTTATGTGTATGCACACCCCGGAAAAATATTGGGGCTTTCTCATCGCCACCCTGTGGGCTATGTTGGCCCCCGCGCTGACCCCGTACATCATTGCGGGTTCCGCCGGCAGGTTGTATTTTTTAAGGAAGCGCTTGTAGCCCTTTTCCCATTCGGAAAGCCTGTCGTTGAAGACGGCGTCCTGTTTCTTCATTTCCGCCTTGCTCATTTCGTCGGTGCTCGTTCCGTTCTGGTATCCGCCGAAAGACGACCATGAAACAAGGGCGACGTTGTTTTGGTCGGCAAAATTTACGAGATAGCTGAAATATCCCGTTCTTGAAAATATGCCCTTGAGCTGGAATTCATCCGTGTCCCATGTGCATATTACGAGAATGCCCCTGACGGAGCTTACGCCTTTGCTAAGGGCTTCCTCCTCTTTCTCCGGAGTCCAGCTGCTTGGCATGCGAACGACATACGTGATTTCATTGAGTTTGGAGCCTCTGTCCAAGTCTCCTTTTGAGGACTGCCGCTTGTCGGTCTTCTGCTTGAACGAAAAGGTGCGTTTCTCGTCGGTAAGCCATGCCGGCCGTTTTTCCTGTGCGGTGATGTTGTTGACAAAAACGCAGGCTAGAAGGGCTGCGGTTATGCATTTTGCAATTCTGATCATGGCATTTGTCATGCGGATTTACTGGTTGCGGTGATTCTTTCCAATATAGCCCGACGCGCGCGCGGCTTTTGATATGTAAAAATTATCGCGGTTTTATTTGTTGAGTATGCGTTGTTTTGTGAAAAATATATGCTGATTGGTTTTCATATGCTTTTATGCGACCATCCGTTGGCTGCGTCATGTATTGATTGAGGAGAGTGTCATAACAGTTATGATAAAATGGCGCCTATTGTCGATTCTTTTTGACTGTTTTTCTTATTTTATGGCAGCATGCGCATAAAAGTTACGGTTCAGTCCTGGTTTTTCTTTAAGAGTTATTGTGATTATCCCTTTGGCGGCTTCGGATGTCTTCGCCGGCAAAATTCCTGCTTTGAAGAATCGATTCTGTCCTCTATAAGCGCTGTGCCGAACTTGAGCTGGCCGCGTGCGGAGACGGTGCAGGCAAAAATGGCCGGAAGGAGAATGATAAATTTAATCATATATAGTATATTTATATAATATAAACATACTCAAAAAAAATATATCATATAAATGTCAACAATATTAATTATTATGAAATAATTAATTGAAATTTAAAATATAAATTCGTTCAAGCGGTGTGCCGCCCTGTGCGGATTCCAAGTATGGTGAATTCGTCCGTTTTTTTCGCATGATTTAATTGCCGCCGTATGGGATATTGCTCCGCAGCCTGTGAACTTATGCGGTTGCTAAGGGGCACTGCATGAAGATTTTGCCTGGTTAGCCATGTAGGTGCGGGGCGTCCATGCGCGCGCCCGGGCTACTCGTAAAATGCTCCGCCAAGAAGCGTTTCGCCGTCGTGTATGGCGAGCACCTGCCCGGGGGCGATGGCGCGCTGGGGGGTATTGAATTCTATTTTTGCGCGGCCGTCGGGCAGGGGCGTGAACATTATTTTTACCAAACCGTCCCTGTAGCGCACGCGGGCGTCGAGTTCGCGGGACTCTTCTACGGGTCTGTTTATCCAGTTTATTTCGCGCACGAAAACCTCGCTTCTGTAAAGGCTTTCTGCGGCGGGCGAGTCGAAGTCTATGACGAGCGTGTTGTTTTCAAAGTTTTTGGCGACCACCACGTAGCTTTTGTTGTCGGTATTCGACGGCACTCCGATTCCCTTGCGCTGGCCGATCGTGTAGTTGTACAGCCCCCTGTGAATTCCGAGGATTTTGCCCTTCGCGTTTACGATGTCGCCCGGTTTTTCCGGGATGTAATGGCGCAGGAAATCCTGTATCCTGATTTTTCCGAGGAAGCAGATTCCCTGGCTGTCCTTCTTTTCCGAATTGGGCAGGCCGTTCATGCGGGCGATGTCGCGGACCTGGCTTTTGAGCAGCGAGCCTATCGGAAACACCGCGCGCTTGAGCTGCTCCTGCGTTATCATCGCGAGGAAATAAGACTGGTCTTTGCTTGGGTCCGCGCCGCTGACGAGGTCGCGCGAGCCGTCGTCGTTTTCGCGTATCGCGCAGTAATGGCCGGTGGCCACGGCGGAGTAGCCGCGCGCAAGGGCGTAGTCGAGGAATTTGCCGAACTTCATTTTGCGGTTGCACATCACGTCAGGATTGGGCGTGCGGCCCAGCCTGTAGCCTTCGACCAGGTATTCGACTATCTGCTCTTTATACTCCCTTATAAAGTCTATGCTTTCAAACGGCACGCCGAGGTGCTTTGCGCAGGCTTCGGCGTCGGCGATGTCCTGGTGCCACGGGCAGTCGCCGAAAACGTCTATTCCTTCTTCGTTCATCCACGTTTTCATATAAGCGGCGGAAATGTCGCAGCCCTGCTGCTTGAGAAGGGCCATCGCCACCGAACTGTCAACTCCGCCCGAAAGGGCCACCATTATTTTTTCGCTCATGCGGTGCGTTCCTATTTAGAGCCCTTGTACCACGACGTAGTGATGGCGTATTTTTTGATTTTGTAGTTTATCATGCGCTGGCTGATGTTCAGCTTGCGCGCCGCCGCCGCCGCGTTGCCCCTGTTGGCCTTGAGCGCCTCGGTGATGAGTTCTCGCTCGAAGGAGATGACCATGCTGGAAAAGTCGGCGTCTTCGGCGTAGGGTATGCTTCGCTGCAGGTAGCCCGCCCGCACGGCCGAGGTCAGGTTGTAGCCCGAAATGGCGGAGTCGTGCGACGACATCACCGCGCGCTCGACGCAGTTTTCGAGCTCGCGCACGTTGCCGGGCCACGAATAGACGCTCATCATGTTGATGGCGGGCGTTGATATTCGCTTGATGTTCTTGCCGTAAACCTTGTTGTATTTTTCCAGAAAATGTTCGGCCAGCAGCAGGATGTCGCTTTTGCGGTCTCGCAGGGACGGCATGTGGATCGTGTTTTTGGAAATGATGTCGTAGAGGCCTTTGTCGAACATCTTTTGCTCTACGAGCTTTTCAATGTCGGCGCTACTCGCGCATATAACGCGCAGCTTGGCGAATATGTCGGACGTGCCGCGCATCCTTCTGAAGCGGCCGGACGCGAGGAATTCGGCCAGCATTTTCTGCGCGGGCATGGATATCTGCGCGGCCTCGTCGAAAAACACCGTGCCGCCCTGCGCCCTTTCAAAAAGCCCGCGCTTGGAAAAATTGGCGTGCGCGAAAGCCCCCTTTTCGAAGCCGAAAATTTCGCCGACAAGCGCGTAGTCGGGCAGGGCCGCGCAGTTGACCACATGGAAGCCATGCGAATTATGCTTGGAGGCCTCGCATATGGAGCGCGCCGCGAGCTCTTTTCCCGTTCCGGATTTTCCCCTTATGAAAACGTGCGTGTTTTTCTGGGAGAGGTCTGCTATGGCCCTGTAGACGTTCTGCATCGCGCCGCAGTTGCCGTACATGTTCGCCGGGCGCACAAGCCCCGTGCTGAGCTCCAGCTTAAGGCGGCGGTTTTCGTCCAGCAGCCTGTTGCGCTCCTCGTGGTGCAGGTAAATGAGCGCCAGCGCGTCGGCCAGCAGGTTCGCGACCGTTTCGAGCAGGGCGAGGTCGCGGGACAGGTCTGTGTTGGCGGAGACTTTCCTGTCTATGCTAAGCGTCCCGATAACCTGTTCCATATATATAATGGGCACGCATATGAAGGCCGTATTCTTAAGCGGGCCCCTCGTTTTAGTCCTGTCGAGAAATTCGGAGCTTTTGGAAATGTCCTCTATCACTACCGATTTTCCTTCGGCGGCCACGCGTCCGGTGACGCCTTCGCCGATCTTGTAGACGCCGCGCTTCATGCTTTCGTCGTCCATGCCGTGCGACGCCTCTATAAAAAGGTGGCCGTCTTCGCGCAAGGTTATCGTTCCGCGCGCGAGCCCCATTTCCTCGCTCAGAATTTCGAGCGTCTCGGCGATGAGTTCTGATACGTTTTTGCGCTGGACAAGCGCCCGGCTTATCTTGTGCAGCACCGACATCTCAAGGTCCTCGTAATGGGAGTCTTGGGAAAGTGCTGTATTTTTTCTTTGGGCGCCTCTTGCCATTTATATCGGTTGATTCTCAAAAACGGTGCGGTAATTTCAACATTAATCTGTTTCGGGTTGACTTGGGGATGCATTCTAAATCGTTGAAAATCTCTGCCGGCTTTTTTCGTCATATTGCCGTTGACAGGCAGATAGATATGTATAATATATTTAAATATAGGAAGACTAATTATATTTATGGCGATGGTTTCAGTTGCTCTTGGCGGTGCGGGATTCACAAAGGAGGAAGAGCGCGATTGCAAAATCCATGGACCGAACTCCCTGCCGGACGAATGTTCAAAATGCGAAAACATGCCTATTGAATTGGGCGAATGGTTTGCGGCGTTGGCAAAGAACGGCGATATTCATGTGAAATCAATTGGCAACAGAAGCAAATTTTTTCAAAAAACACAGCTTTTATGGCGCAAATGAAACCGGATTTGAATGGCGAGCGGGAAAAAGTTCGTCGTACATGCAATACATCTCTGCTCCATACAAATTCAGACAAAAGGCTTGTATCTTCAAATAAGGGAATTTTATGGAAAAAATAAAAATACTGGCTTTATTAGTTGTTGCAATTTGGAGTACTTTGTCGTGTTCTGCCGGTGGCGCTGACGACTTTTTGGATTCAATAAAAAATCTGAAAATAGAATTGGTTTCTGATGAGGCCGATTTCCCGAAGCTAAAAGTTATTTTGTCTGGAATAGAAGGAAAAGTCAGGCTCAACGAACTGGCGTTTAAGTATGATTATATTATAAACACAAACGCCAATTTCGCGGGAGAGGGCGAAGGTGGGCCGCATGTGTCCATTGTTTCCGTATCTTCAATGAATATGTATTCTTTAAAAACATTTAATAATGGCGATATTGTTGATGTTTTGGAAATTTCAAACGGCATGCGGGAGGGCATTATAGACTTTATTAAAACGATTATCAGTGAAAAAAGCGTTAAAATAGAGGGCATGACTTATTCTGTGACATTTTCAGGTCTTGCCGTCCAGACGGATGCTAATGGCGCACTGCTGCGAAAAGCCGATATAGATTCGGGTGAATATAAGATTCCCGCCGCCGCTTTCAAAAGTTTTTATGCCGAGGCGGAAAAGCTTTTGAAAGAGGAAGCCGTGGCGGAAGACGGGCAAAATCAGCTTTTACGGCGCCAAAGTGTCCGCGTCATGCCCGAAGGCGCGAGCGGATGTCCGCGTGAGTTTTGATCCCGGCGGATACTGCGACATTGCAGCATATATATCCCGCCTTAAGAAACCTTAAAAGGCAGCCGCGTCTTTATGCAAATCTCTTTATGACGATATTTATAAACCGCATATTGCATGGATATTTGCAATTTTAAATGGAGCGTTTTGCGGCGGCGCTTTGATTATTTAAAAATTATTTCTTGAGTCGGGCGCATATCGCGTTAAGGTTGGTTAATAATGAGCGAGAGTTATCAGGTTATAGCGCGAAGGTACCGCCCCAGGCAGTTTTCCGAACTGGTCGGGCAGCAGCATATCGTAAAAACGCTCACCAACGCGATAGAGTCGGGCAGGATAGGCCACGCCTACCTCTTTGTGGGGCCGCGCGGTACCGGCAAGACGACAGTGGCGCGCCTCTTCGCCAAGGCTTTGAACGCCAAGGGCGGCCCGAACGCCCACCCGGACGACGACGACGAAATCGCGAAGTCGATAATGAACGGCTCGTGCATGGACGTCGTGGAAATCGACGGCGCGTCCAACCGCTCCATCGACGAAATCCGCCAGCTGCGCGAGGACTGCCAGTACGCGCCCGCGCAGTGCACCTATAAGATTTACATAATAGACGAAGTCCACTCGCTCACGCAGGACGCCTTCAACGCGCTTTTGAAAACGCTTGAGGAGCCTCCGCCGCACGTGAAATTCATTTTCGCGACCACCGAGGCGCACAAGGTGCTTGGCACCATAACGTCGCGCTGCCAGCGTTTCGAATTCAGGCCGATCCCCGAAGAGCTCATCGCCGGGCACCTCGCGGAAATAGCCAAGAAGGAGGATATTTCCGCAACGCCCGAGGCCCTGCGTTCCATCGCGCGCCTCGCCAACGGCGGCATGCGCGACGCCCAGAGCATACTCGACCAGATGATTTCGTTCTGCGGCAAGAAAATAGACGTTTCCGACGTTATCGGCGTTTACGGGCTCGCTTCCGAGGCGCAAATAGAGGACATGGTGGGCAAAATGGCGCGCGGCGACTATCCCGCTGTCGTCAGGGGCGTCGACGAGCTTGTCGAAAGCGGCTGCGACCTTTACCGCGCGCTTTGCGACATGCAGATATACATCCGCAAGGCCATGATAGAGTCTTTCGAGACCGGAGAAAAGGATTTCGGTGGCAAGAGCCTGAGCAGCGAGCAGATGATGCGAATGCTCGACGTCCTGCAAAACGCCGAGAAGGGGCTTAAAAACGGGCTGTCCGAAAAAGCCAACTTCGAGGTGGCCCTGCTGAAAGCCGTCGAGCAAAGCAGGGTGCGGGCGATAAACACTTTGATAAGGGAACTCGACAAGCTTTCGACAGCGCCTGCCGAGGTGCAAAAAAAAAATAGCCCTTCTGCTTAGGGAAGTCTTGAGAGAGTCCCGCGAATTCGCGGAGGCTTTCGCCGAGGCCGTTCCGCGCCGCACCGCGAAAAGAATCGCCGAGGCAGCGCCCGTTGTCGTGGAGGAGCGCAAAATCGAGGTTTACGAAGAGGGGTCTATGGAATTTGACGAGGCCGTGAAAAAAGTGTCGGATTCCCTTTTAAAGCTTTTTGACTCCCAGTTTAGGGCAAAGCCCTCCGCGCTTCTCGCCGGGGCGGTAATTCCCGTTGCCGCCGAGCTTCCCGAAGAAGAGGGCGGCATAGAGGACGGCGAAATCATGGAAATCATCGAAGAGGAGGACGCCGACCAGCTATGACAGTTCCCGCCGTAATTTTTCTCGTTTTGTTTGCCGCGGCGGTTGCCGCATGCGCCGCAGTGTATGTGCGCATGTCTTCCGCCGCGAGAAGCCTGCAGGTGAAACTCGCTTCCGCCGAGGCGGCCCGCGACGCCGTATTGCGCGAGGCCGACGCCGTGCGCGGTGACGCGCAGCGGTATCTTGAGGACAAAATTTCCGCAGAGAAAAAGCTTTCCGCCTCCGAGGAAAAAATATCGTCGCTGGTCTCAAAGCTCGAATCCCGCGCAGAGGAAGAAAAACGGCTCAGGGAAAAGCTGACGGCCGATTTTGAAATACTCTCGAACAAGATTTTCGAGGCTACCCGCGAAAAGATTTCGGCGGCCAACCTTGAGCAGATAGGCCTGATACTCGCGCCGCTCAAAAACAACATCAAGGATTTCCGCGAGCGCATAGACGCGCTCAATGAGACAGGCACGCGCAACAGCGCGAGCCTCGAAAAGCACATCGAAAGCCTCGTGAAGATGAACACGCGCCTCAGCGAGGACGCGCAGAACCTCACTTCCGCGCTAAAGTCCAACAACAAGGCGGCGGGCAACTGGGGCGAGGTCGTATTGCAGCGCATTTTTGAAAGCTGCGGCTTCAAGGAGGGCGTCCACTTCCGCTCTCAGGAGAGCTATGCCGACGCCAGTGGCGAACAAAAGAGGCTCGTCCCCGACTTCATCCTGGACCTTCCCGGAGGCCGTTCGATTATTGTGGACTCCAAGCTTTCGCTCGTTAGTTTCGCCGACTACGTCTCGGCCAAGGACGACGCGGCCCGCCGCGAGGCCCTGCGCGAATTCAAAAATTCCGTGCGCGCCCACCTGAAAGGTTTTGCCGACAAATATAACGCCCTCGACGACGTCAACATGGGTTTCAAGGTAATGTTTATGCCCGTCGAGCCGGCCTATGAATTGGTTGTGGCCGAGGACAACAAACTGCTTTCCGACGCCTACGAAAAGAATGTCTTGATTGTCGGGCCATCGACGATAATGTCGGTTCTCAAGTTTGCCGAAATAAGCTTCCGCAACTCGGCGGTCGAAAAGAACGCCCGCGAAATCGCGGAAATCGGCAACGAACTTTACAGGCGCGTTACGCGCTTTCTCGAACGCTTCGGCAAGGTGGGGACGCGCATTTCGCAGGCCAAGGAAGACTATGACGCCGCCCTGAAAACCTTGTCCGAAGGCAGGCAAAGCGTGATGAGCGCGGCAAAGAGGCTCGGCGCGAAGTCGAGCGGGGAAATTTTGGAATTGGATGAAGATGAACAGCGATAACTCAAAGCCCGAATGGGTGCCCGAAAACGCCGACAAGCGCTTTTTCACAACCTCCGTCATGCCCGGCGTAAATCTGCGCAAGGACGGCAGCGCGGACGACAATATTTCCAACCGCCCGCGCCCCAAACGCAAAGAACTGTCCCTTGAGGACTTTAAAAAGGGCGTGCTTGAAGGCAACAAGACCATCCTCGCGCGCGCGATTACTATGGTCGAAAGCAACGCCGAGGCGCATTTCGACATCGCCCAGCAGCTTGTTTCCGACCTCCAGCCGCACGCCGGAAAAGCTTTCAGAATCGGCATAACGGGCGTTCCGGGGGCGGGCAAGTCTTCGTTCATCGAGGCGTTCGGCACAATGCTCTGCAGGGAGTACGGCAAGAAGGTTGCGGTGCTCGCGGTAGACCCCTCCAGTACGGTTACGGGCGGCAGCGTGCTGGGCGACAAGACACGCATGGAAAACCTCTCGCGCTGCGACAACGCGTTCATCAGGCCGTCTCCCTCCGGCGGCATGCTCGGCGGCGTGGCGCGCAAAAGCCGCGAGACGATGGTTCTTTGCGAAGCCGCCGGCTACGACGTAATACTCGTCGAAACCGTCGGCGTGGGCCAGAGCGAGGTCACCGTGCGCTCGATGACCGACTTCTTCCTGCTCATCCAGCTCGCCGCGCAGGGCGACGACCTTCAGGGCATCAAAAAGGGCGTCATAGAGCTCGCCGACGGCATCCTTGTCAACAAGGCAGACGGCAACATGATTGAAAAATCCATGATGAAAAAGGCAGAGCTTACCGGCGTTTTGCATTACCTCAAAAGCCCGACTCCCGACTGGCATCCGTTCTGCGAAACATGCTCTGCGCTTACCGGCGCCGGCATCAAGGAGGCATGGGAAAAACTCGATGGCTTCTATACAAAATTTACGAAGAGCGGCTACATCGAAAAGCGCCGCCTCAGGCAGGACACCGAATGGTTCAAGTCGCTCCTTGAAGCCGAAATCCTGCGCCGATTCTATCTGAAGGACGGCGTGAAAAACATGATTGGTCACTACAAAAAGCTCGTGTCGGACTCGTCCATCACCGCCGCCAAGGCCGTCAAAAACCTTATGGAGTCTGTCGACAAGTAACCGGATGACTCCGCGCCAGAAAGATGTTGAAAGGAAGCTCCCTCCGAGGATTGCGGAGCAGCTTGCCGATTTTAAAATCTACCTCCAGATGGAGCTTGGCCGCGGAAAAAACACCGTATATTCATACGCCACCGACGCCCTCCAATTCGCCGTGTTTGCGGCCGAGCACGGAGCGAAATCTTTCGCGGAAATCGACGGCGGCACAATCGTCGAATGGATAGGAGAAATCCACAACGGAACGAAGTCCACAACGCAGTCGCGCAAGCTCAGCGCCATGAAATCACTCGCCACCCATCTAGTCGACGAGGGCGTTTGGGACAAAAATTACAGCGACCTCGTAGCGCGCCCAAAGATAAGGCGAAACGTTCCCGAGGTTCTCGACGCCGCCGAAATCGACGATCTAATCGCCGCCCCGCAGAACGGCACCCCCGAGGCCGCCCGCGACCGCGCCATGCTCGAACTCATGTACGGCAGCGGCCTGCGCGTGTCCGAGCTATGCAACCTCAAGGAGAGCGACATTGACGCAAAGATGCGCATCATCCGCGTGTGCGGCAAGGGCGAGAAAACCCGCCTTGTGCCCATAGGCGACTACGCCCTCGACGCAATCGACGCTTACCGGAAGGTCCGCAAGGAACTCGCAAAAAAATCCTCCCCCGCCGAGCTTTTCATTACCCGCCGCGGCAAAAAAATCTCCCGCAAAACTTTCTGGTACAATATCAAAAAATACGCCGCCGCCGCCAACATAGAAAAAAACGTCAAGCCCCACATCCTACGCCACTCCTTCGCCACACACCTGCTGCGCAACGGCGCCAACCTCATGGCCATCCGTGAAATGCTCGGCCACAGCGACCTAGGCACCACCCAAATCTATACCCGCCTTGTCAACGACGACATCTACCGCGAATACAACGCCAAACACCCACGCAACAAAATGGATGTCGAAACGCCCGATATATAGCATAGCCGGCTAGACATAGAGGCGCGTTGCTGCCCATTATACATTTCTTTAGAATGCGGGGCTCATAGCCGCCCCGCGCCCGGCCTGATATTAGGGGGCGCATTGACTCGCACCTGCTAGCGCAGGCCGTCTCGCCCTCCG
>CALXSL010000024.1 GCA_944391135.1 uncultured Opitutales bacterium
AAAATTATCGATTGAGGGTCCTTGTCCAATGCGGCGTCTTTCATTAAAATCCACTGACTTTGGTGTTGACCCAAAATTATAGACTGAGAGTCCTCGTGGAATGCGGGGTGAATCTATGAAAGGCAAATCTAAAAAATCAACCTATTCCACAACCTTTGGTGTTGACCCGTTTTTTGCAAAATCAACAATGCAGTGCGGCTGGGGCGCTTAAACCCGTTTTTTTAGTCGTCCGACAAAAAAACGCGCCTTAAGGCGCGTCTTTAAAGTGGTTGACCGATAGGGACTCGAACCCCAACAAAAGGTGCCAGAAACCTTTGTGCTACCATTACACCATCGGTCAATATTTGAAAGAACGACAATTTGTTCATATCATATCGGCTTGTCAAGGCATTATTTAGCGAAAAAGCTTGAATTTACGGAGCGATGTTTTTGATATGAAGCCGTTGTTTCTCCCACACTATAAAAAAATATTTGTCCCCATCCCATTCGGCTCTTGCATTGCCGGAGCCGCAGAACTTCAGGACGCGTACTTCTCGTACGGGTTTTGGGAATTTGTAAGGCGGCATTTCTGTGCGGCGTGCCGCTTTTTTTACAGCCCGATTATTTCGCCTTTTCCGTAATCAATTATCTTTGCATCCACGTTTTCCGGAGGCAGCCCGTAAAGCTCAGAGACGGCGTTTTTGTATGCTTCCAGCTGCGGCCCCGCGTTTTCGATTGAAATTTCAGATCCGCTTTTGAAGTCGAGAACCGTTGCGGAAACCGCATTGCCTTTTTCGTCTTTTTTAAGCGCGAGCTTGTCTATTGCGCCGGATACGGTTTTCCCGTCGTACGCGATTGTGAACGGAAGTTCGTTGAAAATTTCAACGCCGCGTCCGGGAGAAAAATATTTTGCGATTTGGGGATTGCGCAAGTTGTTCATTACGGCCTTCTTAATTGCCGCCCTTTCTCCGCTGGGAATTCCTGCCAAGTCCATCGCATTTTCAACTGCCGCTTCCGGATTTTCGGAAATATCCGAGATTTTTTCAAAAACCCCGTGGATTGCGCTTCCCGCGCGCCTCGATTCCGCGCTTCCGTATTCTACGCCGTCTCTTGACGGGGCGCTTTGCCTGTGCGGGCGGGGCGAAAGTGCCGGGTTTTCTATGGCGTGTATTGTATTTTCGGTTCTCCCCGGCTCCTTTTCGACGTTCAGTTTGTGCCAGTTGCGGTCGCCCGTTGAAAATTCCCGGCGCGCTGAAATTTCCTCCCAGATTTCTTTTCTGGCTTTTGCATCGGGTTCGTCGCGAAGCTCCGGAATTAGCGCGTTTATAAGAATCTGTTTTATGGAGGCGTCCTCGGGTTTTGTTTCATATTTTGAGGGCCTCGGCATGACGAAATACATGGCTTCTTCCGCCCTCGTAATTGCGACGTACAGCTTGCATATTGCTTCAAACGCCTCGTCGTCCTTTTCGCGCAGCGTATTTTGCCACAGCTTTTGGTTCAGCGCGCATACGGCCTGAGAGGGGTAGAGCAGCACGCCCTCCTCCCTGACGATCCGCCTGCCGCCTTCGAAGGTTTCACCGCATACGTATTTGAGACCGCCGCGAATGGAGGCCTTTATATTGTGGAGGTCGGGGAGGATCACCATGGAAAAGCCCAGTCCTTTGGACTTGTGGATTGTCATAACCTGCACGGTGTTTTCTGCAGTTCCCGACTTTACCCTGCGGTCTCCGAGAAACGCGAGGAAATTATCTATGTTCCTGTCGGCGCCGGCGTCAAATTCGCGCGCGGCGTCCGCAAGGTTGCGCATCATGCCTTCGTCGAATTCCGTCAGATTCTCCGTATTGTCTTTTATATACCCGCAGTACTCGCGGGCGAAACCCTCGAAGCCGCGCGCCGATATTTTTTCAAGGGATTTTTTTATGAAGGCGTCGCCGAAGTTTTCGGCGAATCCGCCCGCGGGCGTCATGTCCAAGTACGCGCCGGCGGCGGTGTCAGAAAAATGCGAAATCTTTTTCAGAATCTGCATGAACGGGGGCACGATAAGGTTGCCGCGCGATATGTTCGTTTCCAGTTCGCCCGCAACGGGCAGATCTAGGCCGGCGTCCGCGGCGCGCCTGCGCAGCCCTTCGACCATGTCGCGCACGGCGGCATTGTCGTTTACGAGTATTGCGCACGATTTCCCTATATCTGTCGGCCGCGTTTCCTTCAGTATTTCAAAAATCCCGTCGCATATGTTTTCGGCTTCCTCCGACGATCTTCCTCCGTCGACGAGACTCAACGCCGCATATGACGCTTTTTTCTTTTTCATGCCGCCTAGGGATTCCGCCGACACGTGCGGCGTGAACATTTTAAGGAACGCAGAAGCCGCATTGGGCGTGAAAGAGGATGCGAGGTCTTCTTCATTTTTGAAGATTTCGTTTACCGCGCCTATTACGTTTTCGCCCGACCGCCACGAAACGTAAAGTTCTCCGCCTTCCTCTATTACCCCCTTGGCGTTTGTATTGTAGTATTCGAATATCTCGTTGAAGAGCCTGTGGTCGCCGCCCCTCCAGGAATACAGTGACTGTTTTACGTCGCCGACATAGTAGAAAGTGCGGTCGCCGTCGCTTACGGCCTCGTCTATTATGCTTTTGAAAACCTCCCACTGCCGGCGCGAAGTGTCCTGAAATTCGTCGAACATCCAGTGCCTGAATTTCGCGTCGAGGCGCTGCTCGAGCAGGAGCCTGTCGATTTCCCTTTCGGGGTCGGTAAGCATGAGCGGAATGTCGTCGAAAGTTAGCAGACCCCTGCCGCGCACGTTTGCCGCGTAGTGTTTTTCGTAAATTTGCGCGATTTCGCCGAGCGCTTTTGTGGCGCCGCAGAATCGCAGGATGTGCGCGTCGAGAAGCCTTGTGAAAAGCGACGAAAGCAGTCCCGAAATTCCCGGGGGCACGGCGTATTCTTTCCTGTTGTATGGCAGAAAAATTTCCCCGCAAAGCTCTCCGTTTCTGTAAAGTTCGGACAGGCGTTTTACTGTTGCGGACGAGTTCCCTATGACATGCGCGTTGGATTCTTTGAAAAATTTTACGGCCGAAGCCAGCGGCTTCTGCAGTTCCGGATTTTCAAGAAGCTCCGCCTCCAGTTCGGCAAGTTCCGCCGCGTATCTGTCTTTGTCCCATTCCTTTGGGGGGCTGCCCTTCAGGATTGACGGGTCGCCCCATACGCCGAGGCCGGGGACTTCCAGATAAATTTTCTGTGCGCTTTCCACAAGGCTGCCCAAAAGTTTTTTAAGGCTCTTTTCTTCAAGCCCGAAGCTTGCGCGCCTTATTGTCTCGGCGAATTTTTCAAAGGTTTCGTCGCCGACGGAGTTTTCTGCCAGTATGCTTTCTATTGCGTTCGATTCTTCCGATTTGCGCCGGAATTCGTCCATTATTTCCGCCTTCGCGTAGATCCCAAGTTCGGGGGAGTATGCCCCGAGCATCGAAGAACAGAAAGAGTCTATCGTTCCCAGGTGGAGCCTGTTGAGGTTCTTAATGAGCTCTTTCAGAAGCGCGCCGATGTCTTTGCGCGACGCCGCGGGCATCCCGTGCGCGCCCTCGGAAAGCTTTTTAATCTCGCCAAGGAGCCTGTCCGCCGCGGCTTCGTCCCGCGTCGCTTCTGCGAGGCGCGTTAGAATTTTGGAGAGGAATTCGCCCGCGGACTTTCTCGTGAACGTGAGCGCCGTTATGCATGCGGGGTCGGGGAGGCCGTCGCGCGTGCGCTCCCTCAGCGCGAGCGCGATAAAGCGTGTCGTGAGTGCGTGGGTTTTCCCCGAGCCCGCAGACGCCGAAGTGCGTTCGTTTGAAAATATGTGCGGCTTCCTTCCGGCGTTCATTTTTCAAACTCCACAAGTTTTTTGAGCGTGCCAAAGTCGAGCCTGAACACGTCGGCGTAATTGTCGAACTCGGGCTTTTTGTCTGGGGAGAATTCGCGCGCCTCTATTTTTTCGACGACTTCTTCCAGTTTTTCCATTGCGCTTTCATACGCGCAGCCGAGGTCGTCCCACACGTCTATGATTGTCTGCGACGTGTCTTTTGGCGCAGCAAAGTAAGCGCACGATATTTTTTTGTCCGGCCAAATCTGCCGCGCTGCGCGCAGGTAAAGGGGCATTTGCAGGTTCAGCCATGTCCGCTCCAAAACTTCGCCGCTTTTGCGGTCGGTTTTTTCCTTGACGTGGTTGTTTTTCGTGCAGCCAGCTTCCGCCTTGTCGAAAGTTTTGTAGTCTATTATCAAAACGCTTCCGTCGCGTTCGCTGACATCTATCCTGTCAAAGCGCCCCGATATTTTCCAGCCTTCAAAATCGAATGAAAATGGCAGTTCGGCCTTCGAAATTTTCCAGCCAGCGCTCCTGTGCTCCGCCTGCGCATATGCCGAGGCCGACAGCCTTTGCGCGAGCCCGAAAAGCTGTATGCGTATTTGCGCGCGCGGTTTTTTCCCGAACCTTTCCAGCGAGATTTCGTCGAGCTTTTTGAGTAGCCATGAGGAGATTTCCCCGCCGCTGTCGCTGTCTCTCAGCGCCGAGTGCGCGAAAGAGTCGAAAACCGCGTGGAAAATTTCGCCCATCTGCGCCGCGTCGAGCTCGTTTTTCTGCTGGTCGAAAGGTTCGGCTTTCAGCACGTATTTCAAGTAAAAATCCCATGGGGATTTCAGATAGGCGTTGATTTTTGTGGCTGACAGCTTTTTCGGGAAATCAACATTCGGGGCGCGCAGCTTCCACGGATAGTTTGCGTGCGGCTTGGCGGACGAGTCTTTGGGCGCCGCGAAAAGTTTTTCGACTCTTTCGGCAAGCCTGTCCGTCTGGAACAGTATGCGCGAGGGGACGGTCGGGTCGGATTTCAGGTTTGTGAGCGGAACGCATACAGAGCATGCCATCCCTCCGCGCTTCCTCGACTCATAGAGGGTTTCGAGCATGTAGGCGTCGCGCGCCTGGCGGAGGCGCTGGCACCTGAGCCCGAGAATCTCGCGCATTGTGTCGTTCAGGAACGGCCCGTCGCGGTTTGCCAGCGGCACGATGCCGTCGTTCATGTCGGCAAGCGCCACATGCGGCGTGTCCGCCCAAAAAATCTCGATCCAGTCCTGCAGGGCTATGGCTTCAGGATCCCTTTCCGTCTCGATGTTGACTCCCTCGATGGCGGCCAGGGCAAGCTCGAATATTTCCGCCGCCTCGAATTTCATTTTTGCGGCAGTCTGCGCCGCTGCAATTTCGGCGGTTGAATTTTCAAAGACTTCGGCTGCTCTGCGCTCGTTTTCGTCCGGGGGGATTTGTGCGAACCGCAGTACGGCATCTTTTATGCATTCCGGTTTGTCGCGCGCCGCGCCTATTTCTTCCGCCGCGTTCAAGAACATGGAAATCAAATCCGCCAGATATGCCGCCCCGGCGAAAGCGCTGCTTTTCCCCGCGCGTCCGGATATCGTTTTTGCAGCCTGCTCGGCCGTCGCGGGGACGGCCTCTTTCAATATGAAGTCGGCGTCGGAAAGTATCGCCGACACTCCTTTGCCGGAAAGCTTTTCGGCAAAATCCATGACATGCGGGTTCTTCAGCAGTCCGAGAAAATTGGCAAATGTTTGCTGCCGGAAGAAAGCGGAAAGGCTTTTGACAAGGCTGTATAGCGAAGTTTTTTGCAGGGTGTCGGGCGTGAGTGTGGTTGCTTTCACGCCGAAGTCCGCGAGGCGCGCCGCGAACAGGGCGGCGTTATTTTCCTGGTCGCAGGCGATGGAAAGGATGCCTTCCGCGTTCGGGAGGTATTTCTGCGCGAGGCTTCCTAGGGCCCTTATTTCCTCCGGGACGTCAGCATATGTGCTTATGTCGCCGGCGTCTATATGAAGGTCTTTTTCGCTGTATTTTTCGGGAACGGGCCTGCCGTATTCGTCGAACAGGCTTTCGTCCTCCCCGAAAACGAGCATGGATATTTTTGCGCCGCTTTCGGTCTGCGCCGCCTCCAGAAGCGTTCTAACCAGCCCTGCGATGTCCGGGTTTCCGAGTATGGCGATTTCGGAATATTTCATTTCCCCCGGGTTTTTCGCCGCCTCTATCAGTGCGGAAAACCTTGGGGCCTTTCCTGCTTCTTGCGCACGCTTAAAAAATTCTTCCTCAAGGTATGCGAGGCTTTTCCAGCGCCCGTCGGCCTTTTCGCCCAGCGCGTCGGCCGCGCTTCCGATGGTGTGCGCGTTTTCGGCCAGCGCAGCCTGCAGCTCCGAAACCTGCCGCGCTATGTTTATAAAGTTGTCCCTGCCGGGCTGCCCGTTGGGAAACAGCCCGTAGCATTTGCCCCTGTCGGCGTTCGCCAGCACTTCGAGCCATATAGAAAGGCTTTCCGCCGCATTCAGGGTTTTTATGCGCGCCGCAGCGTTCTCCAGTACGGATTCCATCGTCTCTATTTTGAAGCCCGCGAATGCGCGAACCCCCCTTGCCGCCAGCGTTTCCGCAAAGCGCCTTTGTATGTTGCGCGCGGCAAACCTCGTTGGGGCGAGAATCAGGACGTCACCAAAATACGGGGGCCTGTCGGAAAGCCTTTTTTCAAAATGCCCGGCCAGCCACTCCGCCGCGATTTTGGGGAGCGGACCGCATGGTTTTTTGAAAAACTTTTCGATTTTAAGCACTGTTTCGGAAATATGCATATATCGGCGTTACACAACATTTTTGTTAGTTTTGTGTTAGGGGCGGGGTCTTCTTTCAAAAAAAACATTGTTTTGCGCCGCAATTTCGGATTTTATCTGCCGGATAATTTCATAATGAATATGGAAGCAAATCCCGCCAGACCAAACATCATCAAACGCCTTTACGACTGGACAATTTCCTGGGCCGAAACGCCCTACGGTCTGTGGGCCCTCGCGATTCTGTCTTTTGTGGAATCGTCGTTTTTCCCGATCCCCCCGGACGTTCTGCTTATCCCGCTGGTTTTCGGCGCGCCGAAGAAATGGTGGAAGATCGCCCTCATATGCACGGCGGCGTCCGTATTGGGCGGCGTGTTCGGCTGGATTCTCGGCTACGGCGCGTGGGGCCTCGTGCAGGACTTCTTCTTCAATTATGTTCCCGGGTTTACGCACGAAACTTTCGACATGGTTCAGCAGCAGTACCAGAAATACGGCTTTTGGGCGATATTCGGCGCGGCGCTCACGCCCATACCGTACAAGATTTTCACAATCGCCGCGGGCGTCTTCCACGTCTCCTTGGTTATGCTCATATTCGGCTCCATAATAGGCCGGGGCGGCCGCTTCTTTGCGGTTGCGCTCATCATCTATTACATCGGGCCCAGGGCCAAGCCGTTCATTGAAAAGTATTTCAATGTCCTTGTGACGGTGTTTTTCGTGCTTCTCGTGCTCGGGTTTGTCGCGATAAAATATCTTGTGCATTGATTTTTATTCCATATAAAAAAGGCAGATGAATAAGGAAGTTCTGGGCATAGACATAGGCGGCTCCGGCGTCAAAGGGGCCGTAATCGACCTTAAGAAGGGGACGCTCGTCACCGAGCGCGTGCGCATACCCACGCCCACGCCGCACAGCCCCCAGACTTTGCTTGACGGCATTCAGACCATCATCGACGGGTTCGGCTGGAAGGGCGTAATAGGCTGCGGCTTCCCCGGGGTTATCCGCTCGCAGACAATCGAGACCGCCGCAAACATCGGCGGCAAGAAATTCATAGGCATAAACCTCGCCGAGGAAATCGGCATCAAAACCGGCCTGGAGGCTTGGATTGTCAACGACGCAGACGCCGCCGGCGTCGCCGAGTTGCGCTACGGCGCGGGCAGGGGGTGCAGGGGCGTTGTGCTTATGCTCACCGTTGGCACGGGCATAGGCTCTTCCATGTTCATAGACGGCACGCTTGTGCCAAACCTGGAATTCGGGCATTTGAAAATGCGCGACAAAAATACCGGCCGGAACGTCGCCGCCGAAAGGCTGTGCTCCGACGCCGCGAGGAAGTCGCACGACCTCCAGTGGAAGCAGTGGGCCTTGCGTTTCAACAAGTATTTGCAGTACATACAGTTCCTTTGCCGTCCGGACCTTATAATAATAGGCGGCGGCGTGGCGTCGAAAAGCGACAAATTCTTGAAGTACATAGAGGTGGACAGCGACGTGGTTGTGGCGAAGCTCGAAAACAGGGCCGGCATGATTGGCGCGGCGTACGAAGCCTCCAAGTACCTCAAAGTTTGACGCGCGTGATTGGGGCGCGTGAAATCACGTGTGATGCTCCGTTTTGAAATGAATTGTCACTGGTCACGTACGTAAAGTACGCTCCCACCGCCAATTCATTTCAAATACTCGCCTGACACGCAATTTGACGCGCCCCTTGGAAGTGTGCACATGCTTGCATGTGCGATTGCAGAAAGCGCGCGGGATGTTCTCATCGTCGCGTTTTGGCGAAAAATATTTACTTTTGAATTTTGGACTTATTCCGCTATTTATCGTAAGCATATGGTGGTTGTTTACGGCTCGATTCGACCTCCGAATGTCCGGCGCCAAAGCTCCATAAAAGATTTGCCATTTGCGGGCGTTTAGTATTTCGTCATGGTGAAAATGAATATAAGCCGAATTTTAAAAATCGCGGCAATGGGCGCCGCATGCATGTTCTGCGCGGCCGCGCAGGCCGCTCTGGTGTGGACCGCCGACAAGGGATGGCAGATCGAGGGCGGCGTTCTCGCCAACGTCTTTGGCGAAAACACGAACGTCTCAAACGCCCTGCAGGCGATGAACGAAGGCCAGGCCTCCCTTGACGAGGGCGACTACCGCGTGGCCATCGGCTATTTCAGCATTGTCGTAAACGACTATCCGGACTCCATTTTCGCGCCCGAAGCCTACTTCCAGATGTCGAAGGCCTACGTGCAGCGCGGCCAGTTTGAAAAAGGCTACAATGCGCTCGAAGAAATCATCAAGAGGTATCCCGACTACTCCAAGTACAATCAGGTCATCGGCGAACAGTTCAACATAGCCGCCATGATTCAGGGCGGCGCAACCCCCTATCTTTGGGGCTGGTTTCCCTGGTTTACCGACTACAACGACGCCATCAAGTTTTACGAGGGCGTCGTGCGCAACGCTCCCTTCAGCGACTACGCCCCGATTGCGCTGATGAACATTTCGCTCGTGGCCGAGCAGGAGGAAAAATACGACGTCGCTTTCGACGCCCTCGACAGGCTTATCAACAGCTACCCCAGCAGCATGTTTGCCCCCGACGGCTACCTCCAGATGGCCAAGCTCTATAGGGAAATGGTCGAAGGTCCCGACTACGACCAGACCCCCACCAAGAGCGCCATAAGCTTTTTCAAGGACTACCTTATTCTGTTCCCCGAGGAGGCCGAAGTGGCGCACGCCGAAGAGGGTCTCGAGATTATGGAAGACACCTACGCGCGCAGCCGCCTCGTGATGGGAGATTTTTACTACTACTACCGCAACAATCTCGTTGCGGCGTCAATATTCTACAACGAGACGATAACCATCGCCCCGACCAGCAAGGCCGCCGAAGAGGCGCGCGCGCAGCTCAAAAAAATAGACGACGGCATACTCGCGCCCATGACCCCTTACGACTGGATCTGGGGCCGCTACGAAAAGCCGGCCATCGACCAGTACGACGAGGAAAGCGACGTGCTGAAAATGAACAACGAGGAGTTCGAGGTGATGAGCGTGGACGCGTTCATGGAAACCCCGGGCGCGGCGGTCGAGGAAAAGATAATGCCCGACGGCTCGGTGGAGTCTTACGAAACTTTGGCGCCCGTCTACGGCGAAGGGCTCGACGAATACCTGTTTGACGACGGCTTCTACCAGTGGACGTCCGATGAAATCCAGAACGCGGCGGAGGAATAATGAAACGCATAACGGCAATATTTTTGGGACTGGCAATGTGCGCGGCGTTTGTCGCGTGCTCTAACTACAGGCTGGCCGGGACGCCCGTGAGGCTCCCGTTCTCGTCGGTTTACGTGATGCCCGTTAAAAACGCGTCATATGCGCCGCAGGCATCCAACCTGCTCACGAACGAGATAAGCATGGCCATAAACCAGACGCCCGGCCTGAAGACCGCCTACCAAGGCGACGCGCAGGCCACGCTTGAAACCCGCATTATAGACTACCGCCGCCGCCCCGTGGCCACGCGCGCCGACGATACAGCGCTTGCGGCTTCTTACGCGATGGAAGTCACTGCGGAATGCACCCTTACGCGCTCGAACGGAGACGTCGTTTTCAAAAACCGCAAGGTTAAGGCAATGGCGTTCCTCTACCCCGGCGAAGAAGGCGCGAACGGCAAAACTTACGACAACACGATAGGCGGCGAATACCAGCAGATGCCCGTGCTCATGCGCGAGCTTGGCGGCAAGATCAAGGACGCCGTAATAGGAATATGGTAAAGAATTCTATAGAAATAGCCCCTTCAATTCTGGGCGGCGACCACGCCGCCCTAGGCGAAGCCGTCGCACAGATAAAGGCGGCAGGGCTTACATGGGTCCACGTGGACGTCATGGACGGGCACTTCGTCCCGAACCTCTCCTTCGGCCCCGGCGTCGTCAAGGCCCTGAAGGCCAGGTACCCCGAGATGTTTTTCGACGTGCACCTCATGCTCGATAACCCGCATCTCTACATAGACGCCTTTGCTAAGGCCGGCGCGGACCTCATTTCCATACACGTCGAGCCCGACTATCCGATAGCATCGACCCTCGACGAAATACATCTCGCCGGCAAGAAGTCGGGCATAGTGTTCAACCCCATGACTCCCGTGGGCGACGTAGCCCCCTATCTGCCGCGTGTCGATCTGGTGCTCGTCATGAGCGTCCAGCCGGGTTTCGGCGGCCAGTCATTCAACCCGGTTGCACTTGAAAAACTTTCCGCGCTTTCGGCCATGCGCGCCGAGATGAAGCTGAATTTCCGCATAGAAATAGACGGCGGCATAACCGCGAAAAACGTCGGCGAGTGCATAGCGCGCGGCGCGGACACGATAGTGGCGGGAACAGAGTTCTTTAAAAACGAAAAGGCGCTGCTCGAGGCCGCTAAAGTCTAGAATCCCTCCAGTTTCAATGCTCTGACATTAAAGGCGGTTGGCGCATTTTGATTTGAACGCTTTCGAAACTCGTTTTGCGGAACATGCGGCGCGGGCCGTTGTCAGTTTTCATATGGGTAGCGCATAGGTGCGTTCTCAACAAAATCTGAAAAAAAAGGAATTCATATGGCACAGGGTTCGGCAGGAAATGTTATTGCGGCGATTTGCTCGTTTTTTATCCCGGGTTTGGGTCAACTCGTTCAGGGAAGGCTTCTGCGCGCGCTCATGTTTTTTCTCGCGACGTCAATATGCTACGGCGTGGCCGCAGGCATACCGATTTTGTTTCCCCTGTTGTTTGCCGGGTTCATATTCCATATATGGTCCGTTTTCGACGCCGCGACATTTACGACAAAATAAATGCCAGAAGACAAGGACTTGCCCCCGGCGCTGAGACCGGAGAATGCTGAAACGCCCGCCGCCCCGGCGGACGGAAAGGTTGCTTTTGACGCCGAAGAGTCGCCGGAGAGCACATCGGCCGGGGAGGCAAACGAAGGCGCCGCGCCTCCGTATGTCAGGGAAAGAGGCAACGGCCTTGCCGTTCTCAGCGGGTGTTTTATTCTTACCCTGCTCATCATTGTCGGCTCAGTCTTTGCGTTTCTATATTTCACGTACAGCGTGGCAAAGGCTCCCGTCGAAAAGATGGGTTCCGTCATGGCCGCCGCTGCTGCGGGTTCATGGCAGGCATCGAAAGACTTCATCAACAAGGCGCCGGAAAACACCTACCGGGTAAGGTATGAATTCGTATCGGCTTCCGAGGAAAACAAATACGTCGTCGCCGAAATAACCGAGGATATTTCCGAAAGCTTTGAATCGTCGAAGTGGAGGCTTCTAAACGGCGACGTGTCGCTGAAAGTCAGGGCCACATTCCAATATTGTATTCCGCTTTCGGGGTTCAAATACGAGGTCCGCCCCTCGCGCGAAAGCGGCAGGTACGACTTCAAATTCTTCTTTGAGGACATATCCCTCGATACGCCCGTAAAGCGCGACGTGCTCAAAATAAACATTTCACAGAGCCGTTTCTCGGCCGACGTCAACGCCGCCCTCGACAACTACATAATAAAGGATTTTCCGAGGGAGCTTGAGGCGCGCGGCGAAGATTTGCGCAACATGGAGCTCGCCCGGACCCTTGCGGCAAAGCGCATGGAAAAATATGTGCGCGAAGCCTTCTTCCCGTTTGTGGGGATCTCCGAAAATGAGATAGGATCGGTTGACATAGTTTTCAGCACCAAGGACATGGAAGCGGGGACTGTCGACGCCGGTTTTAGGAAGGAGTCTGTCCCTGGCATGGACAAAAGGCTATGAACGGTGCGCGCAACAATGGGAAATCTTGTCTCGGAACGCTGATCGCGTCTGCGGGGCTTATCGTGTCGTCGCTGTGGATACTGAACTTTTCCGCCGGGATATTTTTTGAGATACCCGACAACATCCCAATTATAGGCAACCTCGACGAGGCCTTTTTTACGATGGTTTTTCTGGCGTCGCTCTCGTATTTCGGGATAGAGATACCCTTTCTGCGCAACAGGCTTAACGCGTCTGGCCGCATAGACGGCGGCTCTCAGAAAAAGTAAACCTTGAGGTCGTCGAGATATACTTTGCCGCCCTTTTTCATGTAGGTGGAAAAGAAGTTTATGCTCGCGTATGAGGCGTTCTCCGGGGCCTTTGCAGACACTTGGAACTTCGCGAACCTGTCGCGGAAAACGTTGGGAATAATGAGCGTCTTGCGCCCGAGTATGTTCATGTTTTCGTCTAAAAACACCAGGCTTGCGTAGCATATCGCGCCTATGTTGAAGTCCGCGCGTATCATGCCCTCCATCAGCATGTTTCCGCCCGGGGCGATGTTCAGGGTGGCGCTTATGCCCGATATCTGGCTCATCACAAATTCCAGCCCGTATTCGCCCGTGTACGCTGCTTTGCGTGAAAGCCTCATCAGCGTGCCGTCGAAATCCTCGTCAGTCCGCACCCAGAACTGCGGAACGGGAAGGGTGGGGGCGTCTGTCGGGAATGCAGGTTCGAAATTGCCCGCCAATAGTATATTGGCCGGTTTTTTTTGCGCGAACAGTTTTGCCCGCCCTATGGTTTCATCGTCAAGTTTCAGCCCATCGGCGAGCTCCGGCGCGTTTTCCATTATGTAAACCGCCGCGAGGTCTAGCGGCGCACTCAAGTCGGCGTTCCAGAAGTCGAGGGATGCGTTCGGATATGCGCTGAATCTTTTGAAGTTTTCAAGCGCGCGCTTTTTCTTTGCGTCGATGTCTGCGAACTTGTTGACGGCGTCCGCCACCTGGCCGGCGGGGGCCTTGTCGTTCACCAGCCTGAAAATCTCCTTTTTCAAATTCCATGCCGCCCACATCGAGCGTGTGACGTCAAACAGCAGGACGAGTTCCCCCACGCGTTTTGACAGTACGGGGTCTTTTGCCTCCCACGCCTTGAACCTGGCTTCCTGCAGGAGGTTGTCCATTTCGGCCATTTGCTCTTCGCTGAAAATGTCGGCGCAGCTTTCGGCCTTGTATAGCGTCAGCCAGCGCGTGCCGTCGTGGCGGCCGGCACACGCCTCTTTGGCTATTTCAAAAAAGCGCGACACTTCGGGCGCGCATCCCTTGTAGAATTTAGAGAAAAACTTTTTTTCGAGCGCGTCGGCGTCGGCGCCGACATTTTCAAGCAGGTTCATTGCCACCCAAATTTTCGGGGCGTCATAGGCCCATAGCGCGCCCGCTTCCGCAAAATACGCCCTAGCTCCATAGGAATGCGTTCGCTTTATGCCGTCGCAGATATAGCCGGTTATGTCGCGCGGCACAAAGAATGGCGCGCCGTATGCGTAGTCGTAGATGCCGAAAAACATTGCGCCAGACTCGCCCCACGCCTTTTGCAGGGCGTAGTCCCCTGCCTTGAAGTTTTCGTCGTAATAGTTGGCGCGGTCGGTCGTGGTGTACGGAATCACATTCCTGCGGACGCCCGAATCCGGAACGTTCTCAGTTGTCAGATATGCCAGACAGCCGATGAATTTGTCGGGGAATTCCTCCGCCACGGCGTCCGCAACATAGTTTGCGAACGGGAAATACAGGTCGGAATAGTTCGGATAGCCCCGGAAATATCCGCGCTTTGCTGCGAGGGTTTGCGGTCGTTGGTCGTATGCGGTCGTGTCGTTTATGCCCGCGGAAAACATGATTTCGTCCGGCTTCTCCCTGAAAAAGTCGATGGCGTCTTTTGCCGCAAATTTCGGGACTTCGGGGTTCAGGAAGTCCGGCTGCGCATTGAACGCGGGAGCCAGAATCCCGTTGTAATTGTAGCGCTCGGCGAAAAATTCCGGGTGCTCTTCAAAGACCTTGCGGTTGAAAATATTCGACAGGTTATGTGAGAAATTTACGAACACCCTGTTGTTGCCGCGCATGGCAAAATACAGTTTTTTGTCGCGGCTTTCCCATCCGTCCCATATGACGACGGAATCGAAAGACGGTTTGAACGTGTAATCCTGTGCGGATATTTTCAGATTTTCGCGCTTTTCATATTCCAGCCCTAGTTCCGTAGGGGCGAAAAATTCCATGCCGCAGTGCCTGCGCAGGAAAAGCCCGACGGCGTATGTGGCGACTTCGGGGCGCGGGTAGTAAATTGTTATTTCGTCTCCGGAAAACGAAAACCTGTATAGGTTTGTCCGCGACAGGTCTTCCATCTGCGGCGACGGCGTGAGCGCGTCCGGATTTTTCTTAAGGAATATTTTCGTCTTTTCCGGGTTTCCCGACGGGGAAAGCGCCACGTTTACATTGCCGCCTCGCGCGATTTTTGCCAAAAATTTCGCCAGCGTGCGCGCGGCTTCGGTTTCGGGCTTCTGCGCCGCATAGGGCGGGATTATTTCGGCATTGATTGTTCCGTTTTCAATCAGTGCGACGTCGCTTTTAAAAAAAGCCCCGCACGTCAGGGCTGCAAAAAACAGCGCTGCTGCGGACAAAAGCCATTTGGTCGCGTTCATTTTCTTATTATGAAGGGCAGGTAGGCCATGGCAAGCATATCCTTCCAGATTCCGTAGCGCCCCTCGCTAGTAAAGAGGCCTTCCTCCTCGATTTCCCCGACGGGGTTTACGAGCCCTTCGCGTATTCCCGTTTTCCTGATTTCTTCTAGGCCTTCGTTTATGAATTTTCCGGCCGATTCCTCAATGGCGGTGAAGCGTTTCTTCGACGCCGCAACGCGCCTTTCGTGTATTTTTAAAAGCTTCAGCGGGTTCGAGACCATCGGGTGCCGCTCGACATCGTAGTTGTCGGGGTATGCCAGGCCGAAAGGCGTGGGGTTGGCTTCGGTGTAGAAAATTTCGCCGTCTTCGCCGACGCTCACAGCCGCGGACGCCACAAACGTCACTTTCAGCGCGGGCAGAAACGCCACCGTAAGCCGCGTTTTTTTGTCGGGCGAGTCGAACACCGTGACCATAATGTCCGCGCCCTCGACCGGCGACGATTTGAGCGAGCCGGCCCTCTTGAAACCCAGCGCCTCGATTTTCCGCTTGAGCGCCAAATGGCCTTTCTGCGCGCTCCACGAAGTTTCTACCTCCTTGAACGGCGCGAAGGGCGCATAGTCGGAATAGTTTATAAGCGATATGTTAAGCCACGCCAGAAGAGAATCTCCGAGGAAATAAACCATGATCCCTACCAGCAGCAGCAGCCAAATTTCGTAGCCGGGAAGAAAATACCCGAGCGCGGCGGCTATGGCCAGCGAGAACGCTGCGCAGCGCAGCCACCTGCCCAGCACCCCGAGTTTCGGCGAGCCCACGATTGTCTCGTTAAGCCATACAACAAAAATCATCGCGCCGAAAAGCGCGATGATTGCCGTGTAAACGTTTGCAAAACCTTCAAACATCGGGCTAAACCCTTAGCGGCATGACCACGCAGAGGAAGCTGTCGAGCGTCTTGAACACGCCGGGGCTCATCTCGTCCTTGAACTCGAAAAACACTTCGTCTTTGGTGATGTTGCGCAGGGGGCTCAGCAGGAAGTCGGGGTTGAAGCCTATCTGGACTTCCGGGCCCGCATATTCAACCTCGATGGGCTCCTTGGCCTCGCCGAGTTCGGCGCTCTGGCCTGAAATTTCGAGGCAGTTGTCGGCTATCTTAAGGCGCACCGAATTTTGCTTGTCCGTTGTCATGAGGGCTACGCGCTGGACGGTTTCGAGCATGAGCTCGCGCTCGATCTTGATTCGCTGGTCGGCCTCTTTGGGGATGACCTGCCTGTAGTTCGGGTAGCTGCCCTCGACGATTTTCGAAACGAGATAAATCGAGCCGGTGAGGCCGTTGTTCGACGATTCCTCGCCGACTTCGATGTCGAACGCAACCTGACGCTCGTTGAAGCTGATTTTAACAACTTTTCCCTGCGCGAGGAGCTTTTCGAGTTCCGAAACGGTCTTTGCGGGAAGTATTATGCTGCCTTCGTCCTCCTGCTCGACTTTCATGTCTCGCGAGATGAGCGCAAGCCTCCTGCCGTCTGTGGCCACGAGCGTGAGCTTGCCTTCGGCGAAGTTGAAATAGACGCTGTTGAGTATGTAGCGGTTTTCGTCCGTGCTCTGCGCGTACGACACCGAGCGGAGCATGTTAAGAAGCTCCTGCGGGCCGAGCTCGTAGCTGTGCTGGTCGACAAAGCTGGGCAGCGGGGGGAAGTCTTCGGCCTTGAGGCCGTTGAAGCGCTGGAAGTCGGAGCGGCCCGAGCGTATGCGGGCGGTCTGCCCGTCGGCGCTTTCAACCGTTATTTCCTGCTGGGGCATCGCGTTGACGATCGCCGCGAGCTTCTTGACGGGCAGGGTTATTTCGCCCGGCTTTTCGACTTCAGCCTTGATTGAACACCTGATTCCGAGGTCCAGATTCGTGGTTGTCAGCATCACGCTGTCGCCCTCCGCCTTGATGAGCACGTTGTTTAGCACTGCCATCGGCGGTTTCGAGCTTACCACGTTAGTAACCTGCCTGAGGCCTGTGGAAAAGTGTTCCTTGTTGATTTTGAACTTCATGTTGCTCTTGTTTTGTTGGTAATTGTCGGACGCCCAAAATGGGGGCGTCTTTATAAACGTTGAATCACAAGTATATGATTTTTTTGATAAAATCCAGTATAATTTTTTATTCGGCTCCCTGGAGGAATTCGAGGCCCTCTATTGCGCCGTCTTTGGTCTTTATCCTGCGGTAATAGCAGCCGTAGCGGGGCTTGCCGCTCTTGTCCTTGGTGTGGCACGAGCCCTTGCCCTTGAGGCGCACCTTGTAGACTATCGAGTTCTGCTCGCAGTTTACGAGGATGTCGACGATTTCAAGGTAGTCGCCGCTGGTCTTGCCCTTTATCCAGAGCTCGTTGCGCGATGTGCTCCAGAAGGTGGCCATGTTTTCTTTTACAGCGGTTTCGAGCGCGAGCCTGTTCGCGTAGCCCACAATGAGCACTTCGCCGGTGTCCGCGCACTGGGCGATGGCGGGTATTACGTCTTCGGGGGTTTGTGCGACCTTTTTGAGCTTCGTGAAGTCGAGCTCAAGTTTCAATCCTTCTTCCAATTCTTTACTCATAGCGTCTAATCCTGATGCATGGGGCGCGTTTTTCAACAACTTTTTGCGCCTTTGGGCTTGATTTTGCGAGAGTCCTTTTTGTCCTTTTTCGCGTAGATCTCGTCGGCGTTTACGATGAGGTCGGTGATGAGCATGGTAAGCGTCCCGTTTTTGCCCCAGCGTTTCTTCGCCAGCTCAATGGCTTTGGCTTTTAATTCCGGGTCCAGATTTATATGGATGGTTGCCGAGTTGGGATTGGGGATTTTCATAGGAACAACTTTTAATACGGATTGAATGTTCATTGCAAATATAAAAATTTACTTTACAATATCCATTCAATGTACATTGATAATTGTATGAGAAAGAAAGTCGAGAGGGCGGGCGGCGTTGAAACGGCGGCTGAAAAAGGCGCGAAAGTGCGCTCGCGAGTGTGTGTGCATCCGGATGTGAAGGAAAAACTTGCGAGGCTTGCGAAGTGCAGGGGGGTATGCATGTCGGAGCTTGTCGAAACTCTCATAAAGGAAGAAATTAGGCTGGAGAATTCAAAATGAAAACTAGGCAGGAACGGAACGGTATTTCGGCAAAAGACAGGGCCGCGCTTTGCGCGCCAGAAGAGGGCAGGGCCAGAAGGGGGCGCCCTTCCCGCAAGAGGGCCACGCAGATAAGCATAAGCATTCCGCAGTCGCTCGTGGAAGTAGTCGACAAAATGGCCGAAAGCGAGAACCGCAACCGCTCGAATTTTATTTCGGCGGCCCTCAGGAAAATAGTCGAGGATTTTTTCGGCCCGCAAAAATAGTTTTTTTCACGTCCCCTGTTATGCGGGGTTAAAGGTCTTTGGCCCGTTCATTTTTTTTATCTTGCGCAATTGGCGGTATTGCCATCGGCCGGCGGATTGGATGTGCCCTCAGTTTTGTCTTGCGATATCGCGATGCGGCTTTCAATGTTTGCGCAATAGAACATGGCGGCGGTGCAGGTGTCATTGTGCCTACGCGAACGGGCGGATTTAAAAACAGAGGCGCATTGCGTTGCAATACGCCGAACGGATATAACTATAAAAGATGTTGTGGAGAAGGAAAAGGCCTTTGGTTGTGAGCAACGCGAAGTCGGTTCGCGCGAAGGACCCTTTGCACGAATTCAGGAAGGAGTCGCGCAGGGAGTTCAGCCGCTACAAGATGAGCGGGGAAATCTGGAAGTCTGTGCGAAAGCTTTTGTATGTGGCTTTGGCTCTCGCGGCGTTCTGGTTTGTGCGCGAGTGCTGGCTTGCCTGGGATATTTTCCAGAAATAAAAACTCTCAGCATATGAAAACTCCCGTATTCCCCGAGGGGCGTGAAATTGCGCCTGGTGCTTCGTTTTGAAAGTTTTCCACGCCAGTAAAATACTAAAGTAGCTCCTGCCCCGGAAAACTTTCGAAGCCTCGCCTGAGGCGCAATTTGCCGCCCCGAGTCAGCACGTGCTTTGCACGTGCGAACAGTAAAAAATTTTGTCAGTATTTTGTTTTTGGGGCGTTTTTTTAATGCCTGCAAAACTTATTTGCGTCTGCGGTACGCGGCCATGCCGACCCGAGAATGCACGCCATTTCCGCGGGTTCGGGAATCGCGTATGTAACAATGAGGTTTTTGCCCGATTCGTCCCACGCTATGCTGTAAAACTCGGCGTCCGCCCCCGCAAAGGTTATGGAATCCGCGACTTCGTCCATGCGCGAGGCGTCGAGGACGGTCGAATAGTTCAGGCGTACGTCCTTTGACAGCGAAACGAGGATGAAGGAGCCGCCGTTGTCCATGCCTGTGATGGAATCGACGTTTATTTCCATCTTGTTGTTAAGCAGGTCGCCGACGTAGAAATTCGTCGTGTCGAAGAATACGTGGCCGTTTTCAATGTCGCCCACAAGTTCCAGCGCCGTGCCGCCGTAAAGGCGCAGGCCGTTGTTCATCACGCCGTTCACGGTTTCCTGCTGCACTTCAAATGCGCTTTTGGCGCCAATGGAAAGCGTGCTCAGCGCGCCCTGGCCGTTGCCTCCGATGTAGAGGTCGCCGACAACCGTGAAGCGCGAGGCCTTGCCGTTATTGTCGAGCAGTGCGATTTTGTCGCCCGCGAGGGTAGCCGTCGCATACATGTCGCCTCCTATCGCGGTTCCCGTTGTCGCGAAGTTCATGTTGCCCTGCAGGAAAAGGGTCGCGCCCTGTTCGGCCGTAAAATACTTGCCGCCGCTCTTTACCGTAAGCAGCGCGCCGTCCTGCACCAGGATGCGGCCCGTCTTGCCCGCCGCAACGGCGAAATATGACGCGTTTTCCGGATCGGGCCGGCCGCCCGTCCTTGAGGAAATCTCGCTGTCGGATGAAAAATAAAGCGTTCCGACCGTGTCGGGATTCGTCGACGTTCCCGAGAAAGTGACTTCGGTTGTGTCGAGGTACCTGATGCTTTCATCAGCCGCGTTTACGGTTTCGCCGTCGTTTATCGTCACCGCATGGGCGGCCGAAAAAACGCACATGCACGCAATGAGCGCCGTGGTTTTTGCTTTGTTCATATTGTCAGTTGGAGTTGATATTATTGTCGACATTTAATGCCGCGCCGGGATTTGTCAAATTTTAAATGCCGTGCGCGGCCGGGCTTTCGAGCCGCCGAAATGTCAAATCACCTGCAGTCGGCCACTGTTGCTTTCTTGGGCAACACCTTGCCCATTATCACAACATAGTTTTTGCCGTATTTTTTCGCGCACTTGGGGCAGGTCGTGTACCACATGTACCACTTTTCGACGTCCAGATCTTTCGAGTCGGCGAATTTTTTGAAGTCGTCGCACCATTGGGCGGTTTCCCTGTACGGGCCTTCATAGACCTTGCTCAGGAAATTGCCGCTTATCGGAACGTTTTCCGCGCCGGGCACTTCTTTGTCGACCGCCACATAGACGTCCATGTGCCATTTCGATGTGTGTTCGCTAAGGCACATGAAGTCGGGAACCTGCGCGCCGGCGGCCTTTATTTTCGCGTCGAGCTTGCGCATAGTGCCGCCGAAGTTCATCGGCACGTAAAAGAGCGTTGCGACTCTCCCTTTTATGAAAGGCTTGTCTTTCCATTCAAAAGTTTTTTCGTCCCACGGTTCGGGGTCGAATTTTGGGCAGCATTCGTTGTAGTCCATTGTGTTTTCCTCTCGTTTTGTGCGCGCCCGGCCGAGCCTCGGCGCCCGCGTTTGCCGTCATAACAGCCTGATAATCGGCCGCTTTGTTTTTCCGCAGACATTCAATAAAAACTTCGGCGGATATGCAACCTATTTTGAAGGAAAAGCCTCCGGATTTTTTGCGCGGCGGGCGCAGCGGCATTTGCCGCGCTTTAAAACAAAAAAGCCGCAATGGTGTAAACACGCCCAAGGATAAAACCGGGGGCGATCAGTCCATTTTCACGGGTTCCGCCGCCGCGTTCTTTTCGTTGCTAAGCTCCATAAAGTGGCTTTGCGCCGAGAACGGCTTCTGCTTTTTCATTTCGGGCGATTTATAGTACGCGCCGTTCGAGTGCAGGATGCTCGCGAAGTAGTTGTCCTTCAGCAGGGTCGGCAGGATTTCGTCGGTGACGCGCTTTTTCAAGTCCGGGTCTTCGATGGGATAAATGCACTCTATGCGTTTGAACATGTTGCGCTGCATGATGTCGCCGCTGCCTGCGAAAACCTCGGGGTTGCCGCCGTTTTCGAAATAATATATGCGGCTGTGCTCGAGGAATGTGCCCACTATGCTGCGCACGTTTATGTTCTGGCTTAGGTCTTTCACGCCGGGCACCAGCCCGCAGATTCCGCGCACGATAAGGTCTATCTTGACGCCCGCCTGCGAAGCCTCGTAGAGCGCGTCGATTGAACTCGGCTCTATCAGCGAGTTCGCCTTCACTATTATGCGCGCGGGCTTGCCCGCCTTTGCGTTGGCCGCCTCGCGCTTAACTTTCGCGATGAAGTTGCTGTGGAAATTGAAGGGCGCAATCCAGAGCTTGCTGAATGCGGGTTTTGCCACCTTGCCCGTTAGCGTGTTAAACAGGTTGGCGATTTCGTCGGTTATCTCCTCGTTCGCGGTGAAGTAGGACAGGTCGGTGTAGAAGCGCGCCGTCTGCGAATTGTAGTTGCCCGTTCCCAGATGCACGTATTTGCGCAGGGCGCCGTTTTCCTCTTTGCGGATGACGAGGCCCGTCTTGCAGTGGGTTTTGTAGCCGACCATGCCGTATAGCACGTGCACGCCGCGCTCTTCGAGCTCGCGCGCCCACTGGATGTTGTTTTCCTCGTCGAAGCGCGCCTTGAGCTCGACGAGCACCGTCACCTGCTTGCCGTTCGTCGCGGCCTCTTTCAGGGATTTCAAGATGGGCGACTTTTTGCCCGTCCTGTAGAGCGTGAGCTTTATTGCCAGCACGTCGGGGTCTTTTGCTGCCTGCGACACGAATTCTTCGACGGGCAGAAAGCTGTCGTAGGGGTGGTGCAGGAGCCTGTCTTTCTGGCGTATTACCGAAAAGATGTTGTCGGCCTGTTTGAATTCCTCGGGAACGTAGGGCTTGAAGGGCGGGAACTTGAGGTCGGGCCTGTCGATGAAGTCGAACACCGCCAGCAGGCGGGCGAGGTTCAGCGGGCTCGCGGTTTTCCTGAATATGAAGCTCGTGTCGAGGTCGAGGGCGTCGACGAGCGTTTTGAGCATGGTCTCGTTGATGGAGTCCTCAACCTCGAGGCGGACGGCCGCACCCTTGCGGCGGTTGTGCAGCTCGTTTTCGATTGTCTGCAGGAGGTTTTCGGTCTCTTCCTCGTCGAAATAGAGGTCTGAGTTCCTCGTTATCCTGAAAAGCGCGGAGTTTCTCACCTTGTAGCCGGGGAACATCTCACCCGCGAAGTATTTTACAACCTCGCCGAGTATGGCTATGTGGAACTCGTTTTCCTTGCCGTTTTCAATCCTGATGATTCTTGAAAGTATCGGCGGTACGGGCACGATGGCTATTTCGCTCGGCGCGCGCTTTATATTGGGGTCGGCAATGGAAAGGATCACATAGACGCCCTTGTTGCGCAGGTGCGGGAAGGGGTGCGCGGGGTCCACCGAAAGCGGGGTGAGGGCGGGGGCAATGTTTTCCTCGAAATACTTTTTAAGCCAAGCCTTTTCGTCGGCCGTGCACTGGGGCAGGGTTTTGTAAAAAATCTTTTCCTTCGCGAGCGCGGGAATTATCTCCTCGGCCCAGCACCTGTCGGCTTCTGCCATAAGGCCCGTGGTTGCCACGCTTATCCTGCGCAGCTGCTCGCGCGGGCCCATGCCGTCAAAGCCGACTTCCAGCACGCCCGATTCCAGCTGCTGTTCGAGGCCGGCCACGCGGATCTCGAAAAATTCGTCGAGGTTGTTGCACGCTATCGCAAGGAAGCGCATGCGCTCCAATACGGGGAATGTGGGTTCCATGCACAGGCCAAGCACCCGCCTGTCGAATGCCAGCCAGCTTAGCTCCCTGTTGAAATATTGCGCCTCGGGGTCTTTCTTGTGTGCCATGCCTTTGTAAATTTTGTGATGCTTCTCTATATATAATAGAACGCTTTTTATGAAAATAGTTACAAAAAAGCAGCCTCGTTTGAGACTGCCGGATTTTCGCGTTCTTTGGTTTTTACATGCTTTTTACGGCTTCGTCCTGCGAGGAGTATATTTTGAATATGCTCGTGAACCCGGATATCTCAAAAACCTGCTTGACGTTCTGGCTGAGGCTCGAAAGCGCAATTTCGCCGGAAATCTTCTTGAACTGCTTGGCGGCGGTAAGGAGGACCCTCAGGCCGGCGCTGCTGATGTATTCAAGCTCCCTGCATTCCACCAGTATCTTGGTGCGGCCTTCGGAAAGGAGCGCGTCGAATATCTTTTCGAGCTCCGCGGTTGTTGTCACATTGAGCCTGCCTTTGAGCGAGATAACCGCCACGTCGTTTACTGTTTCCTGGGTAATTTCCATATGCGTCAGAATTTATGTATTTATAAAACTGCCACTTAGAATGAAACATTTCCCGCCCAAATCAATCTTAATTTTCCCCCCGCCGCGCCTGCGATTGTGAAAAAAATTGCTTGAAAGGGGGCGCGCCCGGATATATCGTCTTTGCCAATTTAACGTATCTCGTTACCTTTAACAATTAAACAAGGAAAATAAAAATATGGCAAGACCTCTTACTATCTTCACCGGCCAGTGGGCCGATATGAAACTTGAAGATCTCGCACCCCTGGCGAAAAAAATGGGCTACGAAGGCCTGGAAATCGCCCTGACAGCGAACCATTTCGACATCACCAAGGCCGACGACGAGGCCTACCTTAAAGGCCGCTGGGACATCCTTGAAAAGAACGGCCTCAACTGCTACGCGCTTTCCAACCACCTCGTGGGCCAGTGCGTCTGCGACAACATCGACGTGCGCCACAAGGCCATCCTGCAGGACTATCTCTGGGGCGACGGCGACCCCGAAGGCGTCCGCCAGCGCGCGGCCGAGGAAATGAAAAAGACCGCAAGGGTCTGCAAAAAGTTCATGTCCATGCGCCCCAAGAGCCTCGCTGCTTCCCCCATTCCCCCCACGGTGACGGGCTTCACGGGCTCATCCATATGGCAGTACCTCTATTCTTTCCCGCCGGTAACCAAGGGCATGATAGAAGCCGGTTTTGAAGACTTCGCAGCCCGCTGGACCCCGATTCTCGACGTGTTCGACCAGGAAGGCGTGAACTTCGCCCTCGAAGTGCACCCCACCGAAATCGCATTCGACATCGCCAGCGCCCAGCGCGCGCTCGCAGCCATCAAGAACCACAAGCGCTTCGGCTTCAACTACGACCCCTCGCACTTCGGCTACCAGGGCGTAGACTACGTTCTCTTCATCCGCAAGTTCGCCGACAGGATATTCCACGCGCACATGAAGGACGTATGGTGGGGCCACGGCACCCGCGAGGCCGGCGTATTCGGCGGCCACACAGACTTCATCGACCCGCGCCGCTTCTGGGACTTCCGCTCCATCGGCCACGGCGACATCAACTTTGAGGAAATCATCGTCGCCCTCAACGACATCGGCTATAGCGGCCCGCTTTCCGTAGAATGGGAAGACGGCCGCATGGACCGCGTCTACGGCGCGACCGAAGCCGCCCAGAAAGTCCGCTCGTTCGACTTTCCGAGGTCCGAAATCGCTTTCGACTCGGCTTTCGACACTGCGAACCAGTAGCATCTTGAGGCCCTTCCGGAGCATTTTTGCCGGGGAGGGCCTTGCTTTTTTCATCCGCAACCCTCCTATGCCGTCTTTTTTTATTGCAAAAAAAGGGGGCTAAAAAATTCTTTACATTTGTTCGGGCGGTGCTAATTTTCCACTCCGAATAAAACGGTTTTACGCAAATCTAAAATAGAATACAATACATGAAATCCAATATCACTTACACCATGGCTTTTTGGCTCATCCGCTTTTGGCTCGCTGCGCGCGCCATCGGCACAGGCTTGACCAAATTCCAAGGCAAGGCACCCGCCCAAGTTCCGAACGCCGAAAAGGCGACCGAAATGCAGGCTCTTATCGAAGCAGGCATGAGCAAGCAGGAAGCCCTCGAAGCCGTCGCCGACATGCCCGACACCGTTGAAAAGGTCGTCGACACCCTCGGTTTCAGCCTCTACCACGGCCTCCCGGAAAAGGGCCCCATGACCGTCGAAACTTTCAGCGCCAGCCCGCTTATGCCGTCTTTCGCAGTTCAGCCCTACGCATGGGTTCTCGGCTTTGCGCTCATCGGCCTCGGTGTCACGCTCCTTTTGGGCATCTGCACGCGCCTGACGCTTTTCCTGATGGGCCTGCTCTACATCTCGCTCACATGGGGTTTCATCATTCTCGAGCCCTCCATGGGTCCTGCGGCCGCCGCCGGCATAGCCTATCTCGGCGTCCACATGGTGATTATCGTAGCCGGCCTCTTCCTCGCCGATTACAACAAGTTTGAGCTTCTTTCCTGCAAAAAGTTCGGCTTCTGCAAGTGCGCCTGCGAAAAATAGGCTTAATTTTAACGAAACTTAACTTAAATTTTGACGTTAATATAGGTAAAAAAACATGAAAGATTTTACACGCAGAGATTTCCTTAAAACTGCCGGCATCGCCGGCGGCGGCCTCGTATTGTCATCTAGCCTCTTGAGGGCTCAGGGCAAAAAGGCTGGCGACACCCTTAACATCGCGCTTATCGGTATCGGCGCGGAAGGCGAAATTCTTCTCAACAGCCTTTTGAAGCTTCCGAACCTCAACTTTGTCGCCGTTTGCGACATTTGGAAGCCGCGCTGCACATACGGTTTCCGCCGCATATTCCGCGAAGTGAAGCAGAAGCCCGAACAGTACGAAGACTATAAGGACGTAATCAAGAATCACGCCAAGGACCTCGACGCCGTGGTAATCGCCACGCCCGACTTCTGGCATTCGCCGATGACCTGCGACTTCCTTGAAGCCGGCGTGAACGTCTATTGCGAAAAGATGATGTCCGACACCATCGAAGGCGCCAAGAAGATGGTGCGCGCCGCCCGCAAGAGCGGCAAGCTCCTGCAGATAGGCCACCAGCGCAAGAGCAACCCGCGCTACATTTTCGCCCGCGACAAGATGCTCAAAGAGGGCAAGGTATGCGGCAGGATAATGGCCTGCAACGGCCAGTGGAACCGCGCCGTAACCAAGGACCTCACATGGCCCAAGAATCAGGAAATTCCGGAAGAAACCCTTAAAAAGTACGGCTACAAGGATATGGCCCAGTTCCGCAACTGGCGCTGGGACAAGGGTCTGGGCGGCGGCGCCATCTCCGACCTCGGCGCCCACCAGATAGACGTGTTTGCCTGGTTCCTTGACGCCAACCCCAAGAATGTCGTGGCTTCGGGCAGCAAGGAATACTACAAAAAGGACTGGTCCGACAACGTGATGTGCATTTTCGAATACGACAACCCGGACAAGACGCAGGTATTCTATCAGGTTCTCACAACCACAAGCTCCGGCGGCGGCTACTTCGAAAGCTTCATGGGCGACGAAGGCACGCTCAAGATGTCCGAAAACCCTGCGCTGACCAAGCTTTTCAAGGAAAACAACGGCCCCGACTGGGAACCGCTCGTTGAAAAGGGCCTCATCGGCAAGGTCGAATCGACCAACGCCGACGCCAAGATCGCCGACAGCCGCGAAAGCAAGCCCCCGATGGAATTCGGCTTCCCGGAAAAAATCCCCGGATACGATCCCGACAAGCCCATCCATATGCCCCACCTCGAAAACTTCCTCGGCGCGGTTCGCGGCGAAAACAAGCTCAACTGCGATGCCGAACACGCATATGCGGCCGAAGCCGTCGTGTTCAAGGCAAGGGAAGCGTCGGAATCGGGCGAAAAGCTCGCGTTCCAGGCATCCGACTTTGTTGTGGAGGACTAATAAATTAACAAATATATGATAGATATGAAAAAATTGCTTATAGTTATTTCATCCTTGGCTTTGGCTTGCGGCCTTTGCGCCAAGACGCTCAAAATCGAAGTGCCCCCGGCCAATCTCGTCGGCACTCCCGTTCCGATCAAGATGACGAACCTTGAGCCCAAGGCTCCGAATCCTGAAATCGAAGTTCCGGACGACGTCACGAACGTGGCCCTCAAGAAGCCCGTCACCAGCTCCGACGACTTCCCGCTCATCGGCGAACTCGAATACGTCACCGACGGCGACAAGACCGCCGCCGAAGGCACGGCCGTCGAGCTCATGAACGGCCTCCAGTGGGTGCAGATCGACCTCGAAAAGGAATGCGAAATCTACGCCATCGCCATGTGGCACTTCCACCAGCAGGAACGCGTCTACCATGACGTTATCGTGCAGGTTTCCAACGACCCCGAGTTCCTCACCGGCGTTACGACTGTCTACAACAACGACTTCGACAACTCCGCCAAGAAGGGCAAGGGCGAAAACCTCCCCTACATCGAAACCAACAACGGCAAGGTCATCGTCGTCAATCCCCCTGTAAAGGCCCGTTATATCCGCCTGTTCTCGAACGGCAATACGACGAACGACATGAACCATTACACCGAAATAGAAGTTTACGGGAAGTAAGAGCAGAACCTGAGAGACTTGTTTGGCGCAAAGCCGGGTCATACTCAGAAATAAAACGGGGCACGTACTCAAGTACGCGCCCCGTTTTTTTCTTCCGTGTGCCCCGGTTTTGCATCCAAACCGTACCTCTCAGAACCTGCTCGGAAAGATTTGTGCAGTGACTTTGATTTTAATTTTTTAAATATTTTTATGTGTAAATCTTAAAAATTGCAGGATGCTTTTATCTGTATTATCATATAATTACCATGTAGTTATTAATCGTTTTTTCTTGCAATCATTACGCAAAACATACTAAAGTGATTTCGTGAACAGGAGGGTTGTGCAATGGGGCGCGATTTGAATGTTCGCAAAATACTTACCCGAAAAAAGACAGACCTGCCCCCGATCGCGCAAAGCTGCGCGAGAATGGAGCGGGTCGATTTTTTTGGGGATGGGGAAAGAAAAAAAAGGGAAAAACGACATGAAAAGAATTGCAATGGTGCTTATGCTGTTGCCGCCCCTAGTGGGGCTGTATTCCAAAACGTTGGAAATCGAGGTGCCGAAAGCCAATATCATCGGAACTCCGGCGCCTATAAAGTCCATGAACCTTGAACCAAAGGCCCCGAGGCCGAAAATCGAGGTTCCGGACGGCGTTACGAACGTCGCACTGGGAAAGCCCGTCACCAGCTCCGACGACTTCCCGCTTTTCGGCGAGCTTAGTTTTGTCACAGACGGCGACAAAGTCGCGATGGAGGGCAACAATGTCGAGCTCTATTCGGGCCCGCAGTGGGTGCAGATAGACCTCGGCAAAGAGTGCGATATTTATGCCATAGCCGTTTGGCATTTTATGACTCAGGAGCGTGTCTACTTCGGCGTGGTCGTCGAGCTTTCCAACGACCCCGATTTCAGGGAAAATGTCGTGGCCGTTTACAACAACGACATCGACAATTCCTCGAAGCGCGGCAAGGGCGAAAGCCTGCAGTACGTCGAAGCCAACGAAGGAAAGGTGATTGTCGTCAACCCGCCGCAGAAGGCGCGCTATGTAAGGCTTTATTCGAACGGCAACCACGCCAACGACAAAAACCACTATGTGGAAGTGGAAGTATATGGAAAATGATTTTTAAAAATTTGGGGGAAACATGAAAAACTATACAAGGAGAGATTTTTTGAAGACGGCCGGCATCGCCGGCGGCGGGCTTATTCTGTCATCCGGCCTGTTAAGGGCCCAAAAAAATACGGGCGGCAAAACTATAAACCTTGCCTTGGTCGGAATCGGCGCCCAAGGCGAAAGGCTTTTGGACAGCCTGCTTAAAATACCGAATCTGAATTTTGTCGCCGTTTGCGACATCTGGAAGCCGCGTTGCACTTACGGTTTCCGGCGCGTATTCAGGGAGATGAAGCAAAAACCTGAACAGTATGAGGACTACAAAGACGTAATTAAAAACCATGCCAAAGAGCTTGACGCCGTCATAATCGCCACGCCGGATTTGTGGCATTCGCCCATGACTTGCGACTTTCTCGAAGCCGGCGTGAACGTCTATTGCGAAAAGATGATGTCTGACACGATTGAAGGCGCCAAGAAGATGGTGCTAGCCGCCCGCAAGAGCGGCAAGCTCCTGCAAATAGGCCACCAGCGCAACAGCAACCCGCGCTACCTTTACGCCAGAAACAGGCTGCTGCGCGACGTGCAGATATGCGGCAAAATCACGGCCTGCAACGGCCAGTGGAACCGCGCCGTCGCCAAGGACCTCACATGGCCCAAGAATCAGGAAATTCCTTCGGAGACCCTTCAGAAATACGGCTATAAAGACATGACCCAGTTTCGCAACTGGAGATGGTTCAAGGGCTTCGGCGGCGGCGCCATCTCCGACCTAGGCGCCCACCAGATAGACATATTCGCCTGGTTTCTCGGCGCCAGGCCGAAATCGGTGATGGCTTCGGGCAGCAGGGCCTATTTCAAAAAGGATTGGGCTGAAAACGTGATGTGCATCTTCGACTATGAAAATTCGTTTCAGGATATGCCCGTGCAGGTGTTCTACCAGGTTTTGACGACGACCAGCGGCACGGGCGGATACTGGGAGACTTTCATGGGCGACAACGGAACGCTCCAAATTTCAGAAAGCCCGAAGCTTACAAAGCTTTACAAAGAGCACAACGCCGTTCCGTCTTTTGAGGAATCCGACTGGACTCCCCTTGTGGAATCCGGCGTTCTCAGCGGAAATCCGGAAAACCAGGATCCTAAAAACACAGGCCCCAGCCCCGATTTGAAGCAGTTTTATTTCCCGTCGGGCATACCGGGCAGCGACAAGCCCATACACATGCCGCATCTGGAAAACTTCTTTGGCGCCGTGCGCGGCGAAAACGGGCTCAACTGCGACGCCGAGCACGCCTTCGAGGCCGAAGCCATGGTTTTCAAGGCCAGGGAATCTGCCGAGACGGGGCAAAAGCTGTTTTTCGAGCCGTCAGACTTCGTTGTAGAAGGCTGACGCTGACAGGCAAATCTTAAACATGGGGCGCATTAATTTGCGCCTCATTTTTTATTGTATATGGCTCCGGCTCTTTTATCGTCGTTATATGCGAATTTTATTTTACGACTGCTTTGCCGGAATCAGCGGCGACATGAACTTGGGCGCGCTGATAGATTTGGGCGTTGATCCCGCCAAGCTTGAGGCCGAACTTAAAAAACTTGGGCTGGACGGCTGGGGGCTGAAAATTAAAAAAGCTTCGCGCGGCGGAATTTTCGGCACGCAGGTGAGTGTAGAATGCGAAGAATGCGGCCATTCGCATGACGCCCATCATGAACACGAACATTCGCACGGACATCATTCGCATGAGGATGGGCATTGCGCTTGCCGTGAACATGAAGGCCGTTCACGCGGCGATCACGAGCACGGACATTGTGAACATGGTAATGAGGAGCATGGCCACCGCCATCATCACGAGCACAGGTCTTTCGCCGACATCAAAAAGATAATAGAGAATTCCGCGCTTTCCGGTTTCGCCAAGAAAAAATCACTTGCCGTGTTTTCAATTTTGGCCGAGGCCGAAGGGCGCGTGCACGGCAAAAGCCCCAACGAAGTGCATTTCCACGAAGTGGGCGCGGTCGATTCCATTGTCGATATTGTTGGCGCGGCGATATGCCTTGAGCTTTTGAATGTGGACAAAATCGTAAGTTCCGCAGTTGAGCTTGGCGGCGGGACGGTCAAGTGCCGGCACGGCGTCATGCCGGTTCCCGCTCCGGCCACGGCGGTCCTTGCGGAGAAGTTCCCGTCAAAACTCGGCGGCGCGCCGCACGAGTGCACGACGCCCACGGGGGCGGCCATAATAGCGGCGCTGGCCGACGGATTCGAAAGCCGCGCAGTGGGCAGGCTTGCCGCCACCGGCATAGGTGTCGGGCATAGGGACTGTCCCGAACTCGCAAACGTTTTGCGCGTTATGCTTTACGAGACGCCGGAAGGACTCGGCGGTACGGTTTTGGAAGCGATGTCCGAGCTCTCGGCGAATATCGACGACATGACCGCGGAGCGCGTTGCGTATTTTTGCGAAAAGCTTTTCGAAGCCGGAGCGCGAGACGTCTGGCAGGAGTCCATATGCATGAAGAAGGGCAGGCTGGCTGTAAAAGTTTGCGCGCTCGCGCCGGACGCCGCCGCTGCGAAAGTGCGCGAATGCTTTTTTGCCCACTCGTCCACGCTCGGCGTGCGCGAGATTTCCATTATGCGCCACAGCATTGAACGCAATGTGGAAACGGTCAAAACTTCGCTCGGCGAAGTCCGTGTGAAACGCTGGAAGTTTGATGGAATGGAACGCTTCAAACCGGAGTTTGAGGACTGCAAAAAAATCGCCGAAGAAAAAGGCATGACATTGGACGGCGTTGTCGGAAAAATTTCAAATGAACTGTGCGGAGGAAAATCTTAAAAAGCTCATAGGGGCGTATGGCAAAATGGCCGTGGCGCTTTCGGGCGGCCTGGACAGCTCCGTTCTGCTCGCGTTCTGCGCGCGCGAACTCGGCGCGCAGAACTGCCTAGCCGTCACCGCAAAAACTCCGTACATGATGCTCGAAGAGCTTTCCGACGCAGCGCGGCTTTGCGAAAAGCTCGGCGTTGAATACGCAGTTATCGAGTCCGAAATTCCGGAAAGCATAAGGAAAAATCCGCCCGACAGATGCTACCTGTGCAAGCGCGAGCTTTTTGAAAGCGCGAAACGCGCGGCGCACGCGCGGGGTTTTGAAATCCTCGCCGACGGCACCAACGCCGACGATACTTCCGACTACCGCCCCGGCATGCGCGCGCTGCGCGAACTTGGCGTGAAAAGCCCCTTTCTGGAATGCGACATGGGCAAGGGCGGCATAAGGAAGCTCGCGCGCGAAATGGACATGTCCGTCGCCGACAAGCCGTCATACGCCTGCCTGCTTACTCGCTTGGAGCATGGGGCCGATGCGGACATCGAAACTTTGAGGCGCGTAGACGCGGCGGAAACTTTCATAAGAAATCTCGGATTCAAGGCCGTGCGTGTGCGTGTGCACGGCGGCCTTGCGCGCATAGAACTGGAACCTTTAAAAATCCGGGAGTTTTGTGCCTTGGGCGTTATGGAGGCTGTTTCGGCGGAATTGAAAAAACTCGGTTTTAAAAATGCGGCGCTGGATATTGACGGATATAAAAGAGGGGCGATGAATGGATTTGAAATCTATACTTGAAAAACTGGAGCGCGGCGAAATCCGCGCGGACGAGGCGCAGAGGCTCATAAGTTCCGCCTCAATCGCGAACCTGTCTCATACGCGCATAGATTTGGACAGGCGCGCACGCACAGGGGCGGGCGAAGTCATATTCGGCGCCGGCAAGACGCCGGGCCAGATCTGCGAGATTTCGAAAAAGCTCTTGGAGTGCGGCGAGGATGTTTTGGCCACGCGCCTTTCGGACGATGCAATTTCGGAAGTCCTGCGGGAATTTCCGCAGGCCAAAGTGAGCGAAATAGCGCGCCTTGCCGTGATACGCTCAGGGGAAAAAGCGAAAGCTTTGAGCGAATCGAAAATCGCGGTGGTGAGCGCCGGAACTTCCGACATGCGCGTGGCCGAAGAGGCGCGCCTCACGGCCGAATTTTTCGGCAGCTCCACGCGGACTTTTTACGACTGCGGCGTCGCGGGCCTGCACAGGCTGACATCCGTAATAGATGAGATACGCGAATGCCGCGTTGTCGTGGCTGTGGCCGGCATGGAGGGCGCACTCGCAAGCGTCGTCGCGGGGCTTGTGAAAGTCCCCGTTATAGCAGTCCCGACAAGCGTGGGCTACGGTGCGAGTTTCGGGGGCCTTGCCGCGCTGCTTGCCATGATGAATTCGTGCGCGAACGGCGTGAGCGTTGTTAACATTGACAACGGCTTCGGCGCGGGCTACAACGCACATATTATAAACACGCTTTAGTGATTGGTGACTGGTATTGTGGTTTGGCCTAATGCGGTTTGACGGCATTTTTCGCGGGCGAATCCGCCTTTTTCAATGTCTGAAACCCTTGCGGGCCCAATGAAAAACGCGCGCCGCGCATTCTGCGCTGAACTGCGCATGAAAAAAACGACACATCCCGACCATGAATGATTCACAGTCCCTAGTTCTCCTGATGTCAACCGCCGCGCTGCTCGGCGCCGGTCACACCATTATAGCGCCGCACCATTACCTGCCGTTTGCGGCGGTCGGCAAATCCGCCGGATGGAGCAACGCGAAAACCCTTTTTGTAACCCTGCTTTGCGGGTTCGGCCATTTGGCATCGTCGCTGGTTTTTGCCGGAATCGCCGTGGCGCTGACTTTCGGTGCGGCGTCGGTCGAATACTTCCAGCACTTTCGCGGCGATATCGCGCAGTTCGTTTTCCTCGGCTTTGCGCTGGCGTACACTATTTTCGGGCTAAAGCGCGGCCTGCGCTCGGACGCCGATGCGGCGTGCTCGTGCCACTGCCACGCCGAGGACAAGATAAAAAACGCGGCGACGCTCGGCGCGCTGTTCCTCATATTTCTTATAGGCCCCTGTGACGTCCTTATCCCGCTCGTGATACTTCCCGCGCTGTCTTTCGACTGGTGGGGCGTTTTGCTTGTTGCGTGCGTTTTTTCGCTTGCGACCATTGCGTCGATGCTGCTGATGGTTGCCGTGATTCTTTACGGCCTCAAATTCGTGCCGTTCAGGGGCGGAAAGCTCGAACGATGGAGCTCTTTCATAACGGGCGCCGTGTTGCTGGTTTGCGCGCTGCTGATGTTCGCGCACAACCACGCACATTAGAACGGGAATGGGTTGTCGGGCGTCGTCGTGGGTGCGGAATAGTCCTGCGGCTTTTCCTGGGGCTTGTACAGGCGCATCGATTCTTCGAATTTTTTCGCCTTGCGGTGTTCGGCCAGCCCCTGCACGACGATGGCCTTGTGCGGAAGCACCGGGCAGATGTATTCGCACGCGCCGCAGCCTATGCACACGTCGTCGTGGACGTGCGGAATGAATTTGCTGTTCTTCGGATCTCCGTAGGGAATCATTTCTATGGCCTGTACGGGGCAGTGCTCGGCGCAGGCCGCGCAGTCGGTGCCGTCGGTTTCCACCACGCACAGGCACTTTTTGAAAATTGCCGTACCCATCTTTACGGACATTTTGTCCTTTAGCATGATGAGGTTTATCGCGCCCGTCGGGCAAGCCTTGCCGCAGTTGTGGCACGTGGGCGTGCAGAAGCCCACGCGGTAGTCCATGAAGGGCTGCATGATGCCGCCCAGGCCCCATTCGCTTATCGAGGGTTTGAGAATCTGGCCCTGGCATTCGGCTGTGCAGGCGAGGCACCCCGTGCAGTGCTCGCTGAAGTTTTTCAGGCTGATTGACCCCGGCGGCGTTGTAAGCCGCTTGTCGGCGCGACCGTAGCTGACGCCGTATGGCGACGCCCCGTCGAGGATTTTCACTTCGCCGCAGTCTCCGCCCTTTCCCTTGCCGAGCTTTTTCCCGAGGCCAAGCCTATTTCTTTTGCGCTCCTTGTTTGCCGCTATGCAGAAAAGCCCCGCAAGCGAAAGCATTGCCGCCGGGAATGCGCGGCGCTTCATTGCCGCCTTGCCCGTTTTTGCGGGAGGAGTGTTTTTTGCCGCCGTTTCGCTTCCGGCGTCTTTCTTGAAAAAGATTTTTTGCAGAGTGTCGTTTGGCCTGAATTTGATGGCGTTCTTCGGGCATTTTGTCCCGCAGTCGAAACAGAGCACGCACCTTGAAAAGTCGGACGATTTCGCCTTCGCGTCTATGCACTGCGCCTTGCATTCGCGCTCGCACATGCCGCACGAAATGCACGATGGCTTGTCCAGCGTTATTTTAAATGCGGAAAACCTTGCGAGCAGGCCGAGCCAAGCGCCCACCGGGCATATAGTGTTGCAGTAAATCCTGCCTCGCAGGGCTGTCGCCGCGGTTATCGCGAGCAGAATGAAAAGCGCGATGCCGAATGCGGCGAGCGCCACAGACGGGTCTCCGTTTATCGGCCCCAGTGCGTATATGCCGCGCGAGTAGAGCTCGTTGCTTACGGCGTCCGCGGCGAAGCTCGCGGCGGGGCGGAAAATGCCGCCCATGATTTTACCGTAGAGCGAGTACGGATCTATGAAGCCCAGCAGCGACGTGAAGCCCGCAGCTATCGCCAGTACCGCAAGGCAGAGGAATGCGGCGCGCAAAACATTGTGCGCCGGGGCGAAGTTCAGCCTCGCAAAGCGTTTTGCGAAAAACTTTCCGAAGGCCGTCTTTTTCAGGCGCGAATTCTCGGCGGGGAATTTGAAGATTTTCCGTATGCCGTCCATCAAAATGCCGAACACGCAGAAGAACGAGCAGTACGCGCGGCCGAAGAGCAGGGCCATTACGCTGAACGTTATGAACGCCGCCCCCGCCAGAACGCTGCCCGTGGCGAACATCTTGAGCAGCGACGGCATGAACTGCGTCTTGAACGGGTTGTTCAGAAAGTAGGGTTTCGGCAGGCCGAAGTACAGGTCGAAAAACAGCGCGCTTATCAGGCAGAAAACCGCGATGGCGGTTATCACCCTGACGGCTTTCATCGTCTTGAAAAATTTTTTCATATGGAACAAACAAACCACCAACGGACGTCCGTCCGCTTTCCTTTTGCGTTAAAACCCTGCGGAGAAATTTTTACGCCATTGAGATGCGCTTCATGTTGAGCTTCGACAGGTCCGCCGTGCCCACGCCCAGCTCGTCGGCGAGCGCGATATAGTCGATGTCGGAAACTTCGAAAGGCGTGCCTATCTTGTGCTGGCGCGCCACGTTTGCGAAAATCTGCGTGGCCGCAACGTCCGCCGCCACGATGTCCGTCGAAATTATCTGGTACTTCGCGACGGGCGACTGCTCGGGGCTGTTCCCGCGCGGGCCGTCGGCGAGCATCACGCGGTACGCGTCGACAATTGTGAGCGAAGTCTTCTGGAATGTGGCGTAGTCGGCTATGCACTGGGGCATGTTGTTGCGGTGCCACCACTGCCTGTCGTAGATGCAGCCCATGTAGTTTTTCAGCGCGCAGGTTATTTTCGCGCCGCCGTGGTGCTTGAGAACGGGCACGTTTATGAAAACGTCGGGGTTTATCGCGAGCTTGTGAACCTTCGCCTCTTTGAGCGACTTGCCCTTGGGGATTTTCTGGTCTTCAAACATGTTCTCGGTGTTGCCCGCGACCATCTTGCCGCCCTCCGACTCCACGGCGTCCTTGATTCCGCTCATCTTGTAGCGGTTTTCCCAGTCGTTGCCGCAGGTGTGGTCGAAGCAGAGCACTTCCTTGGCCCCGGCGTCGAAGCAGTGTTTGACAAGCCTTTTGATGAGCTTGGGGTCGGTGTTGGCTCCGTATTCGGGGCCCCTGTCCCAGCCGATGTTGGGCTTTATGACGACTGAGTCGCCCTTTTTGACGAAGCGGCCCATGCCGCCCATTTCCTTGATGCCGCGCTCGAACATTTCGTCGGCCTCGGCTCCGTAGAGCGCGATGAGGTCGGGGGTGCCTTCCGATTTTTCGGCCTGCGCAAACAGGTTTCCGCCGAAAGGTATTGCGGCAGCCGCCGCGCCTAGGGTGGTCTTTACCACGAAATCTCTTCTTCTCATTTTCGTCGCTTTCTCAAAGGGGGTTAATTGTACGAGTTCTTTTTATATAATCGACACAAGCCTTTTATATGAAAATTAGACGCAAGGCGAATAAAAATGTTTCGAATTCCCGAAAAAAATAAAAGTCTCGCAATTTTCCCCCGACGCCGTAAAAGCGGATGTTTTATATTTTATGGAACTGCTGACGGAATTTTTGTCCTCCCCCTGCCGGATGTTCGCGCTGTTTTTCACCGCGACATTCATAGGCATGTCCAAGACGGGCATGCAGGGCATAAACACCATCACGATTCCCATAATGGCGCTCGCTTTCGGCGCGAAGCCTTCGACGGGCGTGATTCTGCCGATGCTGTGCTTCGCCGACCTAATCGCCGTAATATACTACCGCCGCGCGGCCGAGTGGCGCTATGTCTTGGGGCTTTTGCCCGCCGCCGTGGCGGGCTTCTTTCTTGCAATAGCCGTGGACAAATTTGTTCCGGCCGGCTCTTTCGGCATTCTCATGGCCTTCTGCATTTTCCTAGGGCTCGTCGTGATGTTCTGGACGGAGCGCGGAGGCGTAAAATCCTCATTTGTGGACAAATGGTGGTACGGCCCGGCCTTCGGCCTGATGGGAGGCTTCACGACCATGATAGGCAATGCCGCGGGGCCCGTGATGTCGGTCTACCTGCTTTCCACGCGCCTGCCCAAATACGCGTTTGTGGGCACCGCTGCGTGGTTTTTCCTGCTGGTAAACTACATGAAAATTCCGCTCCAGGTGTTCGTGTGGGACAACATCACTCTCGGCACCCTCGCTATAGACGCGCTGGCAATCCCATTTATTTTTATCGGCGCGGTCTTCGGTATATGGCTTGTGAAAAAGCTTCCCGAAAGCAAGTACCGCGCATTTATTATCGCGACTACCGTGCTTTCGACGCTGATGCTTCTGTTCTAGAAAAACTGAGCGTTTGCCCGTTTGGGGTGCAAAAAAAGCGGGCTATCAAGCCCGCTTTTTTGTGAAAACTATTTTCTTCTGCGCGCCGCGAAAGCGATTGAAAGCGCGCCAAGTATCAGGGCCGCCGCAGCGGGTTCGGGGACGGCGCCCACTTCGATGCCCCCGACGCTTATCCATCTGTTGTAAAGGAGGTTTGCGTTCTGGCCGTCCAGCTTGAAGTCGACGGTGGCGATGTTTTCGAATTGCGACAGGTCCACATACATCCACTGGTCGGATACGAAATTCCGGCCTTCGCGGAAGTCGGCCACGACCGTTTCGACGCTTCCCATGAGCGCGCCCGAGGCGTCGTAGGCGTTGATCCTTATGACAAGGTAGTCGCCGTCGACGCCGAAAGCGTGGCCGGGGTTCAGTATGTCCTTGTATGAAAGGTTGGAATTGGCCACATACAACCCGACTACGTCCTCCGAAAGCCCCGTGAAGTCGAGCGGCTTGTATCCGAAAATCATTGTGTTGAAGCCTTCCGTGTTCACGGAAAGGTACGCGGAGCCGTCCATATCCATGCTTCCTTTTGGCGCCGCCACAAGCTCCCCGAGGTAGTCGCCGGGGCCGAGGTCTTTTGTCTGGGCCGAGAATATGCCGCTCTCCAGGGGGCCGCCAATCGATCTTACGTGGCGCATGTAGTAGTGCGAGGTCCTTATGCCGCCGTACTTCGTGGCGTAATCGACGTAGAAAAAATAGGCGTCCGGCGCGGCTTCGCCCGCCCCGGGCTGCCATGTTTCGCCGCCCATTGTGTCGGGGGTGAAGTTTGTGAATTTTATGGTTTCGGCGCGCGCCGCCGCCGCGGCAAGGCAGAGCGCGGCTGTCGCGCAAAACAGTTTTGATGCTTTCATTGGCTGGTTTTGTGAGTTGAAAGAAAATTAACTCAAAACCCCGAAAGACAATCAAGTTTTTTTTGAAGGCTTGCCAGGCAGCCGCAGGCATTGGGGTTTTGCACGCGTTTTTGCCGTATCGGGCGGGCAAATCCCGGTGAAATAATAATGCGGCAACAGCCGGCTGCGCCCTTACTCTTGTACGAATTTTATTGTCACAGTGTGCGCCTCCTTGTCGGGGGGCGGACTGAGGCTCAAATTTCCGAGCGCGCTCACCACCGACCTGTCGAATTCGGCGTCGCCGCTGCTTTCAATTATGCGCACGCCGCTTATAACGCCCTGCTTGCTCACCCTGAATTCGACGCGCGCGGCGAACTGCATGCCGATTGACGAATCGGGCTGCACCCAGTTGCGCTTAGCCTTCGCGTGGATTTCAGCGACATAGTTGCCGAGCAGGTTTTTCATAACAGCGCTCACCGTCGCGCCGCCAGTGATGTTGGCGATGTTGCTTATGTTGGAAGTGCTGGCCGTAACCTTGCCCACGTTGACGGGTTTCGACTGGCGCGGCTGTGCCTGCCTCTGCGGCTTGGCGCGCTGCGGGTTTTTCTTCAGAAAATCCGCGTACGACACCTTCTGTTTGGGCGGCGGGGTCGGCTTTGGCGTTGGTTTTGGAGTGGGAGCCGGCGTCGGAGCCGGAGCGGGATCGGGCGGCGTCGGGTCGGGCAGGGGATCCGGTTCGGGCGGAAGCGGGTCTGGTTCCGGCGGAAGCTCCAGCGGGTCTATCTCGCGGATGTCTGGTTCCGAAAGGTCAGGCATGTCGGGTTCGGATGCCGGGGGAGACGGCGCGTCAGGCGCGGACAAGTCGGGCTGGACCATGTCGAACACAATCGGGGTCTCGTTCTTTTCGGGGAAAACGAGGTTTACAAAAATAGACACAAACAGGGCGAGCGCCAAGACAAGGTGCAGCGCCAGCGAAAAATAAAATCCCAGCCTTGTGTTGTCTTCGCTCATTATTTCACTTCGGTGTCCAGATGCAGTTTGGTCAGGTTGTGCCGCTTCACGGCGTCGATAACGTCTACGACTTTCTGATAGGGAAGGGTGTATTCTGCGCGCAGGCTCACCGCCGGGGGCTCGGGCTTTTCAAGCGCGAGCGCCGCGAGAAGCCCGTCGAGCTGCACGAGGTCAACAGGCTGCTTGCCCCAGAATATGCGGCCGCCCTTGTCTATGGAAATTACCTGGAATTTCACTTCCGGGCGCGAGTTCGCCGCGCTCCTGTCCTGCTTGGGCAGGTTGATCGGTATGGTCTGCTCAAGCAGCGGCGTGCTTATCATGAAGATGATAAGAAGCGAAAACGCCAAGTCCATGAGCGGAGTTATGTTCAGCTCCGTCACCGCTGGCAGACTGCTTTTGCGTTTGAATTTCATCGCGCGTCGTGAAAGCGGTTATTCGAATGCGCGGGGCGGGACGGGCGATGAGTCCTCGTCATCGTCGTCGACCAGTGAAAAGCTTATCGTCTTGGCTTCGCCGGCTTTCTCGACGATTTTTTCCCTTACAACCGGCTTGGGTTTTTCAATCGGCGCAGGGGCTTCTTTCGCATTGGCCTCCATCTCGATTTTGTCTGCAATGAGCGAGGCGAAGTTTTCAAGCTCGGTGCTCATCGTGCGCGCCTTGGCCGCAAGGTAGTTGTAGCCGAACACCGAGGGGATGGCGACCAGAAGGCCCGCGACCGTGGTCAGAAGCGCGCCGGCCACGCCCGGGGCGAGCTGCTGCAGCGTGACGGATGTCTGGCCCGAAAGCGCGCCGAAAGAGTCCATGACACCCCACGCCGTGCCGAGAAGCCCGAGGAAAGGGGCGCCGCTTATGATTGTGCCCAGCCACGTCATCTTGTTTTCGTATTTCATCAGCAGGCGCGCCAGCGCCCTCTGCATGGCGTTTTCAACATAGCTCATGCGTATGCCGCGCGATTCCGGGGTTTCGTTGCCTATGCCTGCGCGGCCCCACGCCGTAACGGCGTCGCGCAGCATCGAAGCGAAGGGGCCCTTAAGCGATTTGTCGCCCGCCACGTCTATGAGCGTGGCCGCCTTTGAGACCGCCTTGGCGGTACGCTCGTTCAGCGTGTTCATCGTGACGAGGTCGATATACTTGCCGTACATTACCGCCCACGCCATGACGCTCATGACGATTAGGACGACGACGATTACCTGGCCGGCAAAGTTGGACTGGAAAAAATAGTCGGTGACGCCCGCGCCGAGGAAAAAATTAGAATGCATAATGCTCCCTGCGAAATTCATTGTCGCATATTAATTGAGTGTTATTTGGGAAATCCAGACAATTCTATTTGGTTTTGAAGAATTCTTCGCGCCAAACACATTCCCCCATTTCGTTTTGACAAACGAAAAGCCTCGGCGTTCAAAAAGTCTGTCCAAAAAAACTCGGCCAGTCCCAGACTGCTGACGAACCCCCATGTTTCGCACGGGCGCGTGAACACCGAGCGAAGGCGAGGGGGAGTATGGCGGCGAAGCCGCCACCCGAAGGGCGAGACATTTTCTACTGAAAATG
>CALXSL010000025.1 GCA_944391135.1 uncultured Opitutales bacterium
TACTTCCCCTTCGCCTTTCAGGCTAATGTTGTACTCGCATTTTCAGCAGAAAATGTCTCGCCCTTCGGGTGGCGGCTTCGCCGCCATACTTCCCCTTCGCCTTTCAGGCTAATGTTGTACTCGCATTTTCAGCAGAAAATGTCTCGCCCTTCGGGTGGCGGCTACGCCGCCATACTTCCCCTCGCCTTTCAGGCTGATGTTGTACTCGCATTTTCTCACGAAAATGTCTCGCCCTCCGGGTGGCGGCTGCGCCGCCATACTTCCCCTCGCCTTCGCTCGGTGTTCGCACCTCCGGCTTGAATTGCCGGGCGAGAGCCTCGCCGGGCATTGTGGGGCTTAAGCCCCAGCAGGCGGATTTGCTGCGCAAATTCTTCCGCCTTCCCCCATCTAACCCGGGCCGGCTAAAACTATATTCAATGCATATAGTTTTACAATAAAGCCTCGGGGCGGTCTTTTGCCAGTACTACGATGTTTTATTTCCAATCTATTTGCTTGTTAAGCGGTTTGATTACCTGCTCATTCGCTAACGGTCTTTCGCATTGCTGTTTTGGAAAGGCTACAGCGAACTCAATTCGTATACCACAAGCCTGTTGCAAAACAAGAACACAGTCAGTTCGTTAAAGCCACATATCGCTTTAGAAAACCATGGCGATCGCAATAGCGGTCGCCACATGATGCGCCGTTTATCGCGTGTGCATTGCACACCGATAAACGGTGAAGCTACCGTAGTCAGTTCGCGTTTCGCTATGTATGCAAAACAGCAAAACCAACAGCAACAAAATATTCAGCCATTGCGTTAGCAATAGCGGAAGATTCAGCTACAAACAGCGTCACTATGCCGCGGCGCTGCTAGTGCCTAGGCGGAGGTTTTAGGAGGCGGCTATGAGCCTCCTATTCTAATATCGGCCGGTTCTATCTTCTCGACGCGCTGATAAGGTACAGCAGCCATCCGAGGGATGATACGAAGGCGGCCACGTAGGTAAGTGCGGCGGCATCGAGCACGCTGTTGACGCCTTCGGCTTCGCTGCCTTCGATTATGCCGAGTTTGCCGAGCTGGATTTTGGCGCGCTTCGAGGCGTTGAATTCTACGGGGAGAGTCACAAGCTGGAAGACGGTAAGCACGAGGTAAATGCCTATGCCGATATAAATGGCCATCATGCTGTGGAAAAGGAAGAAGCCGCCGAGCATGACGATTGGCAGGAGGGAGCTGGCGAAGCTGGTTATCGGGACGAGGGCCATACGCAGGTTAAGCGGGGCGTAAGCCGTGGAATGCTGGATGGCGTGCCCGGCCTCGTGTGCGGCCACGCCGAGCGCGGCGAGGCTTGTGCCGGAATAGTTTTCACGGCTTAGGGCGAGGATTTTTTGGGTAGGGTCGTAATGGTCGGTCAAATGCCCCTCAATGGGAACGATTTGGACGTCGCTTATGCCGGCCGAGCGCATTACGGCCTCGGCCGCGTCGCGGCCCGTAAGGCCCGAGCGCGACCTTACCTGTGAAAAATGCCCGTACGCGCCAGAAACCTTCGCCTGCGCGTAAAGCCCCAAGAAAATCGGTATCAATATAAGAACCAAGAACTCCATTTTTTATAGTTTTTTCTGTTCGGCGACTGCAACGCAATGCGCCTCTGTATTTTTCTAATCTGTTTCCGTTCGCCGATTGCAAAACAACGCGGTGTTTTTCAAATATGGCTTGTAATATCGGACAAAAAACATCCGCCTTTCGTTCAAATCCGCCAGAATTTTTCAAATTCGCACATATCTTACAACGTCGAAAAGCTCCCCTTTCAAAAGAGTTTCCCGCGGCTCGAACATTTTCTCGAAAGGCGGGAAAAACACGTCGCCATCCGGGCGCATTTTCACGCGGCTGAGTATCAGCTCCGAGCACATGGGAAGCGCCGCCCCGTAAAGCTTTGCCCCGCCGATAATCCAGACGTCGCGTTCGTCGTTTTCGTAGGTTTTTGCGACCGCCTCAAGCGAGCCGAAAACCTTGGCGCCGCCGACCTCTTTTATCCGCGAGCTTACAATGACGTTTTCACGGTTGGGCAAAGGCCTGCCCTTGAAGCTTTCCCAAGTATGGCGGCCCATGACTATCACGCCGCCTGTAGTCGTGCGCTTGAAATGCCTGAAGTCCTCGGATATGTGCCACGGTATTTCCAGGCCCCTGCCGATGACGCCGTTTTCGGCCACAGCCGCTATAGCCTTGAATTTCGTCATATGGCGATGGGGGCCTTGATGGCCGGATGCGGGTCGTAGCCTTCGATGGAAAAGTCCTCGTACACGAAGTCTTCGAGGTTTTTCCTTTCGGGGTTAAGGGCCATTGCGGGCAGCGCGCGCGGCTCGCGCGAGAGCTGCTCGTTCACCTGGTCCATATGGTTTTTGTAAATATGGAGGTCGCCGAAAGTGTGGACAAACTCCTTTGGCTTCAGGCCGCACACCTGCGCCACCATCATTGTGAGCATCGCGTACGACGCTATGTTGAAAGGCACGCCGAGGAACAGGTCCGCGCTGCGCTGATAAAGCTGGCAGCTGAGGCCGCCCGAGGGGCTTACATGAAACTGGAACATGGCGTGGCACGGCGGCAGCGCCATTTTGTCAAGCTCTCCGGGGTTCCATGCGCACACTATGTGGCGGCGTCCGAAAGGGTCTTTTTTAATGCCTTCCACCAGATTCCTTATCTGGTCGACGCTCTTTCCGTCGGGCGTGCGCCAGTCGCGCCACTGCGCCCCGTAAACGCGCCCGAGGTCTCCGTTTTTATCGGCCCACTCGTCCCAGATGGTCACCTTGTTGTCGCGCAGGTATTTTATGTTAGTGTCGCCTTTCAGGAACCAGAGAAGCTCGTATATTATGGAGCGCGTGTGAAGCTTTTTTGTTGTCAGAAGCGGGAATTTGCCGCCCGACAGGTCAAAGCGGGCCTGCGCGCCAAACATGCCTATCGTGCCAACGCCCGTCCTGTCGGAGCGCTCCTCGCCCTTTTCCAAAACCAGTTTCAACAAATCGAGATATTCTTTCATATGGTGCCGTTCTGATGGCGCTTTTCGCGCCGTAAAAATTTTCCGATTAAAAATAAAGCCGCAGAAGGCGCGTCTTGCAATAAATAAAAGCGGAGCTTTCCTGTTTGACAAAGAAAACGCCTTTTGCATTATAAAAACCGAGGAAAATAGGATTGCAATTGCAAAGGGGGAAAGTTCACATGAAAAAACTGATTTTATTGCCGCTGATGTGCGTTCTGGCGGCGTCGTTGGGCGCACAAGGGTTTGTAATAGGCGAAGACGCAAAGGAGCATAGCGAAATGGGCTCCCGCGAGGAAAAGACCAAGGACATAAACAACCTTGAGAAAAGCGACACGCCCAAATTCGACCCGGCCTCGCTCGACCCGAAATCTGACGACGAGGAGGTCGTCGAGGAGGACGACGATACGGTGTACTCCGACATAGACACTGACGCAAAATTCGCGAACATGTCGCGCATCGAGGCCAGAAAATTTCTGAAACAGTCCGTAAAAACCGAGGAAAACGGCGACATGCTTCTGCCGCCATTTCCAAAGATAGACGCAAAAATATTCAAGGAATATGCCGATCTCCTGCCGTATGCCATATACCTGCGCTTCATAGTCTACTTCGACAGGGACATGAATTTTTACGATTACTCCAACGCCATAGAACGCCGGATGAAACAGCACAAAAAGACGGCCATAGACGGCATAAACGACTGCCTCGGGCGCAAGAATATGACGTTTCAGAAAATCAGCTTCAACGCCAACAACGTGCGCAACCGTCTGGAAAGCGGCACGCCCGTAATGTGCCTTCTGACGAAAAGCCCCGACCTGAACACGATAATAGCCGACCGCACGCTGGACCGGGCCAAGAGCGAAGACATTGAGGAATGGGAAAAAACGCTCAAGAAAAAGGAAAGGGAAAATCCCATCACGACGGAAGTAAAAAGCGACCCGAAGATCGTGTGGGGCACAATCATAGGCTACAACAAAAAGACGAAAGAATTCCTCGTTTCCGGCGCGTCGAGAAAGCCCGTATGGCTCACGGAAAAGGAGCTTGGCAAAATTGAGCAGCAAACCTACACGGTAAGGTTTTAGAGCCAGTTGCTTTCAATGAAAAAACGCGGCCCGACACTCCGGTCGCGTTTTTTTTTGCATAGCAATGGCGAGAACGCCCTCAATACATAAAAAACCGCAAGCGTATCGCTTGCGGTTTTTTGAATGGTACCTGGCCGGGGACTCGAACCCCGAACCAATTGATTAAGAGTCAACTGCTCTACCGATTGAGCTAGCCAGGCATAATCAAATTTAAGCCGCAAACTCTACGCTTTGATTCCACCAGCGCAAGAAAAAAATTAAAAAATTTTGCATAGAAGCACGGGCCCCGGCGCACAAGCCTTCTGCGGCCGAACAGCAGGCACCAAAGGCTCGCCGAAAACATATTTTAAACCGACAGACCGCGCCGCACGCCGGAGACTCCAATCGCCAAAAGCTGAAAAATCGAACCCGACGGCGCTTTCCGCTGTCTTTTATTATATATCACGGCGCGGGGCCGGATGCGGAATCCGGCCCTGTATTGCGGTCAATTGCCGGGTGTTGAATCAATTTTACCGACGCGGGATGCTGTTATGATATGGTTTATTTTTGGAATGATGTTCGCATTCTTTAATTCGGTCACGATGCTCGTGAACCAGAAGTTCCAAATAAACGGCCACCTCATTTCAGGAGTCCGCGGGGTCGGCGTCGCGGCGCTTTTCCTGCCCGCAACGTTTTTCCTGACTCCCCCTAAAAGCCCGCTGTTCTGGGGGCTTATCGTATTGCAGGGAATGATGTCGTCTTTCTTCAATGCGCGCCTTTATTCTTCTTCGGCCAAGTTCGGCGCGGGTGCGACCTCACGCATAAGCGCGCTGGCCGTGGTGTTCGGCCTCGGGGCGTGGTGGATTGTGGACTACCAGAGGCTCGTCGAGCTTTGGGACTCCCCTCCGGTTTTCGCCGGCATACTAGTGTCGCTCGCCGTCGTTGTGGTAAGCTTCTTTTTCATGAGCCAAAGCAAAAGCTCGGCGTCGATGGCGGAGATGAAATACATGCTTCCTGCCGTGGTGCTGCTGGCCTTCATGATGATAGTACGCAAGGAAATCATGGAAAGCTCGGCGTTTTTGAGCGCGATAGTCTACTACTGCGTTCTGTCGATCGCAATGAGCGGCGCATGGAACCTTATCTACTACGCCAGAGAAAACACCCTCAAGGGGCTTGTGTCGCAGCTTAAGACGCGCCGCATAGCCATAGGCTGCATTTCGATGGTTTTCGCGAGCGCGGTAACGATTATATGCGGCAACATCGGCGTATTTTACGCCCCCAACCCGGCATACGTCAACGCCCTCACGCTGACTTCGCCGATATTTGTCATGATTTTCAACAAAACGACGGGGGTCAAAGACCCGGTGTCGATACCGGCCATGGTGATAATGCTCCTCGGCATAGCCGCCCTGCTCTATTTCTCGGAAATACCGCTGCCGCACCCGAACATTTAAAGCGAAAAATTCTATAATCTGCAGAAATGAAAGCCCCGCACAAAGCCGCCTCAATAGGCCCAATAATGCTCTCCGCCATCGTGATAAGCTCTATGATAGGCGGGGGCACATACAGCATACCACAGTCGATGGCGCAAAACGGCGTACCGGCGGCCATAATACTCGCGTGGCTCGTGACGGCGGTCGGGATGTTTTTCATAGCCTTCACGTTCAAGATACTTTCGGAGGTACGGCCCAACCTGACGACGGGCATATACGCGTACAGCCGCGACGGCTTCGGCGACCTCGCCGGGTTCGGCATAGCGTGGTCCTACTGGATATGCCAGATCTGCGGAAACATAGGCTCGCTTGTGCTGGCCATGAGCGCGATGAACTACTTTTTCCCCGGCCAGTTTTACGGCGGCAACAACGTCAATTCCATCATAGGCGGTTCGGCGATATTGTGGCTGATGTTCTTCATCGTGCGCGACGGCATAAAAAGCGCGTCGCTCGCGAACTTGGTGGGAACCGTGTGCAAGGTGCTTCCCATAGCAGCCTTCATGCTCGTCGCCGCGTATTATTTCGACTTCGGAAAGTTTATGTCCGATTTTGCCGGACAGGTGAAAGCCGACAACACCGCCGATTTGGGCGGCCTTGGCTCGCAGACCAAAAACCTGATGATATACGCCATGTGGACCTTCGTCGGCATAGAGGGCGCGGTGGTCATGTCGGGCCGCGCGCGTTCTCAGCGCGACGTCGGCATCGCCACGCTGGTGGGCTTTTTCGGGTGCGTGTTCATATTCGTGACGATTTCCCTGCTGCCCTTCGGCCTCATGACGCAGGAGGAGCTTTCGAAAATAGAAAACCCGTCCACGGCGGGAGTACTGAAAGCCATCGCGGGCGACTGGGGCGAAGTTATGATGAACGTCGGGCTTCTGGTGTCGATTTGCGCGAGCATGCTTTCTTGGACGATGATTGTGATACAGATACCGTTCGCGGCGGCCAAAGACGGAACATTTCCAAAGTTTTTCTCGGGCACAAACGCCAGGGACGTGCCGATAAAGTCGCTCATCGTCACAACCCTGACAACGCAGGCTATTTTCATAATGGTGCATTTCGCGGCAAACGCGTGGAACACGATTTTCACGATAGCCTCGGTGCTGGTGCTTCCGGCATATTTTGCGACCGCGGCGTACCTCGTAAAAATTTCCCTGCCGAAGAAAAACGTATTCCACATATGCTGCGGGATTTTCGGCTCGGCGTACGCGCTGTGGGTTATTTACAGCGCGGGGCTCAACTACCTTTTGCTGGCGAGCATATTCATCGCGGCGGGCATACCGATATTCCTGTGGACGCGCAAACAGGACGAAACGCGCACGACGCGGCCGGAATATGCAGCAATAGTGGCGGTTGCTGCGATAGCGCTGGTGGCTGCCTTCCTGTGGATCCGCGGCGGCGCGGGAATTATGGGATAAGCTTGCACTACCTCAAAAAAAGCGCTGAAAGCATTCAGCTTCGCCGCATAGGGTACATTTAAAATCACCGCATATGCAAAGCATGTGCTGACTATTCAAGACGCGTCAAGTTGCGCCTCAGGCGAGGGTTTGAAACTCATACGCGGCAGGAGCATACCAAAGTACGTGACCGGTGCGAAGGAGTTTCGAAACGAAGCATCAGGCGCAAGTTGACGCGCCTTACTCGTAATATTTTATGTAGGCTTTGCGGCGCAGCCCCTCGACCCATTTCTGGTACATGGCGCGGCCGTTCTGTTCCGCGATCGTCCACTCTATCTGCTCGCGGACGTCGTCTATGCTCTGTATGCCGTCGGGCTTCTTTTCGTCCACTTTGATAATAAAAATCATGTCTCCGATAACGACCGGGTCGGTATACTGCCCCTCTTCGAGCGCGAAAACTTTCTGGTCGAGAACCGCGCTTAGCTGGCCCTTTTTGAACCATCCCCATTCGCCGCCGCGCGTCGAGCTGTCGTCCTTGCTGTAACGCTTGGCCAGGTCCGCAAAACTTTCGCCCTTCTTCAGGCGCTCCATGATTTCTTTGGCGAGTTTTTTGTTGTCCTCAAGCGTGGCGTACATGCCCGTTTTGAGGGTTATCTGGCTGATTTTCGCGCTCGCGGGCGAATACCATTTCTGCTTGTTTGCCTCGTAGTAGTCGGAAATTTTCTGGGGGCTTATCTCGGCGACGGTCTGGCGCTTCATGTTCTGCATGTAGCTAATGATGATGTCGTTTTCCTGCTCAGCCCTGAACTGCTTGATGGTTTTGCCCTGCTGCTGGATAAAGGCCATGAACTCGGCGCGGTCTCCGCTGAACTGTTCTTTCAGATAGTTTTCAAAATAGGTGTCAAGGTAGGTTTCCGGAATCGTCATGCCTTTCGACTTGAAGTCGCGCACGATAAGCTCGCGGTCAATCATGTTCTGGACGATTTCCTTTGCGTAGTCGCTCACGCGCTTTTCGTACTCGAAGTCGCCCTGGGTCTGCGCGCGTATCTGCGGCAGGAAGGGTTCGACCTCGCGCATCACCTCGTTGCGGGTTATCACGCGGTCTTCCACCACGGCCAGAATGCTGTTTTTGCCAAGCTCCCGTTTGCCCGTGTTGCGCAGAAGCCCCTGCGAGAACGCCGACGCGCACAGAAACGCCGACAGCGCCAATATTGCAGTTTTCCTAAAAATCATTGTCTCCTTATACTTGGAACCACGTCCGTTAAAAATTTTTCTATCTCACGGAGTTTGACAAGCGCTTTGCGATTCGTCAAGCGGGGAAAACGTCCGTTCATTCTGAAATATTCCGTGTGTTCGCCCGCATGAATTCGCAGCTTGAGCGTGTCGCCCTGCGTCTCGACCTCCATGAAGCCGCAGTTTTCGGCGGCAACCCTTATGCGCTCCGTTATAAAGAGCACCTCCACCTCCGGCGGAAGCTTTCCGAAGCGGTCTTCCGTTTCAAACCTTATCGCCGCAATTTCGTCGAAGGACGCCGCCATGGCGAGCCTCCTGTAAATGTCGACGCGCAGCTGCGTCTGCGGGATGTATCCTGACGGGATGAAAGCCTTGAGAATCTCGGAGTTTTTGGCCGACATCTCGCGTATCCTTATTTCCTGATAATAGTGCTCGGCGTTTTCGACATTCTTTCCGGCCTTCTCGCCCTCGCCCATCTGGACGAAGTCGAGGCTGAGCTTTGCGCGCACCACGCCCGAATTTTTCTCGCCCTTCAAAAGCGCGATGCTGCGCTTGAGCAGGGAGCAGTAAAGGTCGAAGCCGACGCCCGCGATGTGCCCGCTCTGTTTGGCGCCTAGCAGGTTTCCGCAGCCGCGCAGCTGCAGGTCTCGCGTGGCGATTCTGAAGCCTGCGCCGGGCTTGTTGTACTGGCGTATCGCGCCAAGCCTTTTGCGCGCACTTTCCACGAGTGCCGCATGCCTGTGCAGAAGAAGCCACGCGTAGGCGCGGCGCGTAAAGCGCCCAACCCTGCCGCGAAGCTGGTAGAGCTGCGCAAGCCCGAACTTGTCCGCGCCCTCGATGATTATCGTGTTGCAGTTGGGAATGTCCAGGCCCGACTCGATGATGGTGGTGCACACTAAGATGTCGTACTTGCCGTCCACGAATTCGGCCATGAGCTTTTCGAGCCTGTTTTCGGTCATCTGCCCGTGGCCGACGCCGACTTTCAAATCGGGAAACATCGCGCGGATTTTCGCGGCGACGCCTTCGATGGTCTTTACGCGGTTGTGCAGGTAAAAGACCTGCCCTCCGCGCGACACCTCGCGCTGGATTGCCTCGCGCACGGTTTCGTCGGAATACTCGCGCACGAAGGTTTCCACCGGGAAGCGGTTCTTGGGCGGCGTCTCCATAAGGCTTATGCGGCGCGCGCCCATCATGGCAAAATAAAGCGTGCGCGGTATGGGCGTGGCGCTCATGGAAAGCACGTCGAGCCCCTCGCGCAGGCGCTTTATCTGCTCCTTGTGCTTCACGCCAAAGCGGTGCTCCTCGTCGATGACGAGCAGCCCCAGATCCTTGAACAGGACGTCCTTCGAAAGCAGCGCGTGCGTGCCTATTATGATGTCTATCTGGCCGAGCTGAAGCTGTCTTTTTATTTTCTCGGCCTCGGCCTTCGTGCGAAAGCGCGAAATCATTTCCACCACTATCGGATAGCCCGACATGCGCTCGCGGAAATTCCTGAAATGCTGCTGGCACAAAATCGTCGTCGGGCAAAGCACCGCAACCTGCCTGCCGCTCATCGCCGCCTTGAATGCGGCGCGCATGGCGACCTCGGTCTTGCCGAAGCCCACGTCCGCACACAGAAGCCTGTCCATCGGCCGGTTCGACTCCATGTCGGCCTTGACGTCGTCGATTGCGCGCAGCTGGTCGGGCGTTTCGTTGTACGGGAAAGTGTCCTCAAAACTGCGCTGCCAATCGCCGTCGGGCGCGAAGGAAAAGCCCTCGGCTATCTCGCGCTTCGACTGCATTTCGAGAAGCTCGGCGGCGTAGTCGAGCGTTGCGAGCTCGGCCGCGCTTTTTACCTTTATCCACGACTTCGAGTCGAGCTTGGCAAGCTTGGGATGGCGCTTGTCGAGGCCTATGTAGCGGCTTAGCAGATGCGCCTTGTGCAAAGGCAGGTAGAGCATTGCCTCGTCCTCAAACTCAAGCTTCATGACTTCCTGCGGCGCGCCGTCTATTTCGAGCTTCACCACGCCGTGGTAGCGGCAGACGCCGTGACCGAGGTGCACAACATAGTCGCCCTCGCCGAGTTCGGAAAAGTCGAGCAGATGGTCCACCGCCGGGCGGTGCGAGAACATGCGCCGCCGGGGCTCCAAATCGACCTTCGCGCGCCTGCCGAAAAAGTCCCTTCCGCCGACAAAGGCCGCGCCTTTCGCATTTTTGGAGAGAATGCTCCAGTCGGGCCTTTTTGCAAACCTCCGGATTACAAAACCCTCTCCGAAAGAGCCGCCGGAGAAGCGGCATTTGCAGTCCAGCCCGGCGTCCTCGAACATCTTGCGGGCGAGTTCCTCGTCGGCCTTGTTTTCGGCGGCGACAAACACGTCGACGCCGGAGGCCGACCAGTCGGCCAGCTTTTTCAAAAACTTTTCGCGGCTGTGCGTCTCGCTCTCGAACCGCTCAAAGCCGATTTCGTCGTCGAAGAGCGCGCCCGAGTACGGCGCGATAGCCTCGCACGGGAAGCTTTCCGCTTTCGCGTTTTCAAATGTTCCGCCCGTAACGCCTATGCCGGAAACGCCGATGAATTCGCCCGGAAGGTCGAAGACGTTTTTGAAATTCGCGCGCGGAACCGCCATGTTTTCGGGATACGAAAACAGCTCGGAATATTTGCCCTCGAGCGACTGCGGCTCGAAGAAGACCCACGTCGCGGCGAGGTCCGGAAGATAGTCGAGCGCGGTGAAACGGCAGTCGGGATTGTCGCCGCGCATGGAATCGGGCACGGAGTCTATGCGAACGCTTTCGAGTTTGGCGTCGCCCAGCTGCGTGTCGGGGTTGAACGCGCGTATGCCGTCTATCTCGTCGCCGAAAAAGTCGAGGCGCACGGGCGTCTGCCCCGCTATGGGATAGACGTCAACTATGCCGCCGCGCACCGAAAACTGCCCGGGAGACTCGCACAAGACCTCGTTGTAATACCCGTAGCGGCCCAAAGTTTCGCGCAGTTCGTCCTGGCTTATAGTCTGCCCGACTTTCAGTTCAATGCGCTCCGCCGAAGATGGCTCCGGCGCGGCGTCAAAAAACGCCTCGGGCGTGGTGAGCACTATCGTGGGGAATTCGTATTTGGCAGCCTCGGCCATCGCGTTGAGCGCGCCCACGCGCTCGCAGAGGGAGTCGAAACTGCCGGAGTCGGCGCGGCCGTCGGCTATGAGCGGCGGCAGAACCTTGATGCGGGAATCCTTAGCCGGGCCGGACGAAACGGAGAGGAAAAACTTGAGCTTTGAATAGAAAAACTCGCATTCGGCGAAAGACTCGAACTGCAGGATGAAAAGCTTTTTTTCCGCACCGGACGAGCATATTTGCGACACGAGCGCCCCCCACGCGGACGGGACCACGTCGGGATAAAATATGGAATAGTTTGGAACGGCTCGAATCACCTGAATTTCTTTATATAGGTTTTTCAATTAACATTGGACGTTTGGCAACCAATTTTAACGTCTTTCCGCGCAAATAAAACCGCGAGTCAAATGCGGCATTACCACAAGCGTTAAGCCCTGCAAAATACATTCCAATGCCAGTCAAAAGCACTATATCGTAAAAACGCGGCGCGCCATAACGGCGCGCCAACAAAAAAAATGAGTTTCTTACGCGTCCTTTTCGGACGGCTTCTTGGCGGGTTTCGCCGCCGCCTTTTTCGCCTTGGGCTTTGCGGGCTTTTTTTCTTCTTCACCCGCGTCCGTGTTGTCGGGGAAGAGCTTCGCATACGCGCCGAGGGCCATGCGCGCCGCCTTGGTTTCGGCCGACTTTTTCGAACTGGCCGATGCCTTGCCGAAACTTATGCCGCCGATGGCGACCTCGACCTCGAAAACTTTAGAGTGGTCGGGGCCCGACTGAGACAAAAGAGAGTACGCCACCGACTCGCCGTGCTTCGCCGCGAGCTCCTGCAGGGCCCCCTTGGGGTTCTGCTGTTCAACGAGGTTGTGCAGGTCTTCGAGCCTCTGCTTGTACCATTTGTAGATGGTCTTGCGGGCCTTTTCAAAATTTGAGTCCAGATACACCGCCCCAACAAGTGCCTCAAAAGCGTCCTCGGCGGCCGAAGCCATTTCGCGCAGATGCTCCGAGCCTTTGGGCAGTATCAGATACTTGGGTATTTCGAGGCTCTGCGAGAGCTCCGACAAAAAGCTGCCCTGCGTGAGCGCGATCCTTATCTTCGTGAGCGCACCCTCGTCGTAGGTGTCGAATTTTCTGAAAACGATGTCGGTTATGGACGACTGCAATACGGCGTCGCCCAAGAACTCCAGGCGCTGGTTCGACTTCACCTTGCCCTTCGAAAACCCGACCGCGCCGGGGTGCGTGAGCGCCTCCTTGAGGATGGACTTGTCGTCGAAAACGTAGCCTATTTTCTTTTCGAGCTCGCCGTAGTCTATCTGCCTGTTGCTCGCGCGTATACGCTCGCGTTTGGCGGTTTTCATCGCCTTTGCGCGCTTTGCGACTTCGGGCTTCAAAATGCCCTTTATGTATTTTTTAAAGGCCATCTGCCGCCATTATTTGCCGAGTTTGAAGCGCTTGTCAACTTCCTTGGCGAGCTTTTCGTAGGCGAACGCGCCCTCGCTCCACTTGGCGTATTCGAAAATAGTCTTGCCGAAGCTCGGGGCCTCCGCGAGGCGCACCGTGCGGGGTATTATGGCCTTGAACACTTTGTCGCCAAGGTAGTTCTGCACCTCGCCCAAAACCTGCTTTGAAAGGTTCGTGCGCGAGTCGTACATAGTCATTATAACGCCGCCGACTTCGAGGGTGTCGCTGACGCCCGCTTCGCGCAGCTGCTCGACAACGCCCAAAATCTGGCCCAAGCCCTCCATCGCGAGGTATTCGCTCTGAAGCGCGACAAGCAGGTAGTCGGCCGCCGCGAGGGAATTCATGGAAAGGAGCCCGAGGGAGGGCGGCGCGTCTATTACGATGGCATCGTATTCGGCCGATTCCTTGAGCGGCGCAATGACGTCGGCGAGGCGCAAAAGGTAGTTCTCGGTGCCGGAAAGCTCGACTTCAATCGCCGAGATGTCGGCCTCGGACGGTATGAGGCTCAGATTCTTGCGCTCGGTCACGATAACCTTGTCCTTCGCCAGCCCCTCTCCGTGCAGGACTTGGTACAAGCTCCCGCCGCGCGTCTTTTCATAGCCGAGTGCGCTGGTAGCGCTGGCCTGCTGGTCCATGTCGATTAGGAGGGTGCGCAGTCTGCGCCTTGCGAGCCCCGCCGCTAGGTTGACGGCGGTGGTGGTTTTGCCCACGCCGCCCTTCTGGTTGGCTATTGCGAATACTTTGGCTGACATCTTGATAAAAGTTTGAAAATTTCCCCGATTAAAAACGAAAAAATATGCCTTTGCGAGTTTTTTTGCTCTTGCAACAAAAAACTTAAAGGGCATTTTCGTAATCCAGCAAAAACGGCGAAACGGCGGCTTGAAAGGCCGCTCGAAGCGAGCGGGGTAAACTTCCCTATCGCGGCATTCGGATTCGGCGTCCAGTCCTTGCGGCTGAGAGCCGGAATTGTAAAATACGCTCCTGTAGTTCAATGGATAGAACAACGGTTTCCGGTACCGTTGATCCGGGTTCGACTCCCGGCGGGAGTGCCATTTGCGAGTCGCACTGGGCTTCCAGCCGGATATTTCTGTAAAATTGCGCGCATAGTGCCATGCCGATTTGAGCCGAAAAACGCGCAGCAGCGGCGGCATTTGCGCAACATGAGGGAAAATTCGCAGGCAAAACGACAAGATTGCTTGACATCGGCAAAATTTTCATAAATCGTTTTACTTGAAAACGGAACATATATGAAAGAAACACGCAAATATATTGGGGTTGCGCTTGCGGCGGCTTGCTGCGCATGCTTCGCAGAAGACGTCACAATAGAAAATTTCGAATCGGGCACATACGGCGGCTGGACGGCCGAGGGCGACGCGTTCGGCGAAGCCCCGTCGACGGGCCCGATTTTCGGGCAGCAGGACACGAGCGGATACGAGGGCCGGTTTTTCGCCAACAGCTATTTCCAAGGCGACGACACCACGGGCGCCATAACGTCGAAGGAGTTTGAGATCCAAAAGGACTTCATCAACTTCCTGCTTGGCGGCGGCGCGAGAGACGATGTTGGAATCGAGCTGGTAATCGACGGACAGGCCGTGCGCAAGTCTAGGCCGATATTCAGCGAGGAAAAACTGCGCTTCATGTCGTGGGACGTAAAAGACCTTAAAGGCAAAACCGCCAAAATAAGAATTTTCGACAGCGCGCGCGGCGGCTGGGGGCACATTTTGGCGGACCAAATAGAAATGAGCGATGTCTATAAGAGCGAAATCATGCCCGACTACAAAGCGAAATTCACGGCCGACAAAAAGTACATACTGCTTCCCGTCGACGACAGCCTCGGCGACATCCCGTTTTTTGTCGACGTGGACGGCGAGCGCGTCACCGAGGCGCAGGCCATACGCCTTGCCCGCGGCGACAAGATAGACTATTACGTGCCGATAAACATTGAAAAATACAAGGGCCGGGAGGTCGCCATACGCTTCGACGCGCACAAGGGCTACAAGAACCTCGACAAAATAAGCACATCCGACACTTTCGAAATAAACCACGACGAAAAATTTCGCCCATCATACCATTTCACGCCTTTCCACGGCTGGATGAACGACCCCAACGGCATGGTCTGGCACGACGGCGAGTACCATCTTTTCTACCAGCACAACCCCTACGGCTCGCAGTGGCAGAACATGTCGTGGGGGCACGCCGTAAGCAAGGATCTCGTCACATGGGAACGCCTTGACCCGAAGATTTGCCCCGACGGCCTAGGCATGATATTTTCCGGAAGCGCGGTGGTCGACAAGAACAACACTGCGGGCTTCGGCAAAGACGCGATTGTGGCAATCTACACCTACGCGGGCGGCCCGCAGGGGCAGATGCAGGCCATAGCGCACAGCACGGACAAAGGAAGATGCTTTGAAAAGTATGAAGGCAACCCGGTTCTGGCCGACAGAACGAAAGGCGATTTCCGCGATCCGAAAGTGATGTGGTATGAGCCCGAAAGCAAATGGGTTATGAGCCTCGCCACAGGCCAGACGATATCATTCTACGAGTCGAAGGATTTGAAAAGCTGGAACAAGCTAAGCGAATTCGGCGACGGAATAGGCGCGCACGGAGGCGTGTGGGAATGCCCCGACCTATTTTCGCTGAAAACGTCCGACGGCAAAACCAAATGGGTTCTCTTTGTGAGCATCAACCCCGGCGGCCCCAACGGCGGCAGCGCCACGCAATATTTCATAGGAAGCTTCGACGGCAAAACCTTCAAGGCCGACAAACTCCGCTACCCCCTTTGGGTGGATTACGGCCGCGACAACTACGCGGGCGTTACATGGAGCGGCGCGCCCGGCGGCCGCAGGCTTTTCATCGGCTGGATGAACAACTGGGACTACGCCGGGGGCACGCCCACTTTGCACTTCAAAAGCGCGACCACCCTGCCCCGCGAACTGAGCCTCGACGACGGCGGCAGGCTTCTGAAAAGCGCGCCAATCAAAGAGCTTGAAAGGCTCAGGGCCGGAAAGATGGAAACCGAAGGCGGCCAGAATTTCGTCAAGCTTAAGGACGCCTCCGGCGGAGCGTATGAAATTGTCGCTGTCGTCAGGCCCGGCAGCGCGGATGAATTCTCTCTCTCCCTTTCAAACGGAAACGGCGAATCGCTCGATTTCGTTTTCGACGTGAAAAACAAAACGCTCGTGGCCGACAGGACGCAGAGCGGGCGCACGGATTTCGCGCACAACTTCCCGTCGGTGATGAAGGCCCCGCTGGACAAGTCCACATCTTACGAGATAAGACTGTTTATAGACAGGGGCTCGAGCGAGCTCTTCGTAAACGGCGGAAGAACGGTAATGACAAACCTCGTGTACCCGGAAACGCCGTATGATTCCATTAAATTCGAAGGTGCGGACGGCGGCCCGAAAGTGGAGGCTTTGGAAATTTACAAAATCGCCCCGGCGGCAATAGCGAAATAATAGAGAACACGCGCGGCCGCGGCGTGTCAAACTTTCCAATGGAAAAGCACAACGAATTCAGCGGCAAAAGCGCGATCTACGAAAAATACAGGCCGTCATACCCGCACGAGCTGATGGAGCACCTGTCCAAAGGGCTCGGGATGTCAGGAACCGTAGTCGCGGACATCGGCGCGGGTACCGGCATATTTTCGCGCCTGCTCGCCGCGTTTGCCGACCGCGTGTTTTCCGTAGAGCCGAACGCCGAAATGCGCCGCGCCAACAAAAAGAGTTCCGCAGATTTCAAAAACATAACAATGGCGGACGGCACCACCGAGCACACGGGCCTCCAGCGGCAGAGCGTGGACTTCGTGACGGCCGCGCAGGCTTTTCACTGGTTCGACCACGACGCCTTCCGCATCGAGTGCCGCAGGATACTCGAGCCGCACGGCAAGGCCGTACTCGTGTGGAATTCAATCGACGCGGACGACGAGGTTATCGTGAGCCTCGGCGAGCTATACAAATCGCTCGGAAGGCCATATCGCGGGCCGAGCTCGGAATTCCTCGAGGACGATTCAGTATTCAGGAATTTTTACAGGGACGGCTCATACGCGCGCAACATTTTTGAAAACCGTTACGACGCCACGCTCGACGAATTTGCGGGCCGACACCTTTCGTCTTCCTACGCGCCTATGAAGGGCGACAAGGACTACCGCAAATTCCGCGCGGGGCTTGAAGCCATTTTTGAAAGACTGGAAAAGGGCGGCAAAGTCGCGCTGAATTACCGCGCGGCTTGCTACGCCGGAGAAGTGTAGCCGAACAAAAAATTCCAAAATTCCGCCGGGATTTTTTTCCCTTATTGAGCGTCGGCACGCCGTTTTCGGAGGGGGCGTTCGCCGCCGTGCGCGCAAATCCGAGTGTCCGCACCGCCCAGCGCAACAATCGAGCAAAAGCACGGCGCAAAACGGCTGCGAACGTTTTTTAATCTCCTACGAGTATATATCCTAAATTCCCCGAAGGTTTCGAAGTGTGCGGAAATTTCGCACAAAGCCCCCCTGTAGCCCCCTCAAAAACAAAAAGCCCCGGAGAAACTCTCCGGGACTTGCACTCATCATCTTCCCTAGCTTACAAAATATCGCGCGTCATTCGGGCACGGGCATGTGCCTCTCGCCGCACTGCGGGCAGACTTCGGGAGCGGGAGCGTTTTCGGTGACGCGTTCGGGGGCGTCGCCGCCGCGCCTGCCGTCAAAACGCCCGGCGCGGTTGTGGCGCATCGGGCGGCCGCCGGCCATATCCCTGCGGGGCGTGTCGCGAACCGCGCGGGAATTGTCCGCACGGAACCTTTCGGGGGCTACGCAATTGCAGTCGTTAGCGGGGGCGCGCCTTTCCATGTTGGCGGGGCATTCGCGCCTGTCGTCAAAGCGGGCGTGCTTGCCGCGGAAATGTCCGCCATTGCGCGGGGCATCCATGCGGGGCCTGTTGCCGAAATCGCACTGCCTGTTCATATTTCTCCCGTCGCGGAAATTGCACGGGGAATCTATGCGTCTGTCGCCGCGGAAATCGCACCCGTCGTCCATGCGCCGCTTTCCTTGGAAGCCGCAGGCGCGGGAGTCGTCAAAGCGGGAGCACGTCGGCCGACCTCCGAAGCATTCGGGACCCCTGAAGTGCCTTTCGGCAAAGCAGGGAGATTCACCGCGATAATGGCCTCTGAAGGGCGGCCTGCCCGTGTTTCCGTAAAATCCGCAGGGCCTTTCCTGTGGGGCGCGCCAATGCCTGCCGTTAAAAGCGGGGCACTCGCCGCCGCGCCTGTGGGCGAAGCGTTCGGGACCGCCGCGGAAATGTCCGCCGCGATACCCGTGCTTATAGACACGAGGGCCGTCGCAGCGTCTGTCGCCGGCGAAATCGCACCTGCTATACATACGATGTTTTCCTTGGAAGCCGCAGGCGCGGGGGTTGTCCGCCGGAGCGCATGCGCGGACGTCAAAGCACGCCGGGCCTTTGCCACGGTCCGCATTCGCGCCGCGCGGCGCTTCTGCGCGGCCGCGCCTGCCGTATCCGTCGCGTTTGTCCATATTTCTCATATTCTGAAAGGCGCAGGGAGCCTGCATGTCGCCTTTGAATTCGCACGGGGCGTTTTGGGGCGACGCCTGCTTTTCCGCCGGGCATGCGGGATTTGCGCGATGCTCCGCCATGCGGAAGGGCTTGTTGTGCATGTAGCCGTGCCCGAAAGCGGCGGCCGCCAGGGTCGCGGAGATTATTGCCGCCAGTATGTGTTTCATCTTGATTCCTTTGTCTGATTGTTTCGTGGGGGAAGGAGCCCGGGTTGGGCTGTCGTTTACAAAAGTTATAACGCGACAGAACTTTGAAAGTTTCGCGCTATCTAAGAAAACATCATGGAACAAGACAAAACAGCTTGCGGCGCGATGCCGCTCATATTACCAGCATCTGGAATCGGGGTGGAAAAAGTTTTTAAGAATAGACACGATAGAGCGCATTTGCCGAGCCTACGGGATAGAAGTATGGGAATTTTTCTACACCCAGCTTCCCCAACTGCACATGGACGTGAAGAAGGGCGTTAAGTCAAACATGCACAGGGGCAAAGCCTCAAAATAAAGGCGGACATTCAAACCATGAAAAAGCCTTTCGATTTGTCAGCGAGATTAAAAGCCTTGAGGGCTGCAAGCGGGCTTACGCAGGAGCAGGTTGCGGAACGGGCGGGCATTGGATACAAGTTCTACCAGAAGCTGGAATACGGCAACAGCACCACAGTAAGAATAGTGACAGCCGAAAAGATTTGCAACGCTTACGGCATCGAACTTTGGGAGTTCTTCTGCGACGCAATCCCGAGAATCAAAAAATAACGGCTCCCAAGCTCCACGCAAAAACCTTCCCTCCCATAAAAACGCTTGTAAAAGGGGATCAGGTCTGCGAGACTTTTAGGCATCATTTTTTATAACCATACTTCAATCTTTTACAAAAAAGCCATGAGCGAAAAACCATTGGTTAGCATAGTAATGGGCAGCATGAGCGACTGGGACACAATGCAGCATTGCGCCTCCATGCTCGACAAATTCGGCGTTCCCTACGAAAAGAACGTCGCAAGCGCGCACCGCACGCCCGAAAAGGCATGCAAGATAGCCTCCACCGCGCAGGAGCGCGGCGTGAAAGTCATCATCGCGGCGGCCGGCGGCGCGGCGCACCTCGCGGGCGTCCTCGCAGCGCACTCGCAGCTTCCCATACTCGGCGTGCCCATGAAAGGCTGGGCCCTCGACGGCATGGACTCCCTGCTCTCCACGGTCCAGATGCCGCGCGGCATACCGGTCATGACACTGGCCATCGGCAAGGCCGGCGCGGTCAACGCCGCAATCGCCGCCGTCCAGATAATCGCGACGGCCGACGAAGCCTACGCCAAAAAGCTCGCCGACTTCCGCAAGGCCCAGACCGAGGAAGTCCTTGAACTCAAATTTCCCGACGAAAAGTAGGATTTCGTGAGCGAAGAGCACAACAACCAAGAAGCGGATAGCGCCCCGGCAAACGCCGCGGCGCAGGACAAAGCCGAAGCCGTCGAAAAGGTATCCGCCCAGCCGAAGGCGTCGCCCGTCCTAGAAGGCCCCGCGCCCGACAAAATCGGCTTCCCCTCAGGAACGCTGGCCGAAGAGCCCATGCGCTTTGACGTGCTTGCGTCCGCCCCCGGAATTTTCGCCGCAATCAACAAGCCCGCCGACATCCTAATGGACTCCTATCTCGGCGCGCCCAAGCAGAAGTCCGTCATACTCGCCCTGCGCGCCCAAAGCGGCAAGCCCGAGCTCGGCAGGCTTGGCATGGAAGCCCCCCTCGCCGTAAACCAGATTGACATCGAATACTCCGGCGCCGCCATCATCGCGATGAACAAGGACATCGCCACCGTTTTCAGAAACGCAATGTGGTCGGGCAAGTTCAAATTCGAGTTCATTGTGCTGTGCAAGTCGATGCTCGACAAAAATAAAAACTTCACCACGAACCTCCCCCTGCTCATGCACGACGAGCGCCCCGTGTGGATTGTCTCGCACCGCTTCGGCAAAAAGGCCCAAACCTCGTTCGAAATCCTCGAAACCTCCAACGGCTACCAGACATGGCGCGCAACCGCCCAAACCCTGCGCCCCAATCAGGTGCGCGTACACGCCGCCGAAAACGGACTGCGCGTCGTCGGCGAATGGCTCTACGGCAGAACCCCCTACATATTTCTCTCCGACCTCAAGGACGAATACAGGGCCTCCCCCCGCAAGGAGGAAAAATCCCTCTACCCGCACCTGATGGTTCACCTTAGCGCCATCGAATTCAACGGCGCCGACGTCGGATTCCCCGATCTCGGCAAGGTCCGCATAGAGGCCCCACTGCCAAAAAACTTCAAGCTCTGCCTGAAAAAACTCTCGTTCAAAAACACCGACGGTCTCGAAAAAAAAGCCCCCTAACCCTCGGGGCTTTTTTATAATTATGCGGGGCTCATAGCCGCCCCGCTCCCCGCCTAGCAGGCACGCCTGCACCTCGGAACTGCCGTTCCTCCTTGCCATTGTTTTGTTTGAATCTTCCGCTATTGCTAACGCAATGGCTGAATATTTTATAGCTGTTGATTTAGCTTGTTTGCATACATGTAGAAACGCGAACTTACTACGGTAGCTTCACCGTTTATCGATGTGCATGCACATACGATAAACGGCGCATCATGTGGCGACCGCTATTGCGATCGCCATGGTTTTCTAAAGCGATGTGAAGCGTAAGCGAACTGACTGTGCTTTTGTTTTGCAACAGGCTTGAGTTGTACAAGGAGAGTTTCGTTACAGCCCATCCAAACAGCGATGCGAAAGAACGTTAGTGAATGAGCAGGTAATTAAACTGCTTAACAGGCAAAGTGATTAGAAATAAAACTTCGTAGTACTGGCAATAAGGCCTTGAAGCTGAGGACAGGTCGCATTTCATCGTTTTTTCTTATATAAGAAAGCATGAGAAATAAACAAGTCAGCCCATTGCTGAAAGCAATGGGCGAAAGGTTTGGAATAACCAAGGTCACTATGAATGGAAGCTTTGCTTCCTAGGCGGGGCATGGGGCGGCTATGAGCCCCATTTCTATAAGCGCGAAAAAGGGCGCAATACTTGCGCCCTCATTAAATTATTTTAAATCCAGCTCTCGGGATTCGCATCCGCAGGGTTCGGTGTGCGGGCCGGTTTCTTCGCGGAGGTGTTTTGGGGCGCGGCCGAGTTTGTTTTCGACGAGGGCTTCGGTCTCCCTGATTATGCGTTCGCATATTTTGCGCACATGCATTTTCATCCATTTGGAAGTCTGGCTTTCGGGCGTGTAGACGCGGGGGCCGTATGCGTCTATGCGGCCGTTGGCCAGAAGGGTGTCGTTCTGTTCGAGTTCGGCGTCGCGGGCGGGGTCATAGACGGCGAAGGCCTTGCCGCCGCCCTTGCGGACTACGGAGAACACGGGAACGTCGCTGGGGCCGTCGGCGGCGTAGATCATGTTGCATATGGGCACGCGCCTGTCTTCGGGGCTGATGTGCGCGTTGACGTCGATGGCGGGGTTTTTGTTCGTGCCCTTGTTGATTTCAAAGATGAAGCGGGTTTTGATGGTGTTGTCCACAATCATGCCGATTTGGTTTATCTGGCTGGAGAGGGTGGAGAGGTCGAATTCCGGCTGGCGCGAATAGTATGGGGGCATGGGCTCCTCGATGAATTCGCATCCGAATATGCCGTCCACATGCTCCGCTATTTCGCTGCCGCGTATCATTTCGGTGAGGCCGGTGCTTACGATATAGTGCTCAAGGGATATGTCCAGACGGCGGTAGCGGTCGTCGGACTTCACCACGGCGCGAAGCTCGTCAAAAAAGTTTGGAAGCCCGGGACAGAATTTCAGCTTCGCGCCGAGCTCGCGCAGCTTGGCGTTGCTCAGGCCCGCCATCGTGCCGCTTCTTACGAAGCTGAGCATGTGGTTCAGGTATACGGTCTCGGGCGAAACGCGTATGCCGCGCTCCGCGTATATTTTTGGGAGCATGTTTACCTCGCGCCAGAAGAGGTCTTCGTCGATGCCGTATTCCTCGAAGATGGGCGTCTGCATGTAGCCGTCGATAAGGGTTTTGTCGAAGTCCCAAATGCATGCTATGACGTGTTTTTCGCGCAGGGTTGTGTCCGTATTGCCTTTCATCGCATGGAACTTCTCACAACGGATTGAAAAAATCAACGATTTAGAACGGGCTCGGCAAAACTGGCGATTTTATTTGTGGATTTTTTCGCGGAAGCGGGTTTAATGGGAGTATAAAGTAAAAAATGGCTGCGCGCAAAAAGAAGGACAATGCGAAAACCGCACAGGGCGGCGCCCGGAAAGGGACCGTCATTTCCGTGCTGCATGAAATCAGCAAGGCTGTTGTACGCACCAAGGACGTGTCGGCGCTGCTAAAGGAGGTGCTGGACATCCTGCACTCGCAGCTGAACCTCACGCGCGGCACGGTAACGCTTCGCAACGGCGACGTGCTCGTTATCAGGGCGTCGCACGGGCTAAGCGACGAGGAGCGCAGGCGCGGCGTTTACCGCCTCGGCGAGGGCGTCACCGGGCAGGTCGCGCTCAAGAAAGCGCCGCGCATAGTGCCCGACATCAGCGCTAGTCCCGACTTCCTCAACCGCACGATGAGCCGCGAAATGAAATCGCGGACGGCGTTTTTGTGCGTGCCCATAATGAACCGCGGCAACCTGCTTGGTACGCTGAGCATAGACCGCGAAGACCCGACCGAATACGGGCTCAAGAGGGATTTGAAGCTTCTCGAAACCATAGCCAACATCATAGCCGAGGCGGTGTCCGTGCTGTATTTGGAGATGTCGGAAAACGAAAAGCTCAACATGGAAAACCGCGAGCTCAAACAGCGCATCGAGCAGGAACTGCTTCCGGAAAACGCGATAGGCTACTGCGCCTCAATGATGAAGGTTTACGAGCTCATCGAAAAGGCGGGCGAAAGCGACGCGCACGTGCTCATACGCGGCGAACCCGGCACGGGAAAAGACTTCGCCATGCGCGCCATAGCGAACTCGCCCAAATGGAAAGGCAGGCCGCTTTGCGTGCTCGACTGCTCCGCGATGCGCGACCAGCTTCTGGACGCCGCGCTGTTCGGCACGGCGGCACCAGAAACAAAAGGCATGCTTGAAAGCGCCGACGGCGGCATAGTGTACCTCGACGCCATGGGGCTCATCGGCCAGCCGCTGCAGGTGAAGCTTCTCAAATACATGGAAAGCGGAACTTACAAAAAGTCCGGTTCGGACAAGGAGTTTTCTTCGCGCGCGCGGATAATCGCGTCAACCGGCGGCGACCTCGAAAAGCGCATGCGCGAAGGCGTGATACGCCCGGACTTCTACTACCAGATCACGACTTTCACAATCGCAATGCCCCCGCTGCGCGAAAGGCGCCGCGACATATCGGCACTCGCGAAATTCTTTCTGCAGAAGCATTCGAAGCTGCGAGGCAAGAAGGTGAGCGCCATAAGCACGGGCGCCATGAACATGCTCTGCGCCTACCACTGGCCAAGCAATGTGCGCGAACTTGAAAACTGCATTGAGCGCGCCGTGATAATATCGGCGGCGCCCGTGATTTCCGAATCCGACCTGCCCCCCTCGCTCCAGACGCCGCAGTCCACGAACACGTCGAAGCTGAAGACCGAGGGCAACATAGACTTTGAAAAAATGGTGTCGGAATTCGAGCGGGAAATCATCGTGGAGGTTCTCGCGGCCAACGGCGGCAACGCGGCGGCGGCGGCGCGCCAGCTTTCGGTGTCGCGAAGAATTCTAAACTATAAGATAGCCAAGCTGGGTGTGAAACCGAAAACGTTTAAATTTGCCAAAGGCGGGGAATAGCTTTTTTATACGGGGATTATGGGCAAAAGCGGAAGAGCGCTGTGGACGCAGAAGATAGTTGAAGGCAAGACGATAGCGCCTTCAAAAAGCGGAGTGTGGACGCAGAAAGACATCGCCTCCGTGAAAAATTCCACGGCGGGCGAGGAGCGCAAGCGTGCGAACGCCAAGCGCAACATGGCGGGCCGCCAGATATGCGGCATGGTGCTGGGCATCGACCCCAGCCTGCGCGGCACGGGGCTTTCCGTGATAGAGTCGCGGGCGGACGGGTCTCTGCGCTATGTTGAATCGCGCACGATAGCGAACCACCCCAAGATGAGCATGGCCCAGTGCCTGGCGCGAATCTTCGAGGAAACCGCGGGAATAATCTCAAGACACGGCCCGGTATGCGCCGCCATAGAGCAGACTGTGTACGTGCAGAATTTCAAGACAGCCATGATTCTGGGATCGTCGCGCGGCGCGGCCATTGCGGCGGTCGCGTCCGCCGAGCTCGAGGTTTTCGAATACCCGCCGCTGCGAATCAAGCAGGCGGTGATAGGCTACGGGCGCGCAAGCAAGGAGCAGATAGCCCGCTCAATCAGCGCGCTCGTAAACGGGGCACCCATACTGCCCCTCGACGAGGCCGACGCTTCCGGCGCGGCCATCGCGCACATTTTCACGCATAAAATCTGAACGATGGACGGAGCACCAAAAGACGGCATAACAATCCCCTACAGCAGGGCTAAGGGAATTTTCATGGCCGTGCAGTGCTGCATTGGGATTGTCTTCGGGATTCTCGCCGCCGGATCATCCGCCGTCATGGCGGCAGCCTTCCCGAATGAAATACTGGAGGCGGCCAAAAGCAACCCAATGCTGCCTGTTATCCTCGTCATGATGGTGTTTTTCGGAGCCGCGTTTGTCATTTTATTCGCAAAAACGTTTATCTTTGTCATCCAAAAAATCGCCGGGCAGGAGCACGCGTACGTCATCGACGGCAAAGGAATTTTTATAGGAACATCAATGGTTTTCAGCGGCGTAATTCCATGGGAGGACATCAGGCTTATAAGGACGACGCGGATGAACAGCAGGGTGCTGGCGATAGAACTGAACGCCCCGGGCGAATATATAAAAAGGGAACCCGTTTTTTTTAAGCGCGCGGCAATGAAATTGTGTTTGTCATTCGCGGGTTCCCCGGTTTTAATAACCACAAACCTTGCGAAAATATCTTCAGGCGAAATGCGCGAGCTTTTATCCTGCCGGGAAAATTAAATTTATGAAAAAATCTTTGATAGCAATGGCGGCCGGAATGGGAAGCCGCTTCGGAGGCCTCAAACAGGCCGCAAAATTCGGGGAATCGCAAAAGGTGATGCTCGACTTCGCAATGGAGGACGCCATGGCGGCCGGAATCGACAAGGCCGTTTTCGTGATACGCAAGGACATCGAAAAAATCTTCCGCGAGGACGTATCGCGCAAATACGAAAACATGCTAGACGTTCGCTATGTTTTCCAAGACCTCGACGCAAAGCTTCCCGAAGGGCGCACAAAACCGTGGGGCACAGGCCACGCCGTGCTCGCCTGCCGCAACGAGATATCCGAACCCTTTCTCGCCATAAACGCCGACGACTATTACGGCGCCGGCGCGTATGCCCTCGCGGCGGCATTCCTTGACGGGGGCGCGCCTCTCGCATACGCCCTCGCGGGCTACAGGCTCAAAAACACGCTTTCCGAAAACGGCGGGGTTTCGCGAGGCATATGCGAGGGCGACGACGCCCTGAACCTCTTGGGAATTCAGGAGTACACGGGCATCCGAAGGGAGCCGGACGGAAAAATCACCAGCAACGAAAAGCGCGTTTTCGGAGGCGAAGAATTCACCTCGCTTAATTTCTGGGCCTTTTCCTCCGATTTCATGGAACTGCTGGGCACGTATTTCGACGCGTTCCTCTCTCAGAACAGCAGGAGCGAAAAGGCCGAATTCTACCTTCCCGCTGCAGTTGACAAAGCCATATCCGAAAAGGAAGCCGGCGCCAAAATACTCCCGACCGACGAAAAATGGCAGGGTGTAACATACCGCGAGGATATGCCCGCCGTCGAAGAATTCCTGCGCGTCCAGGGCAGAATTTAAACACCCCCAAATCAAAGACACCCCCAGATGAAGAAACTCACACACATAGCGCTGGCGCTTTTCGCGGCCGCAACGGCATGGGCCTCAGAACCGGCCGCAGAAACAAAACAGAATCCGAACCAGCTAAAGCTCTCAGTGTCGGAAGACGAACAGACGTCGACATTCGGCGCGCCGGGAAGCTTCGCAGCAGCCCTGTACGTCAGCGTGCAGGATCCTTCCATGGAATGGTGGTACAAGCTCCCCGCGACCGCCACACCGCACATATCGCAGCTGCGCAAAATCTACATCAACGAAAAATTCTCGCTGTTCCCGTTTTTTGAAAACGCCGCAGTCAAAGACGACAAATTCAAAATTACCTACTCTGTGCAGATGACAGACCCCGCCGGCAAAAAAACGGCGATGATTAAAGACGCCGTCTTCGAGGGGACAAAGCCGAGCAAGGATGTCATTTTGGCCGCGCCGGACGTGCTTGAAGTGAAGCTCGACCAGCGCTATGCCGAAGGCGTATACAGATTTGAAATGACGGCCAAAGACGACATTAGCGGCGAAACGTCCGTCGCGGAAAATCACATACGCCTCACCGCTTGGACGCCGTCGGTGCCCTTCACCGACAAAAAGATGCTCAACGATTTCATCTACTCCTATTACCTGCAGCCTTCGCCGGACACCCTCTATTCCATCTTTTTTTCGGAGCTGCTCGACCTCGAGCAGAAGGACTCCCCCAACTCCCTAAACTATACCCTTATCGGCTTTTTCCGCGCGGCTTTTGACGACAACCGCTTTCTGCTGTGGCCCATACGTCAGGAATTCGCCAACGCGTCCGAACTCGACAAGGCAAAGATAATATTCCTGTTCGCCATAACCGGCGAAGACCCCGTGGACGAGTCGCTGCTAAGCGACTATGAAAAAGACTACCAGAAGCGCATACGCAACGCCGACTTTGTCGATCCCTATAAGGAATGGGACGCCGTCGTCGGCGCGACCCAGGTGGACGCGCTATGGGGCGAATTTTTCGCGCGCGGCACATACAAGCCGCTGCGCCGCATAATGGACCTTTTCAAATATTCCGGCGAAGCCTCATACGCTGAAAGCATGCTCGAAAAAAACAAAAAGCCCGAAAGCCCCAAAGACTGGAGAAAATTCATGCTCGGCATGCTAAACAAGGCCGCCATGGTAACCTTCGCCCAAAATGCGTACAGAATACCCCTCGTCGAAAACTACTGCATGTGGGCCATCCAGAACAACGACCTTCCCAAAATTTCATACAAGGCCCTAAGCCCCCTCTTCAACGAGATAGACGAAAACAACGCCGAACAGGGCGGCGAAGAAACCATCTGGCGCATCGGCACCCCAAAAATATTCATGCCCGAAAAAGTGTCGGAATAATTTCAAGCGGAAATCACGACCGTCACATATTGATAAACAAGGCAGGGGGCGCAAATTTGCGCCCCCTGCCTTGTTTAATTCAATAATTCATGCCAGGCCTATATCTTTGTCGAGGTAGACGTCTTGGATGGTATTGAGCAGTTCGATGCCTTCTTTCATGGGGCGTTGGAATGCCTTGCGGCCGCTGATGAGGCCCATGCCGCCGGCGCGCTTATTGACGACGGCGGTCATTGTCGCTTCAGCAAGGTCCGATTCTCCGCCGGAGGGGCCGCCGGAGTTGATGAGGCCCACGCGGCCCATGTAGCCGTTGGCGACTTGGTAGCGACACATGTCGATGGGGTGGTCGGAGGAAAGTTCTGTGTACATTTTGTCGCTGAACTTCCCGAAATTTATGGCCTTGAAGCCGCCGTTGTTTGCGGGAAGCTTCTGCTTTACGATGTCGGCCTGCATGGTAACGCCGAGGCGGTCCGCCTGGCCCGTCATGTCTGCGGACGCGTCGTATTCAACGCCGTCCTTTTTGAACGCTCCGTTGCGCAGGTAGCACCAAAGTATTGTGGCCATGCCGAGTTCGTGGGCGTATTCGAAAGCCTCGGCGATTTCCACAAGCTGCCTGCGGCTTTCCTGCGAGCCGAAATAGCATGTCGCTCCGACCGCCACGGCGCCCATGTTCCACGCCTCCTTGACGGTGCCGAACATCACCTGGTTATAGGAATTGGGATAGGTGAGGAGCTCGTTGTGGTTTATCTTTACGATGAAGGGGATTTTATGCGCATATTTGCGCGCGACGGCGCCTAGTATGCCGAAGGTTGACGCGACGGCATTGCAGCCGCCCTCAATGGCAAGCCTGACGATGTTTTCGGGATCGAAATAAATCGGGTTCGGCGCGAACGAGGCTCCGGCGGTGTGCTCTATGTCCTGGTCAACGGGCAGGATGGAGAGGTAACCGGTGTTGGCGAGGCGCCCGTGCGAAAGCATCGCCTGAAGGCTTGAGAGGGTGCGTATGTTCCTGTCGGTCTGCACCCAGACTTTGTCTATAATGTCCGGCGAAGGCGCGTATATCATCGACTTGTCGATGGTGGAGCACTTGTGGTTTAAAAAGTATTCGGCCTTGTCGCCGAGCAGTTTGACAATTTTCGCGTTCATATGTTTTTTGACAGCAAAATTCGGAAAAAGTCGCGCAGTAAAAGAAAATCGACATCTTGAAACCGTACGGGTGATATCTAATAATTATTTTAATTGACTATTTAAAGTTGCGTGCAACAATATGCGGCATAACCCGACTTATATGGAAACAAAAACATCCGACGATATAAACAGCATACAAACAAGCCTGTTCACGTCCGTTCTTGCGACGTTGGTCGTGCCTCCCGCGGGAATTGTAGCGCTTGTGTTTTCAGTGCTTACGGTAGCGTCAAAAACAAAGGGCGACTACCAGATGGCGAAGTTCTGCTCCACGTCGGCCGGATGGATTTCTTCGCTGGTGTGCATAGGCTTTGCGCTGAAAAGCCTCGTGCTTTTGGTGATATTTTTCGTCGCCCCGGGAATGGTTTCCGACTAGGTCGCATTCGGTTTGGGCTAAAAGCCCCAAAAGCAAACCGCCTACTTGCAAGACTTCCCGCCCGGGGGCTCGGAATGGTCGGGGTCGTACGCCTCAAGGGCCTCGTGAAAGTCTTTCACCGTGTTTTTCTTTATGATCAGCGTCTTGTATATGCACCACGCGAAAAGCGATATGAAAAAGCCCATCGAGCAGAGAAAGGTTATCCATCCACCAAGAGTCATTTGATCGTCCTCCCGATTTTTTTGCCGAGACAGTCGTAGCGCTTCGACATGTAAAGCATCGACGCGAAAAACGCGTAGACCGCGAAGATTATGAAAACGGCCATCCACGCGACGTTGCTGACTTCGTGAGAATCGCCTCCGATAAGGTCGCGGATGTACGGGCTAAGTTTTCCAGAGCCGATTATGCCGAAAACATCCTGCGCGAGCCATGTTACAAAGAGGGCCACGAGAATCAGCGGCGTGACATATTTCACAATGACCGCGAAAAACTTCGGAAGCTTTATGTCGGAGCCCGTGTTCGCGAGCCTCACGCCTTTCTTGGCGCCATAATGCCATGCGAAAACTATCAGCTGTATCGTGGCAAAAACGTATATGGCAACCTGCCCCATCCAGAAGTCGAAAGTGTCGAGCGCCTTCAGCCCCTGCGAGAAATAAAACACGAAGCCCGAAATGAACGTGCACACGAAGCAGAGCAGGAGCGTGGAAAAATTGCGGCGCAGTCCCATTGATTCTTCGATAAACGCCATGCTCGGCTGGAGCATCGAAAGCGAGCTTGTGACTGCGGAAAGAAAGAGTAGGAAGAAGAACAAAAACCCGAAAAGCTGTCCAAATGGGAGAGACGCGAAAAAGAGCGGCAAAACCTTGAAGCCTAAGTCGAAGAGGCTTAATCCCGCGCCCACAAGCCCCGAGACGCCGAAAAACGCGACAGCCGCCGGAACGGTTATCAGGCCGCCCAGGCATACCTCGCAAAACTCGTTCGCGCTGCACGACGTTATGGAACTTAGAACTATGTCGTCGCGCTTTTTAAGATAGCTTGCGTAGGTCATTATCGCGCCGAAGCCCACGGTGAGGCTGAAGAACATCTGCCCCGCGGCTGCCACCCACAGCGACGGGTTCATAAGCTGCTTCGTGACGGAGATTTCGACTATCCTCTGCGGGGCGGAATCCGCCGGGGCCTTTTCCATTGCCTCGCGCGCGGACGCTATGTCGGCGCCCCCCACAAGCTGCCTGTCTTTGACCCATCTGCCGCTTTCATCCTGCGATTCCAATATGACCTTCACGGGATTCCACATGAAACCCAAGCCCTGGTTTATGGAACGCTCGGGATGCCCGGGCGAAACGTCGGTGAGCGTCATCATGCGCACAACCATGATTACGGCCAAAACGATGAGCGTAGGCATTGCGTACCTGCAGAAAAACTCGATGCCGCGCGAAACGCCCCTGTGTATGAGCCAGAAATTCAATATGAAGGAAAAGACGAAAAATACCAGCACCTTGTCCATGCCGAAGCCGAAAGCGGAGCCGTCCTTGAGCGCGCCGATAAATTTGACAAAGAAAGAGTTCGACTCTTCAAAGCTGGTGAAATTCAGGGAGTGCGTGAGGAAATTCCACGCGTAGCCCAGACACCACGCCTCTATATAAATATAGTAGCAGAAAATGATGAGGGTAAGCAGCGCGCCCAAAATGCCGACATATGCCATTTTCTTTGTGCCGCAGAAAAAGCCGAGAATGCCCGCGGACGAATGGTAGCCCTTTGAGCCGCCGTGGCGGCCCATCGCCCACTCGACGATGGAAATCGGCACGCCCATGAAGCAGAACGAAAGCGCGTAGGCGATCATGAAAGCCGCGCCGCCGTGCTCGGCGACCTGCCCGGGGAATTTAAGAAAATTGCCAAGGCCGACGGCGCTGCCTGAAACGGCGAGAATAACGCCAAGCCTTGAGTTCCAATTTTCAGATTTCATCAAGTATGGAATTAAATGTTTTTTCCCAAAGAAGTAAATAAAAAGACGCGCATTTTTAACATCGATAGATTCCCTTGTATTAGAATTGGCACGTGAACACCAAGCAAGGCCCCCTAGCCCAACGCATTCTTAATATACAGCGCATGCAAAGCATGCGCACACTTCCCGGGGCGCGTCAAATTAGGCCTCAGGCGAGGCTTTGAAATAGGGCGGCGGTGGGAGCGTACTGACGTACGTGACCACTGCCGCCCTATTTCGAAACGAAGCATCAGGCCTGAGTTGACGCGCCCCACTAGCTGCCGGGCTTCTGGGCAGGTATGTTCTTCAAATGCTCGGGGAGTTTGTCGGCCTCGTATGTCGGGAACGAGAACTCCAAAAGGCTCACGAGCGGCGCCTCAAACTTGGCCTTGCCTTCGCTGCGGTCCACAAGCACCGCGACCGCCGCCGGAACGCCGCCGTGGGCCTTGATGATGTCGATGCACTCCTGCACCCTTCCGCCGCGCGTTACGACGTCTTCGACGACGAGAACCTTTTCGCCGTCGGCTATCTGGAAGTTGCGGCGCAATACGAGCTTGTCGTCCTTTTTCTCCGCGAAGATGAAGCGCTTTTTTAGCTGGCGCGCGACTTCCTGCCCGAGCACGAGGCCGCCCATCGCGGGAGCGAGAACCGTCTGGCAGTCTATGCCCCTGAGCTTTTCGGCGAGCATTTCCACGAGCTGGCTAACCCTGTCCATGTGCTCGCACACGCGGGCGCACTGGAAAAACTTTTCGCTGTGCAGGCCGCTGCGGAGGACGAAATGCCCTTCGAGCAGCGCGCCGGTCTGCCTGAATATATCCAAAATTTTGTCGTTTTGATTCATTTTATAACCTGTTCGATTTTTGAAGTTAGCTTGCCCGACTCACCGCAGTCGGCGCGCAAAATTACCTGCCCGCTTTCGTGGTGTTCCTGCCAAATGTCCCAAAGCAGTTTTCTGTCAGTCTCGGGGATTGTAATTTTTCCGCCAAGGATTTCGCCGAGGCCGAAGAACCTGAACGCGCCCTCGTCGATGTCGGCGGGCAACCTGTCTATCGGCTTTCTGCAGTCGAAAAGAAACATGAGCCAGTGGGTGTCGCCCTCGTAGGCCTTTTCGCTTATCATCGAGAAAAGGCGGAGGTCTTTTTCTTCCAACTCCAGCCCTATTTCCTCCTTGGCCTCGCGCATCGCGCACTGGAAGGGAGATTCGCCAGCAGCCATTTCCAGCTTACCGCCAATAGGACTCCAGCAGCCCTTGTTGGGCTCTTTCAGTCGCCGGATGAGAAGATGCCGCCCGCGCACATCTTTTACAAAGATTAGAACGCTGATTTTGAAAGGCATTTTCGCATCCATAAGCAAAAGAGGGGTTGGGTTAGTTGAATATTACGGTCTTGTTTTTGTAAGTGAGTATGCGGCCCTCGATGTGCCAGCGAACGGCGTTGGCGAACACCACGCGCTCAAGCTCCCTGCCCTTGCGCATGAGGTCGTCCACATTGTCGCGGTGGCTCACGGTGTCAACGGCCTGAGAGATGATCGGGCCCTCGTCCAAATCCTTGGTCGCGTAGTGGGCGGTAGCACCGATGATTTTCACGCCGCGCTCGAAAGCCTGATGGTAGGGTTTGGCGCCGGCGAAGGCGGGCAGAAAGCTGTGGTGGATGTTAATGACGGGAACGCCGACGTTGTCCAGAAAGCTTTCGCTCAAAATCTGCATGTAGCGGGCCATTATCACGAGTTCCGCGCCGCTTTTCTTGATGATTTCAATCTGGCGCTTTTCGGCCTCGCCCTTGTTTTCCTTCGTGACGGGCGTGTAATGGTATTCGAGGCCGAACATCTCGCTAAGATGGCGGAGGTTTTCGTGGTTGGAAATGACCGCGGAAACGTCGCAGTTGATTTCGCCCGAGCGGCAGCGCAGCACGATGTCGCTGAAGCAGTGCTCAAACTTGGAAACCATTATGGCGATTTTCGGCCTGCGCGACGAGCGCATGACGTCGGCTATCATGCCGAGGTCCTTCTTGGCCATTTCCTGAAACAGCGACATTTCCTCCTCGATGTCGCCGGCGGGAACCCATTCGACGCGCTGGAAGAAAATGCCCTCCTCGCGGTCGCGGTGCTGGTCGGCGTGGAGGATGTTTCCCCCGCGCGCGAAAATCCATCCGGAAACGCGGGCGACAATGCCGGCCCTGTCCGGCCCATGAAGTAATGCTACTATTCTTTCTTCAGCCATGTTGTTTCTGTATGCCCTAAAAATTAAAAATCTCAAGCCATCATTTTGGCAGGAAGATTTTTATTGGAGAACGAGTATAGCGAAGCGAACGGAGTCTTCCGTAAACCGCAAGCCCGCCGTTTTAACGCAATGATTTTGGATGCATAAGGGCGAAGCGCAAGGCGGGGCGGGACGCGAAGCTGTCTTTTATAAAAACCTCAAGTTCCCATTTTGGCGGAGCGATTTTAATTGAAAAACGAGTATCGCGAAGCGAACGGAGTTTTTTCCAGCAAACCAAAGCTCGCCGTTCTGACGCAGTAATTTTGGATGCATAAGGGCGCAGCGTATAAGGCGGGGCGGGATGCGAAGCGTACTTGACGTACGTGAGCAGTCCGGCACGCCGCGCTGCGCCCTTAGGCGCCAAAAGTATTCGTCAGAACAGGAAGGTGGATTGGCTCATGCGTTTTCTTATTTCGTCGACAACCTGCTTTTCGGCCTCTTCGCCGTGCGCCTCGAAAGTCACCGAGAAGCGCACAAACGCCCCCGCGTCGTCCCACGGCACGGTGGAAATGAGGTATTCGGAAATCATCCACTGCGAAAAGTCCTCGCCGGTTTTGAACTCCAGGCGCGAGCCGTCCGCAAGAATCGCGGCCTTGGGCGCGGGCATGTAGAGGAAGAACCCGGCATTCGGCTTGCGCGGGCTGAAGCCCAGGTCTTTGAGAACCTTCACAAGCATGTCCATGCGGCGCGAATATTTCGCGGCGATTTCGCGCGTGATGCCGGGGTTTTCAAGGCCCTTGGCCGCCGCATGCTGTATGCCCAGAAACTGGCCGGAGTCTGTGTTGTCCTTCACGTCGCCGTAGGCCTTGACAATCAGCGGGTTGCCGCAGACCCAGCCGATGCGCCAGCCGGTCATGTTATGGCTCTTGGAGAGCGAATGAAGCTCGACCGCGACATCCTTCGCGCCCTCAACCTGGAATATGGAAATGGCGTCGCCGTCGAAGGAAAGCGATGCGTAGGCGGCGTCGGAAATCACGATAAGCTTGTGCTCTTTCGCGAAAGCCACGAGCTTTTTGAAGAACTCGCGGGTCGCGCCCGCGCCCGTGGGATTGTTGGGGTAGTTCACAACAATAGCCTTGGCGCGCGTCAGAATGTCGGCCGGAATCGCATCGAGGTCGGGGAGGAAATCGTTGGACTCCTCAAGCTTGACATTGAAAACCTCGCCGCCGAGATACTTGGCGTGCGTACCGAAAACGGGATAGCCGGGGATCGTCATGATTACGACGTCGCCGGGGTTTATGAAGCAACTGGGCAGGATGCTCAGGGCCGCCTTCGAGCCTATCGAGTGGAGGATTTCCGTCTCGGGGTCGATGTCGACGCCAAACACGGCCTTCATATAGCCCGCCGCGGCCTTCTTGAACTCGGGGCCGCCGTTGTCGGCGTAGCCGCGGTTCGCGGGATTCTTCGCGGCCTCATACAGGGCTTCAATCACTTCGGGGAAGGCCTTTTCGTCGGGCTCGCCGACGCCCATATCAATCAGGGGGGTGTCGGGCTTGGCTTTTTTTGCGGCGGCTTTCGCGCGCTTGATCTTTTCGAACTTGTAGATCGCCGTGTCCTTGCCGTAGTTTGCCCCGCCGATCCTTTCGGCGAAGAGGTCCTGTATATATGAGTTGTCCATATCTTTATATTTGCCGTTTATGGATTGCTTTTTTGTAAAAAGTCTTAAAATTGATGAGAAAATAAAAGAGTGGAAGTAAAATCAATGAAAATCATAACTTCTCCAAAGGAAATGAAGGATTTTGCGCACTCGGCAAAGGCCGAAGGCAGGAAAATCGCGCTGGTCCCCACAATGGGCGCCCTGCATGAGGGGCACTTCAGCCTTATCGACAGGGCCAAGGAACTTGCGGACATCGTGGTGGTCTCGATATTCGTGAACCCCACGCAGTTCGGCCCGAACGAGGATTTCGACAAATATCCGCGCCAGCTTGAGGAAGACCTCAAGGGCTGCGCCGACCACGGCGCGGACGCGGTGTTCACCCCATCGACGTCCGACATCTACCTGCCCGACGCTTCCACTTTCGTGGTCGAGGAGGAGATAAGCCAGCACCTTTGCGGCAAGTCGCGCCCCAAGCATTTCCGAGGCGTGACGACGGTCGTCAGCATTCTCTTTAACATAGTGCAGCCCGACGTGGCCGTGTTCGGCGACAAGGACGCCCAACAGGTCGCCATAATAAAGCGCATGGTCCGCGACCTCTTCATGGACGTGGAAATAGTGAGCGCACCCATAGTGCGCGACGAAAACGGGCTGGCCATAAGCTCGCGCAACAAGTACCTCGACAAGCTCGAACGCATCGGCGCGGCGCGCATACACGAGGCCCTGCTGGCCGGCAAGAAGCTCGTCGACGGCGGGTCGCTGAACATCGACCGCGTGAAGGCCCTCGTGATAAACAGCGTTACCAACGCCAAGACCCGCGTGATATACGTGGAGGTCGTCGACCGCGAAACCTCGCTGCCCGTCAACGAAATCGTGCCGGGCAAGAGCCGCATAAGCGTGGCTGTGTGGTTCGGCCAGACGAGGCTTATCGACAACATAGAAATCTGAGTTTTATCCGATGAATTTCGACACAGTAGTGGTCGGCAGCGGCATCGCGGGCCTAAGCTTCGCCATCAAGATGGCCAAGCTGGGGCACAAGGTCGCGATATTTACCAAGAAGGAGCGTTCCGACACCAACACAAACCACGCGCAGGGCGGCATAGCCAGCGTTACGAGCGGCACGGACAACTTCGACATGCACGTGCGCGACACGCTGATCGCCGGCGACGGCCTTTGCGACGAACACGCCGTGAGAGAAATCGTCAAGGCGGGCCCCGAGCAGATTAAAAACCTCATCGAGGAGGGCGTGGAGTTCACCAACCGCGACGACGGCTCGCCGTCGCTCGGGCGCGAAGGCGGCCACTCGAAGCGCCGGATACTGCACGTCAAAGACTACACGGGCCGCGCGATTGAAGAGGCTCTTCTCAAAACGGTGGCCTCGCTTGGGAACATAGAAATTTTCGAACACCATTACGCCATAGACGTCGTGACGCGCTCCAAAACGGGCAAGCTCAGGGAGGGCGAAAAGGACTGCGTGACGGGCCTTTACGTCTACGACACCAAGGGCAGGAAAGTCAAAACCGTCAAGACGCACGCCATAATGCTCTCTACGGGCGGCACGGGCTGCGTGTACCTTTACACCACGAACCCTACGATAGCGACGGGCGACGGCATAGCGATGGCATTCAGGGCGGGCGCGGACGTTGCAAACCTCGAATTCATCCAGTTCCACCCGACCGCGATGTACTCGGAAGTGGGCGAGAGGTTTCTCATTTCCGAAGCGGTGCGCGGCGAAGGCGCGATACTGCGCAACAGCCTAGGAGAGGCCTTCATGGGCAAGTACGACGAGCGCAAAGACCTCGCCCCGCGCGACATCGTGGCGCGCGCGATAGACAGCGAGATGAAGCGCCTCGGCACTCCGCACGTGTGGCTCGACATCACGGGGCGCCCGGCGGAAGAGTTGAAAGAACGTTTCCCGCTCATATACAGCCATTGCATCGAAAAGGGCATAGACATTTCCAAAGACTACATCCCCGTCGTTCCCGCGGCGCACTACATGTGCGGCGGCGTAAAGACGAATCTCGACGGTTCGACAACAATAGCGGGGCTTTACGCCTGCGGCGAAGTGGCCTGCACGGGCCTGCACGGGGCCAACAGGCTGGCGAGCAACTCGCTTCTGGAAGCTGTGGTTATAGCCGACAACGCCTCAAGGGCGGTCGATACGTACCTAAAATCTGAAACGCGCTGCGAGGGCGAAGTTCCGCAATGGAAGGACGGCGACGTCCGCAACCCCGACGAGCGCGTCGTGCTGCAGCACAACCTCGGCGAGCTCAAGCGCACCATGTGGGACTACGTGGGCATCGTCCGCACCACAAAGCGACTCGAACGCGCCCTGCACCGCCTCGAAAACCTGCGCCGGGAAATTGAAGACTACTACTGGAATTTCAAGGTGGAGCCCGACCTCATCGAGCTGCGAAACGAGGTTGTCGTGGCGGAGCTCATAATACGCTCGGCGCTGGCACGCCGCGAAAGCAGGGGCCTGCACTTCACGCTCGACTTCCCCGAAAAGCTGCCGATGGCCGTGGACACGGTTTTGAAGCGCGAACAATTTTAACACTCAACAAGTTCAGGCAAGGCGCGTTTTTTTTAACGGAGGCGCATTGCTCCGAAATCATAATCGAACAGGCTGGAAAAATCAGAGGCGGATTGCTTTGCAATCGCCGATCGGAAATAACTGCAAAAAAATGGATTATAGAAAATATATCGCGGAAATACCGGACTTCCCCAAGCCGGGCGTGCTCTTTTACGACATAACGCCGCTCATGGCCGCCCCGGAGGTCTATGCATGGGTGATAAAGGAGTTCGCAAGGGAAATAGCCAAAACCAACCCGACAAAGGTGATAGCGGCGGAAGCCCGCGGCTTCTTCTTCGGCCCCGCGATAGCGCTCGAACTCGGCCTGCCCTTTATCCCGATCCGCAAGAAGGGCAAGCTGCCGCGCAAAACGATAGGCGCGCAGTACGCGCTCGAATACGGCACGGACTCCCTCTACATGCACTCCGACGACGTCGACAAAAACGACAGGGTCGTGATCTTGGACGACATCCTAGCCACCGGCGGGACGGCGGGCGCGATGTGCGAGCTCGCCGAAATCTGCGGGGCGCAAATCGCATGCTGCGCGTTCTTCATGGAGCTGGAATTTCTGCGCGGCAGGAACAAGCTCGGCTCAAGGCATGTCATTACACTTGTAAAAAAATAAAATCGGAAAGGTGAAGGCGAAAATGAAATCAAAAACACTCGCGACTATCCTAGGGGCACTCTGCCTTCTGACGCTCGGCGGCTGCCTGTCGCCCGAAGCCTCCTTCTCGCCGCTGGCGGCGAACTTCAAATACGGCGCGCCGACCAACCCCGCCGACATCGAAGTCTACATAACCAAGAAGCCCGACTACAACTACCGGGAGCTCGGCATAATTTCCTACAACACAAACCCCAGCCAGTACGACGAAGCCGCCGTCATCCAAATAATGAAGAAAAAGGCCGCGCAGATAGGGGCGACAGGGATAATCGTCATGAACGCCCAAAGCTCGTTCACGCAGGACCCGAACGTCACCTACGACTTTTGGGGCAACGTGATAATGTACGACACCACGCGCACAAACCTGATGCACCGCGCAATGGCCATACGGCGCGAATAGCCGCGCACAAAAAGAATGCGCTACGCCGCCCCAATAGTATTGCTTACGCTTTCGAACATCTTCATGATGTTCGCATGGTACGGGCATCTAAAATTCAAGAACACGGCACTGTGGCTCGTAATACTGGTAAGCTGGCTCATCGCGTTTTTCGAATACTGCCTGCAGGTTCCGGCCAACCGCATAGGCCACGAGCACTTTTCCGCCGCGCAGCTTAAGACCATGCAGGAGGCCATAACGCTCGTGGTGTTCATAGGCTTTTCGATATTCTACCTGAAGGAGGAAATCCGCTGGAACTATCTGGTGGGCTTCGCGTTCATGATTCTGGCGGTGTTTTTCGTTTTCAAAAAGTGGTAGGCGGGGCTTAAAAAAGTCTTGCCAAGCGGGGCGGCAGTCTATTTTCTGCCATAAATAATTTTCGCCAGCTTAGCTCAGTTGGTAGAGCAGTTGATTTGTAATCATCAGGTCGTCAGTTCAAGCCTGACAGCTGGCTCCAACTTAAAAGCCCCGCAAACTTGCGGGGCTTTTTATTTGCCAAAACCGCAGTGTTTTCGGAAAAATTCGCTCTTCGTCAAACTCAGTGGGATGAGGAAGAAAGAGGGGATAAGAGAAGAAGGAAAACGATTAGAAAAAGAGA
>CALXSL010000026.1 GCA_944391135.1 uncultured Opitutales bacterium
GGGCATTGTAGAACATTTTTTATTCTCTTTGCCCTCTTTTTTTTCTCCCATTCCACAATCTTTGACGTAGAGCGATTTTTATTGCCGAAACATTTTTTAACAAAACAATGTTATTCATGCATAAAAAACTCTCAGCATTTCTTTTGGCTCTTGCGCTTTGCGCTTCGGCTCAGGCGCAGACCCTGTCCGGCGGCGGCACGCTTCTGAGCGAAATAGCCCCGCACTGGCATATGGGCGTGGGCGTGGAAGCCATGGGAGACTTCGCGATTCCCGCAGACATTTCCAACACAATAGGCGGTGACGTCGGCGTGTATTCCACATCCGTCAACGTGAAGGCGCAGGGCGCGTGGGATATGCGCCACTTCCTTACGCTTTCGCTCGACTACTCCTACAACTACTACGACTTTTCCTCGCCCGACGCGCCGTTCTCGTCCATGAACCGTACGGGCGCCATGCTCTTTTACACTGGCAGGATCGATGAACGCTGGGGCGTGTTCACCTCCGCAAACCTGTCTCTCGGCTCGGCCATAGGCGAATCGCTCTGGGAGGGGGCGCAGTTTTCCGTCGGAGCGGGCGCCACATACGCCGTGGGCAGCAATCTGACCGTCGGCTTCGGCGGCATGGCATATTCGCGCCTCGACAACAACTGGACGGGCTTCCCCATAGCCTTCATCGACTGGAAGCTAAACGACCGCCTTCGCTTCAGGACTTTCGCCGGCGGCGCTTTCTTCTACGACGTGCTTGGCGACGGCAGCCTTATTCTCACTTTCTCGGGCGAATACAAGAACCTCTATTACAGGCTAGCCCGCAACGCCTACAATGAACGGCAAAGCGTTTGCGACAGCTACATACAGATAAAAGTCGGCGCAACGTACCACATTACAAAGTACGCCTATGTTTCCGCCTCGGTCGGCGGAAATTTCTGGCGCGACTTCCAGATGCGCGCAGGCGGCGACAAGAGCGAGCGCATAGACGTAGACGCCGCCCCAATGTTCATGGTGCAAGCCGGATGGCTGTTCTAGGATGTTGTGAATTAGAATGGCGCGTATGCGCCATGATGGTTTTAGAAGCGGGGCTCATTGACTCGCGTTTGCTTTCGCAAACCGTCTCGCCCTACGGGTCTTTTGCCTTTGGCAAAATTTGAACTCGCTCGCTTCGCTGTTCTCGCCCTACGGGTCTTTGCTGCGCAAAGCTTCCTGCTTCGCAGCCATTCGCGGCTCCGCCTTGAATTGCCGCCCCGCACCCCGCCTAGGAAGCGCAGCTTCCATTCCTGATGCTACGCATCGCTATGGATGATGGGTTGTTCCCCTGCCTGTCATCCTATGGTCTGGTGCGGTTTTGCCGCAATTAGAAGCATTGCCGTTCCTTGTTCGCGCAAAGCGCTCCTCGGAACTTCGGCAACCCTCCGGGCTAAAGTGCTTCAAATTGCGGCAAAAACACACAGGGCATCGTTTTAAACACGAACACTCTTTGTACCTAGAGTTTGATTATTACAGCGCGCCATCGGGCGCGCAGTGACTTTAAATCTAAGCCAGTACAAGTTCGAATGAACACGGTTGCGAAGCCAACGAATACAAAAAACACAGTGTAAACCGAAAGTATTCACTTTAGCGGCATCGCGCTGACACACTGGAACCATAAGCGCGACAGCGATTATGAAGAGAGAGAAAGGTTTATTCGTAAAAATGGCCTACGGGCATTTTTAGGGCATGTCCGCGCATCAGCGGGCTTGCCCGGCGTATAAACCTTTCTGACGAGACTTGGCTTGTTCGTTATTACAATCAGTTCCTCTGTCACAAGCTATCCGCCAATCAGCCATTGCGTCAGCAAGGCGGAAGATACGCCGAAACCAAGGTCACTATGCCACGGCGCAGCTTGCGCCTAGGCGGGTTTGGGGCGGCTATGAGCCCCATATATTCAGCCCGGAACGGGGGCGTCAGCCCACTATTAAAAAACGCTTTCTATGCGCAGGGCCTTATACTTTTTTTTCGTTTAATATTTCGCGGGCTTTGGCCAGGGCGAGGTCTATGTTTTCGAGAACGAAGTCTTCGCCGAGTTCGTCGAGGAAGCCGGAGCGCTGCATCATGTGCAGGGGCTGCGAGTGTGCGCCGGTTATCATCATTTGCACGCCGCGGCTTTTGAGTTTCAGGCGCAGGCGGTCGAGCGCGTCTAGGGCGGTGGCGTCCATGGCCTGTACCGTGCGCATGCGCAGAATCACGATTTTCGGGGCTTCGCCTATGAGCGCGAGGATCCCTTCCAGTTTGTCGGCCGCGCCGAACATCAGCACTCCGAAAATCCTGAACACCATCACGCCTTCGGGGATGTCCTTGCCTTCGAGGGAGTATTTGGAAAGGTCAATTTCATGGGCCGAGTCGGTCTGCGATATTTCCGTGGTCTTTGAAACCCTGCGGATGAAAAGCATTGCGGCGAGAACCATGCCCACTTCGATTGCGACGGTCAGGCCGAAAACCACGGTGAGTATGAAGGTGGCGAGGAACACGGCGTCGTCCGAGCGGGGCAGGCGGCGCATTTCGCGGAACTCCGACCATACGCCCATGTTGAAGGCAACGACGAACAAAATAGCCGAAAGCGTGGCCAGCGGTATGTACTCGGCGTATGGCGCGGCCACTATAAGAATCAGCACGAGCACGAGGCAGTGCACCACGCCCGCAATGGGGGTGCGGCCGCCGTTTTTGATGTTCGTGGCGGTGCGTGCAATCGCGCCCGTGGCGGGAATGCCGTGGAAAAACGGCGTCGCGATGTTGGCCATGCCCTGCGCGATAAGCTCCTGGTTGGAGTCGTGCTTGTCGTCAATCATGCCGTCCGCGACAACCGCCGAGAGCAGCGACTCTATCGCCGCGAGTATCGCGATGGTTACCGCCGGCATTATCAGGTTTTTGAGGTTCGCCCAGTCCACGCTTATCATGTGGAACTCCGGAAGCGTGTTCGGGATTTGCCCGAAGTGCTGGCCTATGGTGGTAGCCTGGAGGTCGAAGAGCGAGAGCGTCCACGCTGCGAAAGTGCCCACGAAAATCGCGGCTATCTGCCCGGGAACCCTTTTGCGCCACGCGACGGGCCAGAACACTATGACCGCGATGGAAATAACCCCGACGGCGACCGTCGCCCAGCTTACGCTGGAAAGGTTGTGGAAAATGGCTATGAGCTTCGGTATGAAGTCCTCCGGCACCGATTCCATGTTCAGCCCGAGGAAGTCCTTTATCTGCGTGGACATTATCAGCACCGCTATGCCGTTGGTGAAGCCAATCACAACGGGCCGCGGTATGTACTTGATGGCGTTGCCCATTTTGGTGAGCCCCATTATTATGAGGAACACGCCCGCCATGACGGTTGCCACCGCGAGGGCTTCGTAGCCGTACTGAGCTATTATGCCCGCCACTATTACGATGAACGCGCCAGTGGGGCCGCCTATCTGCACGCGCGAGCCGCCGAATACAGAGATTATGAACCCCGCGACTATGGCTGTGTAGAGGCCGTCTTCGGGCGACACGCCGCTGGCTATGCCGAACGCCATGGCAAGGGGCAGCGCGAGGATGCCCACGCTTATGCCGGCGCCGACGTCGGCAAAAAAATTGGCGCGCGTATATCCCCTAAGGCAGTCGAGCAGTTTGGGGCGAAAGGAAAAACTCGTTGATTTCATCGTTTACGACAGAAGCGTTTCAAAGAAATTCGGGTCGTCGAATTTCGGATCGGGCATGTAGATGAACGCATAACATCCGTCGCATACGCCGATGTTTTTGTTTTCCAGCAGGTATTCGATTTCTTCCTGCGGGACTTCCGCGCCGCATGCGGCGCACCTGCCGCCCTCTACTTTCGCGAGGCCCTGCTTTCCGGCGGCTTCAAGCCTGTCGAAATGCGCCAGCGCGAAAGAGGGAATCTGCCTGCGGTTGTTTATTATGAAGTCGCGCAGTATCTGCACCTTTTCTTCGGACATGAGCGGGGATTCGGAAAGCTTCACAGCCTGCCTTATCCTCAAAAGCTTCAATATGATGTCCTCGGTCTGTTTCATAAAAGGCAACTAAAGGTGCACACGCCCCGCTTTTTTGCAACATTTTTTGCGCGTTTTTTGGCGCAAAAACCAGGCATGCAGGGGCGCATGATGTTTTGTCAGTTTTGACGGAATATCTTCCACTTTGAACGACACGCCGCGCTTTTGCAATTCAATAGTTTACTCCGCGCCGCGTTCGGCTTCGAAATCGGGCCCGAGCTGGGCGTCTAGCGCGGAAACGGTGGCGGCCTTTATCTTGACGTCCAGCAGCCTGCCCACCAGCGACTCGTCGCCCTTGAAGACGACTTTTCTGTGCGTGCGCGTGCGCCCCATGAACATATTTTCGCCGCGTTTTGCCCGCGCTTCCACCAGTATCTGCTGCGTCGTGCCGATGAGCGCGTTGTTGAAAGCCAGCGACTGTTTCTCTAGGTCTCTCAGCAGGATTTTGTTTCTGGCCTCCTTGACGTCCTCGGGGATGTCGTCGGGCCTTTCGGCCGAAAGCGTGCCCGCGCGCGGGCTATATTTGAAAATGAAGGCCATGTCGAAGCCCGACGCCCTGAATATGCGCCGGGTCTCCTCAAAGTCCTCGTCGGTTTCGCCGGGATAGCCAACAATCACGTCGGTTGAAATCGACATTCTGCCGGAGCGCGCGCGGAGTTTTTCGACTATGCGCAAAAACTGTTCGGCGCGGTAGGGGCGGCGCATCTCTTTTAAAACTCTGTCGCTGCCCGACTGCAGGGGCAGGTGCACGTACTCGCAGAGCTTTTCGAGCGAGCCGTAGGCTTCGATGAGGTCGTCGCGGAAAAATGCGGGGTGCGGCGACGTGAAGCGTATGCGTTCAACGCCGTCCACATCGTTTATTTTTTGAAGGAGCCTTACGAATTCGGAAGTTTTTTCCTTCTGCGCGTTTTCGCGCCCGAAGGCGTTGACTACCTGCCCGAGAAGCGTGACTTCCTTCACGCCGCGTTCCGCGAGCGTTTTTACCTCGTCCACGATGTCGTCCGCGGGGCGGGAGCGCTGGACTCCGCGCACTTTCGGCACGATGCAGTACGAGCAGTTCATCTGGCAGCCCTGCATTATGGATACGAGCGCGCACACCTGTTTTGCGCCCGTCTTTTCGAGGTGCTTTTTTATGTAAAGGTGCGATGTGAGGTCGTCGGAAACGTCCACGAGGGCGTCGGATGTCGCCGGGGTGCGCTTTTCGCCCTTTTTCAGCTCGGGCTTGCGGACGCCCGCCATGCGTTTGTTGTAATATTCTATGGCGATGTCGGCCACCTTGTGCGTCTTGCGCGCGCCCGCTATGAAGTCGAGGTCGGGCAGGATTTTCACGAGCTTGGGCCCGAGGTTTTGGGCCATGCAGCCCGTGACGCCCACGACGGGCAGGAAGTTCGCGCCCTGGCTTTTGCGCCATTTTATCACGTTGCCCAGCTTGCCTATCGCCTTTATCTCGGCCTGCTCGCGCACGGAGCACGTGTTTACGATTACCGCGTCGGCTTTGGTTTCGTCTTCGGTTACCTCCCAGCCGCGCTCGACGAATTCGGCCGCGATGTTTTCGGAGTCGCGGTCGTTCATTTGGCAGCCGTATGTGCGGATGTACACTTTCATAAAAAGTCCGTGTATAATGCCAGTTCGCGCGAAATTTCAAAGCATAAAGTATTTGGGGCGCGTGAAAATACGCCTGATGCTTCGTTTCAAAATAGTGCGCCACTGGTCATGTACTAAAGTACACTCCCACCGTCGCGCTATTTCAAAGCCTCGCCTGAGGCGCATTTTGACGCGCCAATACAGCGCATGCGGTGCATGCGCATGTAATATAAAAAAAGGGAGAGGCTTGTGTTTTTTTTGGAAACGCGCCGTTGCTTGGATGCAACTTTAGCGCGGCAAACTCTAATTCTTTTCGCTCACGGCGACGGCTTTCTTTATGCTTTCAATCGCGTGGAGGTTGGGCTTGAAGTGGAAAATGTCGCTGCCGACAACGTTCGCGTATATGCTTATGAAGCGGCATTTGGGCATACTGAGGGCCTCTTTCAGCGCGGGCGTCCAGTCGGGCGAGTCTTCGCCCAGCGACCATTCCGAAACGCCGAACCACGGCGCGTCGCTCTTTTCGTAAAACACTTTCACCTCGGCGGCTTTAGCCGGGTGCGTTGCGTCGCCGCTGCGCTCGTTGTTGTAAAAGCTCCACGAGGGGCTCACGAATTCGTTTATGCACGACTCCAAATCTCCGCCCGCGCCGCTGGCGTGCGAGAAAAGCATCTCCCTTGGAAACAGGCCGAGCTTCGCCGCGAATTCGCTCAGCAGAAGCGAATGCTTTTTTTCTATCGCGAATATGTCGGAGGCCGTTATTTCGCCCGAGTTTTTAATCTTCCATGTTTTCAGCGCGGCGTAACCTATCGTCTGCATGCCGCGGCTTGGAAGGTCTGTGGCGCCGGGAAGTTTTGCCGGATCATTTTCGGGGGCTTCGTCAACGTATTTGTTGCCGTCGGGATAGTAAAAATTGTTCGCGCCGAAATAGATTTCCCCCATGATTTTCACGCCGACAAGCAGTCACTTTTTGTCGGCGGGCAGGGCGTCGTGCCATTCCTTGACAACGTTCATGTATCTTTTGAGCAGGCGTTCCGATTCCGCCCTGTATTGCGGGCTGGCTAGGTTGGGCATCGGGTGCAGCCGTATCTGCCTCCCCCAGTTGAGCCAGCCGATTTTCACGGCGTCTTTGGGCGACCAGCCCGTCCATTCCACGTTGCTGACGTTTTCGGGGTTATAGCCCGGCTTGGATTCGTCCCACCAGTTCCACAGGTCGGGGCGCGCCGTCATGAAGGTTATCGTGTCGAGCTGTACGAGCACGGGCAGCACGTTTTCCTGCGCCTGCTTGAGATGCTCGCGGATTTCCTCTTCGAGAAAATTTTCGTCGCGCTCGAAGCAGTAAACTATGAACGCGCCGCCGACCGCGATTTTTTTGCCCTCCATCGGGCCGAAATGCTCCCTTATCGCGGCCCAGTTGTATTCCATGTCTATGCCGTTTATGAGCACGAATTGTTCGGGGCCCTTCCAAGCCGCCGTTTTGGCGTTTAAGGCCGCCATACCTAAAATGAAAAACATGAGTGCCGCGAAATTTTTCAGGACTTTCGCGGGCGGCGTATTTGTCGCTTTAATATGTGCCATTGCAGTCGAATTTGGTGTCTATAATACATATCAGCAGGCCAAAGGCAAATAAACTGTTGAAATATTTCCGGTGTTATGTTTATTTTTAGGAATTAGGAGAATTATTTAATATGAAACCTGTCGCATTTAACAACAACGTGCTCAGGGACGGCCACCAGTCTTTGGCGGCCACCCGCATGCCCACAGAATTAATGCTTCCCGCCTGTCCCATACTGGACAGCATGGGCTTCAATGCGCTCGAAACATGGGGCGGCGCGTCAATCGACGCCGGCCTGCGCTTCCTCGGCGAATTCCCCTTCGACCGCCTCGACACCCTCAAAAAAGCCTGCCCGAAAACAAAGCACATGATGCTTTTCAGGGGCCAGAACATCGTCGCCTACACGCACTTCCCGGACGACGTCGTCGAAGCCTTCGTGAACTGCTCGGCCAGGCACGGCATGGACATCTTCAGGATTTTTGACGCGCTCAACGACACGCGCAACATGGAATGCGCCATCAGAGCCGTCAACAAGGCTGGTAAAGAGGCGCAGGGCGCCATTTGCTACACCAAGAGTCCCGTCGACACAATCGAGCGCTTTGTGAAGATGGGATGCGAACTCGCCGAACTCGGCTGCGGCTCCATTGCCATCAAGGACATGGCGGGCCTCATTCCCCCGCACATCGTCTATGACATCGTAAGCGGCCTCAAGAAGAACATCAAGGTTCCGGTCGTCGTGCACACGCACGAGACGGCGGGCATGGGCGCGCCCAGCTACTACGCCGCGGTGGAAGCCGGCGCGGACGTCATCGATACGTCCATCGCCCCATTTGCCAACGGCACCGGCCAGCCCGACACCGCCCGCATGCTAGCGGTGCTCGAAGACAACCCGCGCAAGCCCGACTACGACACTAAGAAGCTCCTGCAGCTGCGCGAAATTTTCCAGGACATTTACAACAAGCTCGGCTTCTATACCGACCTCAAGAACGAGGTTATCGACACCGACGCCCTCATTTACCAGGTTCCCGGCGGCATGCTTTCCAACTTCCGCGTCCAGCTCAAGGAGCAGAAGATGGAGGACAAGTTCGACGAGGTGTTTGCGGAAGTCCCGTACGTCCGCGAAAAGCTCGGCTGGATACCGCTCGTGACGCCGACTTCCCAGATTGTCGGCACGCAGGCAATGATGAACGTAAAGTTCGGCCGCTGGAAGATGTTCACGCCGCAGGCAATGGACATCGCCCTCGGCTACTACGGCCGCACGCCCGCGCCCGTCGACCCCGAAGTGAAAAAGCTCGCTCAGGAAAAATCGGGCAAGGAGCCCATCACTGCGCGCCCGGCCGACCTCAAGGGCCCCGGTATGGAAGAACTGCGCAAGGCCCTCGCCGCAAAGGGAATCAAGAACGACGACGAACACTGCGTAATATACGCCATGTTCCCGCAGCAGCTTGAAGACCTTTACACGAAGCCCCGCGAATTCTACAAGCTCAAGAGCCCCAAGGACAAGATTCCCGCGTGCCCCCCGCCTGCGGAGGCCGCCGCGAAAGGCCCGCAGAAGCTCAAAATCAGCATCGACGGACAGGAACGCAGCGTTACCGTCGAAAAGCTTTAATATTCATATAAATACATGAAAGAGACCCTCTCGGGGGTCTCTTTTTTTTTGCGTCCGATTAAAAAATTGGAACAGCGGGGCGAAAAAACAGTCAGTCTGAAAAGGTATTCATTTTAAACGCCCGCATTTGCCGCGAGGCTTATGCGTTATGCGATTCGCATTGGCAATGCGTTTTGGCCTCTGCCGCTTCCGGGGCGCACCGTCTTAGGATTGCCGGAACCGGCGGAATTCATTGCGCTTTTCCATGCGGATTGCGGCGTCTTTTGAACCGGATTCGCCTTAATCGTGCGGTAACAGTTAAATTTTCTTGTTTATGTTCGAACTATAGACCATAACAAAACCCTGCCAATGAGCAAAGAAGACGACAAGCAAAACCTAGACGGGGAAAACTACGAGATTGAAATCGAGTACGTGGACGAGTTTGGCCGGCCCATCAGCCCGCCTCCTTCAGGCATGCCTGCGCCTTTCGGTCCCCCTCCGCCCATGCCTTTCGGGCCGCCTCCCCCTCCGTTCGGAATGCCGCCTTTCCCTCCCCCGCCCATACAGTGGATAGAGGAGGAAATTGAAGAGGAGGTGGACGAATCTTTCGGTTCCGGCGAAACGCCTCGCCTCGACGAAAGCTCCCCGTCTTCCGCGCAGCCGCAGACGGCCTTTGTCCCGCCGCCCCCGCCGGTGCGTGTTTCGCACGAAAAGCGTGGAAGAGAATTTGTGGCGAACAAGAACGTCAAAGCGCATTCCATGATGGAGGAAGGCCGCAAAAGGGCTCGCGCCAACGCCAAGTCGAGCATTGTCGACGTGTATTTGCGCATATTGAAAGGCATACTTATCATGAGCGCCGTGACCGCCGTGGCCGTGGGGCTTGCCATATTCGCGTTTTCAATTTTGAACGACGGCGCCGAAGAGACCGGCGGAGCCGCCGAAAGCGCCGGAGACTCCCTCCTGATAGGCTACAGGCTCGGCAATACGCCTGCCGAAAACCTTGTGCGCCAGTACTACGAGGCTGTCGGCGACAACGACGTCGGCGCGTGGAGCGACATCATGCTCAAGGGCTTCATCCATGTGAACGGCAAGACCGAGGAATTTTACTGCATAAAGAAGTCAAACGGCAGGACTTTCGCCAAAATAGGCATTACCGACAATGAGCGCTCCTATATCGTGGGGCCTTTCGGCGAAGGCGTCGTGCGGCTTCTCGACGGCAGGGTCAGCGGGCGAAAAGAGCTTCTGCCCGAAAGGGACGCACTCGCGATGCGCGCGATAGTCTCCATAGACGAGCCCCTCTTTTCGCGCGCCTTTGAACAGGCGAGGGATGTTGACACGACCCTGAGCAAGATAGTCGACGAGGGCGAAGCAGACTTTAACGGCAAGGCGTGTGACGCCCTTTCCATGGTTGAACAGGACGGCACGAGGGTGACCATGTACCTCGACGCGGAAACGCACCTTATTGACGGCGCGACGTATCTGCACGGCGAAAACAAAATCACTGTGGCATATTCCAAGTATCGGGACCAGAACGGCCTGATGATTCCGACCGAATGGACCGTGTCGGACGACGGCAGGGAATACGCAAAGGTCGAAATCACGTATGCCGTAAAGGACAAGGGCTTCTTCTTTCCCCAGTGATTGGCGCGTGAAATCGCGCCTGATGCTTCGTTTCGAAATGGCACGGCACTGGTCACGTACTTAAGTACGCTCCCACCGCCGCCCTATTTCAAAGCCTCGCCTGAGGCGCAATTTGACGCGCCAATCGGGTATTTTTTTAATGATTTATTTGGGAGTGGTCGGCCCTGATGAACGCTTTTTTAGGCGTCCAGAGGCGCGCATAAAAAAGTTGCGTTTTTTTATCCCCTTGAAATACTGAATTTTTTTAATTCTAAAGATGAGCGAAGAAACTAAGATTACCGAAGACAACAGCCACGACCTTTTCGCAGTGCGAAAGGGCAAGCTTGACGCGATGCGCGCGGGAGGCTTCGACCCGTTCCGCGCGAACTGGAACCAGTCGCACACGAGCAAAACCGCCGTGGAGTCTTACGACGAATCCCTCGAAGAGGGGCAGGCCACCCCGCACGAAGTAAGCGTGGCGGGCAGGGTGCTCGTCTTCCGCCTTATGGGCAAGGCCAGCTTTCTGAAAATCCTCGACCGCGACGGCATCATACAGCTCTACGTGTCGCGCGACGACCTCCCCGAAGGCTTCTACAACAACGAATTCAAGAAGTTTGTAGACGTCGGCGACATCATAGGCGTCCGCGGCCCGCTCTTCAAGACCAAGACCGGCGAGGTAACCGTCAGGGTCAAGGAGATGCGCATGCTCAGCAAGGGAATGCGCCCGCTGCCCGAAAAGTGGCACGGCCTCACAGACAACGAGCAGATTTACCGCCAGAGGTATCTCGACCTCATCGTCAACCAGGACTCGCGCAAAAGGTTCATACAGCGCAGCAACATCATAAAGTACATCCGCGAATTCCTGTGGTCGCGCGATTTCCTCGAAGTCGAAACCCCGACGCTCCACGGCGTCGCGGGCGGCGCCGCCGCGCGCCCCTTCATAACCCACTTCAACGCGCTCGACTGCGACTTCTACCTGCGCATAGCTCTCGAACTGCACCTCAAGAGGATGCTCGTGGGCGGCTTCGACAGGGTGTTCGAAATGGGCCGCGTCTTCCGCAACGAGGGCCTTTCGCGCAAGCACAACCCCGAGTTCACCATGCTCGAAATTTACCAGGCCTACAGCGACCACCGCGGCATGATGGAGCTCATACGCTCGCTCATTCAGGGCCTTTGCCGCGACGTTCTCGGCACAACCACAATCAGGCGCGCCGACGGCGGCGAGATTGAGCTCGGCGGCGAATGGCGCGAAGTGAAGTACGACGACCTCATCATCGAGGCCACCGGCGACAAGGGCTGGTTCGAACGCTCCCGCGACGAGAAAATCGCGATTTTCGAAAAGATAGCGCAAGAAAAGGGACTCAAGGTTCAGGTAGACCACGACAACACTGACTGCGAAATCACGAACGACGTGTACGAAAAGCTGGTCGAGCCGAACCTTATTCAGCCCACTTTCGTGATGAACATCCCCAAGGAGCTTTGCCCGCTTGCGAAGATCTGTGTCGACAACCCGCGCGCGCTCGACGTGTTCGAGCTTTGCATCAACGGGCAGGAAATCGCCCCGGCTTATTCGGAGCAGAACGATCCCTTCATCCAGCGCGAAATGTTCGAGGCGCAGGTCGGCGAGGAAAAGCAGAACCTCGACGAAGACTTCCTCGTTGCGATGGAATACGGCATGCCCCCGGCCGGCGGCATGGGCGTGGGCATAGACAGGCTCGTGATACTTCTGACGGGGGCCTCCAATATCCGCGACACAATCCTCTTCCCCTCGCTCAAGCCCGAAAACAGGGCCTGCGACGGCGGCGCGGAAACCCCGGCCAACGCCTAAAACCATGCGCGGAGCCGGATTTTTGCGACTATGAAATGGTGGCTGTACATCGCCCTTAAACAGCTCTTCCCCAGCGGGAAGCTTGTCTCGTTTTTCGCGGCGGTGTCCGTCCTCGGCGTGGCACTCGGCGTTCTCGGGCTTTTCGGGACGCAGAGCGTGATGAACGGCTTCCACGAGCAGATCGGCAAAAAGCTCCGCGACACCACCGGCGACATCATCATACGCAACCAGGGCCGCCCGATATACGACGTCGGCGGCATTGTGGCCAGACTTAAGGAGACAGAAGGCGTCAAGGCCGTCGAACTTACCGCGCGCGGCCCCGTGATGATGGTCGTAAACAACGTCCCCGTTTTTCCGATGCTGCGCAGCTACGACACAATCACGCAGGAGTCCGTGCTGCCCATCGCCGAAAACGAATACGTGCGCCTCGGCTCGATAAACGATTTGGACGACGACTCCATAATAATCGGGTATGGCATGGCAAGAAACAACCGCATAATGGTGGGCGATACCGTCGAGGTTTTTTCGCCCACGATGCTCGACAAAATCAAAAAGGACGAAGTGCCAATGCCCGCGCGCCTCAACGTTGCCGGCCTCCTTTACACCGACTATTCAGAAGTGGATACGAATGTGGCGCTCGTTTCGCTTCGCCGCATGCGCGAGCTTTATAACCTGGGCGACGGCTCGCACGCGATAGTGCTGCGCCTCAACGACGGAATCGACGTTGACGCGTTTGCCGCGAAGCTCTCGAAAGAGATGGAGGAGCCTTTCAGCGTCACCACATGGCTGACGAGCAACGAGGCATTCTTGCGGATCATAAAAATGGAAAAAGTGATGATGTCGCTCATTATCGTGCTAATTATAATTGTGGCTTCGTTTTCCATATGCATTTCCCTTTATACCTCGGTTCTGCGCAAAACGCGCGAAATAGGGCTCATCGGCGCGATGGGCGCGCGCCCCGTGCAGATAGCCCTCACCTACTGTTTTCAGGGCTTTCTCATCGGCGTTCTCGGCGGGATTGTCGGCCTCGGCCTCACGGCCCTCGTCCTGCATTTCCGCGAGCCCATCGTGGAGCTCGTCGTCGGCCGTGAAGCCCTTGTCGAATTCTATCACTTCGCGCACCTGCCCGTAAAGTACGAGCTTTCCGACGCCCTATACGCGTGCGGCTTCGCAATAGTGCTGTGCACATTTGCGGGCTTTCTGCCCGCGATACGCGCCGCGCGCCTAAAATCATCGGAGGCAATGCGCAATGAATAACCTGGACGTAATTCTCGCGGCCGAAGATGTAAAAAAATCCTTCAGGAGCCCCGGCGGCGAAGTCATCGAAGTCCTTCGCGGCGCGGGCCTTTCCGTCCTTCGCGGCGAAAGCCTCAGCCTTCGCGGCGAAAGCGGCGCGGGCAAGTCCACTTTCCTCAACATCATCGCCGGGCTGGAATCCGCCGACAGCGGCGCCGTGAGCTGGGACGGCACCCGCATAGACGAGCTTTCCAACGGGCGCCAGGCGAAACTGCGCGGCGACTTCATGGGCTTCGTTTTCCAAAACTACTGCCTCGTGCCCGAGCTCACAGCCCTCCAGAATGTCGAACTCGCCCTGCGCATCACCGGCAAGCTCGATAAAAATTCCTCCGAATACGCAAGGGATCTTCTAAAAACCGTCGGCCTCGAAAAGCGCGCAAAGCACCTTCCGTCGCAAATGTCCGGCGGCGAAAAACAGCGCGTCGCCATCGCCCGCGCAATTGTCAACCGCCCGCGCATAATCCTCGCCGACGAACCCACAGGCAACCTCGACGAGGAAACCGGCAAGCACGTCATGAACATGTTTCTCGACCTCTGCGCCCAAAAAAACACCGCCCTCCTGCTCATCACCCACAACCCCGATTTCGCCCGCAAAACCTCGCGCCGCCTTGTCCTTAAGCACGGCCTCGTCGTCGAAGAATAGCCAAAGTGGGGCTCATTGACTCGCGTGCTTTGCAAACCGTTTGTGCTCGCAGTAGTGCTCGTCTCGTTACTCGCTTTACTCGGCATTTGCCCTTGGCAAATCCACTTACGGCGCCTTCGCGCCGTGAACGTTCCTACGGGGTCTGCTCGCAAGCTCGCATCTCATTCGCGGATTCGCCTTGAATTGACGCCAGCTCCCCGCCTAGCAGACACATCTGTACCTTGACTCGTGTTTGCTACCGCAAACCATCTCGCCCTTCAGGCATGCCTGCGCCTTTCGGTCTCCCTCCGCCCATGCCTTTCGGGCCGCCGCCCCCCCCCTCCCCCCCCCCCCCCCCCCCTCCCCTCTCCCCCCCCCTCTCCTTCCTCCCCCCCCCCCCCCCCCCGCGCCGCCCCCCCCCCCCCCCCCCCCCCCCCTCCGTTCGGAACTGTCGTTCTTCCTTGCCGTTGTTTCGTCTAAATTTTCCGCATCGCACGAAGCGCAATGGCTGAATACTTTGCGGCTGTTGATTTGAAGTGTTTGCATACACGCGGAACGGCGCATCATGTGACCATGTTTTTCTAAAGCGATATTGAACGCAAGCGAACTGACCGTATTTTTTGTTTTGCCGTGGGCTTGTGTTGTGTGAATTGGGTTTGGTTATGCATGCTTTCCAAGCGGCAATGCGACAGAGCGTCAGCTAATAAGCAGGCGGATGATATCCTCCCTTAAGAGCGGCTGTAATACAGTCATGCAGTTTCTGTATTTGCCCTATGCTCGCCCATGCCATTTGGCGGTGCGTAGAAATTTCAAATATTAAAACAGTCTGGATTGCCTCGCAAAAACGTTCGTAGAAAGGTTTAAATGTATCTAATATCGGCTTTTAAAAAATATTGACTCCGGGGGGGGGGGGATAATTTACGGTTCTTCAAATAATTACAGGAGGTAATTTTCAAATGAAAAAAACAGCATTGATATCAGCATTTGCCGTGATTCTTGGATTCCTGCCGTCGGCATGGGGGTTTGGGATAAATGTCGGCAGTGTCCAAAAAGATTATACCCATTATGGGACTGCGGAAAGTAGGGAAAGCCTCTCTATTTCTACGCAAAATTGGAATTCTGCGTGGACGCCTGTCGAGGTGAATTTTTATAAAGGCGACGATACAGGCGAATTCTATTTTACCACCTTTTCGCTGAACCAAACCAATGACGTGCTGTCCACGCTCAATTGCGACGGGGTTGCGCTTGATTTCAATTCGTGGATGAAAGTGCAGGGCTATTTGAATGCGACTAACACAAGCATTACTGCGACATACTTGAGAATAGCTTCTGGGGGCGTCCTCGACATGGACGGGGGCAAGCTCGCTTTGACGGGAGACCGCACAGATCTCGGGGCTGTAGGTTCGGGAGACGACCTGACCTATCAGATTACCGGCAAGATGACTCTAAAAAATGTGGAATTTTCTGCGGCCGGAAGCATCACGGCGTCTACGGCGTCGGGCCAGTCGGGGGAAATCGTTTTTTCGGGGATCACTTCGTTTACCGGCACCGAACTGATTGCAAAAAACGGCGGCAGCCTGTCCCTGCTTGACAACGCCACGGTTCATGTCGATTCCCTGACCGCAGCCGCCCTCACCGTTTCCGATTCGGCCAGGGTGACCGTGTCTTCCGCAAGCGCTCTTGACGTTGACAGTCTGAATCTGGTTCTGGACGGCGTCGAACCTTTGAACTTTGCGGACATATTCAAAACGGATGACGGAACCTCGGTTGTATTTTCCGCGATTTCCACGGATATAACGGTAATGGATCGGACGGGCAAATCGTACGACAACGTGCTTTTTGCCTACGACGATAGCGGCAATATTACGGGGGTTGCCGCAGTTCCGGAACCTTCAACCTATGCGGCGCTTTTCGGCGTAATCGCTCTGGCTTTTGCCGCATATCGCAGAAGAAATTAGTACAAATTTAATTCCAATAACAAAGGGCGGCCCTGGTGTTCAAGGCCGCTTTTTATTTGCGAGCAAGGCTTGCAAACTTTCCGCATGCCGTATTTCGGCCGGAAAATTCATCCATAAGCCCGGCTTTCAGCGCATTTTTTTTTTCAATGAAAGCTTGTTTGCGCATATTTTCTTTTTTTTCGTCACGCAAGGAAGCTTGCTCCTTACCGGACTGTGTGGAGGACAGGTGCCGCCTTCTGAAAACATTTTACAACTGGTTGGCCGGTTGTGCTTTGGGTTTGGGGACGGGGACGAGGGAGGGGGTGTATTTGTCCTTGGGTTCCTCTTCGAGGTTGAGTTTCTTTACTTCCTCGTCGCTTAGCTGCCTTACCTGGTAGTCTTGTGGGTTGGTCTTGTTGGAGATGCTGAAGGGGAGGTCTATTTTTTTCGCGAGGTTGATAACTTCGTCGGCGGTTTTGCCGTCCAGCTGCTTCATGACGGAGTTTTCGTCCTCGCCTTTTTTCTGGGCCTCATACATGACTTTTGCTATGGCCTCGGAGAAGAGCGACTGCTTTTCCGGCTCGAGGGACACGAGGATTTCGCCGACGGACTTGCCGAATTCGTTGGCGGACGATCCGTTTATGATGTTTGTGTTCTGCTTTATGAACGATGCAAGGCGTCGCGACGCCGCGATGATTTCGTTGGCGGTTTTTCCGCTGATGAGTTCTTCGAGGCTTTTGCCGTCGGCGGCGTTGGGGTTGTTCGAAAGTACTACGGCGATGGTGGCCATTGCGCCCGCGAAAGCCTGCTGGTCGTCGTCGTCGAGTGCCATTAGCATTTTTGCGAAAGACTTCTGCATGTTCGATTCGCTGGAGGTGTCGAGGCGCAGTTCTTCTTTGGAGTTGGCCGTTGCGGCGACGCCGGCGAATATCGAAAGCAGTAAAAATAGGAGTTTTCGCATGTGTTCTGTTAAAGAGTAAACGGAAAAAAAATCAAGTTTTTGAGGGGAAGCGGCGAAAATTTTAAAAACGCACGAGCTTTGACGATTTGATATTTTCCTAAAAAATGCTTAACAGGGCGTTAAAATAAAGTACTTGACACATCATGCACCGTCCTCATTATTAAAAGCAACGATAATGAAAAACTCTCCGATGAAGGGTGGGCATTGGCCCGCTTTTTTTTGTCTGTGGGCATAAAAACTTAAAACAGAAGATAGAATTATGAGCAACAGCAGCGAAATCCTTGCAATTCTCGAGTATATGGAGAAGGAAAAGCAGATCAGCCGTGCGGACATGATCGAGTCAATCGCGTCGGCCATACGCAATGCGGCCGCGAAAGGCTCGCACGCGGGCTACGATTTGAAGATCGACATCAATCCGAAGTCCGGCGCGCTGAAGTCCTGGGCGCTGCTCACGGTCACCGACAGCGTGGCCGACCCCGCCACCCAGATACACATCGACAGGGCGAAGCTTTACAAGGACAACCCGCAGATAGGCGACGTCATTGAGCGCGAGCTCGACCTCTCCAACCTCGGCCGCATCGCCGCAAAGAACGTCTACCAGACGATTATCCAGAAGGTGCGCCAGTTTGAAAAGGAGAGGATTTTCGACGACTACAAGGACGTCGTGGGCGACATCGTAACCGGCACCGTGCGCCGCCGCGAAAAGGGCTCGATCATCGTAGACCTCGGCAAGGCCGAGGCCGTAATGCCCAAGCGCGAGTCCATCATGGGCGAAGACTACGCCCCCGGCGAGCGCATCCGCTGCCTGCTTCTGGAAATAGACAATTCGCCCCGCGGCCCCGAAATCATCCTCAGCCGCGCCAGCTACAAGTTCGTGCGCAGGCTTTTCGATTTGGAAGTCGCCGAAATCGCCGACGGCTCCGTTAAGATAGACGCGATGGCGCGCGAGCCCGGCTACCGCACGAAGATCGCGGTAAGCTCCTCGGACCCGCGCATCGACCCCGTTGGCGCGTGCGTTGGCGCGGGCGGTTCGCGCGTAAAGAGCATAGTGCGCGAGCTCAACGGCGAAAAAATCGACGTTATAAAATACTCGCCGAACCCGCAGATCCTGCTCGAGGAATGCATAAAGCCCGCAGTTGCCAAGAACATCAAGGTGGACCCGGCCGAAAAGAAGATAACTTTCGAAGTGTCGGAGGGCGACCTTTCCATCGTGATAGGCAAGCGCGGCTCGAACGCCAAGCTCACCTCGAGGCTTTTGGGCTGGAAGCTCGAAATAGCCAAGGAGGCCTCCAACGAAATAGGCCTCGAAGAGCGCGTCATGCAGGCCGCCGGAAGCCTCGCGCAGATTCTCCCGCAGCTCAGCGAAGAGCAGGCGGCGATACTCGCCAATAACGGCATCAACAGTTCGGAGGCCTTTGAAGGCGTCGAGCAGGAAGACCTTGTCGACCTCGGCTTCTCGACTGAAGACGCCGACTTTATCCTCCAGCGCGTAAGGGAGTACCAGCAGTCGCACTAATCCGCATCCGGCTGTTTTCAAATTTTTTTAAAAAGGAATAAGGCGTTACATGAGCATCAGAATACACGCACTGGCCAAAGAACTCGATGTGCCAAGCAAGGATCTGATTGATTTTATCAATCAGAATAAGGACAAGTATGGGTTGGAGATAAAGACGTCTTCCAACGCGATCGCGCCGTTGTACGCTGATCTTATCACCGCCGATTTCAAGGCTTCGGGCATGAAGGCCTCGGGTGCGCCCGACGCAGGCGAGGCGTCCGACACGCCGTCCGAAGAGGTGGTCGCCTCGGAAAAGAAATTTGTGAAGACGGCCGAGGACGTCGAACAGGAAAAGCTTCAGAAGCAGGCGGAAGCGGAAGAGAAGAAGGAAGATGTTAAGGAGCCCGAGGCCCCTGCCGCGCAGGCTGCACCCGCAACACCGCCTCCCCCTCCTCCGCCCCAGGCGCCCGAAGCCAAAAAACCGGCCATAATGGTGCCTCCGGTTATGGCTCGCAGGCCCGCCCCGATGGTGCCCCCGGTTCCCGCGGCGCGCCCTAAAATTTCGATGCCCGAAGTGAGCATGCCCGCCCCCAAGGCGCCGGAGCAGCCCAAACAGCCCGAAGTCATCGTGCGCGCGCCCGCAACACCCCCTCCTCCTCCGGCAAGGAACTCTCCCGGAACGCTCGTTCCCCCCGCGCCGATGCGCAGGGCGGCAGCTCCCGCAGTTCCCCCTATGCCCTCGAGGGTCGCCTCTAACGAGGCCTCGCAGGCTGCGGCGAACGGGGAAAAGAAAATCATTCAGGTAAAGCCCCCGATTATCGTCAGGGAATTCGCAAAATCCATCGAGCTCAAGCCTTTCAGACTCATTTCCGAGCTTATGGATATGGGCATATTCGCCTCGATGAACCAGACTATCGAAGAGGGCGTGGCAGTCCGCATAGCCGAAAGGCACGGATTCGAGCTCGACATCAAGCACCGCGGCGAACAGCAGAACCCGCAGCAGTCGGCCGAAGCGAAAAAGCGCGAGATGGCCAAGAAAATCGAGGACGACATCAAGAACTATGTCGAACGCCCCGCAATCGCATGTATTTTGGGGCACGTCGACCACGGCAAAACGACCCTGCTCGACACAATCAGGCACACGAACGTCGTCGCGGGCGAAGCCGGCGGCATAACGCAGCACACCGCGGCCTACCAGATTGAGCACTCTGGCAAAAAGATAACCTTCCTCGACACCCCCGGCCACGCCGCATTCTCGAAAATGCGCGAGCGCGGCGCGAACATCACCGACATCGCGATTCTCGTGGTGGCGGCCGACGACGGCTTCATGCCGCAGACCGACGAGGCCCTTGCGTTCGCGCAGAAGGCCGACGTTCCGGTGATTGTGGCGATAAACAAAATGGACGCCAAGGGCGCCAACATCGACAGGGTGAAGCAGCAGATGCAGAAGCGCGGCATAGCCCCCGAAGACTGGGGCGGCGAAACGCTTTGCACGCCGGTTTCCGCGCTCAAGGGTGAAAATATCGACAAACTTTTGGATCTCGTGCTTCTCCAGGCCGAAATAATGGACCTCAAGGCGAACCCCAAGGCGAATGTCGAGGGCACCATCGTCGAAAGCCAGATGGAAGCGGGCAGGGGCGCGACTTCGACAGTCATAGTCCACTCCGGCACGTTGAAGCCCGGCGACGTTGTCGTCTGTGACGAGCACTGGTGCAAGGTGCGCGCCCTCCTCGACGACCGCGGACAGAAAATCAAGAGCGCGCCTCCTTCGATGCCCACGGTTGTTATGGGCTGGACGGGCGCGCCCAACGCGGGCGATGTGTTCAAGAAGGTCGAAAACGACAGGACTGCGCGCCGCCTCACCGAAGAGGCCATTCTTGAGCGCAAAAAGGCCGAGGCCGCCGACACGGCGCCGAAAGCCGCGAGCCTCGAAGACCTCATGGCCGCAATCCAAAACAAGGACCAGAAGGTGTTCAAATGCGTCGTCAAAAGCGATGTTTCCGGCACCGTCGAGGCGCTTGTTGGCTTCCTTGAATCCATCAAGAGCGACAAGGTCAAGCTTGAGGTCATCGCGCACAGCGTGGGCCTCATTTCCAAAAACGACATCGAATTCGCGGCAACTGCGGGGGCGTCCATCGTGGCGTTCAACACGAGGCTCGAAAACGGCGTTGCGGGCATCGCCAAGCACAAGGGCGTGGAAATAATTTCGCACAATATCATTTACGAGCTGATCAACCAGGTCCGCGACGCGATGAAAAACCTGCTCGACCCGGAACTGCGCGAGAACAAGCTGGGCGCGGCGGAAGTGCGCCAGGTGTTCAACGTGTCGAAGGGCGGTATGGTCGCCGGCTGCATGGTTACCGAAGGCCTCATACGCCGCGACAAGTTTGCTCGCGTCATGCGCGCGGGCAAGGAAATCGCGAAGGGCAAAATCAGCGCGCTCAAACGCTTCAAGGACGACGCCACGGAAGTGCGCGCGGGCTACGAGTGCGGCGTTTCGCTCAATAATTTCTCCGACTACCAGCCGCAGGACATTATCGAGTGCTTCGAAATCCTCGAAATACGCCCCGACCTTTAATCGAACGTGAAAGGCGCTTTCCATTGGAGAGCGCTTTTCAGGTTAATGGGGTTGGCGCATTTGAAAACGAACTTCCCCGGAACAGACACAACGTGCGGCCGGATGCTTTTTTCGGCCACGCAGAACTTTTGAATCAGAGGCGCATTTCCAAAGGCAATACGCCGAACAGCCGAAACTGCAAAAAAAAACAGAGGCGCGCCGCTTGGCGGCCATAAAGCAAGCAGAATTATTGGAACAGAGGCGCGCGCTTTGCGGCCGCCGAACAGATGAAACTATAAAAAAAATGGGTGAAAGAAAAATCAGGGTTGGAGAATTGGTAAAGAGGGAGCTCAGCGCACTGCTCCACAGCCGCTGGCGTTCGGAGTCCGTCGCGATAACGATCACCGAAGTTGACATATCCCCCGACCTGCGCAACGCGCGCGTTTACTATTCGGTAATCGGCGGCCGCGAGGCCGTTGCCAAAGCCGGAAAATTTCTCATGTCGATAAGAAACCAGCTCCGCCACCTTCTCGGCCAGAAAGTCGTTATAAAATATACGCCCGAGCTCAGGTTCGTGTACGACCCCTCCGTGGAGCGCGGCATGCACATTCTTGAAAAACTTGACGAGCTGGCCGCGGACGACCCGCACGGCATGGAGCCGGAGGAAGACTTCCGGGAAGGCGAACAGTATTAAGGGAACCATATGGCGGAGTATTTTCCAGAGCTGAAAGACGGATTCAAAAAGCTTCTTGCGGAGGCGAAAGGCAAGAAAATCGCCGTTGCCGGCCACATGCGCCCCGACGGCGACTGCGTCTCGTCGGAGTTCGCGCTGGCGGACATCCTCGAAAAGGCCGGAGCGGCGGAAGTCGTCTGCCTCAACCAGAATCCCGTGCCGTACCTCTACGAAAACTTCAAGTACGGCCGCGACTTTCTTCCCGCCGAAACTTTCACCGACACGAGCTTTGAAATAGTCACCGTTGACAGCGCCGACTACGCGCGCACCAACGACGCCCTGCGCGCGCGCTTTCCCAAGCCTCTGGGTTGCATAGACCACCACGTGTCGAACGACGCGGGCTACGCGAAAATCAACCTGATAGACACGAAGGCCGCGGCCACCGCCGAGCTTCTTGCGGGGCTGATGATGGACGCGGGTGTGGACATAAGCAGGGAGAACGCCAACCGCCTGTTCATGGGAACCGTGATGGACACGCGCCAGTTCACGACGTCCTCGACCACGCAGAAAACTTTTGAAATCGCCATGTGCCTCATACGCGACGGCGCCGATGCGGCGTGGGTTGCCCAGCAGCTTTACCAGCGCGAAAAGCTCTCGCGACTCAAGCTTCTGGCGTCCTTCCTGCAGAGCCTTACCATGCACTTCAGCGACAGGGTCTGCATAGGCCTCCTTCCGAAGGGCATATACGAGCAAACCGGCGCGGAAAAGGCCGAAAGCGACGGCCTTGTGGACTATGCGCGCAGCATTGACGGCGTGGAAATAGCCGTGCTTCTCGAAGAGATGCCCAACGGCGTAAAGGGCAGCCTGCGCGGCAAGGGCCCGCAGTACCAGGTGAACCTCATCGCCGCGCAGTTCGGCGGCGGCGGGCACCTTGCGGCGGCCGGCTTCACCGCGGAAGGCTACGACATCAACACTTTTTACCCGAAGCTTCTGGGGCTCATCGAAGAGCACCTGCAGAACTACGACAAGCTCAACGCCAAAATATAACTTTTTGCCCGCGCTCCTTCCGGAAGCGCCGCTATTGGGAACTGGAAAATGGAAAAGAATTCACCTGATTTTGAAGGAATACTGCTCGTCGACAAGCACCAGGGGTGCACGTCGCACGACGTCGTCGCGCATGTCAGGCGCATATTGAAAATACGCGCCGTAGGCCACGCCGGAACGCTAGACCCGCTCGCGACCGGCCTGCTCGTAATACTCGTAGGCAGAGCCACGAAAGTTTCGCAGTACCTTATGAGCCTAGACAAGGTTTACGAGGGCGAGCTCGAGTTCGGCAAGGAGACCAACACGCAGGACACCGACGGAGAAGTGGTAAAAGAGCTTCCCGTGCCGGAGGCCCTCGACAGGGACGCCCTCTTGGGGCAGATGGCAAAGTTTCTCGGAGACCAGTACCAGACCCCCCCCATGTTTTCCGCCAAGAAGGTCAACGGCGTGCCGCTCTACAAGCTTGCGCGCCAGGGCGAACAGGTCGAGCGCGAGCCGCGCTTCATAAACGTTTCCAAGTTCGAGCTTCTCGGCTGGGAAAAGCCCCGCGCCAAATTCCTTCTCGCGTGCAGCAAGGGCACATATGTGCGCACCATATGCCACGACCTCGGCCAGCGCATAGGCTGCGGCGCCTACATGACTTCCCTGCGCAGGACCCAGACGCACAAGTTCGACGTGGCCGACGCCGTCACAATCGCGGCGCTCTCCGAAATGAGCCCGTCGGCCATAAAAAAAATCCTCATCCCCGCGCGGGACGTGGTACCCAGTTTCGCGTTTTAGCGTATGCCCGAGGTAGACGACATTTTTGTGAACATAGACGACGTGGCTAGTTTCGACTACCCGTGCGTCATTGCCATAGGGATGTTCGACGGCCTGCACCGCGGCCACATGGAAGTCATGAGGCAGGTGCTCGAAATCGCCGAGGAGCAGGATGCCGTTCCGTGCGTCCTCACTTTCGACCCGCACCCCTCGACCGTCATAAACATGGGCCGCCCGCCCGTGAAAATGATGTATCCCGCCGAGCCGCGCGCGCGCATGTTCGCAGAGGCCGGCATTAAAAAAGTTTTCATCAAAGAATTCACAAGGCGTTTCGCCGTGCTTACGCCCCGTTCCTTCGAAAGGTTTCTGCGCAACAAGTTCCCGCAGCTGAAAGGCATCGTTACCGGCGACAACTTTCTTTTCGGCAACGGCGCCAAGGGCAACAGGCGCACGCTCGAAGAAATCGCCGAGAAAAACGGCTGGGTATATCGCCCCGTAAAAGGTCTCCGTTTGGGGCTTAGACGCATAAGCTCAAGCAGGATGCGCGAGGCTTTGGCGCGCGGCAACATGCGCCTGTTCTCGAAGCTCGCCGGGCGCGACTACACCGCCATCGGCACCATAAAAAGCGGCAAGCACCTCGGCCGCAAAATCGGCTTTCCCACCCTCAACATTCCGTGGAATCCCGAGAGCAAGCCGCCTTTCGGCGTCTATGCCGCCCAGCTTCGCAAAATCGGCGAGGACACCGTCTATGAGGGGGTCGCCAACTACGGCGTCTCCCCCACCGTCGGCAAGACCGAGCCGCTTATCGAAATAAACCTTTTCGGCAACGATGTCCCCTTCGGCCCCCGCATGAAAGTGGAAGTAACCCTTGTCAAATTCCTACGCCCCGAAAAAAAATTCAAGTCCGTCGAAATGCTCAGGCAGTCCATGCTCAAAGACCGCGAGCAGGCCATGAACTTCTTCTACCGCGAATTCGCCAAAGATTGATTGGCCGCCATTGTAGTGCGGGGCTCATTGACTCGCGTTTGCTTTCGCAAACCGTTTGTGCTCGCTCGCACGGTAGTGCTCGTCTCGGCGCTCGCTCTGCTCCGCTATTTGCCTGCGGCAAATCCACTCACGGCGCCTTCGCGCCGTGAACGCCCCTACGGGGTCTTTTGCCTTCGGCAAAATTTGAACTCGCTCGCTTCGCTGTTCTCGCCCTACGGGTCTTTGCTGCGCAAAGCTTCCTGCTTCGCAGCCATTCGCGCCTCCGGCTTGAATTGCCGCCCCGCACCCCAGGCACGCCTGCACCTCGGAACTGCCGTTCCTCCTTGCCATTGTTTTGTTTGAATCTTCCGCTATTGCTAACGCAATGGCTGAATATTTTATAGCTGTTGATTTAGCTTGTTTGCATACATGTAGAAACGCGAACTTACTACGGTAGCTTCACCGTTTATCGATGTGCAATGCACATACGATAAACGGTGCATCATGTGGCGACCGCTATTGCGATCGCCATGGTTTTCTAAAGCGATATGCGGTTTTAACGAACTGACTGTGTTTTTTGTTTTGCAAAATGTTTGTGGTATATGAAGTGAGTTCGTTATGGCCAATCCAAACAGCAATGCGAAAGAACGTTAGTGAATGAGCAGGTAATTAAAACTGCTTAACAGGCAAAGTGATTAGGAATTAAACTTCGTAGAATCGGCAAAAGACCGCCCCGAGGCCTTATTGTAAAAGCATGTGCATTGCACATGCTTTTAGCCGCCCAAATATAAGGGGCGGCGGCAATAAGGCCTAGTAGCCGCGAGACAGGTCGCATTTCATCGTTTTTTTATATAAGAAAGCATGAGAAATAAAGAAATCAGCGATTGCATTGAAAATGCAATGCGGAAGATACGGCAACAACCAGCTTCACTATGCAACGGCGCAGCTTGCGCCTAGGCGGGGTGCGGGGCGGCCATGAGCCCCGCTAATAAAAAAAACGGTGATCGGCGCAATGCGTCTTCTTTTATAGGCATAAAAAAAACCGGCGTTTTGAGGCGCCGGTCTTATTTTATTATTCTGCCTTTTGTATGGCTTCAATTTTCTTGATGAGTTCTTCGGGGGTTTTGGTCATCAGGCCGCCGAGGATGTCGGTTTTTTCGTTCTTTGGGTTTATGAGAACGATGGTCGGCACGCCATCGACTTTGTATTTTTCCATTAGGGCGATCTGCTGGGCCGAGAAGTCTTTGGCTTTCGGGGCGAAGGCCCTGTTGATGTCGACGAGTACAAAGTGGAGGTTGTCGTTTGAAAAGTCTATGAACTCCTTTTTGTCTAGGACGAATTTGTGTAGCATTTTGCACGGCGGGCACCAGTCGGAGCCCGTGAAGAGTATCATAACAACCTTGCCGTCCTTTTTTGCTTCGGCGAACGCGGTGTTATAGTCGGGAGTTGTGTTCAACTTGGCTTTCGCTTCGTCGGCGAAGGCCGTTGTGAATAGTCCCGCAAATGAGAGGAGTGCTACAAGTAGAAATCTGCTTCTTTTCATATTTTAATAGACCTCTTTTGGGCGGATATGTTCAGAAATTTCGGGATTTTGCAAAAAGGTCCATCTGCGGGTCTTTGAGCATGTCGTAATTTTTCAATATCCTGAGAGTCTGGATGAGATCGCTTTTCTGGTAATTGTTGTTGGGCTCTATTTTGTCTATGATGCTTTGGAGCATGTTTGGGTAGGTCAGCACGCCGTCCACGCCCTTCGACTTCAGCAGGGAAACGCTTTTCTGCCGCTCGGCGCGCCCCTTGGGCAGCCCCGGCAAGACGAGTATCTTGCATATCTTGTGCCCCTCGCCGAAAATGGAATCGAGCCTCTTGAGCGCCGATTTCTGCAGAAAATTAAATATCTGCCCCGACGAATTGAGCGTAGCCGCCGAAAACGTCGTGGTGTGCCACCCCCGAACAGCGATTGCCGCGCGTCTGATTTTCGGCAGGTCCTCGTCAGTTATTATGAACGAAAGATCTCCCTCGCGGGCGAGCGGATTTTCGGCCACAATATCTATCTCCTCTTCCGCGCGCTTCTTGCGCGACTGCACCTGGTACTTCTGAAGCTGCCGCACCAAAAAACCGCCAAGCTCAAAATACTCGCGGACAATATTCTCATCAATTCCGGCCATACCCCACACTTTAAGACGCCCAACCAAGGTGTCAAGGAAAGAGGATATAAGCCATTTTTAGTATGCGGGGCTCATGGCCGCCCCGCGCCCCGCCTAGGCGCGAGCCGCGCCGGGGCATAGTGACGCTGTATGTTGCTGAAACTTCCGCATTGCATTCGCAATGGCTGAATACCTTATGGCTGTTGGTTTTGCTTGTTTTCATACACGGTGAAACGCGAACTTCCTACGGTAGCTTCGCCGTTTATCGATGTGCAATGCACATACGATAAACGGCGCATCATGTGGCGACACGCTTGCGCGATCGCCATGGTTGCTAAAGCGATATTAAGCGCAAGCAAACCGACTGTGTTTTTTGTTTTGCCGTGGACTTGAGTTTTGCATAGCGAGTTCGATTATACATGCTTTCCAAACAGCAATGCGAAAGAACGTTAGTGAATGAGCAGGTAATTAAACCGCTTAACATGCAAAGTGATTAGGAAATACACTTCGTAGAATCGCGGAAAGACCGTCCCGAGGCTTTATTGTAAAACTATATGCTGCATATAGTTTTAGCCTGCCCGGGTGAAATGGGGGAAGGCGGAGAAATTTGCGAAGCAAATCCGCCTGCTGGAGCTTAAGCCCCGCAATGCCCGGCGAGGCCCTCGCCCGGCAATTCAAGCCGGAGACGCGAACACCGAGCGAAGGCGAAGGGGAAGTATGGCGGCGCAGCCGCCACCCGTAGGGCGAGACATTTTCTACTGAAAATGCGAGTACAATACGACAATTTTGCTTCGCAAAATTGCCCGGAGGGCGTTCACGGCGCGAAGGCGCCGTGAGTGGATTTGCCGCAGGCAAATAGCCGAGCAAAGCGAGTGCCGAGACGAGCACTGCCGTGCGAGCGAGCACAAACGGCCCCCGCGAGGGGGTGCGAGTCAATAAAGACTTGTGACCGCGAGATAGGTCGCACAATGCTATATTTTTCTTATAAAAGAAAACGTGATAAATAAAGAAATCAGTCCATTGCTGAAAGCAATGGGTGAAAGGTACGTACGATACAAGGTCAGTACGAATGGAAGCTTTGCTTCCTAGGCGGGGAGCGGGGCGGTTATGAGCCCCGCATTAAAAAACAAAAAAACGTGAAATGCTTGGCATTTCACGTCTCTCTTAAAGTTGTTCCTAACTACGCTTTATTCTTTTTGAATTTGTAGCGCATGATGGCGAGGCCGCGCGGGGCGTATTTTATGGGCGCGTAGAACACGTAGCACAGGAACATGATGGCGAAGCTGTATTCGCGCAGGGCGAACATCATGATAATGCAGATTATCAGCACTACGAAAGACCTGAAGCGCATGCTGGTGGTCCAGTTGATGTGCTTGAAGGACGGGTAGGGGATGTTGCTTACCATCAGCCATGCGATGAGCAGCATTAAGGGAATGAGGAGCCACATGAAGCGGCCCATGTCGAAGCTGAGCATTGTCAGCGCTATTGACGCCACGGCGCCGGCGGCGGCGGGGGCGGGCAGGCCCATGAAGTCGCCCTTTTCGTATTTTTCGTGCCCCATGATGTAGGGGTTTGTGAGCACGTTGAAGCGTGCGAGGCGCACGGCGGCGCACAGGAGAAATATGAAGCCTATCAGCCAGCCGGTGTTGAGCACTATCTTTTGGTAGGTCTCGCTGAGTTCGGCGGAGGGCTGGAGTATGAGAAAATACATCAGCAGGCTCGGGGCCAGTCCGAACGCAACGCTGTCGGCGAGGGAGTCGAACTCCTTGCCGAACAGGGACGATTTGCCCGTGGTGCGCGCCACCCTGCCGTCGAAAGCGTCGCACAGGAAGGACGCGAGTATGCAGAGTATGGCGAGGAAGTAAAACCCGGTGCCTTCGCCGCTGGGAAGCGTGGGCGCGGAAGGGGCGATAAGCACGGCAATCTGGTCAATTGCCTTGCCGCCGGATTCCGCATTGAATTTCGCCTGTATGCACAGTATTATGGACAGAAAGCCGAAAAACAGGTTTCCCGCCGTGAACATGTTTGGCAGAATGAATATCTTGCTGGCCTGGTGTACGTTTTCCCAGAGCTTGGTTTCGTGTTTGCGTTCTTGGCTCATTTTTTTAAGGATTCCAGGTATTTCCAGAAGTTGTCCTGCTGTTCGACCATTGTTTCTTCGGTGAAGGGAAGCTTAAACCTGAAAACGAAGTCCGCGAGCGTGTGCTGCTGCAGTATGTAGTGGGCGTGCAGGGTCTGCTGCTCCTCGAGCAGTTCGAAGTATATGCGGTAGTCTCCGGTTCTAAGCCTGTAGAAAGTGCGCCCCTCCCTGTGGATTTTTCCGATGTTGGGAAGGCCCCCCTCGAGCTGCTCCTGCGTGAGCGAGCCGAAGGAGTCTATTATCTCCAGCTGCGCGAGCTTGTCGAGCTTGTTGATTTCCGCTATGCTTTGATCGCTGAATGTAACTTGGTACATAATTATAAATTGCGGACAATCTAGGCTGGTTGAAAAAAATCTTCAAACATAAAAGACGATTTGAAACTTTTGCCGAAATACGGCGTTATGATGTTTAAAGGAAAACAAAAGGACACACATGAAGAAGCTTTTGGCGACTGCAGCCATTATCATATCGGCGGCCGGGTTTGCGGCCGCGCAGGACGAGCCTCCTCCGCCCCGGCATCACATGGGCGGCCGCGGCGGCGACCTTTTTATGGGCATGGACCACGAAATGCGCATACAACTGCTTAAACAATTCGATAAGGACGGAGACGGCCGCCTAAGCCCCGAAGAGCGCGCCGCCGCCATGGAGGCCATAAAAAACAAGGCCGAAGACCTGAAAAGCCTTCGCATGAAGCACGCCGAGAACATTATAAAGAAGTTCGACAAGGACGGCGACGGCAAGCTCAACACCGAAGAACTTTCCGAATTTTTGGAGGAACAGCGCAAGATGTTCGACAGGGAGCGCGAAAAGATGGGTCGCAGAAGGGGCAATTTCAAGCCGCCGGCCGACGTGCTCAAGGAATTCGACAAGGACGGCGACGGCGAGCTCAACGACGAAGAGCGCAAGGCCATGTTCGAAGAGGGCCGCAAGCGCCACATGCAGCTCTTGCAGAAATACTCGAAGCCCGACGGAAACTATACGCAGGACGACTACACTAATATGGCCAAAGACCCTGACGTTCAGCGGATACTGAATTTCATGTTCAGACAGCCTCCGCCTCCACCCCCCGGAGATTGAGGAATGCCCGGATTATAGGTAAGCCGCTGCGGCGCAAGTTGCGGCAGTTTCACCGATTGTTCGAGGTTGATAAAAAAACGCCGCGGAAATTTTCCGGGGCGTTCTTTTTTTGCAGATTGTTGGTTTACGGCTACATGCGCTTTGCGAGGCTTTCAGCCGCCGCTTTCACGCATTCAATGCAGGGCGTCTTGTGCTCGAGTTTTATCTCCCTGCATATGGTGCTGCCTGTCTTTTCGGTGAATTCCGCCGATATTTCCTCCGCTTCTGCCGGCTGAATGAGAATGGCTGCGTGGAGTGCGCCGCACAGGCCGCCGGGGGCGCGCCCACTGCTTTTCGCTTTCAGTGACGCCATTTTTTCCTCGTCGGCGTCTTTGAACGCCGCGTATACGGCCTGTGCGCACGAATGCGGGTTGTGGAACGTGGAAAGGGCCTTTTCAATCCTGCTGTCCATTTTGGCCCTCCCTATTTTGCCGATTCTATGGCGGCGTTCTGGAGCGCGGTTATCTCGCCTATGCCCTTCTTGGCCAGCGAGATAAGCTCGGATAGCTGCGTACCGTCAAAAGTTGCCTCTTCGCCGCTGGCCTGAACTTCGACAAACTTCGCGCTGCCCGTCATCACGATATTCGCATCGACTTCTGCGTCCTTGTCTTCCTCATAGGGGAGGTCGAGGACTGTTTCGCCGTTGTAGATACCCACGCTGACTGCCGCGACGGAGTCACTGAAAGGATCTGCCGCTATTTCGCCGCTTGCCAGAAGCTTGTTCACCGCGATTTTCGCCGCGACGTATGCGCCGCTTATTGATGCCGTGCGGGTCCCGCCGTCGGCCTGGAGTACGTCGCAGTCTATCCAAATTGTAATACCGGGGATGTTCTCAAGCACCGTCACCGCGCGCAGTGCGCGGCCTATGAGCCTCTGAATCTCTACTGAGCGGCCGTCGACCTTTCCCGCCGTCGACGCCCTCTTCTTGCGTTCAAGCGTCGAATAGGGCAGCATGGAGTATTCCGCGCTTATCCAGCCCTGCGGCGTTTCGAGCGAGTTCATCCACGGCGGAACTCTCTTTTCTATGGTAGCCGCGCAGATAACCTTCGTGTTCCCGAAGGATACGAGCACCGAGCCCGTGGCGTAAGGCGCTATGCCCGCCTCGAATTTTATCTCGCGCAACTGGTCGAACGCCCTGCCGTCAGGACGGCCCTGATTTTGTGTAAAGTTTTCCATTGTCGGCACGCTATGTAATATTGTATCTTTTATCCACAAAAAAATTGAGGCAATGCGGCGAAAACCGATGTCCAATAAAAAAACAACAAAAACAGGAATATGAACGGAATAGACGTATCGACTTTCGGGAACGCTTCAACCGTGGCCAAGGCCAGAAGCGAATTCATCAGGAACACATACCTTAACCTCGCGATTGCCTTCGTGGTATTTATCGCGTTCGAAGCCCTGCTGCTCTCTTGGCAGCCGGCAGTCGAGCTTGCCGCGCGCATGGTCAACGGCGGAAACTGGCTCATAGTGCTGCTCGCGTTCATGGGCGTCTCGTGGATTGCCAACAAGTGGGCCCTCTCCGGAGCAAGCCTCGGCAAGCAGTATGCCGGCCTCTACCTCTATGTGATCGCCGAAGCTATCATATTCATGCCGCTGCTGCTCGTAGCCAGCCAGATTGCCCCAGACACCATCCCGCAGGCCGCCATAATGACAGGCGCCCTCACCGCGGGCATAATGATTTACGCCTTCATATCAAAAAAGAACTTTTCGTTCCTCGGTTCGTTCCTGACCATACTCAGCTTCGTAGCCCTCGGCCTCATTGTTTGCGCCGTACTCTTCGGCCTCAACCTCGGCACGTGGTTCTCCGCCGCTATGATCGTGTTCGCTTCCCTCGCAGTCCTCTACCAGACCAGCGCCATGATCCACCAGTACCGCAACGACCAATACGTGGCCGCGGCCCTCGGCCTCTTCGCCGCCATAGCCCTCCTCTTCTGGTATATCCTCCAAATCCTAATGTCCAGAAGGTAAAACATTCGAAAATGAGGGCGCATTTATGCGCCCTTTTTTAGTGCTTATAGATATGGGCCTCATAGCCGCCCCATATATTTGTATGATAACGCAAAAGCTTGTGTCCGTCATATATGGGCGCGTCAAGATTTAAGCTTGAAAACGGGCGCGCCGTCTGGGAAAAACGGAAAGGTCAAATGATTATAGACAGCCACAAAGTTGAAAAGCGTTCGAAAGGCGCGGTGTCCGGCTTCAAGGGCATCGTTCCCAACATGCATTTCAGTGCTGGGAAAAATCCGAACGCCCGGCGCGTGGAAATGTTCAGGCTCGTGGTTGGCGTGGCCCTGCTGCTCGCCATGGTGTTCGGTACGCTCGCGCTTTTGTATAATATTACGAAAGGCGCAAAAGACTATGCCGAGACTCTTGTCGAAAAAGCGGATGCCAAGGAAAATGAGCGGAAGCCCTCGGCGGAGATGGTAGAAATAATCCTTACGCCCGAAGGCAAATGAAGCGCGCCGACGAAATCATAACGGATATCGGCCTTGTGAAAACGCGCTCGAAGGCGCGTGCGCTGATAGAGGAGGGCAAGGTGTTCTGCAACGGGAAAATCGTTGACAAGCCGTCGCGGAGGTATCCGGACGATGCGGAGTTTGCGATAGACTCCGACTCCATGGCGCTGCGCTTCGTTTCGCGCGCCGGGCTGAAGCTCGAGGGGTTTCTTGACAAGTTTGCCATGGATTTGAAGGGCGCGAGAATTTTGGACGCCGGCGCGTCCACAGGCGGCTTTACCGACTGCGCCCTTTCGCGCGGCGCGGTTTCCGCGTGCTGCGTCGATGTCGGCACGGGGCAGCTGCACGAAAAACTTTTGTCCGACCCGCGCGTGAAAAATTTTGAAAAGACCGACGTGCGCTCGCTGTCGCCCGGATTCTTCGAGTGCGGGCTTTTCGACTTCATTTGCGCCGACCTCTCGTTTATTTCCCTTGAAAAAGTGCTTCCGACTCTGTGGCCGCTGCTGAAGCCCTGCGGCGAAATGGTATGCCTCGTCAAGCCGCAGTTTGAAACCGCCCCGAACCTCATGCGCAAAAACAAGGGCGTCATAAGGGACGAAGTTCTGCGCAGGGAGGCGCTCGACAAAATCCTAGCGTTCGTTTCGGAAAGCTTTGCCGACGCGACATTCATCGGCTCGATGGAATCCCCCATAAAGGGCGGCGACGGCAACGTGGAATACCTGATCGGCTACCGCAAGGCCTGACGGATTGCGTTTGAATGGGTGCATTTTTTCTGCTAGTGAATTCGGCATGTTTCGCATTGCCGTATTTTTTTATGTTCGCTTTCGGTTGCCCTGTGGCTGTCCGCGAAGGAATATCTTGTGGGCGTCGAGTATTTTGCGGGATGGTATCCCGAGTACCCGACTAAATGGCACGAGCCCGGCGGCATGGACTGGCGCGAAAAATATCCCGAACGCATCCCGATGTTCGGCGAGGCGAATTCGCAGGAGACTATGGACGCGGACATTGCGCTGGCGGCGTCGCACGGCGTCGATTTCTTCTCAATATTGTGGTACCCGAACGCTTCGGCCGAGAGGAATGTCGAAAAGATAAACAAGGCCGTGCGCTGGTTTATGGACTCCCCGAATGCGCGCTATATGAAGTTTATGCTCGAAATCACAAACCACGCGCCGTTCAACGTGAAAACAAAAGGGGAGTGGGATGAAATCGCCAAGTTCGCGGCGGAAGCGATGAAGCACCCGTCATACTTGAAAATCGACGGCCGCCCCGCGCTGAAAATACACGGCGGCGGGCAGTTCATGGACGATCTCAGCCATGACGCGGCAAAGGCGAACGAAATTCTTGAAAGTTTCAGGAAAATTGTAAAAGCCGCGGTCGGCGAGGAGCCCATAATTTCGGTGGGGCTCACGCAGGCGATTGCGATTAAGGACACGGGCCTTAAGGATATAAACATGGACTTTTCGATGGAATACGCCGACATGCCCGCGCTGCCGTATTCCGACGACGACTATCCCTATGCGCTCATGGCCGAAACCTTCCGGTTGGACCGCCTTGCTCGCACGGCCGACACCGTGCCCTTTGTCGCGGTCGGCTGGAATCCGCGCCCATGGAGGTGCGATGGTGCGGCGTTCGCGTTCCCGACACGTGAAGAATGGAAGGGCGTTCTGGAATCCGTGAAAAAAAGACTTGGACGAGCATTCGCGCCTCGGCTTTCCGAAAAAGGACGGCACATGCCAAAAGGCCTTTACAATTTACGCTTGGAACGAATACGGCGAGGGCGGCTTCATGGTGCCCAACAAATCGGGCGACAATATGAAGCTTGAAGTTGTGAAGGAAGTTTTCGGCGCGGAAGAAAAATAGCGCGCGAACGGAAAGCTTTTGGTTCTTTCGTTGGGATCGCCTATTCAAGCTCCAGCACGAATGTCGCTATAGACAGTGCGGGAGCGGTATAGTTTACAGTTCCGCCTTTTGCTTCAGGCGGCTTTATTTCAGAGCAGTTTTCTTCTTTGGACGTGCGCCATGCCGATATTTTTTTTGATTTCGGGATGCCGTTAAGGCTGAATTCGACATCGTTGTCCTCAGTGTTTACAACGGCAATTGCGAGTGTTTTTCCGCCGGGGCTCACAGCCGCAAGGCAGTTGTCGTTCCCCGATTGCACAATGAAAAACCCCCGTTTGAAAAAGCGCGTAACCTGCATGCGCACGTACAGGTTTTTGTTGGGGCCGCCGTACTCCGATTCGGGATGGAAGCGCCCGCGGAAAAAGCTCCACGTTTCGCTCGTGTCGATAACCTGCCAGTCGAGCCACGCGGTGGGCCGCATGTAAATGAGGTCTTCGAACATGCGCCCGGCCTGAAGAAGATTGACTTTTAGAGGATAGCCGCCCATGCCCAGCGGCCCGGATTCGCTCTGCCAGAAGCGGATATTTTTCGCCTTTGCCATCCCGCCCAGTTCGATTTTTTCCGCCCTGCTTCCGTCGTAGGTGTGCACGTTGAACTGCGCGAGTTTTTCCAATATGTCCCCGGCGTCGCCGTAGGCTTTAAATGTGTCGATTGCAAACCTTACGCAGGTTTCGTCCGACGCCGATATGCCCGTTTTCAGCCCGGATTTTTTCAGCTTTTCGTGCAGCAGCCTTATTATTTTAATTTGCGTGTCCGCGTCGAAATGGCAGCCCTCCTGCGAGCCCCTATAGCTCCAGACGTTCGGAGAGGCCGGCTCGTTGAAGGGCTCGAGCGTGGCGAACTCCAGGCCGTATGCGTCTTTGTAGTGGCGGCAAACTTCAATGAGGTAGTCGCAAAAGGCTTCGTAATATTCGGGCTTGAGATTGTCGTCGCTGCCGTTGAAATTTCCGGCGGCGCAACCGCTGTGCGTCATCCAATAGGGCGGGGAGTTGGAAAAGGCTTCAAATATGGCATCGGGGCGCGCCTCGCGGATTTTGAGCATTACCTTTCTTTGCCCCGCATCGCGCGACCAGTCGTAAGGCGCATTGGGGCCGTCTTTAAAACCCTCCATTTCGGCGCGTTTTCCCTTGCCGCCGTTTTCGCTTAGCATGTGGCCGCCGATATGCGTCGGGTCGTCCCCGCCGCCTATGTTGTAGCGGAAAAGGTTCATGTTGAGTTTGTCGGGGGAGGTGACGAAATCGACAACTTCGCCTATTGTCTTGTCGTCCCACTTGCCGAGTTCCGAGGCCCACCAACAGAGCGAGGCACCCCAGCCCTCAATCTGCTGGCGCTTTGCGGAAACGTCGATATTGGCCGTTTCTCCCGCCTGCGTGCCCGCTGAAACGGACAAAACTGCGGCGAGGATGCAAAATAGTTTTCCCATGGGGGCTGAATTTAGCGGAAAAGGCGGCAAAGGGAAGTTTTTTGTGCCGTCAATACCCATGCTCATAACGGGGATAATATGTTGAAGATTTGAGGATTTACAAAATATTTTTTTAAGCAGTTAATTTATAGAAATTTCAAGGCGCAGTTGCTCCGTTGAAACCCCGCCTGCAAGCCAAAGAATGTTTGGACTGTTTATATGCCCCTTTTTTTGGGGCGTTGAAGCAATGCATGACAATTGCCGGAAACAATGTATGAAAACAAAAGCTTATTTTCCGCCGTTCTTTGTATCAGGGCTGTTGCGGCTTTTGCGTACGGCGCGTTCGCCCTCGCCCTCGCGCTTGCCACCCGCAGAAAGCGCGGCTAAGGTTTGCGGCGTCTTTTTGCCCGTTTGCGCCTCCAATGCGGGGGGCATTTTTTGCGTTTTCAGAATTTCGGGAATGTTTCCGGGGCGCTTTTACGAATTAGCCGCCGTTTTTTTTGCATGTATCTAAATGGGGAAGCTGAAAATGCTTGAAACGCCGCGTTGATCCCTGTACAATAACCCAATGAAATTTCTTTTACGCGCAATTTTTTGCGGGTCGCTTGCCGCAGTGCAAATGTGCATGGGCGAAGGGCTTCCGAACGCGGCGGCGGATACCTGTTCGCGCACATGTCAACAACGGACTACGGAAGCATGTATTATTCCGTT
>CALXSL010000027.1 GCA_944391135.1 uncultured Opitutales bacterium
TTGCGAAAGCCTTCGAAAACAAAGAGCACAGTGTAAACCGAAAATATTCTCTTTAGCGGCATCGCGCTGACACACTGCAACCATAAGCGCGACAGCGATTATGAAGAGAGAGAAAGGTTTATTCGTAAAAATGCCCAAAGGGCATTTTTAGGGCATGTCCGCGCATCAGCGGGCTTGCCCGGCGTATAAACATTTCCAACAAAACTTGGCTTGGCCGTTATTACAATCATTCCCGTATCTACTGTGCGGACGGCCTGAAATGGCGCGGCAACAAGACTGAAAGAACATCCGATTACCCTGCGCGCGAGTTCTTGGGCGGCGTCTATAAGGTGAGCAATGGCGACAACATCTAAATCGAAGAACAGGCGTTGAATGCGCGGAATTTTTTCCGCATTTTTCCGCCCGCGCCGAGGCTTAAGAAAACGCCCCTTTTTACGATAGATGATATCGATGAAAAGATTGTTTATAACGGCGCTTCTTATCGCGGCATCCGTGGCGGCGTACGCTGCGGACGATAGGAATTTTGCCGCCGAAAGATATGACGGGCTCAACGGAAACAGCCTGTATGCGCCCATTACGGGGTTGACCATCGTCGGAAGCGAAAAGTCGGAAAACAGCATACTGCTTGGCTTTGGCGACAGCAAGCCGCGCTACGGCGAGGAGCGAACAGATTCCATTGGGCAGGGCGGCCTTTTCCAGACGCTTTCCGACAGGGGGCTTTTCCTGTATTTCAGAACGAAATTCTAGGCATTGGGCTATACATAAAAACAAATAAAAAGGGACAATAGGTGCTCGACATCCGTTGTCCTTTTTGTTTTCATTAAACTTTACATTCAATAATTTACTTGGGGCGACACTCGTTCCGGATAAAGAAACAGGCGAATAAAACGTCCGATCCGTTTATCGTCAAGGATAGAACAAGAAAGACACATAATGAATCAGAAATACGGCGTAGAGGTTGAAGACCTCGGCATTAAGATAACGACGGGCTCCATGGCGAAACAGGCCAACGGAGCGGTAACAATAAGCTTGGGTGAAACCACCCTCCTCGTGACGGCGACTGCGGCGGCCTCGCTGCGCGAAGGGCAGGACTTCTTCCCCCTTACGGTGGACTACCGCGAAACATTCTCGGCCGCAGGCCGATTCCCCGGCGGATACTTCAAGCGCGAAGGCCGCCCCAGCGAGAAGGAAATCCTCACTTCGCGCCTTTGCGACAGGCCCCTGCGCCCGCTCTTTCCCAAGGGCTTCATGAACGAAGTGCAGGTCATAGGCCTCCTCCTTTCCACGGACCAGATCAATGATCCGGACATCCTCATGGTAAACGGCGCGAGCGCCGCGATGCTAATTTCCGACATACCGTGGAACGGCCCCGTGGGATGCGTGCGCATCGGCGAAATCGACGGCGAATTTGTGACGAACCCCAACCACGAGCAAATGCTCGATTCCACACTCGACCTCATTTACGTGGGCAACGAGAAGGAAATGATGATGATTGAAGGTTCGGCCGAACAGTGCCCCGAAGAACGCTTCATCGAAGCGCTCGAATTCGCACAGGTTCAGATCCAGAAGATTATCAAGGCGCAGCGCGAGCTTGCGGCCCTCTGCGCCAAGGAAAAGCGCGAGTTCCCGCTCGTGGTCGTCAAGCCCGAGATACTTGAAATGTGCAGGGAATTTTCCGCCGACAAGCTTTCGGCGGCAGTTTTCCAGGACAACAAGCTCAAGCGCCAGGCTGACGTCGACGCGGTGATGAATGAAACCGCCGAATTTGTAAAAGGCAAGGTTGGCGAAGAGGAATTCAGCATGGCCCAGATTAAGATGGCCTTTGAAGTCCTCCAGGAAGAAGTCTACCGCCAGAACATACTCGACCAGGGCAAGCGTTGCGACGGCAGGGCCACGACTGACCTTCGACAGATTTCCTGCGCGACCGACCTTCTGCCCCGCGTCCACGGCAGCGCGCTATTTTCGCGCGGCGAAACGCAGGCTTTGGTCCTCACGACCCTCGGCACAAGCCGCGACTTCCAGGACCTCGACGGCCTCACAGGCGGCAGCAAGCAGAAGTCCTTCATTCTTCACTACAACTTCCCGCCCTATTCGGTGGGCGAAACGGGCCGTTTTGGCACGCCCGGCCGCCGCGAAATAGGCCACGGCGCATTGGCCGAGCGTTCGCTCCTGCCCGTGCTTCCCTCGGAAGACGAATTCCCCTACGCAATCCGCCTTGTTTCTGAAATCATGGAATCGAACGGTTCGACGTCTATGGCGTCCGTCTGCGGCGGCTGCCTCAGCCTCATGGACGCTGGCGTTCCGATCCAGACGATGGTTGCCGGCATCAGCTGCGGCCTCGTTACCCGCTTCAGCGCGGACGGCGAGCTTGAGAAGTATGTTCTCCTTACCGACATCATCGGCGCGGAAGACCACTTCGGCGACATGGACTTCAAAATCTGCGGCACGCGCGAAGGCATCACGGGCTTCCAGCTCGACCTGAAAATCCAGGGCCTCAGCCTCGATATCGCCAAGGAAGCCATCTATCGCAACCGCGACACGCGCTACAAGATTCTCGACATCATGCAGGAAACGATGCCCGAGCCGAATAAGAAGCTCAAGGATTGCGCCCCGCAGATCAAGGTCATGCAGATCGACCCCGAGAAGATCGGCATGCTCATCGGGCCCGGAGGCAAGAACATTCGCCGCATAGTGGAAGTTTCCGGCGCCCAGATCGATGTGGACGACGAAAACCCCGGCCGCGTGCTCATCTACGCCCAGGGCGTTGAAAGCATGAACCGCGCCGTCAGCGAAGTCGAACTCGTCACGGGCGAAATCGAAGTGGGTAAGACCTACAAGGGCATTGTCCGCTCCATCAAGGAATTCGGCGCGTTTGTCGAATGCATGCCCGGCAAGGAAGGCCTCGTGCACATTTCCGAACTAGCCGACTTCCGCGTCAACAAGACCGAAGACGTCTGCAAGCTCGGCGACGAAATACTCGTCAAGTGCATCGGCGTCGACGACAAGGGCCGCGTAAAGCTTTCCCGCCGCGCCGCGCTTTGCGAGCAGCAGGGAATTCCCTACGAGCCCAAGGCCCGCGAAGAGCGCCCCGATGGCGAGCGCCGCGAACGCCGTTTCGGCGACCGCGGAGACCGCGGCGACAGGCGCGGAGGCGACCGCCGCGAACGCAGGAGCGAAGATTAGTTTATTTTTTTAATATACTGAAAATCAAAACTTCCGATAAACAAGTCGGAAGTTTTTTTTGTTGCGAAAACGAAAATTCTCGCTTCTAATATCATCATCAACATAAACAGAAGGACTAACCAATGATTGGAAGACTTATTGCAATGTCTTGCATCGCCGTACTCATGTTCGGGTGCAATTCAAACGAAAGCAGCGTCGGCTCCTATTCCGAGCCGAAAGGATGGAGCGGGGCGCTCAATGAAGCCACCGTGAAATCTAACAATGGAGACTGTGAAGGCGCCTGCGCCATCATGGATGAAGTTATCAAGAACAACCCCGATTTCGTTCCGGCTTACAGGGCGAGGTCCGTGTTCAAGTGCCAAAAGGGCGATTGTGCCGATGCGCTTGCGGACGTGAACTTCGCCATTGAGCGCGAACCAAACAATTCGACTCTCCGCTACAAGAGGATTCTGCTCAACGCGAAGATGAAGAATGCCGCCTGGGTTGACGAAGACGTTAAGTTCATCGAGTCGCACGACAACAAAAACTTCCTCGGATACTACAAGATGGGCGAGGCGATGACCATTCTGACCGACGCGAAGTCGCCGGAAGCGATTAAGTTTTTCGACGAATCCATCGCACGCGATCCGACAGTGGGAGCCTACAACATGCGCGGCCTGAACAAGTACAACCTTGGCGACTACAAAAGCGCGGAAGCGGACTTTACCGCCTCCCTCAAGCTCAAGCTGCTGCCCAACACCTACAAGATGAGGGCGCACACAAGGGAAGCCCTTGGCGATAAGGAAGGCGCGCTTAGCGACTTCGAAAAGGCCGAAAAGATTAAGACCCTCATCAGCAACACCAAGTAGCATTTACGGCAAATAAAACCCAAAACGGAAGGCGGAAAGCCTCCCGTTTTTTTTGCGTTAACGTCCGGACAGTTAATCGAAATGCGCCGAGGCTTTTTAACAATGCCGGGTCTTTTATCAATGATACGCTTCGAAAAGGGTATAGACCTGTTTTTACGCAGTCAGTCCGGAAAAGCAGTTAAACCGATTTAGGTTGGTGTAAATTTTGGGCAGGCAAAAAGCCTTTTGGCAATCCGCGGTTTTCCTGTAAAAATATGAAAAACATGGCTCAACTATTAAAAAAAAGCATCGGCCATTCGGGTAGGGCGTCGCAATTCAAAGAGAAATAGGATTTTGCCTCCGCGATAGCCGAAATGGACAAAGCTATTGAGGAAGACCCAAATGGCATCGGAGTTTACGACTTAAAGATCGGAGATTATTCCGGTGCCCTTGCGGACATTACAATGTCTATTGAGTTTTTGGAAAAACATCCGTGGGACAATTTTGTGAGGCATCCTAAGCCCAAGAAAAAATGCAGCTGAACTGCTACGACGAGCGCATGCAAATATACGGGCATTAGGTTTCACGACATTCCGGTGCTTATGAAATACATTGAAACGGGCTTTCCATGTACCAAAGCGTGGAAGCTTACAGCCACATGCGGTTTCCACGCAACGCGGGCTTACGACCCGAAATTGAGGCGCTGGCCATCGAATACTGCGCCAAGGCCATAGAGCTAGACCCGTCAGGGAACAACGGCAGCTATTGCCGGCGGCGCGGGATGAGCAAATTCAACGAGGGCGACTGCAGTGGCGCCGAATTCGATTACGGAAAGTCGCTTGAATATCATGACGAAGGCGGCCCTGCCTACGGCGCGTGCGGCGAGGCTCAAGGTTGGACAAGCTGATAAGCAAAATAAGCGCTGGATAATAAGCAGGGTGCAATTAATAAGAGCACAAAAAAACGGAAGGCGAAAACCTTCCGTTTTTGTTTGGATTAATTGAAACCTATTCGGCGATTTCCGTTTCGTCCAGCTTGATGTGCAGGTCTTTGAGCTGCTTTTCCGTTACGGGCGAGGGCGACTGCGCCATGAGGTCCTGGCCCTTCTGGGTCTTGGGGAACGCTATGATGTCGCGGATGCTTGCGCGGTTCGTGAGGATGGTTACGAGGCGGTCGAAGCCAAGAGCGATGCCGCCGTGCGGTGGCGCTCCGTATTTGAACGCCTTGAGCATGTAGCCGAAACGCGACTGGATTACGTCCTCAGGAATCTTGAGCACGTCGCGGAAGACCTTTTCCTGCACTTCGGGCTGATGGATGCGTATCGAGCCGCCGCCGAGTTCCGTGCCGTTGAGTACTATGTCGTAGTGCTGGCCGCGCACGCGCTTGGGATCGCTGTCGAGGTACTGCACGTCTTCTTCGACGGGAGAAGTGAAGGGGTGGTGCGCCGAAACGTAGCGGCCTTCCTCTTCGTCGTAAATCATGAGCGGGAATTCGATGACCCACAGGAAGTTGAACTTGTCCCACGGGATGTCGAGCCTGCCGCGCGCCTGCAGGAGCTTGGCGCAGTCGAGGCGCACGCGGCCGAGAATCGCACAGGCGTGTTCCCAGTCGGTCGCCGCGAAGAATACGATGTCGCCGTCCTCGATGTTGAGCTTTTCCTTAAGCGCGGCCTGTTCCTCATCGGAGAGGAACTTGAGTATCGGGCTCTTCCATGCGCCGTTTTCGGCCTTGATGAATGCGAGGCCTTTGGCGCCCAAAGTTTTTGCGATGTCTTCGAGGCTCTTGAGCTCGCCCTGCGTGATGTCGGCCAGGCCCTTGGCGTTGACGGCCTTTATAACGCCGCCGTTCTGTATTACGCTGGCGAACACCTTGAACTGGCTCTTCTGGAACACGTTGGTGAGGTCGGTGAGCTCCATTTCAAAGCGCGTGTCGGGCTTGTCCACGCCGTAGCGGTTCATGGCGTCGACATACTGCATGCGCGGAAAGGGCGTGGGGATGTCGATGCCGAGCACGTCTTTCCACGTTTTCTTGAGCATGTTTTCGATGAGCGCGTACATGTCTTCGCGCTCGACAAAGCTGAGCTCTATGTCGATCTGCGTGAATTCGGGCTGGCGGTCGGCGCGGAGGTCTTCGTCGCGGAAGCATTTCGCCATCTGGTAGTAGCGTTCAATGCCGGCGACCATCAGCATCTGCTTGTACTGCTGGGGCGACTGGTTGAGCGCGTAGAAATTGCCGGGATTGGTGCGGCTGGGCACGAGGAATTCGCGTGCGCCTTCCGGGGTGCTCTTAAAGAGAATGGGCGTTTCAACCTCGATGAAGCCGTTGGAGTTCAGGTAGTCCCTGATGGACACCGCCGCCTTGTGGCGCGTGCGCAGAAGGTTGAGGTTCCGAGGCCTGCGAAGGTCTAGGTAGCGGTACTGCAGGCGGAGGTCTTCATTGACCTTGTCGGCGCGTTCGTCCTCAAGCGGAAAGGGAAGCACGTCGCATACGTTGTGGACGATCATGTCCGAGCAGTTCACTTCTATGTCGCCCGTCTTGAGGTTGGGATTTTTCGTGCCTTCTTCGCGCATGGCTACTTTGCCGAAAATCTGGATGACGCTTTCGTCCTTGAGCTTCTGGGCCTTTTCATAGGTCGCGCCGAGTTCCGGATGGAACACGACCTGCGTGATGCCTTCGCGGTCGCGGAGGTCGACGAAAATGACGCCGCCGTGGTCGCGCACGGATTCGACCCATCCGATAAGCGAAATTTCTTTTCCCGCGAAATCCGCGGTAAGTTCATTGCAAGTGTTTGTACGTTTCATGAAAGTCTTTTAATTGAACGAATAGAAAGGATAAGAGTCTGCTTTTTTCGCGGATAGTCAAGACTAAACAAAGCTTAAGAGGGCGTTGTTTCCGCTTGAATGGCGGGTTCCGTTTTGGACATATGGCGGAAATTGAGGAAAAAACAAACGCCTGTACTTTTGCCGCAAAAAAAAAGAGGCTTTCCTTTCGGAACCCCCCTGGCTGTCGTAGAAGAAGACGAAACACTATTTGCGCCCGCGATGCGCCGCAAAAGCCAGCGCAAGTGCGCCCAAAACTGCCGTGTATACAGCTGGCTCGGGAACGGCGCCCGTTATGTCAATGCGGCCTTCGGAATATTCCGCGGCCCATTCAAGGCCGTTCGCGTCTACGACGGAAAGTTTCGCGCCTCCCGCCAGCGCACTCTCTACAATAGTCGCGCTTTCGCCGAAAATCTGCGCGAGGTCGAATTCATACGAGCTTTCCTGAGTGCAGGTTTTGTCGAAATTGTCTACGGTAAGCCAGTCGAACGACACCTCCGCAGACTCGCCGAAAATCACCTTGGCGGTGTAGTCTACGTTAAGCCCGGCGATATCCGCGGCATTTTCGAACGCTACATTGCTTCCCGCTCCTATTGACAAATTTTCAACGTTGGAAATTTTGCCCGCAAAAACCATGTCGCTGTTGTCGGCGACGTCAACGCGGTCGAATTTGTCGATGGCCGCTTTCAGCGTTCCGTCAAAAGCCGTGTCGGAAGTGCCCACATTCAAAACCATGTCGCCGTTTGGGGTGTAAACAGAGTATCCTGTAACGCGCGCGTTTTCGGCAAATTCCGTCTTGTTGCCGTCCAGCGTAATGGAAACGTCAGCGACATTTTTGCCGTATGCGCCCGTCACGTTTGTAACCTTGCCGCCGGCAAGAATTATTTCCACATTGCCGTTGTGCTCCGTGAACATGCCCGTGCCGTAGACGCTTTTGATTTCTCCGCCGGTGATTTTGATTCGGGAGTTGCCGTTTGTTACCGCGCCCGACTTGCCGCCGGCATAGGCATAGTTTACCGTGCCGCCGGAAATGTTGAGGCTTATGTCTCCGTTTATGAGCGACGAATTGCCGCCGCGTATGTAGTTGACAAAGCCTCCGCTGACGTTCACCGTGGCGCCCTTGTCTATGCGCGCAGTGCCGCGGTTATCATGACCTCGCCTTTAACTTCGCCGCCAAGAATGTTGATTTCAATCTCGCCGTCGCCATAATCGCGGACATTGCCGCCCGCCGGATACGAGCTTCCGCGGAGGTCTCCGGTAATTGTGCCGCTTACAAGGGTCGTGGTTATTTTCCCAAGGACGCTTCCCGCGTCGGGGCTGCCGCTGACAATGCTGCTTAAGGAGTTTCCTCCGTAAAATTCGGCGAAGTTAACGTTGGCAAGCGTATTTGTAACGTTGCCGGTAACGTCGCCGGGGCTTGCGTTTCCCGCGTTCCAACTAGTATAGCCGTAATTGCCGCCCATACCCGCCCATGCCGTGACATTTTCAAAATTGTTAACAATGCTTCCGTTGACGTTTCCCGTGGCTTTGTCTTCGGCATAATTGCCGCCGGCAACCGCACCGCCTTTTCCCGCCGCAGTGGGAAGCGTGATGTCTTTAAAATTGTTCGTTATGTCGCCATTGTAATCCAACCCCGTGTTATTGTTTCCGCCAACGGTTTGGCCGCTCAACGCGGACGCAGCCGCCAAGGCAAATATTGCAGATATGCCTGCGTATTTTTTCATGATGTCCTCCTATTATCTATATTTGTCCTTTTTTCGGTCTCTAGCATTTGCAGGGCCAAATAATCCTAAAAAACGACTTCAATGTAGTTTAAAAATTTTTTTTCAAAATATTGAAAAAAATTAAAGTCAACTACAATGAATGTTATTTATGATTTCGTTATGAATATTTATGTATTATTAATGATATATTTATCATAACTTGCCACGCAATTATGCTCGTTTTAACGGTAGCTGCACTGGGCTTTGCTTGGATATTGCGCCAAGCTTGTGGTATTTAACGGACTAAAACTGGCGTGTGGGCTTGCCGTCTAAACCGTTTTGCTTCTTTTTCGTTCGCGTTCTCCGCAAAACCTATACATATGCCGCTATACCGGCACCGAAAGGATAATTATTTTTTTATATCAAGTCTTAAAGTTTTGCCACTTCGTTTATGCGTCTATGAAACTATGATTTTATGTTGAGTTTGAACGCAAAAAGGCGCCCAGAAATTTCCGGGCGCCTTTTGATAAAACGCTTTCGCCTTAGGAAGCCCTGTAGGGGTCGAGCTGCGGGGCGACTTTCACCTGCGAGAGCCTTACGTAAGCGGGCATGCCGTTTTCGTAGGGAACCTGCACTTCGCCCTGAAGCAGGGGAAGGATGTACTTGTTGAACTGGTAGGTGATGGAAATCTTGTCTTCGCCGATCCAGTTTTCCGGGAAATGCTTCACGCCGTTGGCAACGTCGTTGATGTCGACGAGCGTCGTTTCGCATGTGTACTTGTCGGTGTCGCCGCGCACGAGCGCGACCATCTTGCCGGAGTGCCCTTCAATTGCCGCCTTAACAGCCGCCTGGCCGCAGAGGAAAGCCTCGTTGGAGTCAGTGAGCGAAGAGCAGTGCGCCGCGGCGCGCTGGGCGTGGCCGGGCTTGCAGGAGCGAGCCTTGACGCCGGGAAGGTTCTTCGATACGAGGTTCTGGAGGAAGTCGCCCACGCCGCCGAGCTGCGAGTGTCCGAAAGAGTCGGTCGCGTCGGCCGCGGCCACATAGTTGCCGTTGGCGTCGGCGAGGCCTTCGCTGGCCACCACGAGGCAGTACTTGTTCTTCTTGAGGCATTCCTGAACCTGCGAAAGGAAGTATTCCGCGTTGAACGCCACTTCTGGCAGGAGGATGATGTGCGGGGCGTCTTCAAGCTGGTTGCGGCGCTTGGCGATGGCAGTTCCGGCGGCTATCCAGCCGGCATTCCTGCCCATCACTTCGACTATGGAGACGAGGTCGTGGTTGCCCATGGCCTCGTGGTCGAGTGCGAGCTCGCGGATTGTCGCGCAAAGGTATTTCACTACCGAGCCGTAGCCGGGGCAGTGGTCGGTCATGGGAAGGTCGTTGTCTATCGTTTTCGGAACGCCGATGGCGCGCATTTCGTAGCCGTGGTCGGCCGCGTATTTGGCGATTTTCGCCGCAGTGTCCTGCGAGTCGTTGCCGCCGATGTAGAAAAAGAAGCGGATGTTGTGCGCCTTGAACACTTCGAGAATGCGGGCGTAGTCAGACTCCTTGGCGAGCTTGAAGCGGCATGTGCCGAGCGCCGAAGAGGGGGTGTAGCGGAGGCCGCGCACCGTCTGCTGCGATTCTTCGGCCAAGTCGATGAGCTGTTCGTTGAGGATACCCTCTATTCCGTTGAGTCCGCCGTAAATTTCTTCAATGCAGTCGTGGTTGAGCGCTTCGGTGATCACACCGGCAAGGCTCGCGTTGATGACGGCTGTGGGGCCGCCTGATTGCGCCACAAGTACGTTTCCTGTCAGTTCTTCCATAATTTGATAAGTTTTGTCTTTAAATATTGAGGCGCAAATATGCCGAAATTTGTTTTTTTAGCAAACCTTTTCTAAGTGAATTATGTTTTTTTTGGTTGGATTTGTTCGCTAATAGTTTGCGTTTTTTGCCAAAACCTGAAATACTCAAACTTTTAACGGAGGAGTATAATGATTATAAGAAATGTTTTGTTTTTTTGCGCCGGTCTTGCCGCCGCGTTTTCGGGGGCTTTTGGGGCCGAAATTTCCGACGCCGACTTCTACAAATACACTGTGTACAACCCCGACCTGCCCGAGAGCAAAATCAAATTTGAAGACTTTGAAAGGCCCGCGGGCATGTCGCGCGTGCAGACATGGTGGCACTGGCAAAACGGCAACGTCACCCGCGAGGGCATAAGGCGCGACCTCGAGGAAATGTCGAAAAACGGCTACGGCGGCGCGGTCATATTCAACATCGCGGCGTCTGTAAGGGGGCCGCTCGACTTTAACTCCCCCGAATGGTTCGACAACTTCAAGTACACGGTCGACACCGCCGCGAAATACGGGATGCAGATAGGCATACACAACTGCGACGGATGGTCGGAAGCCGGCGGCCCGTGGATAAAGCCCGAAAACTCCATGAAAACCCTCGTGTGGGAAAAGGTGAGGGTGAAAGGCGACGGCAGGGAGCAGAGAATCACTCTGGCCCCCCCCAGGCACAATATGGATTTCTACAGGGATATAGCCGTCCTCGCGTGGCCGGCCAAGCGCCCGGAGGAAATGAAATTCCTGCCGCTTCTCGAAAACATCACCCCGGCGACGGACGAAACATCGCTTCCGCCGATGGACCACATCATGAAGATTTTCGACTCCGACGAAAAAACCGAAATGTACTTCGCCGCAACGAGCAAAGAGTACAATTCTTTCGGCATAACCTTCGAATTCAAAAAGCCCTTTGAGGCGGCAGGCATTTACCTGAACGCCTTCCGCCACGACGTCGAGCCGCCCAGGAACCTGTTTCTCGAAGTTTCCTCCGACGGCGTGAATTACGAGAAGGTTCTGAAGCTCGATTTGGAGTCGAACCGCCTCTTTCAGAATTTCCCAGCGCGCACGGGCAAGTTCTGGCGCATAATAAAATACAAGGACGAAAACCCATCGTTCTGGGTGCGCGACGGACATATTGAAACGCATTTTCTCATTCCCAGAGAGCTTGAACTGCTCGCCCCCGGCGAAACGTCGAAGCTGGGCAGCTATATAACCTCGCTCAACGCCAAGGCCGCGATAGACGGCCACCATAACGGCGACTTCCCGGCGGACCCCGATTTGAAGGTTCCCGCGAGCGCAGTCGTAAAGACGAAGGACGTGAAGGTTTTCAAAGACAAGCTCGGCGCCGACGGAAGCTTTTCGTGGAACGTCCCCAACGGCGAATGGGAAGTTGTGCGCCTCGGCTACACGACCACCGCCAAAACCAACCACCCCGCCACACCCGAGGGCATCGGCCTCGAAGTGGACAAATTCAGCGCCAAGGAGCTCGACCACCATTTCGACTCTTACATAAAGAGGATGATAGAGGCGTCCGGCGCGCATGCCGGCAAGACCTTCAAATTTGTGGAAACCGACTCGTGGGAGGCGGGAACGCAAAACTGGACGGAAGGCTTTGACGAGCTATTCAAGGATTTCAACGGCTACAGTTTCTTCAAATGGGCGCCCGTAATCATGGGCGAGGTCGTCGAGGGCAGGGAGCAGAGCGAAAACTTCCTGCGCGACTTCAGAAGCCTGACGTCAAACCTCGTCATGGAGAATTTTTACGGCAGTCTCGGCGAACGCCTCCGCGCCGAAGGCCTTTGGTATGAGACCGAGCCCACGGGGCAGTCGTACATCAACGACCCCATCCGCTCGTACAAAATGGCCGACATCCCCGGCAACGAAATCTGGCAGAACGAGCGCATACTCGGCAAAATAGATACGGCCGGCACGAGCGTCATGAACAACGAAACCGCAAGTGCCGCGAACTTCTACGGCAAGCAGTTCGTATCTTGCGAATCGCTGACCGCGTTCAAGGGCAACTACGCCGACACGCCGCTCATCCTGCGCGGCAAGGTAGACTCTATCATCGGACACGGCTTCAACCTGCTGCTGTTCCACTCGTACACTCACCAGCCAGACGAGCGTTTCCCCGGCTGGCAGATGGAACCGTGGGGCACCGCGATAAACAGGAAGATAACATGGTGGCCCATCGCGCGCCCCTTCTTCGACTATATCTCGCGCCTGCAGTACATGATGCAAAAAGGCAAGCTGCCCGCCAAAGTTCTCTACCTTTACGGCGACGAAGTCCCCGTGTCGGGCGGCCATATGGAATTCCCGCCCAACGTTATCGTGGACATCACAAACGGCGACGGCGTGCGCAACTACCTGCGCGTGGAGGACGGCAAGCTCGTCAGCCCCGGGCGCGTGAAGTACGACATGCTCGCCATGCAGCCCGGCAAATACTACAAGCTAGAAACCCTTGAAAGGGTCAAGGAGCTCGTTGAGGACGGCGCCATTGTCAGCGGAGCGTTTGTCGAACAGTACAACACGCTCAAGGGAGGCAAGGCCGACCGCGCCAAATGGAACGCTCTCAACAAGGAGCTCTTTGGCGACAAGGGCGTGAAGGGCATCCTCGAAATAGGCAAGGGCAAGGTTTACGCGAACTACATGCCGGGCGAGTTGGCCTCAGAGCTTGGCATGCGCGAAGAATTTTCAAGCGCGGAAGTCGACGGCGACGGCCGCAGCATTTACTGGAAAAAGCGCGTTCACGACGACGGCACCGTTTGGTACTGGGTCGTTAACGGCACACAGAGCAAGCGCGAGCTTGTGGTCGACTTCAACGAAACCGGCAAGAGCGTTTCTTTATGGAACGCCGAAAAAGCCACTCGCACGCCTGCGGCGGCGGTGTACGACGACGGTTCGCGCACGAAGGTTCCGCTTACGCTCAACCCGATGTCGAACATGTTCGTGGTGTTCGAAAACGGAAAGCCGAAAAATTCGGTGGAGTCGTATTCAATCGACGGCATAGAACGTTTCCCGACGCCCCAGACGCGCCATGCGGGCGTGAAGGATTCGGCGGGAAATTTCTCGATGAGCGTGACTGTCGACCCGCGAGGCGACAGGGAGATTACCAAGGAATCCCCCACCGGCGTTCTGAACATGGACAGCCGCCCGTTTGCGATATACCCCGAGGCTGCGCACCTGCGGGCGCCCGGCCACAGGGGAGCTGGCATAAGCGTGGGCAAGAACTCCGTGGCGGTCTACGAGCACGGCGGTGGTCTTTTCACGTCCGTGCTGACCTATGACCAGCCCATAGAGCCCAATTCCAGAATTGCGGTCGTCTATCGCGACAACACGCCCAGCCTCTACATAAACGGCAAGCTGTGCAAAACCGGAACTCCGTCTTCGGAGCCTGTTCTGCCGACCGTTGTGCCCAACACGAATTTTGACGGCGCGTTTGCCAATTTCCGCGTCGAGGGCAGGGCTTTCGACGACGCCGAAATCTCAAAGGATCTCGCGTTCGTTTCGGACATGAGCGAGGTTATTGAGCCTGTTCTGAGCTTTGCGGACAACGGCAAGCTGAAGGCCGAATTCTTCAAGGCCGGAAAGGTCTCCGCCAAAATGTCGGACGGTTCGGAAGTCGCCATTGACAGCGGCAAGATTCCCGCGCCCATCAATGTCAAGGGCCCGTTCAAAGTCGAGTTTGACGAAAAGTACGGCGGCCCTAGGGAGGCTGTTTTTGAAAATCTCGTGTCGTGGACGGAAAGCGCCGACCCGCGCATCAAGAACTATTCAGGCATAGCCAAGTATTCCAAAACCGTGGATATCAAAAAGCCCGCCGCAGAAGTCAAGGCATATGTCGAATTCGAGAATGTCGCGGAAGTCGCCGAATTGTGGGTGAACGGCAAGAACGTCGCGCTACTTTGGACGCCCCCGTACCGCGCGGAAATTACGGGTTTCCTTAAAGACGGCAAAAACGAGATAGCGGTTAAGGTTGCCAACACATGGGTCAACAGGTGCCTCTACGACGCCACTTTGCCGGAATCCGAGCGCATCACATGGTCGATAAACATGCCGACTTTCTTCCCGACGCCCGAAAATGCCCCGAACGCGAAAATGGCGTGGAACCAGGGCCCCATTCCTTCCGGTCTCATGGGCGGCATGAAAATCATCTTTTCGAAGACGGCGGAACAGAAATAGAATATTTATAATATTGTATTTTCACCGCGAACCGTGTATTTGTAGAAAGCATTATCGTGAAAAAAGAGTCAGAAATAAAATGCATGTATCCCAGGCGTGTGGACACCGATATGATCCACGCGCTTCCCCTTGTAAAATATGACGGCGAAACATGCCTCATCGAAAGCGACGAGATTCTCGATGCCGAGCTTCCCCTTATGGCGAAGGAGAGCGTCCTCGGTTTCGACACCGAGACGCGCCCGAACTTCAGCAAGGGCAGGCAGTATCCGGTTTCGATTTTGCAGCTCGCGGGCGAGTCAAAGGTTTGGGTGATTCGCCTCGACCCCCTCGCGCACCGTTTCGCCGACATCTACAAGGTTCTGGAAAACCCCTCAATCAAGAAGGCGGGTCTCGCCATCCAGGGCGACATAAAGTCGCTCAAGGGCAGGCATCCGCTCAATCCTGCCGGCTTTATAGACGTCTCCACCGCCACTTCCAAGTTCGGCATAATAAATACCGGCATGCGCAACCTTACGGCTCTGTTTTTCGGCGAGCGCCTCTCAAAGGCCGCGCAGCTTACGAACTGGGCCAACGAGTCGCTTACCGACAAGCAGATTGAGTATGCCGCCACCGACGCATGGATGAGCCGCAGGCTGTTTCTGGAAATAAAAAAGTGCATGGCCGAAAACAAGAACCTGCTCGAGCCCGAACCCCCTCCGGAACCGCAGAAATTCAACCTGCAGAAGTTTGTCAGAAAAATAATAAGCGGCATTGTGGGCTCCGACAAAAAGCGCGGCGGAAGAAACCGACGCAAAAAGGAGTCCATCAAGGACAGGCTTGTTAACATGATAACTTTCGGCGCCGCCAAAAAGAAAAAGGCCGACGACCGCCCCAAGAGAAGGCGCAGGCGCAAAAGCGCTTCCGGAGCTCCGCAAAACAAGGGCGGCGAAACCGCAAAAAAGACGGCAACAAAGCGGTCTCCCGCAAAGGGCGATTCAACAACTCCGCGCCGCCCGAAGAAAAGGACGAAAAAGCCTTCCGAAGAAAAATGATTTTTACGCATGTCTTTATGGCATGCGTTTTTTTTATACTACGCGCATATGCGCGTTACCTTTTTAGAATGCGGGGCTCATGGCCGCCCCGCGCCCGTCTAGGAAGCGCAGCTTCCATTCCTGATGCTACGCATCGCTATGGATGATGGTAGTTCCCCTTGCCTGTCAGCCTATGGTCTGATGTGTTTTTGCCGCAATTTGAAGCATTGCCGTTCCTCGTTCGCGCAAAGCGCTCCTCAGAACTTCGGCAACCCTCCGGGCTAAAGTGCTTCAAATTGCGGCAAAAACAATTCAAGCCGGAGGCGCGAATACGACAATTTTGCTTCGCAAAATTGCCCGGAGGGCGTTCACGGCGCGAAGGCGACGTGAGTGGATTTGCCAAAGGCAAATAGCCGAGCAAAGCGAGTGCCGAGACGAGCACTACCGTGCGAGCGAGCACAAACGGCCCCCGCGAGGGGGGTGCGAGTCAAACAGGGCATCGTTTTAAACACGAACACTGTTTGTACCTAGGGTTTGATTAACAGAGCGCGCCATCGGGCGCGCGGTGTATTTTAATATGAGTTAATGTGAGTTCGATATAACACCGTTGCGAAAGCCTCCGCATTCCAAAAGCATTGTGTAAAACGATAGTATTCTCTTTTGCGGCATCGCGCTGACACACTGGAATCATAAGCGCGACAGCGATTATGAAGAGAGAGAAAGGTTTATTCGTAAAAATGCCCTACGGGCATTTTTAGGGCATGTCCGCGCATCAGCGGGCTTGCCCGGCGTATAAACCTTTCTAACGAGACTTGGCTTGTTCGTCATTACAATCAGTTCTGCAACTTTCGGCTATCCGCAAATCAGCCATTGCGCTTTGCGCAATGCGGAGATTCAGAACAACCAAGGTCACTATGCCCCGGCGCAGCTTGCGCCTAGGCGGGCGCGGGGCGGCTATGAGCCCCGCATTTATAAGACAAGTCTAAAAAAAAGCGCGCATGGTAGTTTGCCGTGCGCGCTTTTGTATGGATTCGTTTTTGTAAAAACTAGTATATGAAGAGGAGCTCCGAGTATTTTGGGAGGGGCCAGAGTTCGTCGGCCACTTCTTGTTCGAGGCGGTCGGCGACTTCGCGCACCTTGTTCATTGCGTCGATTCTCTTCTGGAGGGGCTCGCCGTTTTTGATGAGGATTTCGAGCGCGTCGTTGGCTTCGCAGAGCTCGGAAAGGAGCATGGAAACGTACTTGATGCGCGCGGAGAGCGAGTTGTTGCGGTCGGCTTTGGCCGCGGCGAGCGCGGCGGCGGAAGACGAGAGCTCGCCGAGGTATTTGACTACCGCGGGCAGGATTATCGTCTTGGAGATGTCGAGCGCGAGCGCGGTTTCGATCTGGATTTTCTTGGTGTACTCCTCGATGAAGACTTCGTAGCGCGAGTGCATTTCGCTTGCGTTGAACACGCCGTATTTTTCGAAGAGTTCTATGTTCTTTTTTTCGACTAGCGGGCGCAGGGCCTGGGGCGTGTTGGAGAGGTTGGGCAGGCCGCGCTTTTTGGCCTCCTTCTTCCATGCGTCCTTATAGCCGTCGCCGTTGAATATAATGCGCTTGTGCTTTTTGACAATGTCGGTGAGAATTTCCTGCAGGCCCTTGTGGAATTTTTCGGGCGAGAGCTTTTCAAGCTTTGTGGCGATTTCGTCGAAGGCCTCGGCCACGATCGTGTTGAGCACTATATTGGGGCTTGCGCATGACTGCGACGAGCCGGCGGCGCGGAACTCAAACTTGTTGCCGGTGAAGGCGAACGGGCTTGTGCGGTTCCTGTCGGTGACGTCCGCGTCGAGCGGCGGCATGGTGTCGACGCCGATTTTGAGCACCTTTTTGTCCTTGCTGTGCTTGGCTTCGCCCGATTCCAGCTGGTCTATTATGTCTGAGAGCTGGTCGCCGAGGAAGATTGAGATGATGGCGGGCGGGGCCTCGTTCGCGCCGAGGCGGTGGTCGTTTCCGGCGCCCGCGGTTGCGGAGCGCAGCAGGTCTGCGTGCGTGTCGACGGCCTTGATAATCGCGCAGAGTGTCGTTAGGAAAATCGCGTTCTCGTGCGGATTTGTGCCGGGGTTGAGCAGGTTGCGGCTGCCGATGGAAATGGACCAGTTGTTGTGCTTGCCCGAGCCGTTGATGCCCGCGAAAGGCTTCTCGTGCAGCAGGCAGACGAGGCCGTGTTTTTCGGCGGTGTTGCGCAGCACTTCCATTACCATCATGTTGTGGTCGTTGGCGAGGTTGAGCTCTTCGAACACGGGGGCTATTTCAAACTGCGCGGGCGCGACTTCGTTGTGGCGCGTTTTCGCCGGAATGCCGAGCCTCCAAAGCTCGTGGTCCACGTCGGCCATGAAGTTGAGTATGCGCGGCTTTATGGCGCCGAAATAGTGGTCTTCAAGCTGCTGGTGCTTCTGTGGGGGCGCACCGAAAAGCGTGCGTCCGGTCTGCATTAGGTCGGGGCGCAGCACATACAGGTTCTTGTCGATAAGGAAATATTCCTGTTCCGCGCCTAGCGTCACGTTTGCGCGCTCTTCCGAGTTTATGCCGAAGCACTTTAAGAGGCGCTTGGCCTGCGTGCTCAAAACCTGAATGGAGCGCAGAAGCGGCGTCTTTTTGTCTAGCACTTCGCCCGTGTATGAGCAGAAAAGGGTGGGGATGCAAAGCGTTGCAACGCCGCCTATCCTCTTTATAAACACGGGGCTGGTAGGATCCCATGCGGTGTAGCCGCGGGCTTCGAAAGTGGAGCGCAGGCCGCCCGACGGGAAGCTGGACGCGTCGGGTTCGCCGATGATGAGGTTTTTGCCCGAGAACCTCGTAATGGCCTCGCCGTCGCCTTCGGGGTCGATAAACGAGTCGTGCTTTTCGGCGCTCGAGCCCGTAAGTGGGAGGAACCAGTGCGTGTAGTGCGTCGCGCCGCGGTTCATGGCCCAGATTTTCATTGCGTGCGCCACGTCGTCTGCCAGGGAGCGGTCGAGCATCGCGCCGCGCTTTATCGTGTCAAGCAGCCTTCTGTGTATGGGCTTTGAAAGGTAGTCGCCCATTGTTTTGATGCCGAACACATCGGTACCGTATTCTGCGTCAATGTTATACGGCTTCGTGAAGTCCTTGTAGTTCTGCACGCTGTCTGCTATCTTCGACAATGCTTTCGTTCTTGCGTTCATTTATGTTCCTTTATTTGTAAATTGGGTTTGTCCCGTGCCTTGTCATTTAAGCAGATGCCGTGCCAGTTTTTTAAATACCCGTTTTCGGCATGGACAAAGTGGCTTGATTATTAAATTAGGGCGCGAGAATGCAGGCTTTGGCTTTTTTTGTCAATTTATAAAGGAGTAAAACCCCAATTTGGCTGCTACAAAATTGTTACGACAAAAATGTCGCTGAATTGCAGTATTACGACAAAATTGTCGTAAAGTCCGCAAGGGGCAAATTCTTCAAAAATGTAGTTTTGCTAAAAATCCCGCCCATATGGCTAATTTCAGGGCATTTACGAAAAGCGCGACAAAATTGGCACGGGATATGCTACATAGTTGTCATATTATAAAAATACACTTATGCAGAACTATTCAAACAGACAGTCTTACTATCCCAGGCCGCAGGGTCTTTATAACGCGCAGAACGAGCACGACGCGTGCGGCGTGGGCTTGGTTGCCAACATTGACGGGAGCCCCGCGCACCAGATAGTTGAAAACGGCATGGAAGTGCTAAGAAGGCTCATGCACCGCGGCGCAGTGGGCGGCGACAACCAGACGGGCGACGGCGCGGGCATACTCACGCAGATCCCCCACGGATTTTTCAAGTCGAAGATAAAGAACCTGCCGGAGGCCGGCAAGTACGGCGCGGCGATGGTCTTTCTGCCGAGGGACGAGAAGCTCGCCGGAAAGTGCAGGGCCGTCTGTGAAAACGCCGCCAAGGAAAACAATTTAAAGTTTCTCGGCTGGCGCGAAGTTCCGGTGGACATGTCTGCAATTGGCGGCATGGCGCTGGAGTCATGCCCGCGCATAGAGCAGTTTTTCGTGGCGGGCGATTTCGAAGACCAAAACGTTTTCGAGCGCAGGCTTTACATTTTGCGCCGCGAGATTGAAAAGGCCGTTGAAGCCTCCACCGACGCGGGCGACACTTTTTACATATGCTCCCTTTCAACGCGCACGATAGTCTACAAGGGGCTTCTGAACGCGCCGCAGCTTAAGGCGTTTTATCCGGACTTAAGCGACGAGTCTTTCGTCAGTGCGGTGGCCATAGTGCACCAGCGCTACAGTACCAACACATTTCCCACATGGCAGCTTGCCCAGCCATTCAGGTATCTGGCGCACAACGGCGAAATCAATACGCTGCGCGGCAATATAAACCAGATGAAGTCGCGCGAGACGCACTTCAGTTCGCCGCTGTTCGGCGACGACATCAAGAAGGTAATCCCCGTAATCCGCGAGAATCAGAGCGATTCCGCGTGCCTGGACAACGCCGTCGAGCTTTACACCTCGGCGGGGCGCACGCTCGCGCACACCATGCTCATGCTCGTGCCGCAGGCGTGGGGCAAGAGTTTCCACGTCAGCCGCGACATCCTCGGGTTCTTCGAATACCACTCGGGGCTTTCCGAGCCGTGGGATGGCCCGGCCGCCCTGGCGTTCACCGACGGCGTGCATGTGGGCGCGCTTCTCGACAGGAACGGCCTGCGCCCAGCGCGCTACACCATCACCAAGGACGGCATGATCGTTCTCGGCTCCGAAGCGGGCATACTCGACATTCCGCCGGAAAAGGTCAAGAGGCACGGCAAGCTCGGCGCGGGCGAAATGCTTTACATAGACCTTGAAAAGCGCCGCATACTTTACGACATGGAAATCAAGACCCTTGTGGCGCGAAGCAAGCCCTACCGCCGCTGGGTTGACGACAACCGCATTAGCCTAAGCGGAATATTCGAGTCTGTCTCCGACCCCGTGATAGGCGATAACCTTTTGCAGAGGCAGAAGCTTTTCGGCTACACCGCCGAAGACATGGACGTCATTCTGCGCCCGATGGCCGAGAGCGGCCACGAACCGATAGGCTCGATGGGCAACGACGCCGCGCTCGCGGTGCTCTCCGACAAGCCGCAGCTGATGTACGACTACTTTAAGCAGCTTTTCGCGCAGGTCACAAACCCGCCGATAGACCCGATACGCGAAGAGCTCGTCATGAGCCTGATGACATACATAGGCAACCAGGGCAATACGCTCGCAGAACTTCCGGCGCACGCGCACCTGCTGAAGCTCAAGCACCCGATTCTCACGAACAGCGACGTTAATTCCATATGCACGTCGAAGATTGAGAATTTTCAGGCGGCGCGTATAACCGCGGAATTTTCCGCGAGCACCGGGGCTGAGGGCCTCGAGCAGGCTGTTGAAAAGCTTTGCGGCGACGCAGAAGCCGCCGTGCGCGACGGCAAGAGCGTAATAATCATAAGCGACAGGAACCTTTCCTACGGCCACGCGCCGATACCGATGCTTCTGGCGGTTGCGGCGGTAAACCGCCACTTCATAAAGAACAATCTGCGCACGAGCGCTGGCATAATAGCCGAGACGGGCGAGGCGAGAGAGATTGCGCATTTCGTGCTTCTGCTCGGCTACGGGGCCACCGCGATAAACCCGTACCTCGCATTTGAAAGCATAGCCGACATGGCGCGCGACGGCAGGATAACGAAGGTGGACGCCGCCAAGGGCGCGGAAAACTACATCAAGGCCGTTTGCAAGGGCATACTCAAGGTGATGTCGAAGATGGGCATTTCCACGCTGCGCAGCTACCGTCAGGCGCAGGTATTCGAGGCCGTCGGTTTGGGTCGCGAAGTTATCGACAGGTATTTCACTTCCACCGCGTCGCGCATAGGCGGCATAGGACTGGCGGAAATCGCGAAGGAAACTTTGGAGCGCTACCATTGCGCGTATTATCCAAAGCCGCAGTTTGAAAAGGTTCTGGAAAACTCGGGCAAGTACAAGTTCAGAAAGGGCGGCGAGCACCACCTCTGGACGCCGCAGACGGTATCTCTCCTCCAGCGTTCAGTGCGCGAGGGCGACGAAGCCAAGTACCGCGAATACGCAGAGCAGATAAACAGCCAGGCGCACCATCTGTGCACCCTGCGCGGCCTGTTCAAGTTCAAGCCCGCAACGCCGGTGCCGCTCGACGAGGTAGAGCCGGTAGAATCAATCGTCAGGCGTTTTGTTTCGGGTGCTATGAGCTTCGGCTCGATAAGCCCCGAGGCGCACGAGACCATTGCAATCGCAATGAACCGCTTGGGCGGCATGAGCAACAGCGGCGAGGGCGGCGAAGATCCGGCGCGCTACAAGACTGCCGGCACGAATGAAAACAAGATGAGCGCTATCAAGCAGATTGCCAGCGGCCGCTTCGGCGTGACTGCCGAGTACCTTGCGAACGCCAAGGAATTGCAGATAAAGATTGCGCAGGGCGCGAAGCCCGGCGAGGGCGGACAACTTCCCGGCTACAAGGTTGACGAGGTTATCGCGCGCGTGCGCCACTCCACGCCCGGCGTTTCGCTCATATCGCCGCCGCCGCACCACGACATCTATTCGATTGAAGACTTGGCCCAGCTAATCTACGACCTGCGCAACTCGAACGAGCAGGCGAGGGTTTCCGTGAAGCTCGTCTCGGAGGTCGGCGTGGGCACCGTTGCCGCCGGCGTCGCAAAGGGCAAGGCCGACGTGGTGCTCATCAGCGGGCATGACGGCGGCACGGGCGCGTCGCCGCTTACGAGCATCAAGTATGCGGGGCTTCCGTGGGAGCTCGGCATAGCCGAGGCGCAGCAGACTTTGCGCCTCAACCAACTGCGCGACAAGATAAGGGTGCAGGTTGACGGACAGCTCAAGACGGGCCGCGACGTCGTAATAGGCGCGCTTCTGGGCGCGGAGGAGTTTGGGTTTGCAACCACTATTCTCGTGACGCTCGGCTGCGTGATGATAAGAAAGTGCCACGAAAATTCCTGCCCCGTAGGCGTCGCCACTCAGGACGAGCGTTTGAGAAAGTGCTTCAAGGGAAAGCCCGAGCACATTGAAAACTTCCTGCGCTTTGTCGCGAACGAAGTGCGCGAGATTCTTGCCCAGCTCGGCCTGCGTTCCATCGACGAGGCCGTCGGCCGCAGCGACCTTTTGGAAACCGACGAGGCTATAGAATTCTGGAAGGGGCGCAACCTGGACTTCTCGAAGATTTTCGCGCGCCTAGACGACGAATCGCTCCCGCGCCGCGCGGGGCCGCAGTCCGAGAGAAACCTTTTCGAGGCCTACGACAAGAAGCTTCTCGCGCAGGTTGAGGGAAATATAGAAAGCGGCAACCCAGTGAAAATTTCCGCGCAGATACGCAACAGCGACCGAAGCGTTGGCGCGATGCTGAGTTCGCACGTGGCGCGCAGGTACGGTAACGCCGGACTTCCGCAGGACACGATAAAGGTGAGCTTTAAGGGCATTGCCGGGCAGAGCTTCGGGGCCTTCCTCGCCTCGGGCGTTACATTTGTTCTCGACGGCGAGGCCAACGACTATGTCGGCAAGGGGCTTTCGGGCGGGCGCATAATAATAAGGCGTCCTGCCGCCGCCGATTATCCGTGCGACAAAAACGTTATTGCGGGCAACGTAATAGGCTACGGCGCGACAGGCGGCACGGTGTTTCTAAACGGCATGGCGGGCGAGCGTTTCGCCATCCGAAACAGCGGCGCGACATTCGTCGTGGAAAGTGTGGGCGACCACTGCTGCGAATACATGACGGGCGGCAGGGTTGTCGTGCTCGGACGCACGGGCTTCAATTTCGGTGCGGGCATGACGGGCGGTACGGCCTACGTCTATGACGAGCTTGGAGACTTCGACATGCGCTGCAATCTCGCCGAAATAGACCTTGAAAACATCTCCGAAAACTCCCCTGACGAAAGCGAGCTAAAGGGGCTTGTCGAAGAATTCCAGCAGGCGACCGGGAGCGCTCGCGCAAAGGCTCTTTTGGACAACTGGGAAAACGAGCTTCCTAAGTTCGTAAAGGTGTTCCCCGTGGAATACCGCAAGGTTCTCGGCAAGATGGTGTCGGGCGACGAAAAGAAGAACTCAACCGAAAGCGCATAGTCATGGCCACCGAATTTATCGACACGGCAAGGCGCGATCCCGGATACAGGGAGGGGCGCACTGCGGACTTCATGGAAGTGGAGCAAAGACTCGATGCCCCCGCCATAAAGGAACAGGCCTCGCGCTGCATAGGCTGCGGCATTCCGTTCTGCCACGGCGCGGGCTGCCCGCTCGAAAACCTCATACCCGAATTCAACAGGGCGGTGCGCGAGGGAAGAATGCGCGACGCGTACCTCATCCTTTCGGAAACCTCCCCGTTTCCCGAATTCACTTCGCGCGTGTGCCCGGCGCTCTGCGAAGCGTCGTGCTGTGCGGGGCTTCCTTCAGACGCCGTGACGATACGCCAGATTGAATACGCGATTATCGAAAACGCATTTGCAATGGGCTATGTCGAACCTGTCATTCCCGCCGTCCGCACTGGAATGCGCGTGGCTGTGATAGGTTCGGGACCCTCCGGGCTTTCCGCCGCCGAAGAGCTCAACAGGCGCGGCCACGAGGTTGTCGTGTTCGAACGCAACGTGAATTTCGGTGGTCTGCTGCGCTACGGAATACCGGATTTCAAATTGGGAAAATCGGTCGTGGAGCGACGCTTGGACGTAATGCGCCGCGCGGGCGTGCAGTTCGAGGGAGGCGTAGAAATAGGTTCGGACATATCCGCGGAATATCTTCGCAGAAAATTCGACGCGGTGGCCGTGTGCGTTGGCACTCAGGTACCACGCGGCCTGCATCCGGACATCCCCGGAAATTCGTTGCCGGGCGTACATTTCGCGATGGATTTTCTGTCTTCGCAAAACCGCGTGATATCGGGCGAATCTTCGGCGCTTTCAATTTCTGCAAAAGACAAAAAAGTGCTCGTTATCGGCGGCGGAGATACGGGCTCAGACTGCGTCGGCACATCAATACGCCAGGGCGCGGCCAGCGTCACGCAGGTCGAGATAATGCCAGAGCCCCCGGAGGAACGCCACGCCTCGACCCCGTGGCCGGATTGGCCGTACAGGAAGCGTACTTCCAGCAGCCACATGGAAGGCTGCACGCGCCTGTGGGGGGTGAACGTGAAAAAGCTCGACGGCCGCGCGGGCAGGGTAAGGAGTGCGACATTCTCCCTTTGCGACTGGGAGCTCGACGCTCTCGGCAGGCCGAAGTCTTTCAAAGACCGCCTCGGCAGCGAATTCAAAATCGAGGCCGACCTCGTGCTGCTTAGCATGGGGTTTACGGGCGTCGAAAAAAACGGACTCGTCGAACAGCTTGGCATACAAATCGGGCCGCGCTCCACGCTTTCCGTGGACAGTTCTTTCGCGACCAACATGGAGGGTGTTTTTGCGGGCGGCGACGCCGTCAGCGGCCCGTCGCTCGTGGTGCGCGCGCTGAAATCGGGCAAGGACATGGCGGCTTGCATTGACAACCGTCTCAAAAAAATAATAAGACATTAACGCATGAGCCTGCATGTAGACATAGCCGTCCTCAACAAGATAAGCCACCTCGTGGCGCGACGCACCTCGATATCCGAGCTGCTCAGGGAGGCCCTGCAGATACTCCGCTCCGAAATGGGGCTGCACCGCGGCACGGTTACTTTGCGAGAGGGCGATTCGCTTGTGATAGAGGCGTCCGAGGGCCTGAGCGCGGCGGAGCTCGCCCGCTGGAATTACAAAGTCGGCGAGGGCATTACCGGAGAGGTTGCCGCCACCGGCAAGGGCAGGATTATTCCCGACATATCTAGGGACAAGAATTTCCTCAACCGCACCAAGGCCCGCGACGGCGCGAAAAACATAGCCTTCATATGCGTGCCGATAATTTACCAAGACGACGTGATCGGCACGATGAGCATAGACCGCGTCGTCGATGAAAACACCGACCTGAAGGCCGACTACCATCTGCTCGACACACTCGCCAACATTATGGCCGACGCCATTTACGCCGCGTATTCGGCGCATTTGGAGCGCGAACGTTTGGAAAGCGAAAGCGAGAGCCTGAAGCTTGAGCTTGAAAACAAGCTGCGCCCGGCTGAAATAATCGGCAACAGCAGCTCGATGAAAAAGGTGTACGCGATGATTTCGAAAGTCGCGGCGTCGAACGCTACCGTCATAATTCGCGGCGAATCCGGCACGGGCAAGGAGATGGTCGCAAAGGCCATCCAGAAAAACTCGTCGCGCGCCGACAAGCCCTTCATCGTGGTCAACTGCGCCGCGCTTCCCGAGGGCCTCATCGAAAGCGAACTTTTCGGCCATGAGAAGGGTTCGTTCACGGGCGCGATAAACCGAAAGATTGGCCTTGCCGAGCTTGCCAACACGGGGACGCTTTTTCTCGACGAGATAGGCGACATCTCGCTTGCAATGCAGCTTAAGCTTTTGCGCTTCATTCAGGAGCACACCTTTTACCGCGTGGGCGGCAACGAGGAGCGCAAGGTAGACGTTCGCATAATCGCGGCAACGTCGCGCAACCTCGAGGAAATGATAACGACGGGCGCGTTCAGGGAGGACTTGTATTACCGCCTGAACGTTTTCCCCATATACATGCCCGCCCTCCGCGCGCGCAAGAGCGACATTATCCTTCTCGCGGAATTCTTTCTGGAAAAGTACAACAGGATACACGGCAGGAAGATAAGGCGGCTTTCGACGCCGGCAATCAACATGATGTCGTCGTACTTCTGGCCGGGCAACGTGCGCGAGCTTGAAAACTGCATAGAATACGCCGTGCTGAATTCGTCGGACGACGTGATAAGCGGCTACAACCTTCCGCCCTCGCTGCAGACCGCCGAGAACACCGAAACCGCGATACTGCCCGTCAACAGGGAGGGCGGAGACTACGAGTCGCTCGTGTCGTCCTTCGAAAAGGAGCTTATCGTGGAGGCCCTGAAAGTCAAAAAGGGCAATGCCAGCGCGGCCGCAAAGCACTTGGGCACGACCCAGCGCATAATACTCTACAAAATAAAGAAGCTTGGGATAGATCCGGGGCTCTACAGATAGTTAACTGGTATCATTGCGCCTATACCGCCGCATGCCGTCCGTTAAGGGTTGACATGCGGTGCTTATTTGTCTTGTTAAATGGGCACAATCAACAACTAAACCAACCAATCGACATGCTCAACAAAACAACCCTTGTTAAGGCCGTTTTGGCCTTTGCGTGCGCTTCGGCTTCTGCCAATGCGCAGGACGCCTGGATTCCCGCAGACGGAATTGTGGCAAATCCCGACACCGCCGCCTACAGCAACGACATCAACACCCTTTGGGTGATGGGATTCATCGACATGGGCCAGAAGGACGCTTCGCTGGCCAATGTGGTAAACAACCTAAAAAACAGGTCCGATAGCGGAAGCTGGAAAGTCTATTACAACAATCTCGACGCGACGACGAGCATTTTCAAAGACGACGGCAAGTCGGGTATTCTCATGTATGCGGGAGATGAAACCGGAAACTCCGTGTATTCGAACGCTTACACGAAGCTCATTTTGAGCGACGAAGTGCTGGCGGCCTCAAAGGCGAAGATTTCCTTCAACCTCGGATATGTGGGAAACAGCGACGATACCAGCCTTACCATTACCATCAACGGCTCGGGATGGACGGTGGTTGAAATCAACCCGGAGTTGCGCGGCATGGCTTTGGACGCCTATGTTCCCGAAGCGCAGTTCAGTTTCGGTCTTGTGAACCTCGCAACGAACGAAATATACGGCGCGAACGTCTCGACGGATTCAGGAACCTATTTCCTTTCCGACGCCGCCGCCGACTGGTTTACGTTCAACGCCGGTGAGGACGGCGTTGTGACCGTCAGCTTCGACCTCGACGCCGACCAGCTCTCGACAGTTACCGAGGCGGGCTTGGGGTTTCTCGTGCAGTCGCGCAAGACCGGCAAGTTTGAAATATACGAGATAGGAGATTTCTCCGTAGAATATATAGCCGTTCCTGAACCTGCAACTGTGGCGGCATTGCTTGGCCTGTTAGGTCTCGCATTCGCGCTATGTTCGAGAAGAAAATAGCGAATTGACTTCGCATTTACACAAAAAAAGCCCCCCAGTTTCGGGGGCTTTTTTGTGCGGTGTTTTTATTTCTTTTCCGAACAAATTTTTTCGGCTTTTTTCAGAAGTTCCGCGTCCGAAACGGGGTCTTGGCGGCCGAGCATTCTGGCGATTTCGCTTCCTGCCATCAGGAAGCCTCCCGTAGCGTAGGGCGCGACGGAATCCTTGTCAAACGCGCCCGGCTGGTCGCTGACCCTCTGCGCGAAGCCGACTTTTCCGTTTTCATCCACTACGATCTTGAGCCCCTCCCAGCCTTTCATGGCCACGGGCTTGTAAGTTTCGGCGTCAAGCAGGCCGTGGTTTACACCCCACGCAAAGCCGAAAACGAAGAACGCGCTGCCGCTAGTTTCTCCCGCCGGAAACTGTTCGGCGTCGGCGAGGTTTACGCGCCACAGGCCGTCCGCGCCCTGTGCTGCCGCAATGGATGCGGCCATGTCTTTAAACAGCCCCGCGTAAAAACCGTACTGCGGGTTGTCTTTGGGCAGGTTGCGCAGAATGAGGGGAAGCCCCGCAAACACCCAGCCGTTTCCGCGGCTCCAGAAAATCTTTTTGCCCCTTTCGGTTCTGCCGTCTATAAACCTTCCGTCGCGGTAAAACAGATTGTTGCCCTTGTCGTACAGATAGTCGAAAGTCCATTTGTATTCGGTGTTCATATACTGGATGTATTTTTCGTCGCCGGTGATTTTATACATCTGCGCGAATACGGGGGGCGCCATGAAAAGGGCGTCGCACCAGTCCCACGCGTTTTTTGGCCTATGGTGGTGGCCGTAATCCCTGTTCTTGTCGAACGCGGCGGCGTTTGCGAGCACCTCGTCGAAACGCGTCTTGAAAGGCGCAAAACGCGTTTCTATGGACGGGTCTGCCATATAGGTTTCAAGCCACGCGTAGCCCACAGCGTGGTCGTCGGCATGGTGGAGCCTTACGCCCGGCGCCCATTTGACGGATTCGCCGTATTTCAAAACTTCCGCCCAATATTGGGGGTCGCCCGATATGCGCGAAAGCTCTATGAGTCCGTCGTAATAGGGGGCGATATCCCATTCGAGCGCGCCTATCTGTCTGCCGAATCCGTTTGCCATGTGCCAGTTCGCGGCCTTTTCCATGATGGCGACGGCTTCGTCGGCTTTCGCGTTGTTTTCGGAGCATTCGGTTTGGACGCAGCCCGCGAGCATTGAAAGCGCGGATGCGGAAAGTGCGGTCATAGCATATTTTTTCATACGGTTTTCCCTTTTATTTTTCGTCTATAAATCCCACGGCGTCGAGGTCGTACCGGCAGTAGTCAATAAACTTTCCCCTCAGCCATATTACGGCGCGCTTGTCGGCGTCGCCTACTGGCACTATCGGGCGCAGGTTGTCGCAGTTTGAATTTTCCGTGATCGGCGTCCACGCCCATGTGCTTCCGCCGTCTTCCGTAACGCCCCTGAATATCTCGTAGCGGCGCTTGCCGTCCGCGGCGCTCACGAGGGGGCGCCCGGTTTGCGGGTCGCTGTTTGTCGAAATATAAACCCTGTTGACGTCGTTCGGGTCGAGCGAGCCGAGGCCGGTGTAGTCGCACTCGATTTCGTAAAGGGCGGTGCCCGCGTTGGCTATATTGTGAACATTCCATTTCCCGCCGTCCCATACTGCGTAATAGTAGCGAAGGTCGAAGGCCTGGTGCGACATCGTTTCGCGCAGATATCCGTAGTTTTCCTGCACCGAAAACAGGATTGCGAGTCTGCCGTTTTTGTCTTCGCGCACATCCATAGTCCACGCGACATGGTCGGCGTCGCCTTCAAAAACAGTCGTAAGGTCTAGCGGGGAAGGGCCGTTTTCGCCGTCTTTTGAAAGCGGGCCGACGAGCGTTCCGTCGGTGCGGTAAATGTTTCCGCCTTTTATATACGCGTGGTAGATGCTGTTGTCATAAGCCCTCGGGTGGTCTTCGGTAGTGGCTATATGTATTTTGTCGCGGCCGTTCGACGCGTATTTGGGGTAGGGGCGGTTTCCGTCGAGCTTCGTCTTTTTAGGGTCCTTAGGGTCGAACTTCCATTTTATGAGGCGGCCGCCGTAGGGGAAGGTTTCGCCCATGTCGTCGGAATAATGCCAGTTGGGGTTGAAGCCCGCCGCGCGCGTGAAATTGTAAATCCTGTTGTTTTCATCGGGAAGCATTATGAGGTTGTTGTAGCAGCCTCCGTTTTTGAGGGACTTCACGTGCTCCCATTCGGAAATGTCCGTCCCGTTCAAAGTCTTGGTGTAAAACATGTGAAGGTTTTTGGCGGGGTCGAACGCGTTATAATGGCTGTTCCATGCGGCGAGGACACGTCCGTCAGGAAGCTGAAGAAGCCCGGGGGTTGCGTGGTCGTCCGAATTAAAATGCGGGTCGAGCGTCTTGGTTTTGGTTTCGCCCGTTTTCAAATTCCACGACGTGATGTCGATGTCGCCCTCGGGGCTTTTCACCGACGCGAATATGATCGAGTCTCCGGCGGCTATTGCGCGCTCGCCTTGGTACCAGCACCATCCCGCGTTCTCCTTGATAACCTCGAACGCGTGCGCGTTAAAACAGACAAACAGCGCAAAAACGTTGCATAATGCAAACATTATCCTTCCCATGGAATTCATTCTGTTTGCCGGTGCCGCCTTGTAAAGATTTTTCACCTGCAACTCTGCTCAAGTTTCTTCCGTGCATTGAGAGAACTTTAAAGAGTTTATTTCATCCGGCCAGGCAAAGCTTATTGGCGGCAAGCGCAAAATTTTTCAGGCGTCCGATCTTGCGGCGGTCTACAGGCGCATGTGCAAAATCGGATACGCCTTGCCGTCTCCGTCCAATTCAGAGCGAGATTCAACGGAAAAGCCCATATGCTTATAAAAGCCCACCGCATTGGCGTTTTGCTCGTTAACATCGACTTTCGACGCATGCAGGTTGTCTATGGCATATGAAATCAGCTTCTTTCCGATTCCAATGCCGCGACACTCATTATGCACAAACAGCATTTCAATGCTTTCCTCCGCAACCCCGATGAATCCGGCCAATATGCCATCCTGTTCAAAGCCGAACAGGGCGACATGCTGAAAATAAACCGGAAGCCGCCTTTTGTAATACAGAAAGTCGTCTTTGCATAAAAAACCATGCGTATGCAGCACTGCGCTTTCCCAGATTTCAATCAAACGCAAATAATCCGCTTTTTTTATTTTTCTAATCATATTGCAAATCTGCCTTATATTAAACCTCGTATGGCGTCGGGCCTGCAGCGTGGAAAACGAGGCTGTTTTAAAGCATAAAACATATTCTTTCTTAAAACAGTATTGAAGCAAAAAAGAAGGGCTTACAAAAAAATCGTAAGCCCTTCTTTTTAAATGGTGGGAGTAGCAGAACTCGAATCTGCGACCCCTTGCGTGTCATGCAAGAAATGTTTCTTTGAGCTCAATAAGTTATGAAATCGTCATGCCGCTTGGTTGCAATTTGACACTTTTGGGGATGTCCGAAATTGGCAATTATTGGCTCGTAATTTTTGCCTGTTTGTAATGTTGAACATCTACTGAAATCATTTGATTCCTACCGCAATCTGCCGATTCTTTCCGCTATCAACCCACAAAAAACATTTTGCATTTCGACAGGCAAAAAGCTCGTGGTAATAAAATCGTAAAGTTTGGATTCTGCTTTAATCATTCGCGCGAATAGGTTGTCTATTGCCGAGTCCGTCAACCCGAATGTTCTGAATGCCTTGACAAAATCTACTTTCGTATATTGGTATGCTCCGCCTTTGCCGTTGAGTGTTAGTGCCAATTCCTCTGCATCGTTCGGCAAAGCAAGCTTTACGTTTAGCATATCGTAGGCGGGCGAAAGACCCCATTTGCCGTCGCTTTTTATGAGTGAAAAGTTTTTCAAATGCATGTCGGAATTGCCTATTATCCACGAAAATAAAACTTGTTCGGCGAGATTCGAGAGGTCAAACCCGACGTTGTCGGAATATTCGCGGACTGTTTTTGCAATGCGTTCGTAGGACGATTTGTATTTGTCTTCGCTCAGCCGCAAAGTAAGCTGCGCCATGTCCTCCATGGGGAATTTTTCGCCGTTCGCGCCGCGGTCGATTCGCTTTGTTATGTAGCAAAGCCCGCCGTCGGCAAAGCGCATCAGCGAGTGCGGCACCGTTGCAAGCCCCGCGATTTCCGCCAAGTGCATGCTCAAATCTTCGTTTTCGGGAAGATTGCAAAAGCGCGCCGCCTGCGGCTTCAAAATGTAGTTGCCGAATACGCCGACAATCGTGAGTTTCGGGTTGGCGCGAACGGCTTTGTCGAGATACATAGAAAGCTTCGGCTGAACCCCCGCGATTGTCGTTTGCGAACGCACAACCTGTTTGGCAAGCTCCTTCAAGTCCGCCTGCGAGTAGGGTAGTTGCGGAACAACCGATGTGCCGAAAAATTTTTTGGCGCAGACTGCATGAAAGTCTACCTCGCCGTCTTTGAGAGGCTTGTAGCAATACAAACATCTTTTCATTTGCCGTCCTCCTTCCCGATGATGCTGACCGCGCCGATGCAGTCTTTACAACAGGCGAGCAATAGCCCCATTCTGTCGCGCGGGTCGAGCTTCCAAGTTTGCGTGGCAAAATCGAGCAGCCAGCCTTCTGGAATAAGCCCGTCGAAAAATGAAAAGAGCGTTCTTTGCGCATACGGTTCGGCGCGGAGTGGCAAGGTAAGGCTGACGGGCTCAGCGGTATCGGCGCGGAGGTATGTTTCGTCGTAGGCGAACTCGTAGCCAGATTCCGTTTCTCGCAGCGTTCCCGCGAAGGCGTCTTTGAAGAAAACTTTTGCGCTTCTCATTGCCTATCCTCCTTGTCGAGCGGAACGGGCGCAAGCTTCGCGCCAAACATAAACAGAACCTGATTGACCTTCTTTATCCGAAGGTCTTGTTTGCCCTGCTCAATGTCGCGAATGAAATGAATGCCCACGCCGCTTTTGTCGGCAAGAGACTGCTGGGTCATCTTCAATTCTTTGCGCCGCGCTTTTACAAAATCTTTCAGTTGCTCGCTCATTTTATACAATAATCGTATATATTTTGCGAAAATCAAGAATAATATACAAATAACGTATAAAATCACCTCTCAGACTTCCTGTTATACGGAATATGTATAATGTGCGTCTCGCAATTACTTTAAATAATACCCGCCAGTCTTGGGTGCACCGCGGAATTCTACTTGGTCGGCAAGCTTTTTCAAGTCGCGGGCAAGAGTCCTCTTTGGAATCGAAAGCGCGGCGGATAGCTCGCCAGCATTGCAACCTTCGTGCGCTTTTACGTAGCCGAACACTTCATTTACTCTGCCACTTACACCGCCATTTACTCTGCCAATCGGCTCACCTTGGTGGATTTTCAGCGCATTGAGCAATTCGCCGAGCATAAAATCAATAAACGCGCCAGAATCGTTGTTTGCCGTGCTCGCGTTGATGGCTTCGTAGTATTTCAGCTGGTTGTCGTGGACGAGCGTTTCGACGGGTAGATATTGAAAGACGGGATTGAGTTTCGACAAAATCAGCGATTGCCACAAGCGGCCCATTCTGCCGTTTCCATCGGCGAACGGGTGGATAAATTCAAACTCGTAGTGGAAGACGCAACTGCGAATCAACAGGTGGTCGTCGGTGTTTTTGAGCCAGTCGAAGAGGTTTGCCATCAGCTCTGGTACGCGTTCGAATGGTGGGGCAATGTGAACCGCGCGATCTCCGTCAAAAACGCCGACTCCGCTTCTCCGAAATTGTCCCGCAGTTTCGACGAGTGCCGACATCATCTGCGCGTGTGCCCTCAAAAGGTCTTCGAGCGAAAACGGATTGAACGAGGCAAAATTGTCGTATACGGCAATCGCGTTTTTCACCTCTTGAAGTTCGCGAATCGGCGCAACTACATTTTTGCCGTTTAAAATATCACCAACCTGCGTTTCCGAAAGGGTATTGCCCTCAATCGCGAGCGACGAATAAATGGTCTTGATTTTGTTCGCCCGCCTAAGCTTCAGAGCATCGCGTTCAAAGCGAATGGCAAACCGTTCGACAAGCGCGGAAATTTCCGCAATCATCGAAATCGCCTTGCTCGAAACTGTAAACGGGGGTTTTGTCATATTCTATCTAGCCTAAATATTTTGCCGACATAGTCAAGACTCGCGTCAAAAGAGGATTTCGAGGCAACTATTAGGTAATTCTAAATCGTGCTATTAAAAAACAACATTTTCTTCCCAGCATCTGCTACGATCAGATAAATAGTGGGCGCGAATTAAAATCTCCAGTGCATAAAAGCTAAAGGAGTTAGACAAGCGGCTTAGGGAATGTAGAGTAGATGTTTT